>JBKDXR010000030.1:0-56862 GCA_046306055.1 Flavobacteriales bacterium
TTCAGGGCCTGCTGCAGGAGTTCGAGCCCCGCAATGATGCCGTTGCCCAACAGGGACCCATTGCCAGTGCCACCGCCTCCGCTGCCACTGCTGCCGAGCAACGATTGTGCGTGCACGTGAGGTGCAAGGAGCAACGCGAGCGTGCAGATCGACTTTCGCATGGTCCGCATGCCACCAAGACCGGGCCAAGATGGAAAGGGTGGGCGTGGAACTGAGCACCATCACCCCCTCTTCGCACCATTTAATTTCTTCATTCTCAGGCAACCGCAGTTCTCGTCGCGCCGTCTTTACTACGCCCTTCAGTCGTAGTTTCGGCCGTTCTTGCTCCACCCCACCATGTCCTTCCCCGGGACCCTTCGGTCGTTCGCGTTCCTACTGCTCCTGCTTAGCCAGGCACGGCCTGCACAAGCTCAGACCTTCCCGTTCACCAGCGGCCCCATCCCCATGTGCGATACCAGTACGTTCACGGCCACCGTGAGCGGCGTTGGCACGTTGATCACACCGGACGGATGGAACTGGGGGGCCTACATCGACAACGTGGTGCTGAACATCACCACCAACCACCCGCAAACGCTGCAGATCTCGCTCACCTCGCCAGAGGGCACTACCCTGCTGCTTTCCGCCTTTAATGGCGCGGGGGGACAGAACTACACGAACACGACTTTCCCCTACTATGGCGGTGGCAACATTACCACGGCCTCAGCGCCATTCACAGGCTCCTACAACCCGCAGGGGGGGAACCTGAGCGTGTTCGACTGGGAGAACGCGGACGGTGTATGGACCATCACCGTGATCGATACGGCGTGTGCCAACGGCGGCACTGGTCCTGGAGGGAACTGGACCCCCGGTTGGTTCAACGGCGGTGTGGGCAGTGGTGCATTCGCTTTTGGTTTCGCTAGCCCACCTCCCCCCTGTTTCATCGATATGGGTTCCCAAGGGGCCATCATCTGCTCGGGCCAGACCGTGGACGTGCTTACCAATTATGAGACCAGTTGGGGCGGTATGGGTATCACGTTCTCCGTTTGGTATTCGTGGTCCGGGGTGCCCGTGGCCGACCCGTACAATGTCACCGATCCAGGTGATTACCAGATCGAAGGGATGGATTGGGCTGGCTGTTATTACTACGGTTCGTTCAATGTACAAGTGGCACCCGGGGTGAACCTGGGCCCCGACCAGACCGTGGAGCAATGCAGTGGTGCCGGACCGGTGGACCTGACGGCCTTGTTCGACTTTACGGGTGCCAGTAGTGGCTCTGCGTGGACGCTGAACGGGGCGCCCATCACCAACCCCACGGCCACAGCGGCCACGTTTCCCGGAGTTTACGAAGTGACCGCGGGCAATGGGGGCTGCTCCGATGTGGCGCAGGTCACGCTCAGCATCGCCAACGCCCCTGTGCTGGGACCGGATCAGAACGCAACCATTTGTGCCGGTGGTTCCGTGGACCTTACCGCGCTGTTCGCCACCCCAGGCCTGACCCCTGCGTGGACCTTCAACGGTGCCCCGATGTCCGCGCCCACCTCAGCGGACCAAAGCGGCACGTACACCGTGAGCGTGGTAACGGTTGATGGTTGCACCGATGATGCGGACGTAGTGCTTGTCGTGGAGGCGCCGCCTGCATTGGGTGCCGATCAAGCGGTGAGCATTTGTAGCGGTACGACGCTCAACCTCACCACGCTGTACACCACGGACAATGTCAACGTGGCGTGGTCGTTCCTGGGCGCACCAGTACCCAACCCCTTTGCCGTGCAACAGGCCGGCACCTACCAGCTGACGGCCATTAGCGCGGCAGGCTGCACGGACCAGGCGCTGGTGGTGCTGAGCGTGGAGAATGCACCTGTGCTGGGTGCCGATCTGGTGGAGACCATCTGCACTGGCGAGACCACGGACCTCACCACCTTTTTTACCACCACCGGCCTTGCCACCGACTGGTCCTACGCTGGTGCGACCGTGACGGACCCTACGTCAGCGAGTGTCGCAGGCCCCTACACGCTGGTGGCCACCAACGCCGCCGGTTGTACCGATAGCGCCGTGCTGGACCTGGTGGTGGCCGCCTTGCCGGCGCTGGGTGCCGATCAACAAGTGGCCGCATGCGCTGGAACCACGGTGGACCTCACCGCCCTCTATGCCACTGGCGCCAACAGCACGGCCTGGACCCTGGCCGGTGCACCAGTGACCGCCCCGGCCGTTGCTACCGAAGCGGGAACCTACCAGCTTACCGCCACCAGCGTGGACGGATGCGAGGTCACCGCCCAGGTGACGCTGCAAATGAACCCCGCCCCGGCCTTGGGCGCGGACCAAGGCGCTGGCAGTTGTGCCGGTACACCCTTTGACCTCACTGCGCTTTACTCCACCACGGGCCTCACCACCGAATGGACGTTGGGCGGTGTGCCGGTCACCGATCCGACCGCTGTGAGCAGTTCCGGTAGTTACCAGTTGGTGGTGACCAATGCATTCAACTGCACGGATGCCGCCATGGTGGCCTACACGGCGTACGCCAACCCCGATCTGGGTGCCGACCTCGACTTCGGCCTGTGTCCCTGGCAGAACGTGGACCTGGGCGCGGTGTTCCCCGTGGGTGCCATGATCGCCACCTACACCTTGAATGGTGTGCCCGTGGCCGACCCCAGCGCTGTGCACGATGAAGGCACCTACACGGTGTTCGTTACCGATGCCAATGGCTGCACGGACGATGCCGTGGCGAATGTGCTGAACGTGGAATGCCTGTGCGTGGTGGATTTCGTGGAGGACACCCGCTGCATGCAGGAGCCTTCCTTGTTCACGCTCGTGGCCGATTCGGCCGTGGTGTCCGCACAGTGGGATTTCGGCGGGGCCGCCAATGGGTCCACGGAGATCGATCCGCTTGTGCGCTTCTACGCGTCGGGCGATATCACGGTGACCTTGCAGGCCACGCTCAGTTGCGGTGTGGTCAGCGTGCAACGCACCATCCGCGTGCAGGACTGCACCGATTCGTGCGCGGTATATCTGCCCAATGCCTTCACCCCCGATGGCGATGCGCGCAATGAGGCATGGACCTGGTACGGCGAGTGCATGCCCGATGAGTTCATCATGGAGGTGTACGACCGCTGGGGCGAGGCCATTTTCGCCACTACCGACCCCCTGCAACAATGGGATGGCACCTACAAGGGCCAACCCTGTCCGCCGGGCGAGTACGTGTACCGCGTGGGCTACCGTCTGCTCTATCAAAAGCCGAAAGAGGTGACGGGCTCCATCACCTTGGTGCGGTAGGGCTTCACATGACCACCCGGGGTGAACGGCCGAACAGGAGCGGTCCGTCCGTGTTGAGTGGTTGTATTGGCCACGCCTATTTTCGTGGTCTACTCATGGTCAACGGTGCACGGCATCTGCTTTTCCTGTTCGCGGTCTGCCTTGCCGGCCTGTTGGGCGCGCAATGCACGTCGCCCATTGAACTGGGTGCGCCGGTGAACCTGTGCGCGGGCCAGACGCAGGTCCTGAGCGTGCCTGCTGGCTACCAGAGCTATCTCTGGAGCACTGGTGCCACCGCACCTGCCATCACGGTATCCACCTCGGGCACCTACACCTGCACCGTTACACAGACCGGTACCAATGCCATCACCAACGGCGATTTCAGCGCCGGTGCCACAGGCTTTACCAGTGATTACGTTCCCGGCACGGGTGGGGCCTTTGGCCTGCTTTCCTCGGCGGGAACGTACGCCACCACCACCTCGCCGAACTTCGTGCACAACAACTTCGCCGCGTTCGGTGATCATACCACGGGCACAGGAGCCATGCTGGTAATGAACGGTGCGCAGGTGGTCGGGCAGGATATCTGGTGCCAGACCGTTACTGTATCGCCTAACACCACCTATACCTTCTCTGCCTGGCTGGCGTCGGCTGTATCGGCTTCGCCCGCACAGCTGCAATACACGGTGAACGGTGCGCCCATCGGTAACCTCAATGCATCGGGTGTGCTGGGCCTGTGGGTCAACTTCACCAGTACGTGGAACTCGGGCACGGCCACCACGGCCACGCTCTGCATCACCAACCTGAACACGGCCGAGAGCGGCAATGATTTCGCCATCGATGACATCGCCTTCGTGCCGCTGTGTACCTACACCGACAATGTGGTGGTAACGGTGTACCCGCTGCCCACGCCCGATCTGGGGCCCGACCAGCAGTACTGCGCCGGGAATGCGGTGGCTTTGGACCCGCAGACGCCCGGTGCCGATGCGTACCTGTGGCAGAACGGGAGCACGGCGTCCACCTTAACGCCCACAGCAAGCGGGGTGCATTGGGTGGATGTAACGGACAATGGATGCACGGCGCGGGATAGTGTGCTGGTCACCGTGCTCACGCAGCCCGTCATTTCGTTGGGCCCCGATCAGCAGTTGTGCGAGAATGAACAGGCGGTGCTCAATGCCTTTTATCCGGGAGCCAACGTGCTTTGGAACGATGGCAGCACGGTGCCTACGCGTACCATCTCGCAAAGCGGCACCTACTGGGTCACCGTGGACCTGGCCGGATGCGTGGACCGCGATACTGTTGCGCTCATCTTTTACCCGTTGCCCATTGTGGAGCTCGGTAACGACACGGCCATTTGCGAGGTGGACGTGCTGGTGCTGGATGTGTATCGGCCCGGGGGCAGTTACCTGTGGAACACGGGGAGCACCCTTCCGCAACTGACCACGGCTGGTGCTGGTGCGTACAGCGTGGTGGTGGAAGAGAATGGCTGCACAACGGAGGATGAACTGGAGCTGAGCATTATTCCGTTGCCCGTTGCCGATCTGGGTCCCGACCGTCTGCTTTGCGCCGGACGTACGGAGGAGCTGGATGTGTTCCGTCCGGGATGCACGTACGTGTGGCACGATGGAAGTACGGAGCCAACGTTCGTGGTCAGTGGGCCTGGGTTGTACGCTGTAACGGTCACCAACAGTTGTGGCCTTGCGAGCGACAGCGTGGAATTCGACCTCGACTTCTGCGACTGTCCGGTGTACACCCCGAACGCGTTCACGGCGAACGGTGATGAGATCAACGACCGGTTCGTCCCGCAGTTCACCTGCCCCAATCGCAGTTACCTGCTCCGCATCTACGACCGCTGGGGCCGCATCCAATGGGAGACCACCGATCCCTTCAAAGCGTGGGACGGTGGTGGTCTTCCCGTTGGTGTCTATGCCTGGACCATTGAGTACGAGCCGGACTCCGATGTGCTGCGGGGCAACCGCACGGCCAGTGGGCACGTACTTCTGGCTCGGTAGTCATCTTGTCCGCCCCCCTTCAATTCATGGCCGGTTGGGACCATGGCTTTCCCGGCTCAGGTAACGATGAGGACAATGAGCAGGATGATGAGCAGTGTGACGGCCGAGATGTAGATCACAGGTCCGCGATCATTGAACGCGGCGGCTTCACGTTTTAGCTGACGGGTCTCTGTGCGCAACGCTGAGCGCTCATCCCGGTTGAGCTGGGTGCGGTCCATCTCCGTGATGGCTTCCAATCGGTCGGCAATGGCAAGCACACGGGCCTGTTCGGCGGGGCTCAGTTTGGCCAGGTTCTCCTGGTTGATGCGGATGGGGCCGGTGGGGTCGACGGCTTGTGCCGTTCGTGCGGTGGGTATGATGCAAAGGGTGAGGACCACGGTCCGCAGCAGGCTCTTCAAGGTGTTCATGGGTTCGGTGTTTTGGATGTTCGGGCGTTAACGGGATCCGATGGCAATTACCCGGCTGCTCTCTTCGATGAGCATGTGCCGCACATGCCGAGCAATGCACAGTGAATGTTCCGTTAACTCAACACCCATCCCTATGAGCATTGTCAGTGAACGAGCCGTTCCCTTTCGAAACGCAGTTCATGAGGTGTGCCAGCAGGCAAGGATCAGCCCTACGCGCATCCGTACAAGGCCCGGTGCGCGACACAAGAAGCGGCGCGGTACTACACCTTCCAGATGCGCTTGCCGAAGATGAGCGAAAGCAACAGCAGCACGAGGAAGATGAAGAAGAGCACCTTGGCGATATACGCCGCATCGCCCGCAACGCCAGTGAAACCCAGAAGACCTGCGATGATGGCGATCACAAGAAAGGTAATGACCCAGCGTAACATATCGATCGGTATGAGGTGGTTTGGACTACTATCACATGTAAGGCAGGTCCGATGGGAGCGGAACGGTGCTGGATCCGCCACAATTCTTTTGCCGCGTGACGGATCGACCGCTTGCGGCCCGCAGTGTGCGCTACATACCTTCGGCACATGCTTCCACTCCATGCGCTGCTTTTTCTCATCACTGTTCCTTCTGTGATGCGTGCCCAGTCCACACCCCCTCCCGTTCAGGTAGTAGAGGATAGGGAGGTCATCCAGGTGGAAGGTGACCTGCCTGTAATGCAGACAGGGACGTTGCAAGAAGGGCCGCTGCAGATCGCTGAGCAGATGCCTGAGTTCCCCGGTGGTCAGGAGGCCATGATGAAGTTCATCTCGTCCAACATCAACTACCCGGAGGATATGGCGGAGGCCGGTGTTGGAGGCAAGGTGTTCATCGAGTTCGTGGTGCGTGCTGATGGTCCCATTACCGATGTACGCGTGCTGCGCGGTATTCCCGGCGGCCCTTCGCTGGACCGCGAGGCCGTTCGCGTGGTGAAGGCCATGCCGAAATGGAACCCTGGCAAGCAGAGTGGCAAGCCCGTGGATGTGATCTACAGGTTGCCGGTGATGTTCAAGGCCCAATAGGCCCTGCGTGGTATGGGGATCGAACCTTCACACGGACACCGCGTCGACGGTTAGTTTTGATCCACGACCGAACATCATGGATCCGTTCCCCAAGAACTTGCTCGCCTTACTGGCCGCCACGTTGTGGATCGCTCTCTCGGAATTCGTGCGCAACGAGTTCCTCGTGAAACAGCATTGGGTGGCGCATTATGAGGCCTTGGGGCGGGAGTTCCCCGCTGCGCCGATCAATGGCATCATGTGGGGCGTGTGGTCCCTGTTCTTCGCCTCGGCCATCGCCATCATCGCCTCTCGCTTCGATCTGCTGCGCACTGCAGCATTGGCCTGGCTTGTGGGCTTCGTGCTGATGTGGATGGTGATCGGCAATCTGGGCGTGCTACCGACAGCCATCCTTCCACTGGCCGTTCCGCTCAGCATGCTGGAGGCCTTCGGGGCCGCCTGGATCATCAAGAAACTCTCCTAGCTCATGCGTGGACCTTTTATAGCCGCGATCGTCCTGCTATTGGCCGGATGCTCTTCACCACAAGAGAAGCCGGATGAAGTGCCTGCCGCGTTGCAGGACCCCGATGTGGTGCAGGACATCAAGGGTTCCTTGTCCGGCCGTGGTTACAGCAAGGACCTGGTGGATGCCCTGTTCGCCGATGTGCTGAAGCAGGATACCGCGCTGCAGTCATTGCTGATTGCGCTGGACAAGCAGATGGTCGCGCATGGCGACAGTTTGGAACGTATCCGCCGCTATGAGGCACAGAACCGCAGCTATTACGAAGCCGCCCTTGCGCACACCGAGCAGCTCAGCGATAGTGTGGAGCGCGACCAGCAGCGGGGCATACTGCAACAGAGCGAAGCACGATACAGTGCCTCCATGGCGGCTTCACGCGATCTGATGCAGCGCTACGATCTTGTGCAACGCCGCACCACGGAACTGGTCGAGCTCATCAAGTTGAAGCGCACCCTGGCCTTGATGGAGAAGTACCAGCTGCAGGAACGCCCGGCCGATGCGGTGTTGAAAGCTGAACTGGAGCGGATAAAAATGCTGGAGAAGCGTTTGGAGGCTGCATTGATGCCGTAGCTCGGAAGCCGCGACATCCCGTGCGTGGCCATGGCCTGGTCCAGGTGCAAAAGACTATTGCGCCAGTGCACAGTTCACTGCTGCTGCCGCATTGATGTTCCCATAGCCCTTGCTGCTGCTGGGCGCCGAGGCGAACTGGGCCGTGCTGGTGAGGCATTGCAGTACCTGCTCGCGGGTCCTGGTGGAGTTCGCACTCCATACCAACGCCGCAATACCGGCCGCCGTGGCCGTTGCGCTGCTGCTGCCACCGATGTAGGTGGGCGAGGTGCCACTGGCTGGCAGGCTGAGCGAGTTTCGTGAACTGTTCGTGCTGCGCTCCATGCAGATGGTCAGGTCCACCTGGCTGCCGTCGTGACAGCTACTGCACTTGGAGCCGTTCTCCTTGACACCCGTAACGGCCACGCATTTGCTCAACGCTGCGGGGTAGATCACACCCCACCAGCTCGTCCAGCCAAAACTGGTGCCGGCTGCGGCCATCAGCATCTTGCCCTTGCCATATGCGTAGTTCACGCCATCGGCAAGCACGCTGCTGCTGAAGGGCGTACCGATGCTCATGCTGATCACGCGTACCGCGTTGTTGTTGCCCAGTGCCACCAGTGCGTTCTTCACACCGGTGCGTTCGCTGCTCAGGTCCAGCACCACATCCTCGCAACCGCGCACGAAGTGCAGGCTGCTGCGGTAGGCCACACCGGTGGTGGCGCCGCTTGCATTGCGAGGCCCTACGGCCTGGCCCGACATGCTGGTGCCATGCGTGCAACTGCTGAAGGCCGAATTTCCGAATGTGTGGCCCGTGGTGATGCTGCGTCCCACATTGCTATCCCCGTTGTTGAAGTCGCTGCCGATGAGCGGTTGTGCCGAACTGATGCCTGCATCGATCACGCCCACCGTAATGCCGTTGCCGGTGGCACTGCTCCACGCAGCAGGGATGTTGTGGTTGTTGAAGTTCCAAGGCAGACGGGCGTTCGGTGTGATGGTGGTAAGGTCAGCGCTGTTCAGGGCGTAGGTGGAGGCACTGCAGCCCGAGGTGCTGCGTTCATCCCGGCCGGCGGTCGGGAAATAGTCGAGCGGTTCCAGGTAACGCACGTTGCGCAGGTTGCGCAGCATGGTGATCACGTTCTTGTCGGTAATGCGCAGGGTGAGGATGGGCAGCACGGGGTCATCCTCCACCAGGATATCGGCGAGCGTGAGCGGCGCTGCGGTACGCTCCTTGTTCAGTTCGGCAAGGATGCGGTCGATCAACGCATCGTGCACGGCCCGCCAGGCCCCTTCACGGATGTTGATGGTGTGAAGTGCGTCATCCACATTCCCTGCGCCAACGGGTTGGTAGCCAATGGCCAGGCTATGGTCGTTGTATTGTACTGCGCTCCAAAGGGTATGCAGCTCCATCCATTCCCAATGGAAGTCGTTCCGTTGTTCGAGCGTGGATATCACCAGGCGGTCCAGGTCCTCCTGGCTCAGCGGATCGCCGGCAGGTGCAGGCAGTACTGTGCTGTTCTCGTGCAGCACGGGACCTTGCACGCTGGTGGCGTTCTGTAGCTCGTCGCGACGGCAGCCTGTGGTCAATAGAACGACAAGGGCCAGGAGGGACAGTATGCGCATGGTGTCGGTTTTGGAGGTAGGCGAAAACTAATCGTTCCGCTGATCACTCCATCGCCTTGACGCGCCGGACTATCAACACCCTGTGAGGCTATTTTCAACGATTCGAGCCGCTGTTACCCCAGATGCGGTCTATTAAAAGGCGTTGGGCATCCCCGGTCAGGTGCATGGGATCCCGCCAGAGGGTACGGTCCGCAGGGCCCACGTCATCACGGTCCAGATCAAGGTAATTGGCCATGCCACCCATGCGCGTTGCATACGCTTCACGTTCGTCATCGAGGCCGGCCTCGCTGTAGATCCGGCGGACCTCATCGTTGGTCGGGTATTCCACGAACAGCAATTGGATGCCGCGGTCGTGGCAGCGTTCAGCGATCTGCTTGAGCAGGTCGAACGCCTTGTCATCGAACGTGAAGGACATCGCATTTTCGCGCTCCATCTTCAACACGCGTTCCCACTGGTCCTTGGGCACCGCATCGTAGGCAAGATGCTCAGGCCAGAAACGGCTGATCAGGTTCAGGCCTGTGGCCTCGATCACCCGGCGGTTGGTGAGATAGAGCAGGGGGTCGTTCACCAGCAGGGAGGGTTCGTGGAACAGGTCCCAGTCGAACCCTTTGTTCATGGCGCGGAAGTTCACCTGGACCATCACACGTTCCAGCCGGGTCGTACTATCGGCGTAGGCGAACACATCGGCCAGTGTGCGCACGTTGCCGCCCGGTACGCCGAAGTTGAACCAGGTGCGGCCATCCACCTCGCGCAGGTGGCCGACGTCAAAGTGGGATAAACGCGAATCGCCGAGCAGGACATTACGCACCGGCTGGCGTTCGAACGCGACCAGCTTCCACATCAGGTTGCTGAAGGGCATGGTGCGACCGTTGTGGTACAGGTTCTTTTCCTTCAGTTCAACCGGTACAGGCCCCTTCCACCCGAACATCCCGTAAGGGTCCACCCAGGCCACGGTGCCCAGGATCAACGCGAAGGGCGCGATCAGCAGCAGACCGTGTTTGAGCAATGTGCGGGATCCCATCAGAATTGGAAGTAGATGAATTGTACCTGTTGGTAGTAGGCGCCGAAGAAGACCATGCTACCGATCAGGGCATAGTAAATGGCCCAGCGCTGCCAGGCCGGACGGTGGGCCACCCATACCGTGGCACCTCCGTGGCGTTGTGCCCAACGTGCAGCGATCATGACGATTATGGCCCAGGTGGCGATGAGCATTTCCGTGGTGGTGGTGCCGAGGAGTGAAGAGTAAAGCCCCAATGCGGCAGGGCCGAAGAACCCTTCGAGCCCATGGAATGAACCGCGGATGACCGTGAACGCATCGGCCACCGTATTGGCCCGGAAGAAGATCCAACCGAAGCAGACCAACGCGAACGTGATCAGCGTCTGCAGGGTCGCGTTCAGAAGGGGGCGCCTGGTCAGACCCACGCGCTCATTGATCTGTTGGCGCCAGGGTTCACTGATGATGGCAAATACGAGGTAGAAGCCGTGCAGCGCGCCCCAGATCACAAACGTCCAGTTGGCGCCGTGCCAGATGCCACTGAGAAGAAAGGTGATGAACAGGTTATAGTACCACCGCCATTTCACTGTACGGTTGCCACCGAGCGGTATGTACACGTAATCGCGGAACCAGGTGCTCAGCGAGATGTGCCAGCGGCGCCAGAAATCGCTGATGGAGCGTGCGAAGTAGGGGCCTTCGAAGTTCTGCATCAGTTCCACGCCCATCATGCGGGCCGCACCGATGGCAATGTGGCTGTAGCCGCTGAAGTCGCAGTAGATCTGCACAGCGAAGAGCACCGTGGCGAGGACGTATGCGGGACCTGTATGTGCGCCGGGGTTGTTGTATACATGGTCCACCATGGGGGCCACGCGGTCCGCTATCATCACTTTCTTGAACATCCCCCACATCATCATCTTGGCGCCACTGGCCAAACGATGCGGGTCGAATTCGATACGGGCCTTCAGTTGGTGGAGCAGGTTCCCCGCGCGCTCGATGGGTCCGGCCACCAGTTGCGGGAAGTAGCTCACGAAGAGCAGGAAGATGCCGAAGTGCCGCTCGGGCACCTGCCGCCCGAAGTACACGTCCAGCGAGTAGCTCATGGTCTGGAAGGTGTAGAAGCTGATGCCCACCGGCAGCAGGATGTCGAGGTGAGGAACGGGCCACGAGGAGCCCAGCAGTCCAGCCACGGCATGCGCGCTTTCGTTCAGGAAGCCGAGGTACTTGAAAGCGAAGAGCAGGCCCAGGTTACTGGCCAGGCTCACGTACAGGTAGGGCTTGCGTGAGGTCTTGTCGGCCTGTGCACCCATGCGGATACCGGCCCAATAGTCCACGACCGCACTGGCGAGCAGGAGCACGATGTACTCCGGACGCCAGCACATGTAGAAATAGAGGCTCACCCCCAGCAGCATCATCCACCGGAATCGATGGCGCAGGGCGTAGAACAGCGGCACGACCGCAGCCAGGAACACCAGGAACCGGATGCTGTTGAAGGTCATGGCCGGTCAGTCACGGAGCTGTGCCAGGCAGTGGGCCGTGAAGCGTTCGGCCCCATCGGCGTTGAAGTGGCTGGCATCGGCGTACAACGCATCGGGCCAGGTGCGGTCACCTGCTTCGAGTAGCGTATGCCCCAAGGGGTCCAGAATGCCATGCAACCGTGCGTGGTGCTGTGCGAACAATGCGTTGACGGCCTCGTTCGTGAGGCCTTCCCGGAACGGGGACGAAAGCACGATCATGCGGATATCGCGTTCTGCGAGATAGTTGGCGAAGCGGGCAAAGGCCTCGTAACGCTCCTGCTTCAGCTTGTCGTAGGAAGGGGGCACCTCGGCATACCGGCCTGGTTCGCGGCGTTCCGGGTCCACTTGCAGAAGGGCCGCTCCGCTGGCATCGTAGCCCAGGTATTCATAGTTCCCGGGGTCGTCGAAGCGGATCTTGTTCAGTTCCATCTGCCGAAGGTAGTAGGCCGCTTCCCGGTGCCACAGATAGCCCATCATGGGCCGCGCGGAATCCAGATGGCGCACGATCGCGGCACTATCTCGCGGGCTCAGGCGCGAACCCTTGATCAGGTCGAGCGGGCTCATGGCCACCAGTACGATGCGGGGCTTCAAACGCTCCACGAGCATGGGACCGAACTGGATCAGCTCGCCCGCGCCCATGCCCCAGGCACCGGCGTTCACATAGCGCAAGCCCTTGAAATGCGCCAGCACGGGTCCGCTGGCCAGGTTGTTCAGTGTCATGGACGAGCCGAGCGAAAGCACATCGGCGCCTTCACGTTGGAGACGCACGATGCGATCGACCTTCTCGTTCACGGCGATGTTGGGCGTAAGCCTTGGCGCCGGGAAGTAGGTCTTGTTCCACCAACCATACAGCAGTATGCCGCCCAGGATGGGGAGTGCGAGCACGGTGCATTGGACCAGGAACTTGCGCAACATCAGAATTGGAAATAGATGAACTCGCCACCGGCCATGGGGGCGAAGGCCACAATGATCAAAACCAGTCCATAGTAGATGCCATATCGGCCCCACGCGGGTATGCGGGGGTCCAACATCAGGCCGTAGGCACGTTCACGCGCCGACCATTCGAACAGGAACATCAGGGCCGAAGCGCCGAGCGTAATGGCCACAGGCTTCGTCAGCAGCATGGAAGGGATCGTGAACAGGCTCGCGCTCAGAATGCCGCTGAAGGCCGTGTACATGCCGCCCAGCCCTTGCGAACGGAAGATGACGTAGAACGTGCATACCAGCATGAAGGTGATCAGCATGCGTCCCAACTCGGACAACGTGGGGAAGGTGCGTCCCTTGGCAACGATCTCCATGTGTTGCCTGGTCTTGTCGGTCCAGACCAAGGGAATGAAGTACAGTCCGTTGATGAGGCCCCAGAGCACGAAGTTCCACGCGGCGCCGTGCCAGAAGCCGCTCACGGTGAAGATGATGAGCGAATTGCGCATGGCCATCCACTTGCCACCGCGGCTGCCCCCCAAAGGGATGTACAAGTAGTCGCGGAACCAGGTGCTCAGTGAGATGTGCCATCGCCGCCAGAACTCCGCGATATCGCGGGAGAAGTACGGATAGGCGAAGTTCCGCATCAGGCTGAACCCGAGCAGGCGTGCACTTCCGATGGCGATGTCGGAGTAGCCACTGAAGTCTCCATAGACCTGGAACGCGAACAGCACGGTGGCCAGCACGATCGCACTTCCGCTCGCATGGTCAATGTCTCCGTAGATGGAGTTGACGATGGGAGCGCAGTTGTCCGCGATCACGACCTTCTTGAACAGTCCCCAGAGGATCTGCCGCAGGCCATCGCGGGCCATGGCCAGATCGAAGGTGCGATGTTGATGGAACTGTGGGAGGAACTGACCGGCGCGCTCGATGGGCCCTGCCACCAGTTGCGGGAAGAAGAGGATGTATGCGGAGAAGGCAATGGGGTCATGTGAGGCCTTGATCTGCTTCCGGTACACGTCGATCGTGTAGCTCATCGTCTGGAACGTGTAGAAGCTGATGCCCACCGGGAGCACGATGTTCAAGGTGCGCAGACCAATGGGCATGCCCATGAAGGTGAAGGCATCGTTGAAGCTGGTGATGAAGAAGTCGCAGTATTTGAAGAAGCCGAGCATGCCGAGGTTGGCCACCATGCTCAGCGTCAGCAGCCATCGGCGGCGTTTTTCATCGGAAGTCCCGTCCAAGGAGATGGCCACTACGTAATCGATGGCCGCACTGATGAACACCAGGCCGAGGTATCGCCAATCCCACCAGCCATAGAACACCGCACTGACCACTAATAGGAAGCCGTTCTGTAGGCGCAGCGTACGGTTGAAAACGGTCCAATAGAGCAGGAAGACCAAGGGTAGGAATACCGCGAAGTCGATCGAATTGAATAGCATGGCGGAGCCTTCTTACGCGGATCTGTTATGCGAAGTTCGAGATCTGCCGTTCGGGCTTGACGTCGACCTTTGGAGAGATGGCCAGGAGGGTTTTAACGCCGTCCATCGTCCCTCCCATTGGTTGATCAGGAAGGGTGTCATGGCCAATGCGAGGTGGAGCACGGGCAATGTGTAGCGCTCCTCCACGCCACGCTGCACATAGGCGAGATAGGTCAGGTAGGCCAAGGCCCCCAAGGCGGTCACCCTGCACCGCGCATCCACGCCACGAAGGAGGAGCAGCAGCGGCAATACCAGCAAGAGCAGGAGGTGCAGTCCGCCGCTCATCCATCGAAGCGCTTCCATCCACCAATGCCCTCTGTAGGTGTGCTGGAACATGTACAGGTTCAGATTCGAGTGGAACGCCATGGTGCGCAGCACTTGGATCGGGACCACCAAGTGATAGTGCAGTGAATGCGTACGCCGGTATTCCCTTGTTTCGCGATTGAGACCGGCCATTATCAGCTGTTCTTCGGGACGGAGCCCCATGATGGTCCCGTTCGCGGTTTGAACGGATGGTGCCAGTTGATCGCGAGTGAACTGTTCCCACTCGATGAAAAGTGTGCGTATCCGTTCACGCCTTTCCCCGGTCAGATGCCCTTGGGGTGCCGAGGCAATAAAAGCGTTCGCCGAAGTGCTGTCGATGCGGCCCTGCATGGCAGCATTGAATGCCGG
Source organism: Flavobacteriales bacterium (assembly GCA_046306055.1). Classification (GTDB taxonomy): domain Bacteria; phylum Bacteroidota; class Bacteroidia; order Flavobacteriales_F; family PHOS-HE28; genus PHOS-HE28. The sequence goes on from JBKDXR010000030.1 coordinate 14,938, forward strand.
TACCATCACACCATGGAACGCATCACCCCGGATGCCCCAGCTCTTGGCCAATTCCCAAAAGGCCTGGTGTGTGGGCCTGAACAGTCCGTTGGTGTTCTCGGAATAGACCGGATGCAAGGCAATGGGCCCACCGGTGACCACGACGTTCCGGAGCCACCACGCAGCGGTAGGCGCAAGGCCTAGTGAGACCACCAGCAATAAGTGCCGCCAGCGTTCGCGACCTCCATGTTGTGCTGCCACTGTCGACAGCAGCGGCAACCCGACCCAGGCCAGCACCGGCCGCGTAAGGACCAGTAATGCCCAACTTGCCGTGCCCACCGCGACCCAACGTTTGTTGCCGGTGCGCGCGCCTTCCATGGCACTGGCCCAGACGGCCAAGCAAAGTGCTGGGGTCACGCCCTCGGTCAGTGTGTGAAAAAGAAATCCCTGGAACATGGGTAGTATCGCCAATGCTAACGTGGTCGTCCATACCAAGGGCCTGGCCAATGCGTGCCGGATGTTCGTGTGATGCATTAGCGTCACGGATGAAGCGAACAACCCGCATTGAAGGAGGACCAGGACTGTCAGTGCCGCGGGAAGCGGTAGCACCAGGCGGATGAGCAGGTACCAAAGGCCGTAACCCGGGGTGCGGAACACATGCACGGCCTTGGTTCGTCCGGATGGGACCAACAGGTCCTCGACCGGCCGCAGGTACGAGGGGTCGTCGGCGGTGGCCAGTGCGCGCTGTTCGCGGACCAGGTCCTCCGCTCCGGGTGTATGCCCAAGGATACGCAGGTTCCAATGGTTCCACCCCCAACCGCAGAGGAAGGCCAGGGACCAAACGAAAACGAGCTGTCGGAAATGCGAACGCGACATGTGCTCGAAATGTAGGCCGGTATCCGTTGGAATGGTCCTCCGTGAATGGTGGAGCATCCTACATTTGCGCGGCTTTTCGGAGCGCGTTCCTTGTCCGACGACCCCATAGTTCAATGGATAGAATAGGAGTTTCCTAAACTCTTGATCCAGGTTCGACTCCTGGTGGGGTCACTTTTTCCCGGCTTTGTTCCCCTTGATCGAAGGTGTTCCCGGATATTCGCGGGGCTGTGGCGGATGGCCTAAGGGCCCTCAACACCATGGTGTGTGAAACTGCGCCGGACCATGCGCAGAGCAGGGTTCGGGTGGCGTCTACCTTCGGCGTGGCCGTAGGTGTGTATGCTCATCTGCCTGTGGCACCGGGTCTTATGCGCATACTTTTCTCCTTGATCGTGTTGTTCGTCGTGGGCCTTTCAGCCCATGCGCAGCCGGCCAATTCGGACTGTGCAACGGCTCAGCAACTGTGCGCCCAGCAACCGGTGATCGGTGATAATACCGGTGCCGTTGGCCTGCTTCCAGGCTACTGCGGCACTTCCAACCTGGTCTGGTACAGCTTCACTACGAACAGTGTGCCGGGGGACGTGGTCGTGTCCTTGGATAACATCAATTGCCCTGCGGTGCCCGGCATGGATAATGAGTTGAGCGTTGTCGTGCTTTACAGCACAACGAATTCCTGCGATCCGGCATCGTTCCAAGTGCTCTCGGGCGACCCCTGCCTGACACAGGATTCCCTGGACTTTTCGGTACTTGTTTCGGGGACCTCGCCCAATACGGAGTATTTCGTGGTGGTTGCCGGGGTGCAGGACGATGGTGCGCTTGCACCGGCTGAATGCCCGTTCCAGGTCACCGTGAGCGGGCCGGCTGTGGATGTGGTGAACGTGACCTTCGATGCAGGCCCTGATGTTACCATTGGGGAAGGCGAGAGCACCCAGCTGGCCGCCACCGGTGGTCCGCCCTATGACTGGTCGCCATTGTCTGGGCTCAGTGGCAATGGGATCCCCGACCCTATTGCCGCACCTTCGGCCAGCACCTTGTATTCGGTTTCCACCACGATAGATGGTTGCACCTACACCGATGTGGTGAACGTGTTCGTCATTCGTCGCATTATTCCCCCGAACACGTTCACGCCGAACGAAGATGGGATCAATGACACGTGGGAGATCCCCGGTATCAGTGACTATCCCGGGGCCGAGGTCCTCATTTACGACCGATGGGGACAGAAGGTGTACTCGGGCATTGGCTATCGGGAGCCATGGGATGGCACCAACAATGGGCGAAAGCTTCCGGTAGGAACGTATTACTACCACATCCAGTTGAACCAGCTCGAAGGCCAGGCTCCGCCTTACACGGGTTTTATATCCATTGTCCGATGAGGTGGCCGATACTGTTGCTTCTTGTCGCGGTCGCCATTCCTGGTTCCTCCCAGCAGCTATCGCAGTACACGCAATATGTGTTCAATCAGTTCAGCGTGAACCCGGCCGTGGCGGGAAGCAAGGATTGCATTGATGTGCGCATGGGCTTCCGCCAGCAATGGGTCGGATTCGAAGGGGCACCGACCACTGGATGGGCCAGTCTACATGCTGCCATCAAGCCCAAGAGCAAGGGAACGCTGGGCAACAAGCACGGCGTTGGAGCCTTCATGGAAGCCGACCAGGCAGGCAACTGGGGGTACACGCGAATGCTCCTTGCCTATGCCTATCACATCCAGATGTCGCGCGACTACTTCGTCTCGTTGGGCATGTTCGGTGGCGTGCAGCAGGTCAAGTTCGATGTGGGCAATGTGTACGCCATCGACTTCAATGATCCCGCATTGGACAATCGCGCCAGCGTGGTGGTCTTCCCGGAGGTCACCCCGGGTATTTTCCTGTACAACAAGGTGGCCTGGGGCGGTTTGTCCATTCATCAACTCTTGGGAAATCCGATCCAAGGCATTGGTCAGGACAGCCGGTTGGCCCGACATATCATGCTCAGTGGTGGCTACAGGTATCGTATCGGAAGGGAGATGTCCTTTACCCCAAGCCTGCTCATGAAGTTCGCTGGTGGTGCTCCACTGGCGATGGACCTGAACGGTATGGTGGAATGGAAGCGCACCATCGCCTTGGGAATGGGTTACCGCAATGGCGATGCGCTGGCTTTCCTGATGAAGGTGGCCTTCCTGAAGTATTTCCAGTTGGGATACAGTTACGACGTGACGACATCGAAGCTGCGCGTGGCCAGCAGCAACACCCATGAGGTCATTCTGGGCATCACGCCTTGTGGCCGTGAGGACCTCAGACGGAAGATGATCAACTGCCCTGCATTCGAATAGAACCGTGACCCGAACCATGCGAACCCAAGCCTTGTCCAAATACAGCCTCATCCTGCTCCTGGTGGGATGCACGCTGTCGGCACTGGCACAGACCCGATACTGGACCGGTGGCAGTGGTAGTTGGTCCGATGCTACGCATTGGAGCGCGGTCCCCGGTGGGCAGGGTGGGGCAGGTGTGCCCAATGCCAGCACCGATGTGGTGATCGACGTGCCAGGGTCCGTGACCATCCAGTTGCCCACATATGCGGCCTGTCGTGGTCTGGACATGTCCAACGCCTCGGGTACGCTGCGTGTCGTAGGTGGTGCTCGTTCCCAGTTGACGGTCAGTGGTTCGTTGGCATTGGCCGCCAATGTGGATTGGGCATACAACGGGGAGTTACGGCTAACGGCGGACAGGCAGGGCGTGGAGATCGATCTGCGAGGCATTCCGCTCCGCGGTAATGTCGTGTTCAATGGGACCGGCCCTTGGTCGGTGCTAAGCGACCTGGTGATCAACAACGGGGATGTCGTGCTGGAGAAAGGCACAGTGATCACGAACGGCAACTTGTTGAAGGCCCGTGCCTTGGTAGCGAACGGACGCTCGAACAAGCGATTGCTGGCCGGTCGTTCCGTGGTCATGCTCGAGCGCATGCCGACGGCGGTGCAAGGCGTTGTGGAGCCGGGGGCATCCATCCTGGTGGTGAACGCGGCGCCCGCACAATGGGGCATACCTGCGACCGGGAATGCTGAGAGCGATCGGGATATCAATGTCTGCGGCACCGGTCCTGGCCAGACCCCGTTCATTGTCAACGCCCAGTTGACCACGAACTTCAACGGCTTCGGTGTTCAGTGCAGGGGCCAGTGCAATGCCACGGTCACCGCCACAGTGAGCGGCGGGGTGGGTCCGTTCACATACTCGTGGTTGTTCGGTGGCCCTGCAAGCTCCACATGGACAACGGCATGCGGAGGTCCGCAGATCGTCGTAGTGACGGATGTGGGTCAGGGTATTTCCTGTCCTGCCCAAGTGAACGTCACGGAACCAGCACCCCTTGGGGTCATATTCTTCGGGCAGGGCACACCTCCGACGTGTGCCGATGTCTGCAATGGTTCGCGTACCGCCCTGGCCATCGGTGGTGTGTCACCGCCTAGCTATAGCTGGAACAATGGTGCAGGCACGAACTCCTCGTTCTTCCAATTGTGCGCCGGTACGAATACCCTGCGCATTACCGACCTGAACGGTTGCATTTTCGATACGACCTTCACCTTCAACCTGCTTCCGATCACGCCGAACCTCACCTTTGCGAACACCTCCTGTTTCGGTGACTGCAATGGCACGGCATCGGTAAGCCCCAATGGAGGGACGCCTCCGTTCACCGTAACGTGGAGCCCGGCGCCTGGCGGTGGACAGGGTACGCCGAATGCCACCGGGTTGTGCGCTGGTAATTATAGCGTGCTGATCGCCGATGCCAATGGTTGCGATACCACGCTCAACTTCGCCATTACCCAGCCACCTCCGATCGTTCCGGGGGGCACGTTCACCAACGCAAGCTGTTTCGGCACATGCGATGGTACGGCATCAGTAACTCCCACAGGGGCCACGGGGCCGTTCACCTATCAGTGGAGCCCGGCACCTGGTGGTGGACAGGGCACTACTTCGGTAACGGGTCTGTGTGCAGGGCCTTATACGGTATTGATCACCGATCAGCCATCGGGTTGCGATACGCTGGTCACGTTCAATATTCTATCGCCGCCTGCCATAAACGTCGCCGGCACTGTCACGAACGCCACCTGCGCCAATAGCTGCGATGGGGCCATCACAACGACCATCACCGGTGGGCAGGCCCCCTATGGCATTGTCTGGAGCCCGGCACCACCCATTGGCCAGGGCAGCACAACGGTATCGGGTCTGTGCGCTGGCACATGGCAGATCACGGTGACCGACGCACTGGGATGTGATACGGCGGTGACCTTTACAGTGACCGCACCTCCGCCTTTGGAGGCCACCTTGACCAATATCCCGCCATCATGCAGTGGGCTGTGCGATGGCGAGGCAACGGTGAACGTGAGCGGCGGTGTTGCTCCTTATACCTATGTGTGGACACCCGCTCCCGGTGCGGGGCAAGGCACGGCCACTGCCACCGGTCTCTGCGCGGGTAGTTATGGTGTACTGGTAACCGATGCCAATGGCTGCGATACCACGATCACCTTCGTATTGATCGCACCACCACCCTTGCAGGCCGTTCCAAGCCAGACCAACGTGACCTGCGGTGGTGCCTGCAATGGAACAGCATCCGTGCTTGTTACCGGCGGCACTGCGCCGCTCAGTTACTTGTGGACCCCGGCCCCGGGTTCCGGACAAGGCACACCGAACGCAGGTGGCCTTTGTGCAGGAACCATATCCGTGTTGATCACGGATGCGAACGGATGTACGTTAAGCGTTCCGTTCACCATCACGGACCCGGCGCCGATCACGATCTCCCTGCAAGTGGTGCCCGCCAGCTGCCTTGGGACCTGTGATGGTTCCGCCGGTGTGATCGTTGGCGGAGGCACCGCTCCATATGGGTACCTCTGGTCTCCCTTGCCAGGTGGTGGTCAGGGCACACCGAACGTGACCGGCTTGTGCCCGCAGGCCTATTCGCTCACCGTGACCGATGCGCTGGGTTGTGATACCACCATCGCGTTCACGGTGCCCGCCCCGCCACCGATCGCGGTGACGCCTGCGCTGACCCCGCCGACCTGCTCGAACACCTGCGATGGCAGTATCGTATTGACGTCCACGGGTGGCAACGGCACCTTCACGTATGTCTGGAATCCGGCTCCGCCTTTGGGACAAGGAACGGCTACGGCGAGCGGATTGTGTGCCGGTACATGGGGTGTGACCGTTTCCTCCGGAGGCTGTGATACCACGCTCAGCTTCGTTCTACAGGCACCTCCTCCCATTATCGCTTCGGTCAGCCCTGTTCCACCGACATGCAATGGCGTTTGTGATGGAGGTGCAACAGTGACAGTCAGCGGTGGAGTGGCACCGTTCTCATTCGTTTGGACGCCTGCCCCCGGAACCGGCCAGGGCACGCCTTCGGTCAACGGCCTTTGTGCAGGTACATACGGTGTGCTGGTAACGGACGCGAACGGTTGCGATACAACGCTCACGTTCCAGTTGATCGAACCGCCCGCATTGGTAGTGGACATCGTCGTGGTCCCCTCGGGATGTGGAGGGGTCTGTAATGGTACTGCCACGGCAAGTGTCACCGGCGGGGCCGCACCTTATACCTACCTCTGGGCACCGGGCACCATAACCGGCCAAGGCACCCCTGTGGCCTCCGACCTCTGCGCCGGAAGTTATACGCTCACCGTCACCGATGCGGCAGGGTGCAGTGTGGTCTCCACATTCACTGTAAGCACACCCGCAGGGATCGATGCCACGGGTACCGTCACCAACGCGACGTGTGCGAGCACCTGTAATGGTGCCATAGATGTCGTCACTACGGGAGGACTACCTCCATACCTGTTCACATGGTCCCCGGCTCCGCCGTCCGGCCAGGGAACGCCGAACGTCTCTGGACTTTGCCCCGGTGTATGGACCCTTCAGATCACTGATGCGGCCGTTTGCGATACGGTGCTCGTCTTCACCGTGGGTTCCCCTTCCGCGATCATCCCCAACGACACGTTCACCAATGAGACCTGTAATGGACCGTGCGATGGTACGGCCACAGTAGCCCCCACGGGAGGCACTGCGCCGTACAGTTATCTATGGACACCTGCCCCACCAATAGGACAGGGTACCCCGGCCGCCAGTGGTCTTTGTCCTGGTGCCTGGTCGGTCACGATCACGGATGGTGCTGGATGCGACACCACGGTGGTGTTCAACATACTTGGTGAGCAAGCTGTGCAAGCGGTCGTATCCGCAACGGATGGTCCGTGCGCCAATACCTGCGGAGGCAGTGCGACGGTGTTGGCCAGTGGCGGTCTCGCTCCCTATACCTATCTCTGGTCGCCAGTGCCCCCAGTGGGTCAGGGCACGAATGCGGTCAGTGGATTGTGCATTGGCGCATGGCAGGTGACCGTAACGGACGTGAACGGATGCAGTGTCACGAGCGCGTTCACGATCGGTGCGCCACCACCCATCCAAGCGAGCTTGAATGTTGTCCCGGAATCCTGCTTGGGGGCATGTACTGGTTCGGCGCAGGTGACCCCATCCGGTGGTGTGGCCCCCTTTATCATTTTGTGGTCTCCGGCACCAGATGCTGGCCAAGGTACCGCGAACGCCACGGGACTTTGTGCGGGAACGAACTATACGGTCTCGCTCACCGATGCGAACGGATGTGTGGAGGTCTTTCCCTTTGCGATCGACCCTTATGTGCCCATCACGCCGAACAGCAGCAGCACCCCTGCCACCTGTGCAGGTGTGTGCAACGGCACGGCCACCGTTGGGCCGACAGGAGGGATCGCCCCATTCACCTACGCGTGGTCGCCTGCGCCTGGAGGTGGGCAGGGAACACCGAGCGTAACGGGACTATGCGCCGGTGTATACGCGGTCACCATTACGGATGCCGCGAACTGCAGCATCACATCCGACATTCTGATCCTGGAGCCTTCTCCGTTGGATGCCGCAGCTGTGATCACCAATGTTACCTGCTCGGGTCAGTGTGATGGCAGCATTGCCCTGAACACACAGGGCGGTGTGGCGCCTTACACCTACCTCTGGACGCCTGTGCCTCCGAACGGCCAGGGCGGGCCTACGGCCACCGACCTTTGCCCCGGTGCTTGGAGCGTAGTGATCAGTGATGCGAACGGTTGCTCGGTACCCTTCAATTTCACCGTTACCGAACCGGCTCCACTGCTCGTAGCAGTGAATGCCACACCCAGTCAATGCCAGGTATGCATTGGTGCGGCCGTGGCCACGATCAGCGGAGGTTCACCTGGGTACAGCATTACATGGACGGATGCCAACGGCAATGTGATCGGTACGGACCCTTCCATTGTGGACCAATGTGCCGGTGTGTACACGATCATCGTCACCGATGCGAACGGGTGCTCCGTTCAACAGGCGGTCGCAATAACGGATTCCGACGGCGAGGTGTTGGTGATGACGGATGGCTCCACCACTTGCCCGAACACTTGTGATGGAACAGTGGGCGTGGCCTTCAATTGCAGCGACCCGGCCTGTACGATCTCCTGGACCGATGGTCTAGGGAACGTGCTCGGCCAATCCGGCAACTCGCTCACGGGGCTCTGCCCGGGCAATTATCTCGCTGTCGTCACGAACGCATCCGGTTGTGTGACCATTGGAACAGCCGTGGTCACGGCTCCGTTGCCCACAACCCTTGCGATAAGCAGTTCGCCGGTAACTTGTGCAGGAGCCTGTGATGGAACCGCAACGGTTGGTGTGTCCGGTGGCACGGCACCGTATGTGTTCACCTGGTCGCCCGCGCCGGGTAACGGGCAGGGCACCCCGTTCGCATCGGGGCTTTGTGCAGGTGTCTACACCGTGTCGATCAGTGATGGCGGTGGTTGCGATACCACGGCCCAGGTACTGATCACTGAGCCCTCGCCACTGAGCTATGGCGCTGATGTGGACGACCCGGGCTGTGCCGGGCTTTGCGACGGCAGTATCGTGTTGAGCCCCACGGGTGGCACCGCTCCATACGCGTTCATCTGGTCCAACGGCCAGTCGGGCAGCGCCTTGTTCGGGCTGTGTGCCGGCACCTACGATGTCCTTGTCTCCGATGCCAACGGTTGCTCGCTGAGCGCGACGTATGTATTGACCGAACCCCAACCGCTCGCGGTGACCGCAAACAGTACAGGAAGCACGTGCCCCATTTGTGATGGTACCGCCACGGTGGTCATCTCCGGCGGGACCGGGCCGTTCGATATTTCATGGACGCTCGGCGGAGCGATCGTAGGTACTACTGACGTGATCACCGGCCTCTGCGGAGGACTGTATCAGGTGAACGTGATCGACAATGGCGGATGTTCAGCTTTTGCGGTAGTAGCGGTGGCGGACGCGAACGCGGAAACGCTCACCACACAGAACGGACAGACCACCTGCGGGAACACCTGTGATGGATCGGTCGGTGTTCAATTCGTTTGTTCGAGCCCGGTCTGTTCCACCACTTGGACCGACAGCAATGGCAACATCATCGCCCAGAACCTGCTCTCAGTGGATGGCCTTTGTGTCGGAACCTACACCGTACAGGTAACGAACGGCTCAGGCTGTGTGAGCTTCGGTACTGCCGAGGTACTGCCTTCCCAGGTGATCGTACCCGACCTGAGCAGTTCGCCAGCGACGTGCGCGGGCGTATGCAATGGCACGGCTACAGTGGGTCCAACGGGGGGTGTGGCGCCATATACCTATGTCTGGAGCCCCGAACCGGGTTCAGGGCAGGGAACCCCACAGGCGGGGGGGCTTTGCGCAGGTGTGTATTCCGTGATCATCGCTGATGCTGCAGGTTGCGACACGACCGTGCAGGTCCTCATTCTTGAACCTCAGCCCGTATCCATCGGTGGAGTTCAACAGGATGTTTCATGTTCCGGCTCGTGCGATGGTTCCATCAACGCCTTGGTGTCAGGAGGGGTTGCACCCTATGTGTTGGTCTGGAGCCCGGCTCCGGCCAACGGCCAGGGAACGACATCCGTCTCCGGCCTGTGCAGCGGTGACATCACATTGTCGGTCACCGATGCGAACGGCTGTGTCACCACTAGGACATGGACCATACTGGAACCATTGCCGTTACAGCTCACTGGTAGCAGTGTGCAAAGCAACTGCAGCGTTTGCGATGGCGAGGTCAGTGTGGATGTGGCAGGTGGAACTGCGCCCTATGCCATCACATGGGGACAGGGAGGTGCAATTGTTGGTACAGGACCCGGACTGACCGGTCTCTGCGCAGGTATCTATGTGGTCGATGTGATCGATGCGAACCTGTGCCAGGCGACCTTGGTGGTGCCCGTGAGCGATGTGCAGGGCGAGTTGCTCACGACCACGGATGACGTGACCAGTTGCCCGGGTGACTGTGACGGTGTGGTCAATGTGGTGTTCAACTGCACCGAGACCCCTTGTTTCGTGGCCTGGTTCGATGCCACTGGCAATGACCTGAACGAACCTACCGGAGAGCTGTCCGGTGTATGTGCGGGTATCTACTTCGTGCAGGTGACCAACGGACTTGGATGTGTGTCCATCGATACGGCCACGGTCACTGAGCCGGACCCCATACTGCCCAACCTGAGCACGACAGCTGCAACCTGCGCTGGCACGTGCGATGGTACGGCCACGGTCGGTCCAACAGGTGGTACGCCGCCATACGGGTACCTCTGGGCCCCCGATCCCCTTACAGGTCAGGGCACGCCTCAGGCAACCGGGCTTTGTGCGGGCAACAATACCGTCACCATAACGGATGATGCTGGTTGTTCCGTTGTTGTCCCTGTCCTCATTCTTGAACCATTGCCGCTTACCGCATCGGGCGTGGTAACCCCGGTCTCATGCAATGGGAGTTGTGATGGAGCGATCACGGTCACCGTGACCGGAGGGGTTGCTCCCTACCAGTACAGCTGGTCCCCTGACCCCGTTAGCGGCCAAGGGACCGACACGGTCGAGGCCCTTTGCGCTGGGACATGGTCAGTGACCATTACGGATGCCAACGGATGCACGCTGGTCCTCGACTTTGTGCTCGATGATCCGCCGGTCCTGGTCGTGGACCTGAGCACTTCCAATAACCAATGCTTTGCTGCCTGCGACGGATCAGCCTCATTGTCCATTAGTGGTGGCGTGCCTTCCTACGAGATCACCTGGAGCGACCCCAATGGCAATACGCTGGCTGTGGATGTGACCGATGTGGCCCAACTGTGTGCAGGCGATTACTCCGTGGTGGTGGTGGATGCCAATGGTTGTGCTGTGACACTTCCATTCACCATCACGCAGCCCGCTGCAATTGAGTCCGGTCTCCTTTTCACTGGCGAGACCTGTTTTGGGCCTTGCGATGGCACGGCAGAAGTGGCACCCAGCGGGGGAACTGGCCCATACACGGTGCTATGGCAGCCGGAGCCGGGGTCGGGCCAGGGCACGCTGCAGGTAACTGGACTGTGTGCGGATGATCGGACCGTTACGATCACGGACGTGCTCGGATGCGATACCACGTTTGCGTTCACCATCGCGCCATTCCAGCCTATCCTTCCCAATGCAGTGGTCAACGATGTGCTGTGCAATGGTGCCTGCAATGGGTCCATTTCGCTCGTCCCGTCTGGCGGGCTCGGCGGTTATTCGTACACATGGGCTCCTGTACCTTCCAACGGACAAGGCCAGTCAGAGGCATTGCAGTTATGTGCCGGGCAATGGAGCGTGATCGTGGCCGACGTGGTCGGTTGCGACACGAGTGTAACGTTCACCATCAATGAGCCGTCCGCGCTGACGGTGGTCGTGGACCAAGTGTCGTCCGCCAGCTGCGCCTCGGCCAGCGACGGAACGATCGACATCTCGGTTGCAGGAGGTGTTACCAGCTACTCGTTCGCATGGACCGGCCCCAATGGATACAGTTCATCCGCGGAGGACCTGACGGGACTGTTCCCTGGCACCTACGACCTGTTGGTCACCGATGCCAACGGTTGCCAGTTCCCGCTACAGGTAGTGGTGGATGCATTGGTCACCGTGGTCGCGGATGCGGGTGCCGATCAACAGTTGTGCGATGGTCCGGCGGTGGTGTTGGACGGATCGGCAAGCATCGGTGCCGTACAGTATAGTTGGACGGACGATCAAGGGAATGTGATCGGCACGGATGCCATCCTGAGCCTCGCGGACCTGCCGACGGGGGTGCATGTGTTCACGCTGACCGTAAGTGACGGCCCATGTACGGATGTGGACCAGGTCTCCGTGGAGGTGCTTGAGCTTCCATTGGCCGATGCGGGTGCGGACCAGTTCATCTTCCTCAATGGCAGTGCCACCCTCGGCGGGCCTGGTGGTCCTGTGGGCACCCTTTACAGTTGGACCCCGGACACCTTGCTGAGCAGTGCATCGGTGGCCAACCCGATCGCATCGCCGCTCTCCACCACGTGGTATGTGCTATCCGTGGTGGCACCGAACGGTTGCTCGGATACTGATTCGGTCCTGGTCACTGTTGTCCCGAACATCGACATTCCGTCGGGCTTCACGCCGAATAGTGATGGTCGCAACGATGTCTGGGTCATCGAGTTCATAGAGTTGTTCCCCCAATGTGAGGTGGAGGTGTACAACCGCTGGGGCGAACAGCTCTTCCGCAGTGTTGGCTACAACACCCCCTGGGATGGACGGTACAAGGATGGCCAGGTACCCGTGGGGACCTACTACTATGTGATCGAGCTCAACGATCCACAGTTCCCTGATGCGTTCACCGGCCCCCTCACCGTGATCCGATAACCCCATGCACACCATGCGCCGATCTATCCTTCTGGCCAGCGTCATTCTTGTGTGTGTGGTCTCCCACGCGCAGCAACTGCCCCAGTTGACGCAGTACCGCTTCAATGATTACCTGTTCAACCCGGCCGTTGCAGGAAGCCGACAGATGTTCGAGCTGCGCAGTGCGCACCGATACCAATGGGTGGGCGTACAGGACGCCCCGCGCACCTTCATGCTCAGTGGCACCTCGAACCTGGGACGCAACATGGGCGTTGGTGCGTACTTGTTCACCGATAACGTGGGCCCCACGCGGCGTACCGGGTTCCAAGCCTCGTACGCCTATCACTTGCAGATCACCTCGGACCTGCGTCTGGGCCTGTCCCTTTCGGTCGGCATGCTCCAGTTCCTCATTGATGGGTCCAAGATCTCCTTCCAAACCCCCGACGATCCGGTGATGGATGATCAGCTGCGCGGTGACCTTATGCCGGATGCCAAGTTCGCCTTCCACCTCTACCACCCCAGGTTCTGGGTCGGCGCCTGCGCGCCGCAATTGCTGCAGAACAAGGTCTATTTCCTGGACCAGGAGGAGAGCCTGAGCGTAATGGAGGACCACTATTATGTGACCGGAGGTTATCGCTTTGAGCTTGGGGCCGATTGGAAATTGGAGCCTTCGTTCATGCTGAAGTATGTGGAACCGGTGCCGATGAAACTGGACATCAATGCGCTGGTCCGCTATAAGGAGATGTTGTGGCTGGGAGCCGGATACCGGACGAATGACGCGTACACGGCCATGGTGGGTGTGTGGCTTAAACAGACCTTCCAGTTCGGCTATTCGTATGACATCATCACCTCCAACCTGCGGAATTACAGTGCGGGCACACATGAACTGATGCTGGCCATCACGCTGAACAAGGAAGCGGCTCCTGCAAGGCCCTGAGCGTCAGGAGCGAAAGCGATCTGTCGATCCTAATCGGCGACTCGTCGAGTAGGTGTGTTCATAAGTGGCCAGTTATTGACAACCCTGTCGTGCAGGCCTGTAAATTGCGTCCCCTCTTTGGGATACACAGTTCATATGGGGTTTTGTTCAGCGCAAGGCCGGTTCCGGTCTTGGTTCATTCGCTTCGTATCAATTGCCACACTGGTTTTGTGCTGTTCATCAACGGTGCGTTCCCAGGTGTTCATTGCAAGCGATGGTGCCGCGTTCGAGTCCTGTAGCGGCAGCTTTTTCGATACCGGAGGAAGCGCAGGGAACTACGCGAACAACGAGGCTATCACGGTGACCATCTGCCCATCGGGTGCTGCTGGTTCTGGTCCGTTCACCTCCGTCAGGTTCACCCAGTGGAACGTGGCCGGTGGACCCGGCGATCGCCTGCGGATCTTCAACGGTACATCCATTGTCGGACTGCCGATCGCTGAAGGAACGTCCGTCAATTCACTGAACGGGCAGACGATCACCTCCACTGATCCCAGTGGATGCCTGACCTTCCTTTGGGAAAGTGACGGCTCCGGCACAGCTGCCGGATGGGCCGCCCTCATTATCACAGGTCCGGATGCGGGGCAGAACGCATCGACCACGGTATGCTCCAGCGCGGCCCCGTTCAATATGCGCTCATTGCTCGGAGGCACACCTGATGCGGGAGGTTCGTGGACCGGTCCTGGTGGCCTGGCACATGGTGAGACCTTTGACCCCGCCACGGATGTGAGCGGAACCTACACGTACACGGTCGGCGGTCCTGCTCCTTGCCCTGATTCAAGCGCTGTGCTGACGGTCACGCTTGTGCAGGCACCGAACGCTGGAACGAACGGAGCGCTTGCGGTCTGCAGCAATGCGGCACCTGTGCAACTCATTACCGGTTTGGGCGGTGCACCACAGGTCGGGGGCACTTGGACCCGACCCGGGGGAGCGGCCCATTCCGGGACCTTTGATCCGGCTGGTGATCCGGCTGGTGTTTACACGTATAGTGTTGCCGGTGTGTCGCCCTGTTCGAATGCCACTGCCACGGTCACGGTGACGATCACCGCGGCACCCAATGCGGGCACCAATGGTTCATTGACCGTTTGCAGCGATGGGCCAGCGACCAGCCTGTTCGCCAGCCTGGGTGGTACACCTCAGGTCGGCGGCACATGGACCGCTCCTGGCGGTGGCGTTCACTCGGGCACACTTGATCCCACAGTAGGTCCGGCGGGCATCTATACCTATACGGTGCAGGGCACAGCGCCTTGTGCGCCTGCCTCTGCCACTGTAACGGTCACCATCAACCAGCGCCCCAATGCAGGCACCAATGGCGCCACCACGGTCTGCAGCAATGTTCCCGCGTTCAGCCTCTTCGCGCTTCTAGGCGGCTCGCCACAGCCGGGTGGTACATGGACCGGTCCTGGCGGGGGCGTTGTCAGCGCAACATACACGCCCGGTGTTTCCACACCAGGAGTTTACACGTACACGTTGCCTGGTACGGCCCCGTGCCTGGCCAGTTCTTCCACGGTCACGGTCACACAAGTGGCGGCTCCCAATGCGGGCATCGATCGCAGCATCGTGGTGTGCAGCAACGACGCTCCGTTGAGCATGCGTGCGCAGTTGAACGGGACACCTGCGGCCGGAGGAACGTGGGTGGGCCCCGGTGGTGCTCACGGCGATCTCTTCAACCCGGCCGTCGATCTTCCCGGCAACTACACCTACACGGTGCTCGGCACTGCGCCTTGTGCCAATGCAACGGCCGTACTTTCCATAACGGTGCGTACTGCGCCCCGGGCCGGCACATCGGCTTCCATTACGGTGTGCAGCACCGATGCAAGCTTTGCGCTGTTCGGGGTGTTGGGAGGGACGCCTGATAATGGCGGTACATGGGCCGCTCCCGGTGGTGCGGTCCATCCCGGCACGTTTGTTCCGGGTACCAGTGCTCCCGGCGTGTACACGTACACGGTAACAGGTCAGTCGCCTTGTGTGCCTGCAACAGCCACGGTCACCGTGGCGGTGAACACGGCGCCCAACGCGGGTACGAACGCCAACGTGGTACGCTGTTCCATTGATGCGCCTTTCGGTCTTTTTGGACAGTTGGGGGGCACCCCGAACGCAGGCGGCACATGGACCGGTCCGAACGGACCTCATGGTGCGACCTATACCCCCGGGGTGGATACGCCCGGCGCGTACACCTACACGGTGGTTGGCCTGAGCCCTTGTCCGAATGCAACGGCCGTCGTGAACGTTTCGGTGGTCACCGCCCCCAATGCGGGGACCAATGGTTCGATCACGGTGTGCAGCAATAACGCACCGTTCTCTTTGTTCGGGGTTCTGGGTGGAACGCCCGATGCCACCGGTACATGGACCGGACCTGGAGGTCCCAGCACGGGCACCTTTACGCCGGGCACTTCGACCGCCGGGGTCTATACCTACACCGTGGCCGGAACGGCTCCCTGTACGAACGCTACTGCAACCGTCACTGTAAGCGTGGTGCAAGCGCCGGTGGCGGGTACCAATGGGAGCCTTACCATTTGCAGCGATCAGGGTGCCGTTGACTTGTTCACGTATCTCGGTGGTTCTCCTCAGATCGGTGGCACATGGACACGTCCCAACGGCCAGCCACACTCCGGCACCTATCTGCCTGGTAGTGAAGTAGGTGGGGTGTACACCTACACGGTGGCTGGAACGACGCCTTGTGTCAATGCCAGTGCATCCGTCCAAGTGAACCGGGTGATCGCACCCAATGCCGGGGTTAACGGCACGATCACGGTGTGTAGCACCAATGCGCCCTTTTCGTTGATCTCCGTCCTTGGTGGTTCGCCGAGCGGTTCAGGGTCATGGCTGGCACCTGGCAACGTTCCTGTAAGCGGAACATTCACACCGGGCACGAGTGTTCCAGGGGCATACACCTACGTGGTGCCGGGTACGGCCCCTTGTGTCAATGACAGCGCCTTTGTGACCGTGTTCGTGAATCAGGCACCGCAGGCAGGACAGAACGCATCCGTGCTGGTCTGCAGCAGTGATCCCGAGTTCGATCTTATCAATGTGCTTGGAGGTTCGCCTGATCCAGGGGGCAGCTGGACCCGGCCCAATGGTACTTCGCACTCTGGTACGTTCACCCCGGGCCTGTCGGCACCGGGTGGCTACACGTATACGGTCACCGGTGTTACGCCCTGTCTGGCGGCCACTGCCGTTGTTACGGTCAGCGTGAATACGCAACCGTCGGCCGGCACCAGTGCCTCTTTCACCCGTTGTTCCACCGATGGTCCCGTGGACCTCTTCAGCCAACTGGGAGGTTCGCCCGACAATGGGGGTGTTTGGACGGGACCCTCGGGTCCGAGTTCCGGTGTGTTCATCCCGGGAACATCCATCCCGGGAGCATACACCTATGCCGTTCCCGGCACGGCCCCCTGTTCCAACGCATCGGCCACGGTGACCGCCACGGTGAACCAGGCTCCGAACGCCGGGACAGGCAGTACGATCACCGTATGCCAGGGCACAACCTCCGTGGACCTGTTCATCGGGCTCACGGGCAATCCGGACCTGACGGGGACCTGGAACGATGATGACAACACGGGGCAATTGAGCGGGAACCTCTTCAGTCCGCTCGGTCTTCCTTCAGGCGACTATGACTTCACCTACACGGTGCCCGGCATCGGTCAATGTGGAGATGATCAGGCGGTGGTGCGTGTGACGATCGCACCACTGTTGGATGCTGGAAGTAACGGCACGTTGCCGGCCTGTGGAAGCAACAGCGCGGTCAACCTTTTCAATGGATTGGGCGGATCACCGCAGCCAGGTGGGGTGTGGATCGATCTCGGTGGGACCGGTGCCGTATCCGGCCAGTTCTTCAACGCTTCGTTGGTGGCCCCGGGAAGCTATGTGTTCCGCTATCGCCTTGCGGGCATCGTGGGCTGCGATTCGGATTCGGCCCAGGTGACGGTGAACGTGCAACTGGCGCCGAACGCGGGAACTAACGGCAATGCCATCACCTGCAGCGATACGGCCATCCAGCTTTTTCCCTTCCTCGGCGGCAACCCGGCTACCGGGGGGCAATGGCGGCGCAACAGCCCGACCGGTCCACCGTTCTCCGGCACCTACAATCCGGCCATCAATGATCCGGGTGTATTCTACTATGTCGTGAACGCGGCACCCCCGTGTACGGCGGTGTTCTCCGCGGTGACGGTCACAGAGGTCCAGGCGCCCTTTGCCGGCACTCCTGCTTCCACCGTGGTGTGTTCCAATGGAGCGCCGTTCAACATGACGGCCCTGCTCGGTGGCAACCCCGACCCGGGCGGTTCGTGGAGCTTTGGTGGCCAGAACCACAGCGCCACCTTCGTTCCGGGGCTTGATGTGCAGGGCATCTACGAGTACCGCGTCACCGGACAGCCACCCTGCGGCATTGCGGTGGCCTCGCTCACCGTGACCGTGGTGCCCGCAGCCTCCGCTGGCTGCAATTCCAGCATCACCGTGTGCAGTGGTGGTCTTCCCTTCCTGCTGGTGAATGCGCTGGGATGCACCCCACAGGTGTTGGGGGGTACGTGGATCGGTCCCTCCGGCCCGAGCAATGGCACCTTTTCGCCTGCAACGAGCGAGCCAGGCGAGTACCGTTACATCGTACAGGGCACCACCCCGTGCGGCAACGACACGGCCTCGGTATTCGTGTTCGTGGACCCCTCTCCGAATGCCGGTACTTCGGGGACACTGACCCTGTGCGCGGGTGGTCCCACGGTGAACCTCATCACGGCACTGGGCGGCAACCCCGACCCCTCAGGTACATGGACCGGCCCTGCGCCTTCCACTGCGACCTTTAGTGGACTGTTCCAGCCAGGAATTAGCACACCCGGTCTGTACACGTATACAGTGACCAACTCCTGCGGGTCGGTCAGCAGTACGGTGACGGTGAGCGTGAGTTCACAAGCGAATCCGGGATGCAGTAATGCCATCGTGCGTTGCTCATCGGACCTTCCCTTCTCCATGGTGTCCCAGTTAGGTTGCAGCCCAGCGCTGAACGGCACCTGGCGTGGACCGCTCCCTGCCACCACCATCATGGATGGGATCTTTGCCCCGGGCACAACCGCCCCGGGTACTTACCGTTACACCGTGTCCGGTGTTGGTGCGTGCCCTGAGGCGAGCGCTACGCTGACCGTTACGGTCAACCCAGCTCCACGCGCCGGCAACGATGCGAGCATCACCTTGTGCAATACCGGTGGTGCGGTGAACCTGTTTCCGTTGTTGGGTCCCAATGCGCAGCCCGGAGGTACCTGGAGGCGCCAGTCCGACAACAGTGTGCACTCCGGTATCATCCTCCCCTCGGTCGATCAATCCGATGTGTACATCTATACGGTGTCGGGCCTGCCACCATGCATTAATGATGAAGCGCTTGTTGGTGTGGTGATCAACACTAGCCCAACAGCAGGTTTCAATGGACTTCTTACGCTGTGCAGCGATGACCTGCCAGTGAGCCTGTTCGGCATCCTCGGTGGTACCCCTCAGAATAATGGTTTCTGGCTGACACCCGCCTTGGGCTTGCACTCCGGCGTGTACATCCCCGGCCAGGACCAGGCCGGTGTCTACTCCTATGTGGTGCAGGGCAATTTGCCTTGCACCAACGATACGGCCCGTGTAACGGTCATCCAGAACACAGCCACGGATGCCGGTGGTAACGGCACCTCGGTGATCTGCAGCGATCAACCGCCGTTCCAATTGTTCGGTGTGCTCGGTGGCACGCCGCAGGCCGGTGGCACATGGATAGGTCCATCGGGCAATACCGTTTCCGGTCAGTATTCTCCAGGGATCTCCCAGCCGGGGGTGTATCGCTATCGGGTGACCGGCATCGCGCCATGTGAGAGCGATTCAGCAACAGTGACCGTTGTGCAGAACCAGGCGCCTCAGGCAGGCACCAGCACTGCCGTGCAGATCTGTTCATCGCAGGGTGTGGTGGAGCTCATTACATTACTAGGCGGCATCCCTGATGGGGGTGGCTCCTGGACCCTGGGCGGGGTGCCACATGGTCCGAATTATGACCCGGCGGTCGAGGGCTCAGGAGCGTTCGTATACACCGTGACCGGCACTCCGCCTTGTGGCACCGCCACGGCACAAGTCTCGATCACACGTGTGCTGGCGCCTTCGGCCGGAGCGAACGGAGCCATTGCTGCATGTATCGATGAGCAGGCCATCGCCTTGTTCCCAGGCCTGGGCGGCAGCTACACTACGGGTGGCATCTGGACGAATAATTCCGGACAAGGGGTGTTGAACGGCGACGTATGGGATGCTTTCGGTGTTCCTCCCGGCAACTACTCGTTCACGTATAGCGTTGCCGGTTCGGGTCCCTGCCCGGGCGCTTCAGCCCAGGTCATCGTGAACCTGGCGCCAGCCCTGAACGCAGGAGATGATGCTGTTTTGAACGCATGTCAGGGACAATTGGTCGATCTGTTCGCCTCCCTTGGTGGAACGCCCCAGGCGGGTGGCGTTTGGTCCGATTTGGATAATAGTGGCGGGCTCATCGGTGCCGTGTTCAATACATCCGGTGTAGCGCCGGGGTCCACTTGGGAATTCGATTACGTGCTGAGCGCTTCCGCCCAGTGCGACCCCGATACGGGTCGTGTGATCGTCACGGTCCTCGATGGACCCTACGCAGGTTGCGATGGTTCGTTGAACGTTTGCTCCACATCGCCGCCCATTGCCTTGGCCACAGGCCTGGGCTGCGCCCCGGATGGTGGGGGCTTCTGGCTCACGCCAGCGTTTGCTCCACATTCGGGCACGTTCCTTCCTGCCACCAATGATCCGGGCGCCTATCGATATGTGGTGCCCGGTGTTGGAAGCTGTCCTGCGGATACCGCCATTGTGAATGTCCAGGTCGTTCCTGCAGCGAATGCTGGCGCGGATGCGAACCTGAACGTCTGTTCCACCGATGGTCCGGTGGACATGTTCCTGTTGCTCGGCCCCAATGCCCAAACGGGAGGGACCTGGGTGTATGTGACCGGCGGAAACGTGCCCCATGCGAACATTTACAACCCTGCCATCCATAGCCCTGGTATCTACCGGTACCGCATCACCGGCCAACTTCCTTGTCCGAATGACGATGCTTTTGTGAACGTGACCGAGCCGCAGGCGCCGAACGCGGGCTGTGACAATACGCTCACGATCTGTTCCAGCCAGGCCCCGGTGAACATGTTCGCGGCTCTGGCATGCAATCCCCAACCGGGAGGCTCCTGGACCTTCGTCACCGGGGGTGGGTCGGCGCACGGGTCCTTCTTCGATCCCGGCAGTGATCTTCCAGGTGTGTACCGTTATACCCTGGCGGGAGCCACGCCTTGTTCCGACGCTTTCGCCGAGCTTACGGTCGTACTGATCGCTGCTGGCAATGCGGGACAGGATGCAACAGTGCAGGCATGCGTTACCCAGGCCCCCATTGACCTGTTCGCCCAGCTGGGGGGTACGCCGCAAACGGGCGGGATATGGACGGACCTGAACGCTTCCGGAGCCTTGTCGGGTAGCACGTTCGACCCTGCGGTGGCAGGCACGGGTACTTGGCCGTTCCGCTACACCATTGCGGCCAATGGCCCGTGTGCTTCCGTTAGCAGTGTGGTCACCGTTACTGTTGGGAATGGCATCAGTGCCGGAGCTGACAGTAGCGTCACTGTGTGTGGCTCGGACACCGACTACGCCTTGTTCGACGCGTTGGCCGGTACACCGACCCCTGGTGGGACGTGGGTGGACCAGATGGGGACCGGTGTGCTGTTGCCCGAGGGGGTGCTGAACGCCAGCCTGCTGTCCGCTGGCACCATCGCAGGTTTCACCTATACCGTTTCCGATCCAGGTTGTGGCACTTTGAGCGCCACCGTGGTGGTGACCATCAGTGACTTCCCGGATGCCGGTATCGGAGGTGCGTTGCCGGTATGTAGCACCTCCGGACCCATTTCGTTGATCGCGCAGTTGTCCGGATCACCCGAACCGGGTGGCACCTGGACCGGTCCTCAGGGCCTGCCGCACGGTTCATCGTTCAACCCGGCCATCGATGACCCCGGGAATTATACCTACACCTTGCTTGGCAATGCTGCATGCCCGGACGATACGGCCGTGCTCGCGATATCGATCGCTCAACCGGCCAACGCTGGCCTGAACGGAGAGATCGTGTCCTGCGATACGTTGACCGCGCTGGTGCTTTTTAATGGATTGAACGGCACGCCTCAGGCGGGCGGATCGTGGGAGGACGTTTCAGGTTCCGGGGCCTTGAGCAATGGCACTGTGAACACCACCTTGTTGCCACCCGGCGAGTATCTCTACCGGTACACCGTTACCGTGGCCGGATGCGGCACTGCAACGGCCCTGGTCAAGGTGCTGGTGATCACCACGCCGCGGATCGTGGACCTCACGCTGACGTGTATCGAGCGCGACCGCACCTATGTCATCTCGTTCAGCATCGACGAAGGGGATACCTCCACGTATGTGGTCTCCGGGGTGCCAGGGACGATCGTCCCGGGTGACCCCTACACCTTCATCAGTGATCCGGTGCCAACCTCCCAGCCCTTCGAGCTCGCGCTGTCCGATGCGCAGGCTTGCGGTACAAGTGTGATCAGCGGAACGAGCCCATGCACGTTCAATGATGATGTCTTTGTGCCACAGTCGTTCTCGCCCAATGGCGACAATGTGAATGAACAGCTGCTGATCCCGGGCATCGAGGGATTCCCTGGCAACAACCTCGTGATCTTCAATCGATGGGGAGGCAAGGTCTACGAGGCCAACGGCTACGACAATGTGAACACCGTGTGGGACGGCACCTCGCCGAACGCCGTTCCCGCAGGCAATGCCCCGGCAGGCACGTATTACTATGTGCTGGACCTGGGCAATGGCAAGGAAGCGCTCACCGGCTTTATCTACCTGATCCGATGAGCGCAGTTCGCACACCCGGCAATTGGTTGATCGCATGGTGCATGCTGTTCGCCGTTCCACTGGCGGCACAGCAGGACCCTCTGTACTCGCAGTACATGTTCAACACCCTGGCCTTCAATCCGGGTTACGCAGGAAGTGCCGATGTGTTCACAGTAATGGCCCTGAGCCGTCACCAGTGGGTGGGGCTCGATGGTGCGCCCAGCACGCAGACCCTTCTCGCGCACAGTCCGCTGAAGGCCGCCAACATGGGGTTGGGGCTCAGTCTCATCAACGACAAGGTGGGACCCACCCGGCAGACCTCCATCTATGGTGATTATGCATACCGCATCCGAACGGGTGGTGATTCACGGCTGGCGTTCGGCCTGAAGGGCGGTGTGAACCTTTACCAAGCGGACCTTGCCGGTCTTGCCACGGTTGATCCCGATGCCGCTAACGTGAACATCAAGGGGAAGGTGCTCCCCAACTTCGGGTTCGGTCTGTACTGGCACGCACAGCGTTACTATCTAGGGCTCAGTGTACCCAAGCTCCTGGAGAATTCCGTGGAGGAGAGCGGCTCCCAAGGTGTGGTCACCGTATCCGAGGCACGCCACTATTTCCTGATGGGCGGCTATGTCCTTGACGTGGCCCGTGACCTGAAGTTCAAGCCATCGTTCATGTTGCGCTTGGTCGAAGGTTCACCGATGTCCATGGACCTCACGGCCAATTTCCTGCTACGCGAGAAGATCTGGTTCGGCATGTTGTACCGCGTGGGCAATGCGGTGGGTGTGCTCGGCCAGTACCAGGTGAATGATCAGTTCCGTGTGGGCTATGCGTTCGATCTGACCACCACCAAGCTGGGGGCTTACAATGCGGGCACTCACGAGATCATGATCAACTACGACCTGCGGTTCATCAAGGGGCGGACGGTGACACCACGTTATTTCTGAACCATGAACGCACGTGTGTGGCCCCTCTTCCTGGTGTTCTGGCTGGCGTTCCTGAATGCTGGTGCACAGGGTAATGCGGACCCCTATGTGCGGGAGGGAGATCGCTATTACCAGCAGATGGCCTACGCCCGTGCTGCAGCAGAGTACCGTAAGGCCGTTGAAATGGGCGCGGTGAACGAGCATGTCACCAAGCGCCTGGCCGATTGCAGCATGCGTTTGGGCGACACGATGGAAGCGGAGCGCTGGTACGCCACCGTGGTGAAGTTCATGAACCGTGAACCGAACGACCTGTACCAATATGCCGAGGCCCTCAAGAGCAACGGCCGTTACCAGGAGGCCGAGGAGTGGATGGACCGCTACCTGGCCACTGTTCAGACCGATGGCGCAACCCCACGGAGCAACATCAGTGGTTTCGCGCGCAAGTTCCAACAGGACGAAGCGCGCTTCACAGTACGATCGCTCTCCATCAATACGCCGCAGTGCGACATGACACCCGCCTGGCTGGGCAACGACCGCGTGATCTTCGCCTCCTCGCGGCATTTCACGGTCGGTGTGGAACGCCGCGCCGCGTGGAACGACCAACCGTTCCTGGACCTGTTCGTTGCCAAGGTCAGCATTGATGGGGGGCTGGCCGATGCGCGGCCCTTGGAAGGCCAGGTGAACTCGAAGTACCACGAGGGACCGGCAACAGCAGACCTGTCCGGAAATGTGCTCTGGTTCACCCGGAACAGCTATTTCAAGGGCCGCTCTGAGCGAAGCAGCAACGGTGTCACCCGGCTGGCCATCTACAAGGCACGGCGCACCGGCGATGATTGGGGTGAGCTGGAGCAATTCCTTTACAACAACAGCGAGGTGTCCATTGCTCATCCCTCCCTTTCCGTGGACGGGCGTAAGCTCTTTTTCGTGAGCGACATGCCTGGGGGATATGGCGGCACGGATATCTATGTATGTAAGGAGCAGGGAGGCCAATGGAGCGAGCCGGAGAACCTGGGCCCGGCCATCAACACACCGTTCAATGAGTCCTTCCCCTTCGTTGCAGCGGATGGCACCTTGTTCTTTGCCAGCAATGGTCATCCCGGACTTGGTGGATTGGATGTGTACGCCTCCCTTCCGGGTACGGGTGGTGCGTATTCCGGGGTGATCAATGTGGGTGCTCCTGTCAATGGACCGAAGGATGATTTCGGGTTCATTATCGACGCCACTGGGTCACGCGGTTATTTCACCAGTAATCGTCCGGGCGGTGTGGGTGACGATGATATTTATGCCTTCAGTATGCTCGCGCCCCTCGAGCAGCGCTACCTCTGCACGGGCCTGGTCATTGATGATGAATACGAAACACCTGTCGTGGATGCGGAGGTGGAGCTATACGACGAGAACGGTGCGTTGATCGCGTCCACCCGCACCGACGGGCGCGGCGAGTATTCATTCGCGGTTCAGAGGAAGAGCGAGTACAAGCTTGTGGCCCGCATGAAGGGCCGTTATGAGGCCGAACAGCATCTCAGTACGGAGGACATTGAGCGGCAGCAGATCATTTCCCGCGACATTCATCTCGTGCCCGATGCGGGCGTGTGGTTGCGCGGCGTACTGCGGGTCAAGGACAAGCCGGGCTTCCTGGCTGGTGCGACGCTCAGCGTGGTCAACCTCAGCAGCTTTTTCTCCGAGACCTTCCGATCCACCGATGGTGGTGACTTCAGCATGCGACTGGCGAGCAATGAGGAGTTCGAGGTGCTCATCGAGAAGCCCGGTTATTTCAGCCAGAGCGTACCTGTTTCCACAGTGGGTATGAAGCAAGGCATCATCGACTTGAACGAGGTGCGCGAACTGCGCTTCGAGCCGGTGGAGGTGGGCGTGCCCGTGGCGTTCCGTTATGTGCGCTGGTCTACGGGCGGCACCAATTTGGACCCGCTCGCCCGTACCGAACTGGACGCGTTCGCGGAACGACTGTTGGTCAACCCGGCGCTCAAGTTGGAGATCGCCGTGCACTCGGATACCCGTGGTGATGCTGCGGCGAACCTGTCCATCACACAGAAACAGGCGCAGGCTATCGTGGACCACCTTGTTGCCAAGGGGGTGCCCAAGGAACGTGTCGTGGCCAAAGGGTTTGGCAGTGAACGGCCGCGCAACCACTGTGTGGCAGGCGTTTCATGTACCGAGGAGGAACATGCCGAGAACCGCAGGAACGAGTGGACGGTGACCGCGGTGCTCCAGTAGTCGTTCAAGCCGTCGGAAGTGCTTCAAACCGATATCCATCGTCGGCGGCCTGGGTCAGAACACGCGGTAGTGCGCCTTGCAGCCGTGGCCAGGCCTTCAGGCTGTCGTGGAACACAATGATCGAACCCGGTCGTAACCGCGTCATCACGTTGCGTTCGCATTGGTCCGCTGTCAATGCTGGATCGAAATCCGCGCTCAGGATGTCCCACATCACCACCTTGTAGCGGGCGCGTAAGGCATGGGCCTGCTCACGGGTCAAATGGCCATATGGCGGCCTGAAGAGATCGCTACCGGTGAATGGCTGTCCCTTGAGCACGCTTCTCAGGTATGTCATGGTGGGGGTGCGCCATCCATCAAGGTGTTCCCATGTATGGTTGCCAAGGGCATGGCCCTCGTTGCGCATGCGTTCGATCAACGTGGGCTCCGATGCCGCATGTCGCCCAACACAGAAAAAGGTGGCCTTTGCCTGGTGGGCGTTCAGGATGTCGAGGACCCGGTCCGTCACCCCGGGCGTTGGTCCATCATCGAACGTGAGGTAGATCACGCGTTCCGTGGTCGGCATGCGCCACAACAGATCACCGAACAGGGGTTTGACCAGTTCGGGTATCCGATGGAGGTACATGGCCTTTCCTAAAAGCGCATCCGCGTGGTCCGCTTGCCACCCTGTTCACGACCTTGGATTAACGCGTCCATGGTCTCCATGCGGTCCGCAAGGCGGGCCTTCAGTTCAGGGCTGGCCACGGTCTCCAAGCGGCCCATCACCGCGTGGGTGATCGCCATTTCCTGTTCCAACGGCTTCACGAACCGGTCCTCCAGGCTCAGCAGCCAGGTGAGGTTCTCCTCCATGATCTCGAAGATCCGCTCGTTCAGGGCGTCCGCCTTGGCCGTGTCCCCGGTCGCGTAGTAGGCCTCCACCGTGGGCAGCAGGATCCGGTCGAAAGGCACGTTGCGCTCGGGCATCTTCTCCAGCGAGAGATCTAGAACGTTGCGGGCCTCATCCTTGCGGCCTTCGTCAATGAGCGCTTCGGCAAGGCTGCTCAGTTGCAGGCGCAGGTTGGTGGTCATGCGCAGGATGTTCTCGTCGAGGTAGATGTCCCCTTCGGTCTCCATATTGCCCCACCGGAACTTCTCCATCACGTTGCTGTACATCACATCGGTGGCAACACGGCCGTTCAGGTTCGGATTGCGGTTCGGGCTGTAGACCGGTACCAAGCGGTAGGTGAGGCCCTCCAATTGGAAGTGGTCCTGCAGGTTGATGTAGCTGTCCGGTCCGGTGGTCACCGCGAAGTAGATGGGGCGTTCCCAGTTATTGTTCGCCAGTAGGTCAAGCACCATCAGATGGTTCTTCAGCAGCACCTGGCGCTTCACCTGCCAGTTCAAGGAGCTCACCCAGTTGGTGTCCTTGGCGCTCAGCGTGCCGTTGCCGAACACGATCGCACTATCCACCGGCAGGCTGAACTTGTCCGTGGGGAACCACGCGTCCTTCACGCCGCGCTGGAAGAGCACCTGCATGTTGCGGTCATTCTCCACAAAGGCCATCATCTCCTTCAGGTTCTTGTACCCCTCACGCCCTTGCGGGATGATGGCGACCACATCACGCGTGCCCTGGCGGTATTTCTCCGGTGCCATGCCGAACGGTACGGGCTCGCTGTTGTATGCCTTGCGCCGCATCTGGTCGATGTACCAGTCCGTGTTCAGCAGGCTCAGGTTCACCACGCGTACGTCTGTCCGGATCCCTTCCACCTCCTGGGCGTACCAGAGCGGGAAGGTGTCGTTGTCGCCGTTCGTGAACAGGATGGCGTTCGGTGCGCAGCTCTCGAGGTAGTCGGCGGCCAGATCGCGGGCAGGTGTGCGGTTGCTCCGGTCGTGGTCGTCCCAGCCTTCGGCCACCATGATGACCGGCACGCCAAGGCCCAGCAAGGTGGCCAACGTGGCCAATGCGCCGTCGTTACGCAACACCTTGCCCAGCAGCATGAACAAGGCCACACTGCCCACGCCCACCGTGGCGATGTACAGTATGGCATAGGATACTCCATGTCCATCATCACCATCCAACACAAGGCGCAGCAGTCCGAGACCGAACGCAGCGCCGGCCGTAATGCCCAGCTCGCGGGTGGTCAGCGTACGGGCCGCATCGTACAGCGCGAACACGCCCAATCCGATCCAGATGGCGAACGCGTAGAACGAGCCCACGTAGGCATAATCACGCTCACGCGGCTGGTAAGGTGTCTGGTTCAGGTAGATCACGATAGCCACACCGGTGAAGAAGAAGAGCAACATCACCACGCTCCAATCGCGCAGATGGCGGACCAACTGGTACAGCATGCCGATAAGCCCCAGGATCAGAGGCAGCAGGAACATTTTGTTCATGGCCTTGTTCCGCGTAAGACTTGATGGAAGCTGGTCCTGGTTCCCCAGACGTTCGGCATCGATGGCCTTGATACCGCTCAGCCAGTTGCCGTCCATGATGTTGCCATGGCCCTGCACGTCGTTCTGGCGTCCGGCGAAGTTCCACATGAAGTAGCGCCAGTACATCCAGTCCATCTGGTAGCGGAAGAAGAAGCGCATGTTCTCCACCATGGTCGGTTTCCAGATGATGGTCGGCTTTCCTTCCCGGTCGGTCGTGCGCATCGGGGTGCCCTTGAAATCGCTCCAGTCCTTGTAGGCCCCGGTATGGCTTTGTTGGTTGCTGTACATGCGCGGGAACAGCATGGTGAAGTCCGCGTCATAGACCACCTCGGTGCCCTTGCGCGGGTCGGTCACGATGTAGGCGTGGGTCACTTCGTGGCCGGGGTTCTCCTCGATGAAGTGGGCGGCGCTCCAGCGATCGTAGAACTTCTTCACCGGCCGGCCGTCCTTTTCCACGAGGTACGTCGCGGTGTGCACGGGTGTGCCGTCCTTGCGCTCATCGGCGTAGGGCGAGTCCCAGAACTGACCCATCAGCAAGGGACGGTCGCCGTACTGCTCGCGGTTGAGGTAGCTCAACAGGTTGAACACGTTCTCCGGGTTGTTCTCGTCGATGGGCGGATTGGCCGTGCTCCGGATCACGATCATGGCATAGGTGCTGTAGCCCACCAGGATCACGCTCACGCCCAGGATCACCGTGTTCCAGAGTACTTTCTGGTTGCGCTGTGTCCACATCAGGCCCCAGACAATGGCGCCGATCAGGAGCAGGGCATACACCAGGTTGCCGGTGTTGAAGGGCATGCCGAGGTCGTTCACGAACAACAGCTCGAACCAGCCGGCCGTGCGCACGATACCCGGGATGATCACCGCCTGGATGGCGCCCAGGATCACTGCTGAAACGATGAACGTGGTGATGATGCCGCGCAATGTGACGTCGTACCGCTTGAAATAGTACACGAAGGCAATGGCCGGGATACAGAGCAGGTTGAGCAGGTGCACGCCGATGCTGAGGCCCATGAGGTAGGCGATCAGGATCAGCCAGCGGGTGCTGTGGGCCTGGTCGGCCTCGCTCTCCCACTTCAGGATGGCCCAGAACACAATGGCCGTGAAGAAGCTGGACAACGCGTACACCTCGCCTTCCACCGCGCTGAACCAGAAGCTGTCGCTCCAGGTGTAGGCCAGGGCCCCCACGATGCCGCTGCCCAGTACGGCGATGATACCGCCCATGTTCAGTTCGCGGCCTTCGCGCGTGGCCAGCTTGTAGGCCATGTGCGTAATGCTCCAGAAAAGGAAGAGGATGGTGAACGCACTGGCCAGGGCGCTGAGCGTATTGATGGCCACAGGTACGTTCTCCGGGCCTACAAAGGCGCTGGCCACCCGGGCCAGGATCATGAACAGGGGGGCTCCCGGGGGGTGGCCCACTTCCAATTTGTAGGCGGTCGCAATGAATTCGCCGCAGTCCCAGAAGCTGCTGGTGGGTTCGATGGTGGCGATGTAGGTGTAGGCGGCCACCAGGAACACCAGCCAACCGGTGATGATGTTCAACTTCTTGAATTCCATGAGGTCGGGTGCGGTGCGTTAATTCCCCCTCCGGCGGCAGGGTGCCGTCAGAACGGGGCGGGAGGCGAAAATACCAAAGTCCGGATGGGTGCTCTATTTGCGTTTCCCGGATCTTGTTAAATTTGCACCGCCGAAAGCTTGCGTAAGCAGCCGAAAGCTGTTCCTGACCGATGGTGTAACTGGCAACACGTCTGATTTTGGTTCAGAAGAGTCTAGGTTCGAGCCCTAGTCGGTCAACTGAGAACAAGGAACCCCGCGAAAGCGGGGTTCCTTGTTGTTGGCCCATCCACAGGGTTATTGACCGGTAAAGGTCCTGGGGATCCGGTCCAGGGCTGAAGAGGTACGGTGCTGCATCAGGACAGCAGCACCTTGTCCGGGTCCTGCCTCAGCATACCGCACAGGATGGCATACAGCTCCGGAAGTTCCTTATGGAACAGCGTGGGCTGCTCGAAGAAGTATTCCACGGCCACGGCGAAGAACTCGGCCTGGTTGGTGGCGGCATAGTCGCGGAACAAACGGCTCTGTCCCTTTCGAATACGTGCCATTTCCCCTTCGGCATGCTCCATCCAACGCGCCAGTCGCTCGGGGTGAAGGAAATCGTCCTCTCCGTTCAGGATGCTGTTCTCGAACCAGAGCGCATGGGCCATCTCATGCAATCCCACATTGTGCGCATCGCGCGTGTGGGCATAGCCGTGCAGGAAGTCCTCCCATGAGATCAAAATGAGCCCCGCCTGCGGACGCACTTCGCCCTGGTGCATACGCCCGGTGGGCCTGGACCGATAGGAGCGCGGATAGACCACGATCCGCTGGAAGTGTTTGAGCACGACATCCGGATGACCGAGCAGCAATTGTGCTGCACAGGCACTGATCATCAACTTCATTTCGTGTTCCATGGCAACGCCTGCGCCGGTCCATTCCTTTTCGTGGACGAAGTGGGCCACGATACGCTCGAACTTCGCTTTGTCCGCCTGGCCGAGACGCTGGTAGTGGATGGCGTATTTGCTGAGCACGGCACGCTGGGCCTCGTTCAAGCGGTGCGAAAGGTCCGCCGGGCGTTTGTTGCGGCGATAGGAGAACCAGGCCCAGGCCACTGCTGTTGCGATCAGCAGTCCGGCAAGGTTCCCTGCAATGGCTACGAGAGGTGCCAACAGAAGCATGGATCGGGGGTCAATAGGCGGTCTTGTCGGACTTCAACCTCCACGCTTCGAGCACGGTGCTGGCCTCGTCGCGTAGCGCCTGTTCCATGGGCATGCGCCGTTCCGCTGGGGGCAAGGGAAGTTCGTTGTAGATCAGTTGGTCGTCGAAGCCGGCAGCGGCCGCATCCTGTCGGGTTCCAGCGTACACCACGCGGTCCGGCCGTGCCCAGTAGATGGCACCGAGGCACATGGGGCAGGGTTCACAACTTGTGTACAAGGTGCAGCCAGTGAGCTGGAAGGAACCGATCGCGTTGCAGGCTTCTCGGATGGCCACCATTTCTGCGTGAGCCGTGGGGTCGTTGCTGCTGGTCACGCGGTTGTTGCCGCGCCCGATGATGCGTCCGTCGCATACGATCACGCAGCCGAAGGGACCTCCCTCGTTCCGGTCCATGCCTTGGCGGGCAAGGGCAATGGCTTCCCGCAGGTAGAAGAGGTCCTGTTCCTGCATGCCGCCAAGTTATCCTGCCGGGACCGGTGCACCAAGTGTGTCTTTTTGCCGATTATCTTGACCGCCACAACCACCTTCCCATGGAAATGCTTACCCCACGCAAGCGTCTGTCCTTCACCGGTAATGGCGGAGAGCTTTTCTCCGTGATGATCGTGAACTGGTTGCTCACGTTCGTCACGCTCGGCCTTTATTACCCTTGGGCCAAGGCACGCAGGCTGCAATACTTCTATGACCATCTCGAACTGGACGCCCATCCCTTTCACTTCAGGGGCACGGGGCGCGAGATGTTCATCGGCTTTATCAAGGCGGTGGTGCTTTTCGGGGTCATTTATGGAGCGTTCTTCGCACTTACCTGGATGCAGGAGGATTGGGCGAGCATCCTGGCCTTTCTGATCCTCTTTTCGTCCATCATCGCCCTTGCACCACTCGTCATCCACGGCACCTACCGCTACCGTATGGGTCGCAGCAGTTGGCGGGGCATTCACTTCGGGTACCGCGGCGACCTGAAGGAGCTTTATGGGATCTGCATCCGCGATGGGTTGCTCACACTGGTCACGTTCGGCATTTATGGCGCTTGGTTCCAAATGAACCTGCGGAACTATGTGCTGGGCCACATCCGCTATGGCAGTTCGCATTTCCATTACAAGGGCGATGGATTGGAGTTCTTCCTGATGAACCTCAAAGGGTACCTGTTGACCTTGTTCACGTTCGGCATTTATGGCTTCTGGTGGCAACGCGACATCTTCAATTACTACGTGAACAACCTCAGCTGGAACTTCCCGGAGGGGCGCCGCATTCAGTTCCGGAGCACGGCAACGGGTGGTGGGTTCTTCGGCCTGCTGGTCGGTAACTTCTTCCTTGTGGTGTTCACCCTCGGCGTCGGTCTGGCTTGGGCGCATGTGCGCATGATGCGGTACATCATGTCCAATGTGGAGATGGTGGGCGATGCCGATCTGGATTCCGTGGTGCAGACCGAGCAGGAGCACGCCAGTGCCACGGCCGATGAACTGGGTGATATCATGGACATCGGCATCTTCCTGTGAGCACCTCGTTCAAAGCGAATTTCTACGATGGGCTCACCAGCAAGCCCAAGGAAGCGCTCGTGGGTCTCAGGGAGCCCGGTTCCCTGGAGGTGGAGGTGGATGGCGAGCGGTTCTATTGGCCGCTGGAGCACGGTGGCATGGAATGGGAGCGCAGCAGTTCCATGCTGCGCATCACTTTCGGTGAACATCCTCGTCGTGTGCTCATTGTTCGCGAGCCCTTGTTCATCAAGAGCTTCGTAACGCGCATGCAGTACGCCGGTCGTCGCGGTGTCTACGATCGCACGTTATCCCTTGCGCGGAAGGGTCCTTTGTTGTTCTTTCTGGGGTTGGTGGCCGTGCTGGTGGGTGGTTATTTCTGGGTTCTGCCATTTGCTGCGGAACGCATGGCCTTGTTGTTACCCCTTGAGGTGGATGAGCAATTGGGCAAGGCCAGTTACGGGAGCATCATGCTGGGCCTTCCCGAGGATACCGCCCGCAGTGCAGTGCTTCAGCGGTTCGGTGACAAGTTGCAGTTGAGCGACAAGTTCGACCTGCGCTTTCATCTGGTGGAGAGCGATCAGGTGAATGCCTTTGCCATGCCCGGTGGCGACATCGTCGTGTTCAGCGGCATCGTGAACGGCATGGAGCATCCCGGGCAACTGGCCGCATTGCTGGCCCACGAGGCCACGCACGTGGATGAACGCCACAGCACGCGCATCATGGTGCGGCAGATGTCCAGCTACCTCTTCCTCTCGTTGCTCATCGGGGATGTGAACGCAGTGGTGGCACTGGTGGCGGAGAACGCGGACAACCTGCGCAATCTGTCCTATTCACGTGGGTTGGAAACCGATGCGGACCAGCACGGTATGGAGCGTATGCAGGCCGCAGGCGTGGACCCCTCAGGGATGGTGCAGCTGCTGGAGCTCCTGGAGCGCGAAGCGGCCGACATGCCCGAGGAGCTGGGTTTTCTGAGCAGCCATCCGCTCACTAAGCACCGGATCGAGAAAGCTCGTGAGGTGGCGCAGCGGATGGAGACACCCAGGTCGGTAGACCCGGAACTGGAGCGTCTCTTCGAGGCGTTGAAAGTGCGCGAGGTGGAGGAGGCCCCGGTCGAGACCGTGGCCGAGTGACTCAGCCCTTCACCGCGATGCCCAGCTCGGTCAGCTGGATGTCGTCGATGCGGCTCGGTGCGTCGATCATCACATCGCGGCCCGCGTTGTTCTTGGGGAAGGCGATGAACTCGCGGATGTCCGTTCGATGGCCGAAGAGCGACACCCACCGATCGAAGCCGAAGGCAGCGCCACCGTGCGGGGGGGCACCGAACTCGAAGGCGTCCATCAGGAAGCCGAACTTGTAGCGGGCATCCTCGTCGGTGAAGCCGAGCACCCGGAACATGGCCTCCTGCATGGCGCGGTCGTGGATGCGGATGCTGCCACCACCGATCTCCGTGCCGTTGATCACCAGGTCGTAGGCGTTGGCCTTCACGCTGCCGGGGTCGCTCTCCAGCTTGTGGGCGTCCTCGGGCTTCGGTGCGGTGAAGGGGTGGTGCATGGCGTGCCAGCGACCCGTCTCCTCGTCCTGCTCCAGCAAGGGGAAATCGATCACCCACAGCGGCTTGAACACCTTCGGGTCGCGAAGGCCGAGGAGGTCGCCCAGGTGCAGGCGCAGCTCGTTCAGCTGCTTGCGGGTCTTGTCCGCCTTGCCTGCCATGATACAGAGCAGGTCTCCTTGTTTCATGCCGAAGCGTGAAGCCCAGGCCTGCAACTGTTCCGGCGTGAAGAACTTGTCCACCGTGCTCTTCAGCCCTTCCTCGGTCCACTTCAAGAACACAATGCCGGTGGCGCCGATCTGCGGGCGCTTGACGAAGTCGATGAGCGCATCGGTCTGCTTGCGGCTCCAGCCTGCGCACCCTTCCGCGTTGATGCCTACCACCAGCTCTGCGTCATCGAAGACCTTGAAGCCTTTACCCTGCACCAGGTCGTTCAGTTCATGGAACTTCATGCCGAAGCGCAGGTCAGGCTTGTCGCAGCCATAACCCGTCATCGCCTCGTCGAAGCTCATGCGGGGGAAAGCGCCGTCGAAGGTGATGCCGAGGATGGCCTGGAACAGGTGCTTCGCCATTCCCTCGAAGGTGTTCAGGATGTCCTCCTGTTCCACGAAGGCCATCTCGCAGTCGATCTGGGTGAACTCGGGCTGGCGGTCGGCGCGCAGGTCCTCGTCGCGGAAGCACTTCACGATCTGGAAGTAGCGGTCGAAACCGGCCACCATCAGGAGCTGCTTGAAGGTTTGCGGGCTCTGGGGCAGCGCGTAGAACTCACCCCTGTTCATGCGGCTGGGCACTACGAAGTCACGGGCACCTTCCGGTGTGCTTTTGATCAGCACCGGTGTTTCCACTTCCAGGAAGTGCTGTGCGCTGAGGTAGTTGCGAACTTCGATGGCCATGCGGTGGCGCAGCTCGAAGTTGCGGCGGATGTTGTTCCTGCGCAGGTCCAAATAGCGGTACTTCATACGCAGCTCGTCGCCGCCATCGGTCTCCTCCTCAATGGTGAAGGGCGGGGTCTTCGCAGCGTTCAGCACCTTCAGCCCGGTGACGATCAGCTCCACCTCGCCAGTAGGGATGTTCTTGTTCTTGCTCTCGCGTTCCTTGACCACACCGGTTGCCTGCACCACGAATTCGCGGCCCAGTTCGTTGGCCTGGTCGCACAGGGCGGCATCACGCTCCGTGTTGAAGCTGAGCTGGGTGATCCCGAATCGGTCGCGCAGGTCCACGAAGCTCATACCACCCATGGCACGGGTGCGTTGGACCCATCCAGCGAGGGTCACGGTCTTTCCAGCGTCGGCAAGGCGGAGCTCGCCACAGGTGTGGGTGCGGTACATGGGGTCGCGAAAGAAGGCGCGAAGTTATCCGCTGGCGCCCACCGGTCGGGTCACTTCTTCTCGGCCAGGAGAGCGGCTTTGGCGGTCTGCAGCCCGGCCAGGGCCTCCTTGGGCAATTTCGGATGCTTCAACCCGAGTGCCTGCAACTGTTCGCGCAACAAACGACCCACCAGCGCCCGGCTTTCCCACTGCTCATCGGCCGGGATGATGTACCACGGGGCATGCGGTGCGGCGGTCTCGCGGATGGCATCCTCGTAGGCGGCCATGTAGTCCTTCCAGTAGGCCCGCTCCTTCACATCGTTCGCACTGAACTTCCAGTTCTTCTCCGGGTCGTCGATGCGATCGAGGAAGCGCTGCTTCTGCTGGTCGCGGCTCATGTACAGGAAGAACTTCATGATCACCGTCCCGTTCGCAGCCAGGTGCTCCTCGAAGTTGCGGATGCTCGCATAGCGCTGGTCCCAGAACTTCTTGTTGATGTCCCTTACCGTTCGTATGCCAGGCAGGTTCTGGCCCAGGATGAACGTGGGGTGGACCTTGGTCACCAGGACCTCCTCATAGTGGCTGCGGTTATGGATCCCGATGTAGCCTTTTGGAGGAACGGCCTTGGCATGACGCCACAGGAAATCGTGACTGCGCTCCAAGGTGGAGGGCGCCTTGAAGCTGTGCACCTGCACCCCCTGCGGGTTCACGCCGCTCATCACGTGGCGGATGCAACTGTCCTTGCCCGCCGCGTCCATCGCCTGGAAGATGAGGAGCACGCTGCGGTCGGCGGCCGCGTAAAGCACGTCCTGCAGGTCGGCGATCACCTCGCGGTCCTTCTCCAGCAGTTCCTTCAGGTCCTTCTTGACCAGCGGCGTGTCGATGTCCGTGACATGATCCTTCAGCTTGAAGGATCCTTGTTTCTTGACCACCACACGGGGGTCGTGGAGGAAGGACTTGTTCATGGTGTGAAAGGTAGTTGTGCTGGCCTGGTAAGTGGTGCGCGAACACTGGAACGAAAGAGGAAAGGCGCCCCAATGGAGTGCCTTTCCCGAGTATGCTGCGGGTCTTCGCTTACAGCATCCTCCTGTTCTCCTGCCTTTGTGCGCTTGGTCCACCGTCGGCGGAGAAAGCGGATCAACGTGTTCCTCGGCTCACAAGTTCCATCCTGGTCGCCTCGAAGGGCATGTTGTATCCGTATCGCCTCAGAACAGCGTCACCTCCCCCGCAACGATCGCCTGCCAAGGCACCTGCTCGATCCCCGGAGATAACATGCGCCGTTCCTCTGCCGTGTTCACCACCCACCCTCGCTTCAGGCCAAGGTCGCTCATGCATTGCTTCAATCCGGCAAGGCTGCGCGGGTCGAGGGTCGTGCCCAGTTTGATCTCCACGGGCAAGAGCTGGTTACCATTGCGGATGAGCAGATCCACTTCTGCACCGGCCTGCGTGCGCCAGAAGAACACCTCGGGCCGAATGAGCTGGTCATCGGCCATGGCGCAGAGCTCTTCGATCACCAACCCTTCGAACGAATGCCCACGCTTCGGCCAAGTGGTCAACTCGCGGCTGTTGCGCAATCCGGCCAGGAAATGCAGGAGGCCGGTGTCCCGGACGTACAGCTTCGGACTCTTCGTAAGCCGCTTCTGCACATTGGCGAAGAAGGGCTGCAAGCGACGGATCATGAATGCGCCCTCCAACACATCGAGGTCCGCATTCACCGTGTGCGACGAAACGGAAAGCGATCGCGACAGGTCCGACACGTTCAACAACTGCCCATGCACATGGGTGAGCATCGTCCACAGCGTGCGCAGGCGCTTGGCTGGCAGGTTCAATCCCAAGGCTGGCAGGTCGCGCTCCAGGAACGTGCTCACGTAAGCATCCAGCCACGTGCCACGTGCCTGTGCATCGCGCAACGAAAGCACGGACGGATAGCCACCCCAGAACCAACGGTCCTTCAGTTGCGGCAGGCCGAAAAGCTCCTGTGACCGGAACGGTGTCAACTCCAACAACCCGATCCTCCCCGCCAAGGATTCCGACACCGAGCGCATCAATGCCGGACTCGCTGAACCGAGCAGCACGTAGCGCCCTTTTCCGGTCCCACTATCAATACGATGACGAAGTGCCGCGAACAGCTCCGGCGATCGCTGTGCCTCATCGAACACCACCTTCTTCGCATGCACGGAGAGGAAACCTTCCAGATCCGCGTTCAGCAAGGCCAGGTCCGAAGGGCGCTCCAGGTCCAGATGTTCCCAGTCGGGCAGGGCATGTTTTGTCAACGTGCTTTTGCCGCATTGCCGAGGCCCCACCACCAGCACCGCTGGGAAGGTCCTCAGCAGCCGCTGGAAGCGCTTTTCAGTAGATCTTGGAAGATGGCGCATGCCTTGTATATCTGAAGTTTGACTTCAAATATACAAGGCTACTTTGGAATGGTCAAAGTGTTCCCCGGTTCTCCTGCTCCCGCTCGATCGCCTCGAACAGTGCCTTGAAGTTGCCCTTGCCGAAGCTCTTGGCGCCTCCCGCCAGTGCGGGACGAAGACGCTTGCTTGGATGATCTCGAAGAACATCGTGGGACGGTCCAGCACCGGCTTGGTGAAGAGCTGCAGCAGGTAGCCCTCGTCGTCGCGGTCCACCAGCACACCGTGCTGCTTCAGCACCGCCAGGTCCTCGTCGATCTCGCCCACGCGGTCCATGACCGTATCGTAGTAGCTGGGCGGCACGTAGAGGAACGCCACGCCGCGGTCCTTCAACTGGGTCACCGTTTCGATGATGTTGTTGGTGGCCACCGCGATGTGCTGCACGCCGGCACCGTTGTAGAAGTCGATGTACTCCTCGATCTGGCTCTTCTTCTTGCCCTCGGCCGGCTCGTTGATGGGGAACTTGATGCGGCCGTTGCCGTTGCTCATCACCTTGCTCATCAGCGCGGTGTATCAGGGTGGACCTGCGGCGATCCGTGCGAGCGATTGGTCTCCCGGCCTGTACACCGTGATCGTGCAGGATGGGCTCGGGCTGCACCACCTGCGTGCGGTGCGGGAGTGATGTACGTGGCCTGTTCGATGCGGGCGCAGCACCAAGCAGCAGGACCGTCCCGTTCCCGGAGTCCTGCGGTCGTGCCATCATCGGCCCAAGCGGAGGGTGTTCGCACACTTTGGACCGGCGCAAAGGCGCCTTGCCTTGCCGCGCTCAGGGGATGCGGACGATGTCCGGCAGCGCCCACTCCTTGTTGAAGTAAGGCTCGGTGGGCGCGTAAAGGCGGAAGTAGGTGAACCAGCCCTTGCCCGGTACCGTCTGCACGAAATTGGCGTTCGCGCCGGCAGGTGGCTTCGGGCCGAAGTAGAGGTCCACCGAACCGTCCGCGTTCACCACCAGGCCCGGCTTGCGCGACGAGATGTCGGCGGCACCTTGCGGTGACTGCAACGGTGCGCGGCTGGTATTCTCGTAGAGGGTGAACGACCAGAACTGCTTGACCGGTGCATTGGCCGGCACGTGCAGGTGGTAGTACTTGCCGCCGTCCAGCCAAGCGCCCGACCTGTCACGCGCAGATTCGAGATACACCTGTCCGAAGCCCACGATGCGGCCCTGCATGCCGGAGGTGTTCCCGATCGCCTCGTAGTACCAAGAGGCCCGCTCATCGAGCTGGGAGAACATCGGCAGCTGCTGGTCCAGTTCGACCATGTTCGCGTATTCCCAGTGGGTGCCCGCGAACACCGTGGCGCCGGGGAAGCGCTTGTCGAAGGCGTTGGCGCGGGCCATCAGCTCACCGGTGAGCGCTGCCTCGCCCAGGATCTTGCTGCGACGCGCATCGGGCTGGAAGGGCTTGCCCGGCTCCATGCCCAGGGAGCGCATCATGGCGTAGAAGTAGCCGTTGTGCGTCTCCATCGGCTCGCCGTCGAGGATATTCTTGAGCTGCTCGAAGTAGCGGATGTCGCTCGGCTGCCAGGAGGCCCAATCACGGCCGCCGACCGGGATGAACTTCGTTTCGCCGGGCGTGGCGCGCTGCGCCCAACCGTAGACCCTGTGCTTGCGCAGTGTCGCTTCAGCCTCCACCGGGTCTGGCGCCAGGCCGCGCGATCCGAACCAGACCTGGTTGGTCTTGGAGCGCACCACGAAATAGCCCGGTGGGTCCAGGGCTTCACCACCAGGTGGGAGGATCAGGTACTTGCCGCCCTGCCCCTTGTCCGGACCGGTCTGCCCCATGTCGATGACGGGTCGCTGCCAGATGTCATCCACACCCCCGGCGGTCGCGCCCGCGGGCACTTCGACGACGAGCGGTCCCTGCGTGGCGAGGTTCCAGAAAGTGAAGGCATACACGGTGGTCAGGTTGGGCGTCAGCATCCCCGCCTTGTCCTTGAGGGACTGGTACACAACGACCTCGCCGTCGCGCGCGCCGAAATTGACGCGCTGGGCCTCGCGCAGGCCGTAGAAGCCAACCGCCGGCAGGCCCCACAGGAAGGTCTGCGTGGCGCGCTGGAACTCCATCTCGTCGTAGAGCTTCTCCACCGCCGCCTGCGAGGGGTAGCCGTTCTCGAGCTTCAGCGTGCCGAGACGGGTCTTGACCGTCTGCGCCTTCGCCCCCGTTGCGAGCATGCACATGACCGCCAGGACCGAGGCAGTGGCGATGGAAAGGATACGGGGATGCGTGTTCATGGGATCTTCCGGTGATGGGGTGAGGTTCTCAGTTGATCGTCAAGGGCAGTTCCGGTCCGGTCGTTGTGCCTCTTCATGGCGTGCGAGGCGTTCGGCTCCAACAGGGCTGCGATCGCTCCGGCTGGCCCGGTGGTCCGAAGGGTGTTGACCAGGTCGCATAAAGGCGGGCGTTTGCTGCGCTGTTCCGCGCGTGCGAGCAGCCGGTCAAGCGGCGTGTGCTTGGGTGCAACGTGAACGTGGGCCGTTCCCACGGCCTCGCCGAGGGCCTTCGCCGGGTCCTGCTGGCGCAGCCCGCTCAACCCGTCATGCCCGAAGAGGGCCGGCGCGGTATCAGGCAGAATGGTCGGCATTCCGCTTCCACCTGGACGATCCATCATGGGGGCAAGGTAGACGATCTACCAAGAATGGTATCCAACCAGCTGCGAGGGGCCGTTGTATGCCGTATGGCTTGCAGCCTGGGATCGGCCTGGTGCGTGCCTTGTTCGGGGCGATGCAGGCTTCCGCCGCTGGCGCTTCCTGGTCAAGCGGGAAGTGCGTCCATCGGGCACGATTCGCTTCACGGATCTCAGTATCGCACACAACGTCGCCCTGTTCTCCTGCCTCTGTCCGCCGAATCCGCCGTCCGGCGGAGAAGGCGGATCAAAGTGTTCCCCTGTTCTCCTGCTCCCGTTCGATCGCCTCGAACAGCGCCTTGAAGTTGCCCTTGCCGAAGCTCTTGGCGCCCTTGCGCTGGATGATCTCGAAGAACATCGTGGGGCGGTCCAGCACTGGCTTGGTGAAGAGCTGCAACAGGTAGCCCTCGTCGTCGCGGTCCACCAGTACGCCGTGCTGCTTCAGCACCGCCAGATCCTCGTCGATCTCGCCCACGCGGTCCATCACCGTGTCGTAGTAGCTGGGCGGCACGTAGAGGAACTCCACGCCGCGGTCCTTCAGCGCGCCCACCGTTTCGATGATGTTGTTGGTGGCCACCGCGATGTGCTGCACACCGGTCGTCACTTTACATTAGACCTTTCATGCCCGCTAACGTCTAACTCCAAGATCAAGTTCGTTCTCCTTTGAGCCTCACTCTTGAATGATGCGATACGGAAAAATTATGTTGAAACCGATGATGGCAGGCTGTCTGCTGGCCATCCTGGTCTGCTCTTCGGTACACGCCCAAACGAATTCCACGCTGGTTTGGCAGGGCGTGGTGCGCAGTTATGTGACCTACCTGCCAGCGGGCTATCCTGCGGGTGGACCGTATCCCGTGGTGGTGGCCTGCCATCCCGGGCTCAGCAACGCCACGCAGCATGCCACCGCCTCCGGCTGGCACCTGGTGGGCGATACGGCGGGCTTCATCACTGTATACCCCAATGCCATGCCGCCTGGGGCCAACCCGGATTCGCGCCTGTGGAACGCCTACGACCAGCCCTCTTTCGTGGCGCAGTACGATGATGTGGGCTTCCTGTTGCGGCTGCTCGACACGCTGGCTGCAGCACACCCGGTGGACACCTGCCGTGTCTACTTCAGCGGGTTCTCCAGCGGTGCCATGATGAGCTTCCGCATGGCCTGCGATGCTGCGGACCGGATCGCGGCCATCGCACCGGTGTCCGGCGGCTGGGGCTATGGCGCCGATGGCAGCTGTGGCGATGGGCAGTGCAACGGCGATCCGGCCGGGAGTTGTGGGTGGAACATGGCGTACGTGAACTGCACCCCCCAGCGCCAGGTGCCCGTCGCGTTCATGAAGGGGAGCCTCGAGGGCGA
This sequence comes from Flavobacteriales bacterium, assembly GCA_046306055.1. Taxonomy (GTDB): domain Bacteria; phylum Bacteroidota; class Bacteroidia; order Flavobacteriales_F; family PHOS-HE28; genus PHOS-HE28. Next base: position 56,300 of record JBKDXR010000030.1, read on the forward strand.
TAACGTCCCCACCTGCCGCGCCTCCACCGACTCGCTCCAGCGCCTCCACTGGGTGGATTTCCTCGACTGTACAGACCCCGCTATCGACACGGTGCAGCGCGCTGGCGAGACCATCGTACGCGAGCGCTATGACGACTGTATCCCCGGCAGTGCTTACCATTTCTACACCGTGGTGGGCAACTCCCACCAATGGCACACGCCCGCCACCCTTATGCAGTGGGAATTCCTGCGCGGTTGGTCGCGGTGTGAGCTGTCCACTGCCATTCCCACCTTGGGCTCCGTCCAGCCGCTGCAGGTGCAGCCGAATCCCTTCCGGGAAGGGTTCACGCTGGCGGGTGTGCCACCGAATGCACGCATCACCGTGGTGGACGCCACTGGCCGTGCGGTGTACGAGGGGGGGCCTGGGGCGATACGCACGAGCGAGTGGGCCCGCGGCCTGTACACCGTGACCGTGCAGGACGGGCGCGATGTGCGCCATGTGCGTGCTGTGCGGGAGTGATGCGCTTGGCGTGTGTGTTTGTTCGCGTGGACCGCGCATCATCGTGGTACATATGAGAAGGGCG
>JBKDXR010000031.1:0-95396 GCA_046306055.1 Flavobacteriales bacterium
CGGGCTACGCCGGGGTCTTTTCCGGGCATCCGTCGTTGCTCAACCCTTACAGAGCGTCCAGCTATGCGCGGGTCTCGCGCCTAGGCTGCCCGCAAAATCCCTCCGGCTCGCTACCAAAAACTATTTTGAGATGGCTTCTAGACGCTGAGCAAGCGCGGAGCCACACCACCAGTCGCTTCACGCAGGAAGCACAGAAGGAGGCCGATCGGGATGGCGTCCCTCCCATCGAGCTCATCGATGGCGAGCGCTTGGTGAGCCTATTCAAGAAGTACGAGCTGGGCCTGAAGCCGAAGGCCGTGTACGAACTGCTGCCAGGGCACTTCAGCGGTTGTGAGACCTATACCGGGGTATCGCCGGAACAGCGACGTGTGGTGATGACCACCCCATGCCCCCACTCCATCCCAGTATTACGAATGCGGCCGATCTTTGGACCATGCGCCTCCTCTCCTTCCTTTTCCTGTTGCCCCTCAGCGCACTTGCCCAAACGTGGGTACCGCTCGCACCCGTGCCCGCCGCTGCGCGGCAAGGGCCAAGCAGCTTTGTGATCGATGGCAAGGCCTACATGATGGGCGGCTGGAACTTCAACACCTTCTTCACCGAACTATGGATGTACGATCCCGTGTTGGACGAGTGGTCGCAGAAGACCGATCTGCCGGGGCCGGGGCGGCAGTTCGGTGTGGCCTTCGCGATCGACGGTATCGGCTACTACGGCACCGGCAATGCGGGCAGCACCGCTTACACGGATTGGTACGCCTATGACCCCACGACCGACACCTGGTCGCAGAAAGCCTCGCTGCCTGGCATTGGCCGCACCGGCGCGGTGGGCTTCACGCTCGGCGGCCTTGGCTACGTGGCCACCGGCGGGCCCAATTACAGTAACAACGTGTACCGCTACGACCCCGTGCTGGACCAATGGACCACCCTGCCCAACTTCGCTGGCACGCCACGTCGTTATGCGGCAGGATTCGTGCTCGGCGGATACGCGTACGTCTGCAATGGACAAGGCAGCAACGGCCACGGCAACACCTGCTGGCGCTTCGACCCCATGGATGATTCGTGGACACAGGTAGCCAACTATCCCACGGGCTGCAGCGGCGGTATGGCCGTAACGCTCAACGATCGTGCGCAGCTATTCCGTGGCTACAACGGTGCCAGCTACCAGAGCACCATTTACGAGTACGATCCCCAGACCGATGCGTGGACCCCGCTCGCCAACTTCACCGGCGGCATCCGCGCTTACGCCACCACCTTCATGATCAACGGAGAGGGCTACCTCGCCATGGGCTTCGGAACGCAGATGCAGAACGATCTGTGGAAGGTGGGCGGCATACCCACCGCCGCCGCGGAACCGTCGCCAGAACGGAACGGGTGCACGGTGGTGGCGCGCGCCGACGGATGGCATCTGCTGATGGACGCTCCCGCGCAGGTGCAGGTGTGCGATGCCATGGGCCGGGAGGTGTGGAGCGGCACCCTATCGGCTGCGGAAAGCGCATTGCCCTTAACAGCCAGGGGTACCTATGTGCTGCGCGTACGAAGCGCCGGGCGCAGCTGTACGCAGCGCGTTGTGGTGCCGTAAAGCGATCGAGCGGTTCCGATCGTTGCCGTTCCTAGCGGAGGACCTGGCGCATACTGAAGACCCTGTTCCTGACGCTTGGTCGAACGGAATACGAAGGTCCCAAGTCCGACCGGGCAGCAGCGGGGTTCGCCAGGAAGACGTGCTCCACCAGACCATCCACACCATGCGCTACCTCTTCCTCCTTCCTTGCCTGATCCTGCTGATCGGGTGCCGCAGCAACTTGGTAGGCACGTATCGCGATGACGGTGTTGGCAAGTTGCACGAAGCGATCACCCTCTTCCCCGACTCCACCTACCACTACCAGTACTGGGCGGACATCCCGCTGGGCGACGAAGGCCGGTGGACCTTGAACGGTGATACCCTGCGCCTGGAACGATCACGGGGCAAGGACAACCAGTGGTTGATACGGGGCAAGCGATTGATGATCATCGACCCCATGACAAGGGAGGTGGGCCCCTGGGAGTTCAGGAAGCGCAGCTCGCGGTGCGATCCGCTGTGGTACAGGCGCTGAGCATAAGGTGCTGGGTTCGGTTGGCGATAAGGTCAACACGCCCCTTCACACATTCGCGGGCTTGTCATTCGGCCCTTTCAAGGGTCTGCGCCTTGAGGATCCCGCGTACGCGCCGAACGAGCACGGCGGTCCGGTCCGGGAGACCCAACATGGTCCGAATTCCGCTCGGACCCAAAGATCGGCCACTGGGATCCGTACAGGGTACCTCGGAAACCACCCTCCCGAGGCAGCGATCCGTAGCGGTGACGCTTCGGCAGCGTGGCTCTTCTGGACCGACACCCACCTTCCGCTCGCCCACGCGATCAGAGCCCCCACGGGCTCATTCCCACCCGCGCGCTCCAACGATCCTCCTACCTTGGGCAACGTTCGAGCGAGGTGCGCCAGATGAACACAGGTGTGCGCCACGCCCCGATGATACCCTAGGCCCCTCCACCACCGAGCATGGCGCTCACGATCGAACTTCCGATGCCGAAGACCCTCATTACCGCTGACCGCTCACCGCTCCGAAAGACCACCCGCACGCTGGCCGCGCTGGCCTTGCTCAGCTTCATGCAGCCGGCCACGGCGCAGCAGACCTTCGAATTCGACCAGGAGCTGGTGGGCCAGAACAGCGATGACCTGTTCGGTTGGTCGCTGGACCTATCGGGTGATGGATACACGGTGATCATCGGCGCCATCGACAACGACGGGGCCGCCGTAGGTGCCCAGCCCGCCGGTCATGCGCGGGTGTACAAGAACACCTTCAACGCCCAGAGCAATTCCTGGAGCTGGGGCCAGGTGGGCGCCGACATCGACGGCACCTTCCAGGACGAGGAGGCCGGGTACAGTGTGACAGTGACCACCAACGGGAACACCGTGGCGGTGGGTTCGCCCAACCGGAACAAGACGCGCGTGTACGACCGCAACGGCCAGAACTGGGTGCAGCGTACCGCTAACGGCTTCAACATTTACTCCAGCGAGGACCCCCAACGGGCAGGACATGCAGTGAGTTTGAGCGGTAACGGACACATCCTGGCCATGGGTGGCCCATTGGCAAGGAAAGTGTGGGTCGCCAACATCTCCGCCGGACCAGGTATGGGAGAGATCGTCGGGATCCCCATCCAATTGCCTGGTACCTATGCCGGTGGATCGCTGGACCTGGATGAGAACGGGAACAACATGGTCATCGGGGCCTACCAGGCCAACACCAACCGGGGCGAGGTCTATGTGTACCAACGCAGCGGCAACACGTGGACACAGCGCGGCCAGACCTTGCAGGGCGTGAACAACTATGATGAGTTCGGCTTCGATGTGAGCATCAACAACAATGGCAACACCATCGCCGTGGGCATCAAGGGCTGGGACTCCAATCCGAACAACACCACGTACGAGATCGGGCAGACGGCGATCTACGACTGGGACGGGAGCCAGTGGGTGCAGCGGGGCACCGCCATCCAAGGCGCCAACTTCTTCGACCAGTGCGGCTATGCGGTGAGCCTCTCCGTTGATGGGAACCGCATCGCCGTGGGCTACCGCGCGAGCAACATCGCCTTCACCGGTGGTGGACAGGTGCGCGTGTTCGATTGGAACGGCACTGCATGGGCGCAGAACGGCGATCCCATCCTGGGCGATGGCGTGAACGTGTTCTGCGGCCACAGTGTAGGCCTGAGCGACGATGGGGTGGTGTTGGGCATCGGCTCGAGCCGGGGCAACGGACCCACGAATCCGTTCTCCTCGAACCAAGGAAAAGCACGCATGTACCAAGGTGTCGACATCATGACGGGTACGCCATCGCTGAGTGCAGTGGATCTTGCTGTCCACCCGAACCCGACAAGCGACCTCATCACGGTGCGCAGCGAACTTGCGTTGGAGCGGCTGGACGTATTCGATCTGAGCGGGAAGTTCCTGCTGGGGAACAGCATGCAGAAGGACATGGACCTTTCAGCGCTTCCGCAGGGACCCTATTTCCTGCGGGTGACGTTCGCGGGCGGCGTTGTTGGCCATACGCGGATCATCAAGCTTTAGAAGTGAACGGCACAGGATGGTGAGCTTTGTCGGTCATGATCCGACAGAACGTGCTGCTTCTCATGCTGCTCGTAGTTCCTTCATCGGAAGCCAAGGGCCGCACCGGGCCAAACACCCAACGGTGCATGAGCTTCGTGGCCAGCACAAGCTCCGACCGCTTGCCCACAACACACCCACAGCGCAAGTCGCTCGCTGCACCATGCGTGAACGGCATAAGGGGATCGCATCGCTTCTGGCAGGCCTTGCCGATGGCCGAAACGCCGGTCAGGCGCTCGGAGGGATCACCGCTTCCTTTGCTTGCAACCGGGTGGCGCTGTTCCCACCCCGTTCGACCAGCACACACCTGCATGCGGACCCGACCCCTATCTCCCCAATGAACGGTTCCCTTGCCATTCTCCTCAGCCTTCTGATAGGGGTTGCCACACCCGTAAAGGCTCAATCCTCGATCGGCAAGGCAGTGGTGACCGAGCGCGATGGGATGAGGATAGTAGTCGGCAGGGACAGTGCCTTTTCCTCGGACGTTGAGAACGCCGAAATACTGGAGATCGAGGTCATCACGCTGGATGAACTGACGCAGGGCGTGATGGTTGAACTTCAAAAGCTGCAGCCAACGGACTGCGCGCGCGCCACCATGGAAAAGGAACAGCGCTATTGGTCGAAGGCACGCAGCACCCAATGCCGTGCGGAAGGCCGCAGTGTAGGACGGAAGCAGCGAAAACAACAGGAGCTCGGCTGCAGGAGATGGGCCGCCTTGGCGCGTTTGGAGGAACTGTTGATCCGGTACGACGAGCTCGCCTTACCGGACCTGCCGGAACCCCAACAGATGGAGGGTCCCGGTCAATGAGCATTGCGGCCATGGTCATGCGGTACCTCTTCCCCCTTCTGTTCCTTCTCCTGCTCGGTACACCTTCGGCAAGCGCCAAGGGCCGGTTCTGGCAATACATCCTGATGGGCACTGCCTACGACATGGCCACCAAGGACGTGCTGCGCAACACGGCGCTGATGATCGGCAAGCAGCTGGTGACCACCGACAGCTTGGGGCACTACACGGTGACCATCAGCGGCGTGACCTGCGACAAGGGCACGGGCTGGCAGATCAGGCGGTGCAACGAGAAGGCGTATGGCCAGCTGGAGGTGCGCCGTGCGCTGGGCGGCACAAGCACGACCATCAACAGCCACTGGAAGCAGTACGCGTTCTGCGAGAGCGGCATCACGCCGTGCAACGAGCAGCGGAGGGACCTGTACGTGCCGTGAGGGGAAGGCCGGAGGTACGCTTCAATCGACCACCTCCTGCCGCATCATCCGCTGCAGAGCATACAACATCGCCACGCACAGCAGCAGCACACCGGTGAAGATCCACCACGTCGTGTAGAAGTCGGACCAGGCAATAAGGTGCAGGCCGAGTGAGTGCCCGATGATGTGGGATACGCTCCACGCCACGGTGTAGAGGCCCATGTACGCCCCGGGACTGCCCCGATCCGCGCGTTCATTGGCCATGCGGTTGGTGAAGGGAAAGCAGAGCATCTCCCCCACGGTCATGAAGAGCATGCCCACCCAGAGGAAGGCGATGTGAGGCAACAGGTTGAGCACGGCAAAGCTGGCCGCGAAGAGCAGCACACTCCCGCGCAGGATCAGGTGCAGGCCGATGTTCCGCGTCTCCAGGTAACGCACCAGTTGCATCTCCACCAGGAAGATGAGGAGTCCGTTGCTGCCCAGGATGAGGCCGATGTACTCCTCGCTGAGCCCATGCACCTGGCTATAGAACAGCGGCACGGTGCTGAAGTACTGCAGGAAGGGGATGCCGATGAGGGTGACGATGAGCAGGAAGAAGAGGTAGGGCCGGTCGCGGTAGGGCGAAGCAGCTGCGGCACGTTCGGCGGCCGTGGATGCTGCGGTGCGTGGTAACCGTGGAAGGCCGACCCAGAGGATGAGCGCTGCTGCAAGGCAGGTGAGCGCATCCACCCAGAACAGGCCGCTGAACCCACCGTGGGCAATGATGAAGCCACCCAATGCGGGACCCAGGCTGAAACCCAGGTTGATGGCGAGACGGATCAGTGTGACGGCACGCGTGCGCTGTTCGGGCGGCGCGTAGCCCCGGATGGCCACGAACATGGCGGGACGGAACGCATCGCTGAGCACCATGAGCAGGAAGACGCCTGCGCAGAAGGGCCAGAAGCCGTTCACATACTGGAGCGCGATGAAGGCCAGGGCCGAACTGACCAAGGCACCGATCATGACGGTATGGGTGCCGATGCGGTCCGCAAGCTTGCCACCGAGCCACGAACCCACCACGGAACCCGCGCCGAAGCTGGTCATGATCCAGCCCACCTCCTCCAACGAAAGGCCCATGTCCTTGGTGAGGTAGAGCGAGAGGAAGGGCACGACCATGGTGCCGGCCCGGTTGACGAAGGACGCGAGCGTGAGCAACCAGATCGCACGGTTGAAGCCGGAGAAAGAGCCTACATAGAAGCGGTATGCGTTCGCGAGGACGTTCACGTTCGAAAGGGGATGGAAGGCACTGACGAATGCACGGGCCTCACCGTTGCCCGGCAAAGGTCACGCATCGCGCGCCCGGCCGGTCACACCCATCACTCCCCCATCGCCACCCGTGCCGCCAGCACCGCACTGATCAGGGTGATGGGTGTGAAGATCAGCGTCTCGCGCAGGTCCAAGGCGAAGAGGTTGCCGATGGTGTTGAGGGCGAACAGGGCGCACACGGCCCACATGCCCCACTTGCCCACCGCCGGCTTGGAACGCCCGATGTGCCCCATGCGCACCAGCACCAGCGCCGCGAAGACAAGCACGAAGCTGATGCTCACCAATGCGCCGACCGTTCGCTCCTCCTCATTCTGTAGGCGACCGCCCCACACCATTTCCGTGGGGATGAAGCCCGCGAGGACGACCAGGTGGAACACGACGACGGCGGCGAAGAGCACCAGCAGGGTGATGGCGGCAGTGCGGAAGGGGATCAGGTGCATGGGAGGTCGGAGATCTTCAGCGTTTGGTAGGTAAGGTCGGCGAAAATGGTGGGTATCGATGGAACGGATCGTCATCACGAAGGACCGGCGGTAGCGCAGGCCACTCTACCTGTTCCCAGAGAAAATACAGCAGCTCTCGAGACAGCTCCGCATGGAGGGTATTCTGCACCAGCAGTTCCTCCGCATCGGGCACGGGGAAGCGCCCCCGTCCGTGCAAGCGCAACAGGTAGGCGCTCGTGTAGCTCTCGTGGCCGAAGGGTGTCTTGGGATCGAGGTAGCGGAGATCGCCGTGCACTCCCTTGAACATCGGGAAAGGCGGTTCGCCTTCTGTATCGGCCACCATCAGGATCGGCATGGGGTAGCTGTGCGTGGTGATGGCCTTCAGCACGAATGGCCATTTGTCGTGCACTTCCGCAGTATCGGTCTTCCACTCCATGGTGGTCTCCAGGCTGATGAAGGCATCGACGAGTCCAAGCTCGTGCAACGTGCACCAACCTTCCTGAGCACCCCAGCTGTGGCCTATGTAGAAGACCTTGTTGCCCCGGGCCAATGCGCGTGCGAACCGGAGCATGGTGCGTATACTTTGCCGGTCTGGCTTCCACTCGATAGGAAAGCCATAGGGCCGGTCCTCCAAAGGCCAATGGAAATTGCAGGAGAGGAAGACGAAGCCGAGGCGGGCGAAGCTCTCGGCCAGGGCAACGTTCTCATCACTGAAACCCTGCGCACCGTGGTGGTACACGATCACCGGGCGGTCCAAGCGCTCCGGCCAGGCCGCAGCAAAGGCACTGGGGCGCAGGGCGAACAAGCTGTCCTTCACCTGCCATTCGCTGTATGGCGTGTAGTCGATGGGGTCATCACCATCGAACGGATACCTCAGGTCGTACTCGATGAAGGCGGAATCCGCGCGCGACAGCAGTTCCTGATGCACGCGCTGCAAGGGGCCGGTCAAGTGCCGTTCGCGCAACTGCCGGTAGGTGAGCCGGGCGGTCGTTTGCTCCTCGATGGGGAACCAGGCCTGCACGAAGAGCGGCGCGGGTCCGTCGTACCCGAAGGCGGTGTAGCGCAGGCTGTCGTTGAAGAGCAACGTATCAGCGAAACCGACGTGGTACCGTTCCTGCGCCAGCACCTCTGCCGACAAGCCCATGCAGAGCAACACTGGAACAAAGAGCCATTGCATGCGTGAAAGTTAGTGGCCTTGGCGAACTGACCTCCATCAGTGGACCTTCGCTACGCCTTCCACATCTTTCGGCCACGTTCCCCATGCCCCGCCCCACCACCAAGCAGGACCTCCTGGCCCAAAGCCACGCGCAATACGCCGCCCTTGGTGCGCTGATCGATGGCCACAGCGCCGCGGATCAACAACGTGCGTTCAAGCCCGGCACCATGAACCGCAACATCCGCGATGTGCTGGCGCACCTGCATCATTGGAACACCATGATGCTGGAATGGTACGCGGTGGGCATGACCGGCGGCAAGCCGGAGATGCCAGCGAAGGGCTATACCTGGGCCACCACGCCTCAGCTGAACCGCTGGATCCATGGGCAGTACAGCGCCATACCACTGAAGAAGGTCCGTGCGCTGTTAAATCGTTCGCATGCGGAGGTGATATCCCTGATCGAGCGCCACTCGGATGCGGAGCTCTTCACCAAGAAGCGTTATCCGTGGACGGGCAGCACATCGCTTGGCGCCTACTTCGTTTCATGCACATCAAGCCACTACGCGTGGGCGTTGAAGCTGATCCGGAAGGGCTTGAAGTGACGGCTCCCAAAGGTCATCGCTCGGCACAGTACTTCCGCTGCTGCTCCACAAAGCCCGGACAAACGCTTGCCCGATCGTACTTCAGATACTCGCGGCTCTTGCGCACCTTGGGCCGCCAACCGAATAAGTTCACGGTGCCGGGGATGCCCTCCTGAACGGTCCAGCACCGCTCGTGAAGTACTTCGCCGACACGCCAGCGAAGGCCGATGTTGCTGTGACCGGGCCAGACATCGAGCTTGCCGATGCACTTGTCCCATGCGGCATCCTCCACACCGGGTTGGCGGCGCAGGAAGGCGACCAGGCTGTCGTGCGATGGATCGTGCACCGTGTAGCTGCCGGACGGCGTGGTCACTTGGTGTCCCTTGCGTACCCGGTGGACCTCGCTTTTTATCCAGCGGTCGAGGGCACGTTCGTTGCCGGAGGCGAGGGCGCGTTGGAAGCGCTGTGTATTCTGCGCTTGAGCCACCAGTGGTAACAAGAACAGGCAGAGCAAGAGCGACCTCATTGTTCGAGCCAGTTGCGCCAATCGGCCAAAGCTTGTTGCATACGCGCTTCAGGTATGTCGAAGGTCATTCGCATGGCCTGTCCCGCACCAGCGGGATCTCCAGTGGTATCGTGTGTTTGGCCGGTGAAACGGTCCAGCGTTCGGACCACTTCATTCATGTACACACTGTGAATGGTGGCGTTCTCGCTACCCGGAATGCTCAACGGGGTAGTCTCCAGCACGCGGATGAAGTAGCGCATAGCGGATCGATCCTGCCGCTCCAACTGCGCATAGTGCTCCTTGGTGGCGCACACCATCGGCCTGATGCGGCGGTAGTTGTTCACCGCTTCCACCGCCTCGATGCGCGTATCGGGGTTCCAGTGCGTGGTGAGCGCCATGGCCAGGGCGAAGTCGGTATGCCGTTCAATGTACGCGAAGGCCGCCACGGCCCGCGGATCCCCATAGCGCTGATGCATGTGCTCGAAGTGGTAGCGCACGCTGTCGTCCTTCAATTCATCTTGAAGCATGCCGAGCAGTTCGCAGGTAAGCGGCATGGCATCAGGGTAGTCCGTGAAGAAGCGGCCGGTGGTGTCGGAGAGTACGTTCTTCACCTGCTCGATGAACTCCGGACCGAGGTCTTCGCAGCCGTCATTCGTCGGCGGTCCTTGAGCACAGGCGACGCCAGTGGCACACAGGGCTAGTGCGAGAACGGTCTTCATTCGGTGCGAGCCAACTCCATGCGCCCTTCAAGTACGCTGATCACTTCCAGCCTCCCCGGTCGCGGCAGGGGGCGAGCAGGGTCTTTGGGTGGCTTCGGTGGTTTCCCCTTCGTTCCCAAGGTATAGCTGCGATCCACCGGACCGTTCGTCGACTGGAAGGTGACGATGAGTACGGCGTTGCCCCAGCGTGTGTAGCCGCTGGTCACCATCCCTACACCGGGCTGTTGGCGCAGTACTTCGGCCATGGCACCCATGCGGTAGTTCCAAATTGGTGACGGGGGTGTGCTCCGATCCTCTGCCACCGGCTCGCCGTTGTCGAACACCAGCTTGCGCACATGTTCGTCCATGCCTTTCAGGTCACCACCTTCAATAGCCAAAGCGAACGCTACCGGATCGCGCACCGGTTCGGCAAGGACCAACTCGACCCCAACAACCGGCTGTGCCAGTACATAGCACGGTACGAGGAGGAAATGCAGCAGGAAAAGGACAACTCTCGTTCTCATGGTCCGGTTCGTTCGCGTACAGTAAAGTAAAGGTCCTTGTCCAGCAGGAAGTCCACATCGCGGAGGTGTTCGCCTTGTGCCGCGACTTGTCGTAGTCGGTAGCGACCCTTGACCTCGGCTTGCAGGTAGAGCACGACGTGATGCGGCCAGCTCTCGGCATACACATCGGTATCGGTGCGCACCGCAAAGGAGAGATCGCACACCACGGTCCCGTAGTCCTCCAAAACCAGGTCCCCGAACCTCGCCACGTGCGGTTGCCCGCTGTTGGTCCACACGAACTCGAAGCGCATGCTATCGCCGCGCTCCGGGTTGATGGGGCTGATGCGCACGTGGTCGCCGAACAGGTCTCCGATGACGGTATCCCGGGGCACACCAGTATCGATCACCAAGGCCCCGTCCTTCCACCGGTAATGGCTCGGCTTCCAGTCGAAGGTGCCGAGGTCGATGTTCTGCGCGTAAGGCGCACGGATGACCATCGTGGAATACACCTGGAACGTGGCCGCCATGTTGATCAGGTGGATATCCACCCAGCGACCATGCTTGTTGCGGACCACCTCACACACGATGTCGCCCTCGAACTGTCCGGTCAGCTGATCCACCATGAGCTGTGGCCTGGTGGAAACCACACCCCGACGACGAGGCTCCGTGTGGGCAACCACCATGGAAGTGTAGTAGCCTTTGATCTCCCAGTTCTGGATGTTGGCGACCGTACCGGTGACGTGGACCGAACGAACGGCCGCTGACGCAACCACAGCGAACATCAACAGGATCAAGCCGAGGAGGAAGCGCATGGTCAACGGTACACACAAATGACGCCGAAGTTCGAACGAAATGACAATACAGGTGTACAGCAGGGTAATGAGGCCCCTCCTGCTCCTATCCGCGCTTCTTCCCACCCTGCTCACCGCGCAGCATTGCGGCTACGACTTCGCCTGCATCATCACTCCACGAACCGTATATCCCTATCAGCAGCGCGTGCAGCTTCTACAGCTTGGGGATGTTATCATGAGCGGAAATGGATGCCAACCGACAACCCGGGATCCGTAGCGACCACACAGGGATCCCCCACGTTCCAGTTCGACGCGCTCAATGGTCAGGTGAACCGCACCCGACAAGGGATCTTCGTTGGTGAATGACATCCCAGCCAGCATCATGCTGTTGAGGAGCGCGCTTCGATAAGCTATACCTCTGGGGCATATGACCCTACGCTAGGGAAGCTGCTGTGTGCGGACCGATGTGGGTACCGATCCGCCGATGGCCTGGAGGATCACATCACGATCGTTGCCAGAGCCTGTGTACATGATGGTGCCGTTCATGTTCACATCGCGGCTACTGTATACGTTGACAACCGTATTGGTAGGTACCGAGCCGCCAATGGCTTGCAGCACCAGGTCACGATCGTTGCCTGGGCCGGTGTATCGGATGCTTCCCTCACCACTGGCATCCCCCGGCCACAGGCACTGAACGGTGCCTACCGCTGTGCGCGCCGATGTTCCATAAGTTGGCGTGCTTGCCAACCGGAAGTCCACCGTTGTGGCTGATGCATCCCCCGTGAGGGCGCGGGCCGAAGCGGTCATGATGCCCAGATGGTTCCGGTGCCGAAGGGCCACGTAGTAGCTGCCCGTGGAGAGCGGGGCGTTGATGGGCGAGGTCCCGTTAAGGCCCACCACATCGCCATCGCGCTGGATAAGCGCTGGGCGGGAATGCAACACCACCGAGGGATCCGCTGCACTGCGAAGTTCGACGACCACCCAATCCACAATGGCATTGGCACCGGTGGTCGCCAGAAGTGCTGGTGCGATCGCAGCACCTGATGAAGAACCGACATAGGCATAGCCCAGAGCGCTGTACGGCTCAGTGGTAGGAACGAGGGTGGCGGCCCTGAGTTGATCGATCATCCATGTTCCGGAAGGAAGGGCTCCGGCAAGCGCCGCGCGCAGGTTGAAGTTGACGCCGCAGTCGCCCAATGTCCCCGGAACCAGGATGGAGGTCGGCCGGTAACACTCCACTTGGATGCCGTTGCATGTGAGACCAACGCTCGAAGTGGGGAATATGTCAACCGCATAGTTGCCTGACGGCAAGGCTGTATTGAAGCGCCAATTCGTGCCGGGTCCAGGTGTCCAATCATTGGCAACGGACCCATTCCACGTGCCATTCGTTCCGGAGATGTTGTAGGTCCATGGCCCGGAGCACGCGCTGTACTGCGAGGTGGAGACCCCCGTGCTGTACTTTCCGGTCCAAGTCAAGGTGATACCCACCGTACAATCGTTCACCACGGTTACCTCAGGTGGCATCGGAATGTGATCCGCCCAGAACACCACGGTCGAAGCGACGCAGCCCACGGCATCCGTCACCGTTACGGTGGCCTGGTTCACGCCGGCCTGTGCGAAGAGCGCACCACCCCACCCACCATTCCAAGTCACCCCTTGCGCCATAACGGACCCGAAGAGCGAGGTGAACATTACGGTGTACGGTGCCGTTCCTCCGGTCCAAGCCGCTTCTCCTTGGGGGGTGTCCCAGTTCCAACAATCCTCGTAAACACTGGCATTGGAAACCACGAGGTTGCATTGGGCCATGGCCAGGGTCGGAAGGGCGCTGGCGGCAATGATCAATAGCCGTTTCAGGTGATCCATGGTGTTCGGGTTCTGGTTCCTTGTATGTAAAGGACGTAGATCCCGGGAAAAGTTGCTGCTACCCAACAGATCCTTCCTCAAGGGGTCGTGTATGGACAGGTCGCAGACCTTTCTCAATGCGCGCCCCACCCCGCCCCAAGGCATACCTCTCGATGGCTTAGGAGCAGAACTTTATGTCACCGGTCCGAACTGGATGAACCCTTGCGTGTACAGCACGTTGATGAGGCACCTGTTCCTGGTCTTTCTTTTCGCTCCCATAGGGCTATCCGCACAGCACTGCGGGTACGACTTCCGATCCGTGATCGTCGTGCGACCGCATGCCGCAGGGGACAGCGCGGTGATCGACGGCCTGCGCATCACCCTGTTGGATGCCAACAACCTGCCCTTGGTCCACAACGACAAGCCCTGGCACCTCTTCCACCGCAATGTGGAACAACACCTGCCCTATCGCAAACGAGGCTATTTCGATGTTCCAGACTTCTTCCCCTTCGCGAAGGATCACTACATCTTGGTGGTGCCGAACGGTTGGCGCACGGCGAAGATGAAGGTGCTGGTGCAGGACGAGCGTGATGACGGGCCCTTGAACAAGCGGCGGGACCGATGGCCGGTGCGGTACAAGCAGATGGTGGCGCCACTCACAGCCTTCGACAGCTACCCCTTGTGCGGTCGGTTCGATGAAGAGGTCTACCCGCCCATGGAAGGAAGACCGAACTTCGCTCCAGTGGACATCATCCTTTATCCGCGATGAGGGCCCTGCTTCTGCTGACCCTTCTACCCTTGTTCGCAAGGGCCCAGCACTGTGCGTTCGACTTCTACTCCATCATCGTGGTGCGACCGCATGCCCACGGCGACACCAACGTGGTGGAAGGGCTGCGCGTGATGCTGCTCGATCAGGACAACCTGCCCGCTAACGCCACAGGCACACCGTTCTACCTGTTCCAACGGAACACCGACCGCCCGCAGCAATGGTTACCTGCCACTGCGTGGCGTCAGAACGGGAAGCGCCAGTTCCCCTTCGCTCAGGACAACTACATCCTCGTTGTGCCAAACCACTTCCACATGGGCAACTACCGTGTGCTGGTGGTGGACGAGCGGCACGGGAACGATGGACCGCGCTATCGGCAGCAACTATTGCACCTACATCCGTCCCAGTGCTACTCCTTGTGCGGTCATTATCGGGATGAGGTGTACGAAAGCGCACCAGGCGAACCGACCTTTCATCCTGTCACCATCACCCTCTTCCCACAATGAGGACCTCCTTGCTCCTTCCCCTTCTTCTCTTGGCCGTAACAGCCGCGTCACAGCCCGGCTTCGACCGCAACTACTGCGGCTTCGCGCCCAACGACAGCATCGACATCACCAACGACGGCATACCCGACCTGGTGGTGCTGGGCTTCCGCATCGGCACGGACGATGAACCGAGCAGCTCGGGCAGCTGCTACCTCAATGTGGCGAACCTACCCGGCACCACCATCCTGAACGTGCGCGATGCAAATGGCTACTGGCGCACCAAGGTCTGCGCCGAAGGAGAACAGATCAACGCGATGCCCACCCGGCCCCAGGACGACCTGCAGATCCCCCTTGTCACCTACACGGATGGTTACGTGAGGGTGGCGTACTGGGGCTATGGGCACCAGTCGTCGGTGGTTACCATCACACCCAACCTGGAGGCCCAGAATTACGTGTTCCGTACCGTGGCGAACGGCCGGACCTGGCACGGATCCTTCACCATTGAGCCACCCGTAAGCATGGGCCAAGTGAAGGTCCGCGTGGGTGCGTTGGTGCCGGTCGATCAACCGTTCGTGATCCGATGAGGTGCTGGCTTCCCCTGTTGGCATTGGCCTTTGCTCACCCGAGCCACGCCCAGCAGGACCAGATACCCGGCCCTCCACCCGATGAATACGTGGACGTGACCGGCGATGGCATTGCGGACCTGCTGATCACCAACAGAACGATCCACATCACCGACCCGGAGCAACCCGGCTACTTGGGCAAGCACCTGTTGGGCGTGCGCACGCTCAGCGGCAACGCCATTCTGATGTGGAACACACCCAGCAACCAGCGCTGGCACATGCTGGAAGACAGCACACGGCTCGACACCAGCCTGCTGGCCAAGCGCATCCACTTCAAGCAGCTTAGCTGGACCGATGAGGACAACCCCACGGAGTTCTGGCTGCTGGAGCGTCCGTTCGGCCCGGCGATCACGAAGGACCAGGACGGTTGGTACGGGACGGGCGATCATCACGACGGGCACACGCTGGTGCTGCGCAGCGCGAACCACCGCGGCACGAGCGTCGCGGCCTTCGCGTTCGAGCTTCCCTTTCCCTATGGCCGCGTGGTGGTCAGGACGAAGCATGTGTTGCGTGTACCGAACGGCTATGGTGAGGAAGGCGACCTCATCGTGCTGAAGCACGAACCCGAGGAACCACCCTTCGACTTCGGCCATGAACCGGTGGAACCACAGGTGATCGTTCCTTCGGGCATTCCACCGGATGAGCGCGTGAACTTGAACTCCGACGACGTGGATGACCTGGTGATCACGGGCCATATGGAGCATTGGTTTGGCAGGAGCGAACCGGGCGAATTCATCCGCGGCATTTCTCCGCTGCCGGGCACCATGCTGTTGATCACCCGCGAGCGCTGGGGCGCGTTGGGTTTCTTCCGCCTGCGCGAAGGGGAAGTGCTTACGCCGGAGCGCTTGGCGAGCGGCTTGGCGGGCAACCTCCTGGCATGGGTCCCAGCCGATGGTGAGCGCGCGTTCGTCCCGGTCTTGTCCCAACCGGTCGCCATGCCCGAGAACTGCTGGGGTTGGGCGTACCATGAGGATGCAATGGAGGGTGCGCTGGTCTACCGTACCATGGAATTCGGCCGGCCGGTCATCGGTACCCTGGAGATCGTCAGCGATGTGCCGGGCGGGGAACTCGGCGTGCGGGCGCAGACCTGGGTGGAGGAAGGCCAAGCGTTGGAGGTGCGTTAGGCTTCGGGTAGCGCAGTTGGATGGTGGAGGAAGCCATTCCTTCCATCATCGCCGGTATCGGCACTTCACGGCCGGCGCTCCAAGCGGATATCCAAACCCTTCCTGACAGCCGGCCACTCGTGGGGAAGAATGGAGTACACACAGGTATCGCGCAGGGTGCCATCGGGCATGGCCATGTGGTTGCGCAGGATGCCATCTGACTTCGCTCCCAACCGCTCAATAGCCCGACGGCTCTGGTGATTGTGGAAGCTGGTGCGGAACTCCACTGCAATGCATCCCAGGGTATCGAAGGCGTGTTCCAACAGCACCAGCTTGCACGCAGGGTTGATCGCAGTACCCTGCACGGAACGTGCGTACCACGTGGATCCGATCTCCACGCGAGGTTTGGAGGCCTCCACGTTCATGTAGGTCGTCATGCCAACAATGCGCCCGCTCTCCGCGTGGCGCACGGCCCACGGAAGCATGGTGCCCTGTGCGTGCAAGGCAAGCCGGCGATCGATCTCCGTACGCATTCCCTCCGGTGATGGAACGATGGTATACCAGAGCTTCCAGATCTCACCATCGCGTGTGGCCTCACAAAGCTCATCGTGATGATCATGCGACAGCGGCTCGAGAATGACGTGGGGAGTGCGAAGTGTAATGGGGTCCAGAGCGGATAACATGCAACAAAGTTGTTCGTTCGGATGCTATGTTGAGAGGACGCACGAACTTCGTTGCATGCCAGCGAAGGATCAACCCCTGCTCCACCGGTCGCAGCTACTGATGCTGTCCTTCCTGTTCCCGGGTCTCCATGTTACAGCCCAGGACGAGCGCATCATACCCGGCCCTCCCCCCGATGAATACGTGGACGTGACCGACGATGGCATCGCGGATCTACTGATCACCACCAGAACAGTGCATGTCTCCGATCCGGAGCAACCCGGCTACCTCGGGCAATACAAGGTGGGCGTGCGGACCCTCAGCGGAACATCCGTCCTAATGTGGAGCACGCCCAGCACCCAGCGCTGGTTCACGTTGGACAGCGCCGCGCGGCTCGATACAGCGGAGCTCTCCAAGCGTATCCACTTCAAGCAGCTGAGCTGGACCGATCAGCATGTACCAACGGAGTTCTGGCTGCTGGAGCGTCCCTTCGGACCAGCGATCACCAAGGAACAGGACGGTTGGTACGGCACCGGCGATCACCATGATGGGCTGATCATGGTACTGCGGAGCGCGAACGAGCGCGGCACCAGCGTAGCGGCATTCAGGTTCGAACTGCCCTTTCCGTATGGGCGCGTGGTGGTGAAGAGGATCAATGCCATCGCTGTTCCGAAAGGCTTTGGCAAGGAGGGCGACCCGGCACCTCCAAAGCCCAAGGTGAAGCCCGAGTACGACTTCGGGCATGAGGCGAACGAACCGCAGGTGATGGTGCCGCCGGGCGTTCCGCCTGATGAGCCGATCGACCTCACTTCCGACGACATTCCGGATCTGGTGATCACCGGCGAGAACGCACCCTATCATTCAACAGCACCACCCCTCGGCACCTACCACCGCGGAGTGCGCATGCTGCCCGGCGCTGCACTGCTGATGGAGAAGTCAGCGGACGGCAGCTTTCAACTCTTCACGCTGCACGAGGGGCAGGAACTGGGGCCCACCGAACTGGCCATGGGCTTGGGCAACGACCGTTTCCGCTGGGCCGAGCCGCCGCGCTGGCGGGAATTCATCGAGGTGTTGACGCAGAAGTACGGCTCCATACGTCCGGCGGACGAACCGCCCGGTTGGCTACCAGCGAGCGAGCCTCTAAGGGAGAACTTCGTGTTCCGCGGCACCCAATACGGCCGGCCCATGATCGGCTGCTTCGAGGTCAGCTACACCACGCCCGGCGGTGAGTTGGGGGTGCGGTTGTTGGGCCTGGTGGACGAAGGCGAGGTGTTGCAGGTGCGGTGAGCGTGTGCGATCAACTTGATCGTCTGCGCGGCAGGACCGACCAGACCATTCAAAGCCTAGGCCCTGCCGATCAAATTATATACACCTCCACGATCCAACCTGCTGCCCCCACTGATGCAAGTGCCCATGCACCCTTCTGCGGAATTCGGACCGTTCCCTTCATGATCACGACCACACCCCGGTGTTGAAGCACCGATCGGACCAGGCCGGACCACCTTGTCGTAAAGCCCAGGTCCCATGGCCCGATCCATACCCCACTCCATCACCGTTCCATGTCGCGGCCTTACGGCACTCCGTGCATGGCTCGTGTTGCCACCCCTGCTGTGCCAACTCACCGCCAGCACACAGACCGTGACCTCCGCCGTGGAGCGCTGGAGCAGTTACCTCGGTGGCGTGGCCGATGACCAGGTGATGTCCATGGCCACCGATGCGTTCGGCCATGTGTACGTGGCGGGCCGCACTTCGGAAGGCTTGCTGCTCGGCAACGACACCACCGGGCAGAGCGGCCTCACCCACCAGAACACGTATGGCGGTGGTGCATCGGATGCCTTCCTGGCCAAGATCGCACCACAGGGATCGGTGTTATGGTGCACCTACTTCGGCGGCGCGGGGGATGATGAAGCGGTGTCGGTGGTGGTGACCGGCATGGAGGGGGTCTACCTCGTGGGCCATACCACCAGCACGGAGGGCATCGCCACGGACAGCCTGGCGTTCCAGGGAACACCGGGTGGTGGCAGTGATCTTTTCATCGCGCGCTTCACGGAATTCGGCCTGCTGGTGGGTGCCACCTACTTCGGTGGTGCCGGCGACGAGACCGCAGGCGGTTCAACGCTGGATGCGCTCGGGCGATTGATGGTGGGTGGAAGCGCCAACGATGCGAACGCGTTCGGCGCCATGCCGGTGAACCAGGCGTACGCCGGTGGTCTGGATGGTGTGTTGCTGCGCTTCCACGGCACGGACTCGCTCATCGCAGGCACCTACCTCGGCGGCGAGGGGGATGATGGCGTGGTGCACATCGTGCAGGGCGACAGCACAGGCACCGTTCTGGTGGGCAACACCACCAGCACGCAGAACATCGCCACCGATGACGCACTGACCGCCACGCTGCAGGGCAGCACCGACGGCTTCCTGCTGAAGGTGGACACGAACCTGGCAGTGATGCACGGCACCTACATCGGCGGTCCCGCGGATGACGAGGTGCAGGGACTGGCCATGAGCGCCATGTCCATCGCCCTTTGTGGCACCACCCTTTCCGACAGCCTCCACACCGACACCACATCCTACCAGGCCGGCAACGCCGGTGGGGGCGACGGGTTCATCGTGATGCTGGACCATGAGCTGGCCCTGTTGTGGAGCACCTTCATCGGCGACACCGCGTACGATGCGCTCACGGCGGTGGCCTTCGACAACCTGGGCCGCTGCTATGCTGCCGGCATCACCGCCTCGAACAGTTCCATCGCCATCGGCACCGTAACCGGCTCCTGGCTGCTCGGCGCATCGGATGGCTTCGTCCTGCGGTTCGACAGTGCGGGAACGCCGGGCTGGTCGCGCTACGTTGGGGCACTGGGTGAAGAGGAGGCACGCACCTTCTGCATCAAGGGCGAGACCTCCATCTTCCTGGGCGGAAGCACCACCTCCACGGAGGACTTCGCGCACGAGGGCCACCAAATGAGTTATGGCGGAGGTGACCGCGATGGTGCGGCGATGCGTCTGGACCAGGTGACCTCCACCCTCTGCGCAGGCATCTGCACGGGCACCTCCGGCAGCAGCGGCGGCGGAGGCAGCTACAACGGTGTCACCCCTCCGCTCGATGAACTGCACCTGTGCCTCGGGGAGCAGATCACCCTCATTGTCTACGGCGGTGCGCTCGGGGCCTTTGCGGAATGGATGTGGTACGCGGATGAATGCGGCCAGCCCGACCACTTCCTCACCTCGGGGGATACCATCACCCTGAGCCCCACTGCCTCGTTCACGCTGTGGGTGCGGGCCGAAAGCCTGCTTCACACCACTGCCTGCCGTGCACTGCAGGTGGTGGTGCACAACTATCCGCAACCGGTGGTGGTGGTGAGCGACACCGTTTGCCCCGGTGCGGACATCCTGCTGGCGGGCACCGAAGCGGACACCTTCACCTGGCTGGTGGCGGACTCCCTGCTGACCGGCGCCACCGTGCAACTGCCCGCTCCCATGCAGTCGGGCACGATCGATGTAGTGGTGACCGCTATCAACGGCCCGGCCTGTTCCGTTGTGGACACGATCCCGGTGGTGGTGCTTCCCCAGCCGACAACGACCTGGCAGGTGACCGACGTGAGTTGCCATGGGCTCGCCGATGGCATGATCGAACTGATCGCTCCGCTGCCCGATGCGGTGCAGATCATGTGGGCGGACACTACGCTCAGTGGCTCACCGGTGCTGCCGCTCGCCGCCGGCACCTACGTGGTGAGCGTGACCGACAGCACCGGTTGCACGCGCACGGACAGCCTGTTGGTGAACATGCCCGCAGCCTTGATGGATAGCGTGAGCGTGACCACTGCCCTGTGCGGCGGTCCCACGGGCACCGCGCAGGTCCATGGCACCAGCACGGCACCTGGCCTCGTTCACCTGCTGGACGGAGCCTCCTTGTCCGGTCCGCTGATCGAAGGCTTGTTGCCGGGCGCGTACACCGTGACCGCGAGCGACAGCAGCGGCTGTCTGGCGGAGCTGACCTTCGTGATCACCGTGGAAGGAAGCATCACCGTAAGCGCTGGCGATACGCTTGTGCTGGAGAATGGATCGGGCGAACTGCAGGCCTTCATCCAACCCGGCGACAGCCTCGCCACCTATGTCTGGAGCCCTGCGGACGGCTTGGACGATCCGACCGCAGCCAGCACCGGCATCCAGGTGAACGACACCGCGACCTATGTGGTCACCGTCACCTCCAGCGCCGGTTGTTCCGCGGTGGACAGCGTGGTGGTCGCGCCCCTCTTCACCGTGCTGCCCATCCCTCCAACACCCTGTGGTGAAGCCTTCCTTCCAGACATGTTCTCCCCAAACGGCGACGGCCTCAACGATGTGCTCTGCGTGCTGGGCGGCTGCTACACGGCCGTGAACGTGATGGTATATGACCGCTGGGGACAGGCCGTGTTCCGCAGCACCGATCCCGCCTTCTGCTGGGACGGCCGGCTCAACGGCACCCTGCTGCCCGCCGGACCCTACGCGCTGACCTTCTCCGCCGAGCGCACCAACGGCGAGACCGTGGAGCACCAAGGCACCATCACCCTGCGCCGATGAACCACCTCATCCCCCTCCTCACGCTCACGCTGCTTGCGCCCACCGCGCTGTGCGCGCAGGATGTGGACCCCTTCTTTGCCGGGCGCCAGGCCGTGTGGCTGGACCCTTCGCGGGCCGGCTTCCATCCGGGGGCGCACATCAGCTTCATTCATCAGGACCAGTGGCTGCAGATGCCGGGATCCTGGAAGAGCGAACTGCTGAGCGTGGACTGGTGTGCCCGTAACACGCGGAAGAAGGTGTTCTCCTGGTTCGGTGTGGGGCTCAATGCCATGCACGAACGGCAGGGTGCCGTGGACAGCAGGATGAGCGCTGCAGGCGTGGTGCCCGCAATGCATGTGCGCGCCGGTCAGCGTTCCTTCATTTCCGCCGGCATCGAGCTGCGGTGGGTCAGCAGCCTCAATGGAGAGGCCGACGGTGCGTGGGGCAGCCAGTACGATGGACTTCGCTACGACGCCTCGGTGGCGAGCGGCGAGCAATGGGTGCTTGGCACCAGCACCTGGGCCGAGGCGCGTGCCGGTCTTTCCTTCACCCTGAAACAGGACGTGGAAAGCCCGCGGCGGCGTGAGCGTGACGCGCTGGTGGTGGGCATTGCCGGGGACCGCCTGGGCCGCTTGGTGTTGAGCGAAGGGGGCGGCCCTCCACCGGCCATCCCGATGCGGTTCACCGCGTATGCCTTGGGCGAAGTCCCACACGAGATCTGGGACTACGGCTTCTTTGCGGCCGAACTGATCGTGCATCATCAGGGCCCCTTCCGCACTGGCCGTGCGAACATCTACGCCGGAAAGCATCTATTGAACCGGCAGCACGAAGCGGGAACACCCCTGCCGCTCGGGTTCAAGGCCGGACTGGGATACCGCTTTCAGGATGCCCTGCTGGTAAGCGCCGCGCTGGACCTGAACACCGCCACCATCGGCCTCGCCTACGGATGGTCCTTGTTCAACCCCGACCTGCTCGCGGGAGGCCGGCGCACTTTCGAGCTGATGCTCCAGATGCACTTCGGTGGATGACCGCATGCCACAGTCGCAAACGGTCATCGCATCGCTCGCACGTCGCCTCCCCGTGCGATCTTCGCACCCCGTCGTTCGCCGAAGCCTTGGCGACGCCCCGCCCGATGACCGACCTGGAACTATCCCGCGCGCTGCGCACCCTGCGCCGCACCGTGCAGATGCTGGAGACCGAGCTGCGCCACGGCCGGTTGGATGACGGTCTGCTCGCGGAGATCGGGTCACAGTTGGAGAACGGGATCGCCAGCGACGAACGCTGCGCCGTACTGGTGCGCGGTGAGGACAGCCTGCGCGAGAGCACCCTTACCCCACGCACCGAACTGCTGGGCGACACCATCCGCGCTTGCGAGAAGCTGAGGGACGGGATCGACGAGGTGGTGGGAAGGTTGTGAGAACGAGGCGTAGTTCGGAGCTCAATGCCTGCACGTGCCACAGCTGGCACAACCGGAACAACTGCCCTGCTCTGATGGCATGTTGCCATGCTCATGCACCGCGTTCCTGTTCCGGGGTATCCATACCCACGCCAGGTAGCCCGCAGCAGCGAGCACGATCAGGGTGGCGAGGAGGGTCTGCATCACGGCGCGGTGAGGAGGGTTGTCAACTGATACGTAATGAAGCTGGCGATGTAGGCCAGACCGAAGAGGTAGCCGCCCATGATCCACATCTGCTTCCATGAGCCGGTCTCGCGCTTCACCACCACGAAGGTACTGAGGCATTGGGGCGCAAAGACCATCCATAGCAGCAGGGAGAGCTTGGTGGCCAGCGACCATTCCACGGTGATGCGTTCGCGCAATTGGTCATCCACATCCCCCTCCCCCCCTTCCATGGCATAGGCAGTGCCCAGTGCGCTCACCACCACCTCGCGCGCGGCCATGCCGGGCACCAGCGCGAAGGAGATCTGCTCGTTGAAGCCAATGGGTTTGAACACGTAGTGCAACGCGTGCCCGAGCTCGCCGGCCAGGCTGCGCTGCTCCCCCCCGGCATTGATGCGCGGCGAAGGGATGGTGTACAGCGCCCACATCACAATGGTGAGCGCCAGGATGATGGTGCCCACGCGGCGCAGGAAGATCATGGCGCGTTCCCACAGGCCGATGACCAGACTGCGGACATCGGGCCATTGATAGGCGGGCAGCTCCATCAGCAACGGTGAGCGGGCAGCGTTGTTGTCGCTGCGTTTGATCACCCAGGCCACCGTCATGGCGGCCACAATGCCGAGCACGTAGAGGCCCACCATGACCAATGCGGCGGAAGTGGCATCATCGGGGAACATGGCCGCCACGATGAGCGTGTAGACCGGGATGCGCGCCGAGCAGGCCATCAGCGGGGCGATGAGGATGGTGGTGAGCCGATCGCGCCAGTGGCTGATCGTGCGCGTGGCCATGATGCCCGGGATGGCACAGGCGAAACTGCTGAGCAAGGGAATGAAGGAACGGCCGGAGAGCCCGGCAGCGCTCATGGGCTTATCGAGCAGGAAGGCCGCGCGCGGCAGGTAACCGGATGCTTCCAAGGCGAGGATGAAGAGAAAGAGGATGAGGATCTGCGGCAGGAAGACGATCACGCCGCCCACGCCGCCAATGACGCCCTCCACGACCAGGCCGCGCAGCGAGCCTTCAGCCATGTTGGCCTCGACCATGCCGGCAAGCGCACCGAAGCCGTCCTCGATCCAGCCGGAGAGCACATCACCACCGGAGAACACCGCGAGGAAGGTGGCGAAGAGCACGAGCCCCAGGACCACGAAGCCCCACACGGGGTGCATCAGGAAGCGGTCGATGCGGATGCTGGGGTCCTTGTCGATGGACGGTGCGGTGACGGTGCGGTTGAAGATGCCCAGTACGGCGCGCTGGGTGGCCAGCACCTGTTCAACGCCGGGCTGCTTCCAATGCGCGGGCGGCACATCGGGAAGTGGTCCGTCCAGCACCGCGCGGAGCTCGTCGGCGCCGTGGGCATGCACGCTCACCGTGGCCACCACTGGCAGGTTGAGCTCGCGGGCGAGCAGCGCTTTGTCGATGGAAATGCCGAGCTGTTGTGCACGGTCCATCTTGTTCAGCACCACCACCAGGGGCAGGCCGAGCTGCCGGGCCTCAAGCACCAGTCGCAAATGCAGGCGCAGGTTGGTGGCGTCGGCCACGCACACCAGCAGATCGGGCAGGGCCTCCTGGCTATGGCCGGTGATCACATCGCGCGTAACGGCCTCATCACTGCTCAGCGCGTTGAGACTGTACGCCCCGGGCAGGTCCAACACGCTTACGCGCCGGCCGCTCGCGGTATGCATCACGCCCTCCTTGCGTTCCACGGTGACACCGGCGTAGTTGGCCACCTTCTGGCGGCTGCCGGTGAGCAGGTTGAACAGCGCCGTTTTGCCGCAGTTGGGATTGCCCAGCAGGGCGATGCGTTGAGGCAACGAGGCGGACATCTATGCGGAGGGGGTCACCTGAATAAAAGCGGCCTCATGCCGACGCAACGCGAAGGTGGTGTGCCCCAAGCGAACGGCCAGCGGGTCGCGACCCGACCTGCCCTCGCGCACCACGCATACCTGCTCACCGGGCACAAAGCCCAGTTCGAGCAGGCGCAGTACCAGCACATGGTCAGCGGCATCCGCCGGCACAGTGACACCCGCCACCGTGGCCCAACGCTCTTCCGGCAGCTCGTCCAGCCGTACTGTATCCATCCGCTCCTGCTCCATAGGGGTGCAAAGGTCGCTTCGGAAGCGGTATACCGGAATACCCCGATCGTGGTATGGAACGACGGAATGCACGGAGCGACACGCACCCGGCTTCAACCCCAATGCTCCACGTAGGCGCCGTCGGGATCGTACATGCCCGCCTGCCTCACCGGATCGAAACGCCTTCCTTCGCGGGGATCGTTGCCCACGCCGGCCACGTATTGCCAGTTGCCCCAGTTGCTGCAGGGGTCGTAGTCGATGAGGAGACGCTCGAACCAGTAGGCCCCCATGCGCCAGTCGATGCCCAGGTCGTGAACGAGGTAGCTGGCCACGTTCTGGCGGCCGCGGTTGCTCATCCATCCCGTAGCGGCAAGCTCACGCATGTTGGCATCGATGAAGGGCTGACCCGTGCGTCCTTCGCACCAGGCCTCGAAGCGACATGCGTTCCGGTCGCCTCTGGGCGGCTTGTGCGCGATGCCATGGCGGAGGAAGAGGTCGCGTCCGTGCATGGCCGCGGTGAACTGGAAGAAGTCGCGCCAGAGCAGCTCGAAGACCATCCAGTAGGTGCTCTCGTTGGCCCCGTGAACGGCCTCGTACTCCTTCACGGCACGATACACCTCCCGCGAGCCCAGCGTTCCTGTGGCCAGCCATGGACTGAAGCGCCCGCTGAAGTCGGCACCCAGCAGACCGTTGCGCGTCAACTTGTAGCGTCCCAAGCGTTCCGGGTCCGAGCAATAGTGTTGAAGCCTTCCGAGGGCAGAAGCGCGATCACCGGTGAAGGTGAACGATGCACGCGGGTCGTCCGTGACCGGTGGATGAGGGATTGCGGGATTAAGCGGACCGCTCCCCCACCCCGCAGGAGTGGCCACGCGCTGCGGAGCGGGAACAGGTCCGCGCACGGTCCAGTGCTTCTCCACTTTGTTGCGAAAAGCGGTGAATACATGAGGTAGCCGCTGCACATCGAAGGGCAGGTCGTCCGGATGGAGCAGCGTGTTCGGTGCATGCAGGTGTAGGGGCACGCGTGTGTTCACAGCGCGTTCCTGCTCCTGCTCCTCCCAACCGAAAAGGCGCTGCGCGTGCACGACAGCCGCCTCCCATTCCCCGGCAAGGCGTTGCAACGTTTCCGCAGGATCGCCGACCACCACACGTAACGAACTGCCCAGGGCCTTGAGTTCAGCATCCAGGCTTGCGATCGCTTGACCCAGGAAGCGTCTGCGGAACGGACCACTGCGCTCGAAACCGAAGGGACCAGCGCCGTGCTGCCTGGGATCGATGATGACCACGGGCAGCACCTCATCAGCGCTCACGCATGCAGCCTGCAATGCCTCGTTATCGGCAACACGCAGATCGCTGCGGAACCAAAGGATCGCTCGTTTCATAGCTCATTGATCGAATCCAGTAACGCATCGCCCTTATCCAACAATGCCTGTCGCGTGGCCGCTGGCATGCGGTCCCAGGTGCGGTAGGTCATGCCCATGCGCACCATCATGCCGGGGCGTGCTTCATCACTAAGGAAGCGCTCGCGATTGCGGGCGTGGAAATGCCAGTACAGCGCGTTGAAGGGGCAAGCCTTGGGACCGGTGCGATCGTTCACGTCGTAGTAGCAGGTGCCGCAGTGGTGGCCCATCTTGTTGATGTAGGCGCCACTGCTCACATAGGGCTTGGTACCCACAATGCCCCCATCCGCGAACTGGCTCATGCCGCGCGTGTTAGTGATCTCCACCCACTCGATGGCGTCGATGTAGATGCCCAGGTACCAGCGGTCCACCTCGTCGGGGTGCACCCCTGCCAGCAGGGCGAAATTGCCCGTGAGCATGAGGCGTTGGATGTGGTGGGCGTAGGCATTGGCAAGGCTGCCGGTAATGGCGTCACGCAGGCAGGCCATCCGCGTCCTTCCGGTCCAGTACCAGGCCGGAAGCTTGTTCTCATGGCCGAGGAAGTTGCGCTGCGCGAACTCAGGCATCTGCGCCCAATAGACCCCGTGCATGTACTCGCGCCACCCGATGATCTGCCGCACGAAGCCTTCCACCTGGCCCAACGAAAAACGGTCCGGCGCGGCCTTCCATGCCTCCACGGCCGCATCGCAGACCTCCTGCGGATGCAGCAGCTTCACGTTCATGCTGAAACTGATGCGCGCGTGGTACAATGCCCAATGGTGCGGCGTCATGGCATCCTGGTAGGTGCCGAACCGGTGCAGCAGGTGCTCGCAGAAATAGCGCAGCAGCTTCAGGCTCTCCGCACGGTCCAGCGGCCAGGCGAAGTGCGCCGCATCCACCGTTCCGATGGTATGGACACCCGATTCTTCGATCATCGTCTTGATGTCGCGGAGGTCGTGGGAGAAGAGCAACGGCGGCGGCGGCACGTGGTCCTTCGGTGGTCGTTGGCGGTTCTCCTGATCGAAGTTCCACTGGCCTCCTTCCGGCTTCCCGTTGCGCATGAGCAGCCCGGTCCGCTCACGCATCACGCGATAGAAGCGCTCCATCAGGTATTGCTTCTTCCCTTTGAAGAGCGCGGCCAGTTCGTTGCGGGTGGTGAGGAAATGTCCGGTATCCATCACGTCCACTGTGCAACCACAGCGCGCCGCGAAGGCTGATAGCTGTTCGTCCAAGCGCCATTCGTCGGGCAGTTGGTAAGCGAAGGTGCGCGCTCCGCTTTCCGCGATGACCCATGACAGGTTCTCCGGGATGTCCTGCTTGTTGCGAGGGTCGTTCAGGGTGAGGTAGAGCACGCGGTGGCCTGAGACCCGCAGATGTTCGGCAAAGCGGCGCATGGCCCCGAAGAAGCCCAACACCTTTTGCACATGATGCCAGGCGTAGTCGGTCTCCTGGCGCACTTCCATCAGCACGTGCACCACATCGGGCTCCGGCGTATTGTACCAGCCATGCGCCACGTTCAACTGATCACCGAGGACCAGTCGGACTACACGCGCCTGTCCGGGTTCCTGTTGGTGCGGCATCGGTCGCTGCAGTATTTCACTTCGGTCCACACCTTCTCCCATTTCTTGCGCCACTGGAACGGACGCGCACAGGTGGCGCACACTTTCTCATCGCGTATGGCGGGCGGCCGGTGTCGGGGCATGGCTCAGGCGAGGATCAGCCCTTCCGTTTCGTTGCCGTACACCAAGGCCTCACCGCGCTGATGCCGGTGCCCGATGACCCAACAGAGCCACGCATCGGTCTCGTGCCGGTCGGCCGGCTCGGGAGGCGGCATCACGACCATGCCGGCCATGATGCGGAGCTTGTGCTTCGGTATGGCCTTACGCGGCTTCACCTTCAGGCTGTCCCACTCGTGGCGGATGAGCGCGGCGGGATAGGCCTCGTGCACCGCAATGCCCTGCGCACGCCACGTGGCGGCCAAGCGCATGGCCCGCGCGGTAAGCCCGCCAAGGAACATGGGGCTCATGCCCCGCGCCTGGTGATCGGCCAGTCGGAAAAAGTAGTCCTGGCCGCTACCGCTGTACACACCGGGCAGGCTCAAGGGCGCATCGATATAGATGGCCTGTGGGCGGAGCTTCGCCACCACCTCCTCCAGCCACGCATCGCCGTCGCCATCCTTGGTACTATGATCGAACCGGAACCGTCCGTGGGCCCAATGGCACACCGCTGTGTTGCCTGACGAGCGTGCGCCGAGATCGATGCCGATGTGGGTCAACGTGGTGTCCGATGCCATGTCAGATCGCGCTCAATCCGCCATCCACACCGATCACCTGCCCGGTGATCCAACGCGCCTCATCGCCCAGCAGGAATGCGGCCATGGCGGCCAGGTCCTGCGCCTCGCCCACGCGCTTCAAGGGATGGCGCTCGGCACTGGCCTGCTCCCGTTCGGGCGTTGCCAGCAGTTTCTCGGCCAGGGGCGTGCGGGTAAGGCTGGGCGCAATGCAGTTCACACGCACGGTGGGCGCCAGCTCGGCAGCCAGCGAACGCGTCATGCCCTCCAGCGCCCCCTTGGCGGCAGCCACACCCGTATGGAAGGGCATGCCGCGCTGCACCGCCACGGTACTGAAGAGCACGATACCACTGCCCGGCGCTTTCTTCAAGCGATCGGCGCAGGCCTGTATGGCGGTGAACGCACCGATGGTGTTCAATTCGAACGCGGCGCGCAGGTCGTCGGCCTTGGTGCTTCGGATGGGCTTGAGGTCGATACTTCCGGGACAGTAGACCAAGCCACCCAGTGTTTCGGGGAGCCGGTCAACGGGGAAGGTCGGTGCGAGGACATCGTGCGTGATTTGGTCTACGATGCCATCAACATCAGGTATCGTGCGGCCGAGGGTGATGACGCTCCTCCCCTGAGCAATGAGGCGCTGTGCCAAGGCGCGACCGATGCCGCGGGAAGCACCGATGATGAGAATGGGATGCATGTGCCTAGCAACACCCCGAAGGCCGGGAATGTTCTGCTGCGATCACTGCCACAGCGAATGGCTGACCATGGCACCGGTGGCATGACCAACGATGACCAATAGCGGCTCGGACACCTTACCTTCCACCGGAGGTCTTGTGCCCACAAAGGCCGTGGACCGCTGGCCGGGCAGTATCTGTTCGAGCTTAAATCGTTCGATGCCGGTATCCACTTGCCAGGCGATGCGGCCGTCGACAGCCACGCGGGCCACCATCAGCTTGCCCTCGCGCCCGGGCACCGAGGTGTAGAGCATCACCGCGCCGTCGGGGTCCGATAGGCGGAAGGGTTCGCTCTTGTCGTCGGCACGCAGGAAGGCGGCATTGAGGAAGACCGCATCACTCACCGGTGCAATGGACTGAACCCGGTGGTACTTATCGTTCACTGGGGCTTCCAATGTGGCACGGCAAAAGCGACGTTCCTTCCCGGCCTCTTCCTGTCGCACCACATGTCGCACGAACTTTTGCGGTTTGAACTCGCCCTCCAGTTCGGTAATAGAATGGCGCCCACTTCAAACTGATCGCTGGGAACGCCTTCGGCCATGATTCGCCAGTGCCGGTGCATAGTCCATGCTACATGGTGAAGATCACGGCACAGGAACCACGGACCCCGGACATCGGCGATGCGTTGTTCGGCGAGGTGGGGCTTTACATCCTGGAGGGCGGCATCAGCAACGACGGCCACCACTACGGACCAAAGCAGATCCTGGTGGCCAAGGAGGCCTCGCTTTGTTCGTTCACGATGGATGCCGGCAGCACGGTGTTCCTCTTCGGAGGTGCCCCCCTGCCGGAGGACCGCTTCATCGAGTGGAACTTCGTGGCCTCCGGCCGCGCACTGATCGATGCGGCCAAACAACGCTGGATGGAACAGGCCTTCGCACCCGTGCCGGGCGAAACGGAGTTCGTGCCACTTCCCAGTAAATCAGCCTTTCATTCGGGAACGATGGCCGCCCGGTACATCCCGAAGGGTACGCTGGCAGCTCCTCGCTGTCCTTAGGGAACAGGGCCCGACATTTGCGGATACCGGCCCGAACAGATCCGCATGCGTTCCCTCCTCCTTTCCTTGTCGTTGACCTCAATGAGTGTCTGCGCACAGGACCCCGTTTTCGTGCACCTCACCCCGCGCGACCAATACCTCTTTCCCGAAGAGATGCCGCTTTCCTACATCCTGGGCGGCAATGTGGCCTTGCGCGAAGGACCATCACGTTCAAGCAGAACGATCACGACCTTGAGCGCCGGGACGCCGATCACCATTGAAGAAGGGACCACGGATACATTGATCGTGAATGGAGTGGGCAGCCATTGGTATCGTGTGAAAGCCGGCAAGCACCAAGGCTGGACCTGGGGAGGCCAGATCGCCCAGCGCACGTTCGGGTCCACGGCAGACGCCACCGTTAAGTTCGTGGCAGGGATCGATCATGTAACCCCATCGGATACCGGGCGCTACGACTACTCCTATCGCATTGTCGCACTCAAGGATGGCAAGGAGATCGACCGCATCGTGGTTCGCTCGTTCGCCTGGGGCTTCGATGAGGTGAGCAACATCGGACACCGTGGGCTGCGAGCAGTGGACGACATCATTGCCTTGAACGTGCCCTGCGTTGGTGGTTGTGGATGCACCATGGGTGAAGTGCTGGTATTCTGGAGCGGCGGAAGGTTCCACCATGCGGCCGACCTGATGGGATCGCCTGACGGGGAATACAGCACCAACGTGTCATTCATCTTCCCGGCCGACATGGAAGGCCTGCCCGAACTGATCATACGGGAAGAGCTCACCTACGACGATACGACCGTTGAGGATATTGAGGAGACCGAAAGGGAGGACGAGGGCGAAGATGTGTCCGACGATCGGCCGATCGATGAGGCTGATGACACCGACCAGGAGTACATCACGCGCATCATCACCCGTACCTACCTCGTTTGGAACGGACAGGCCTTGTTGCCATCGAGCCGCGCCTCGGAAACGCGCACATACCGGTTGACAGTGGATTGAACAGTTCTGATCGCGGTCCACATGCGTCGGACAGGCATCTGCTTGACCCCACGACCCGTGAAGTGGTAACTTGAACCCACGAAGCGATCGCTGCTCTCCTTGCTACTGCTCCCGTCCGCCCTGTTTTCCCTCGCCCAGTGCAGCGTGACCCTTTCCGCTGACACCGTGACCACCTATTGGGGCTATGAGCCTCTATCCTGCACCACGATCACTGCGACCAGTGAAGGTGCTGCCCCCTCCTCATTGGTCTGGAGCAACGGCAGCACGGCCGGCTCCATCCAGGTCTGCGACTCCTTGAGCGGGTGGTACAGCGTGACGCTGACCGATGATACCCTTTGCACGGCGATGGATCCCGTGTTCGTGAACGTGGTTGGTGTGCGTTGTGTGAACAACAACAACAAGGTGCTGGTGAGCCACATTCCACCGGGCAACCCGGACAATGCACATACCATCTGCATCAGCGAGAACGCTGTTCCTGCCCACCTTGCCCATGGTTGTATGCCGGGCGCCTGCGCACCCGCTCCCACGGACAGCCTTGTCGGTGGAGGTCTGGTGGAGGTCGTGATCTCCCCGAACCCCGTGATCGTATCGGGTACCATCCGGGTGCAAAGCCGTGCATCACAACAGGTCACCGTATACGTAGTGGACGCCACAGGCCGACGCCTGCTGTTGCTCCTTGATGCGCCCATGTCCGATGGCGACGAGCGCGTGCTCACCTTGGACCAGGGCCAACTGCCCACTGGGACCAGCATGGTCTGGGTGGAAGCACTGGGCGCCGAAGGCCGCATTGCACGACGCATGGTCCTGGTGCAGTGACCTCTGCGCCTTCCGACCCTGTAGCGTTCACCGGTCCTCGGGCCCTCCAGCGCCCCGCCACGACAGCAACTTCGCGATGAGCTTGCGGACCGGCTTGACCGGCCTGCAACGTCAGGCATGCACCATGCTGCAGTTCGCCTCCAACAAGCTTTGGACCCTGACCGGAACGACCAGCCCCAAGGCATGGTCCAATGGCGGTCGGGGCCACCAAAGCCAATGACCGGACCCAAGATGCGCGGAATGTCCGTTTGCGGGAACCGAACCTAAGCCTCACCTTGGCAGCGCATGCTGCACTTCACGACCCAGACCGATCCGGAAAAAGCGCGACCGGTCACCACCGCCTTGGACCGGTTCTTCGTTCAGTTCATCAATGACCCGCGAGACCTGCCCTTCATCTATCTCGGCCTGAAGGTCACCTTCACGTTGATCCCGTTGGCCGTGCTACTGTACATGTCCTTCGTGCCCACGTGGCTCTGGTGGATCATTGCCGTGGTCTATCTCTTCATCAACAACATCACCTACAAGGGACCCTTCGGCCTGATGCTGCACTGCACCACGCATCGGAGGTTCTTCAGGAAGGAATACGAGTTCATGAACCACTATCTGCCCTGGGTGCTTGCGCCCTTCTTCGGGCAATCGCCAGAGACCTACCGGGCACATCACATCGGCATGCACCATGTGGAGAACAATCTCGAGCCCGATGAGAGCAGTACCATGCCCTACCAGCGCGATTCCGGCAAGGATTTCCTGAAGTACTACATCACCTTCCTCTTCACGGGTATCTACACCTTGATCCGCTACCTCTTCGGTGTGCGCAGGAACAAGCTGGCATGGGAGACCATTCGTGGCGAAATGCTCTTCATACTGTTCTGTGTGGCCATGAGCTTCGTGAACTGGCAAGCCACACTGGTGGCCTTCATCCTTCCTTTCATGGCTTTTCGGCTGGTGGCCATGGCAGGCAACTGGGTCCAGCATACGTTCATCTGTCGCGATGAACCAGGCAACGATTACCGCAACAGCATCACGGTGATCAATGTGAAATTCAACCACAAGTGTTGGAACGATGGCTACCACATCAGCCACCACATCGAGCCTACGTTGCATTGGACCGAGCATCCCAGGTACTTCCGCGAACACCTCGCTGAGTTCGGAAGGAACAAGGCCGTAGTGTTCGACGGCCTGAACTACATGCAGGTGTTCATGCTCCTTCTACGTGACCGCTACGACCTTCTGGCCGAGCGCTTTGTGGATGTGGGCAACAACTTCAAGAATGACGAGGAAGTGATCGCCTTCCTGCGCGACCGTGTGAGGCCCATTCCCTTCGAGAAGCCCCCGATCGCAGCATTAGCAGCTTGAGGTGTGTCGCGAATGGCATGCCCTGCCTTATCGATGAGCCTATCGATGCGTCCATGACCACCAAGGATGAGGCCTATGCATGGGGATGAGGTGAAGAGCAGGATCAACCAAAGACGGACCCGTTGACCGCAGGATGCACGCTTGACGCGTATGAGCGCACCGCGAACCGTCAACCCAATGCCAATGAAAGTTCTGCACGACTGGTGAGGGCCACCACTGGATGATGATCTTTGTGCCCAATGATGGACTACCTGCACCAGATCGTGGAGAACCCCATGGCCAGCCTCGCCGTGGTGGTCAACCTCATCATCATCGAAAGCCTGCTCTCCGTGGACAATGCGGCGGTGCTGGCCACCATGGTGATGGACCTGCCCGAGAAGCAGCGAAAAAGGGCGCTGAAGTACGGTATTATCGGAGCGTACTTCTTCCGTGGTGTGTGCCTGGTCTTTGCTTCCATCCTCATCCAGATCTGGTGGCTGAAGCCCCTTGGCGGACTCTACCTGCTATACCTGGTCTGGGACTGGTGGAAAGGCAAAAAGACCAAGACCAAACAAGACGACCTGCTGGACAAAAAAAGCAACTGGTTCTACCGGAACACGGTGCATCGTATCGGCCCGTTCTGGTCCACGGTGATCCTGGTGGAATTGATGGACCTGGCCTTTTCGATCGACAATGTGTTCGCCGCGGTGGCCTTCACGGAGAACCTGCTGCTCATCTGGACCGGGGTCTTCATCGGCATTCTGGCCATGCGTTACGTGGCCCAGGGCTTCGTGCGACTCATGGAGCAGTTCCCCTTCCTGGAGACCTCGGCCTTCCTGGTGATCCTGGTGCTCGGACTGAAGCTCACCGTTTCCGTTGTGGAGCACTACCGGCCAGACCTGCCCTTCAGCCAATTCATGGTGAGCCATACGGCCGACCATCTCACCACCGCGATCACCGTGACCATCTTCTTCGTGCCCGTGCTCACCTCACTGATGTTCGGTGTCCCCAAGGTGCGCCGCAAACACGGGCACGGCCATTGAGATAGCGATCACACCCACCCCCGGCAAGGATCCGGGGCAATTGTCTTGCTCCATGAACGATGGATATGTCAATCACGAACTAAAGGACGGCATCGCCACGGTGACCTTCCACCACCCCAAGAGCAACAGCCTGCCCGGCCATATACTGCGCGGCATGGCGCAGGCCATCACCGATGCCGGCAACGACCCCTCGGTGCGCGTGATCATCCTGCGCAGCGATGGCGACAAGGCATTCTGTGCGGGAGCCAGCTTCGATGAACTGGTATCCATTGACAGCGCCGAGCGGGGCCTCGAGTTCTTCAGTGGTTTCGCACTGGTGATCAACGCCATCCGCAAGGCACCGGTGTTCGTCATCGGACGCATCCACAGCCACACGGTGGGCGGCGGCGTGGGCCTGGCCTGTGCCGTGGACATTGCTTATGCGCACGAAAGCGCCAGTGCACGTCTCAGCGAGCTGGCCATCGGGATCGGCCCCTTCGTAGTGGGACCCGCTGTGGAACGCAAGGTGGGCACCGGTCTATTCGGTCTGCTGAGCAGCACCCCGGCCACGCGTCGCAGTTCCGCCTGGTGCGAGGCCCACGGCATGTACGCCGAGGTGTTCGCCACCACCGAAGCGCTGGACCAACGTATTGCCGCACACGCCCACGAACTGGCCGCCTACAGTCCCGAGGCCATGGCCGAACTGAAACGAGTGATGTGGCGTGGCACCGAGGATTGGGACACCCTGCTCGCCGATCGCGCGGCGATCAGTGGCCGTTTGGTGCTGAGCGAGTTCACGCGCAACGCCATCGCCGCATTCAAGGAGGCCGCAGCCAAACGCTGACCAGCCACTGCTATCTTGTCGGGAACAACCTCCGCCATGATCCAACGTACGCTTCTACTGTGCTTCACCGCCGTGTGCGGCTTCACATTGGTGGCCCAGAACCTGCCGCCCATTGTTGAGATCACCAATGTCGCCCTCGATGAAGGAGCACAGACCGTGACGACCACGTACACCCTGACCGATCCGGAGAATGATGCTTGCACCGTGATGTTCGCCGCCTCCAGCGATGGTGGCACCACCTACCTGATGAACACCGCCAACGCCACTGGCATATTGGGTGCGGGTGTAGCACCTGGCACGGGGCACATCATCCAATGGAATTACGGAAATGGCGATCCCGCAGGCCTCATGGTGCGTGTGCTAGCGGAGGACGGGTATGCTCCCGACATCCAGACCATGGTGGATGCCATCGATCCGGAACGGCTGATGCAACGGCTGGCCCAGGTGGCCATCCCCCGGCACCACATTACGGCTCCTGCGGGGATCAATGCCATTCGCGACACACTGATGCTGGCCTTTGGTACGGCGGGGCTGCAGGCCTCCCAACAGAACGTGACCTACCAGGGCAGCACCGTTCCAAATGTGACCGGCCGGCTACCCGGACTGGTGGACGAGGCCCGCACCTATATCGTGGATGGACATTACGACGCCGTGAGCAATACCGCCGGCGCTGACGACAATGCCACGGCGGTGGCCGCCACACTGGAGATCGCCCGGGTGCTGGCCCCCTATCGTTTCCGCAACAGCCTTCGTTTCATCGGTTTCAGTTTCGAGGAGCAGGGATTGATCGGGTCGCAAGCCTATGTACAGAGCGCCGTTCCGGCGTGGGAAGAGATCAACGGTGTGCTCAATATGGAGATGATCGGCTACTACAGCGACACACCCAACAGCCAGCAACTGCCCTCAGGTTTCGACCTATTGTTCCCCGCGGCCACGGCCAACATCGCAGCGGATGGCTATCGCGGCAACTTCCTTACGGTGGTGGGCAACACGGTATCGCAACCGCTGATCGATGCATACGTTGGAGCTTGCAGCACATACGTGCCCGACCTGCGTATCATTTCCTTGGCCGTGCCTGGTAACGGGCAGATCGCGCCCGATCTGCGCCGAAGTGACCATGCCGTGTTCTGGGACACCGGTCGACAAGCCCTGATGCTCACGGATGGCAGCAACTTCCGCAACGCCAACTACCACACCCCGAACGATGTTCCATCCACCATCGACACGGCGTTCTACACCCACAGTGTGAAAGCCACCCTGGCGGCGGCGGCGGCGCTGGCCCAACCCATCAACTCCGGATACGACACCTTCCTGCTGGGCGACCTGGTGGGCCAGCACGAACACAACGGCAGCCTCTCCTGCCCGGTGCGCGCTCAAGTGGACCGCGACCGCAACGTGCTTCTTGTACGTTCGGGTGAATGCCCTGCCGAACAGGTGACCGCCACCCTCTTCGATCTGCGCGGTGTGCGCATGGCCGGCAAGACCCTTCGACCGGCCGCTGGCGATCATGAACTTCCGATCGCGGGACTGCCCGACGGTCTTTACGTACTGGTGATCCAGCACGGGGAAATGAGCCGGTCGGTGCGAGTGGATATTTTCCGCTGACCCCCTCAGCGCAAACGTTCCGCGCTATGCACCAGTGCCTCATCGGAACGGATCATGCGCTCGGCAATGAACACAAGCACCAGCACCACCATGGGCAGGAAAAAGGTGAGCCCCATGGACTGGTCGATGGTGCCTTGGCGGGCCAGATAGGCCAGTGTGGAGTTCATGGTGATGTACTGGAACGCGATCACCGGTAGTTGAAGCATCCATAGGCCACGCACAACACGGGCCTGGCGAGGACGGTTGCCATAGAGCAAAATGGCCACCAGCATGCCGAAACCGAGCACGCTGTGGAGCACCTCAAACGGCAGCATAGGGCTGACCATGGTACTCTCCGTGCCATCAGGCAGGAAAAGCCCGTAGGTGCGGAGTTTGTATTCACCCAGATCACCAGTGTAGGAGGCTATGGGGAACAACCAGGACGCGAACGCCAACAGGGCGCCCATCGCCAGAAGAACGGATTGCTTACGCTGCCACATCGGCCAAGGGGAATGGGTATTCGGAACGGGCCACGAAGTTAGTGGCGCCGCATCGCATCGGAAGGCCCTGCATCGGGCACTGAAAAAAGATGACCTGCACGCTTGGCATGTCACCTCCCGGGCCGTATCATTGCAGCGCATTCGCATTCCGGCAGGCGCCTGCGTCCGTTGACGCGCCCCGAGCTCCTCGCCGACACGCTCCCTCTTCATCCTGATCGAGACCGAGCCATAGAGGCTTGCCATCGACCACCCGAACGGTCGATATCCAACGAACATCATTCCCGCGTACATGTACGACCAGAGCGCCCTGAGCGGCATGAAGCTCTCCGAACTGAAGGAGATCGCCAAGCAGCTCAACCTGAAGAAGGCCGATACCCTGAAGAAACAGGACCTGATCAACAAGATCCTGGAGACACAGGCCGGCAAGAGCGACAAGCCGAAGTCCATTGCCCCCACCTTCGTGGACAACGACCAGGACCTCACTGCCCTCGCCACCGCCGATGAAGTGCCCGTGGAATTGGACCCCGAACCGGAACCCATCGCCAACGATGGAGGCGCTTTCGACGCGGAGGGTGATGATGATGACGAGGATGAAGAGGACGATGACGACGAGGAGGGTGATGACGAGGATGCGGATGACAATGACGCAGAGGCCGAAAGAGCACCTGCGCCACGGGAAGTGACGGAACGCGTTGCCGCAGAGCAGACACCGGCCCGTCCCTCGGAACAACGCGAACAGCGGCAGGAACGTCCGCGTCGTGAGCGTTCGGAACGCGCTCCCCTCGAAGGACAAAGCGACCGAAATGACCGTGGCGACCGTCCGCAACGCCCGGACCGCCCGGAACAGGGCCCGCGAAACGACCGCGACCAGGGCCGCAATGACCGGAGAGATCGCGACCAACGTGGCCCCAGCACGGAACAAGGCGGTGAGCAACGGCAAGACCAGCGCCGCGACCGTGACCAACGCCACGAACAACGCGACCAACGGAACGACCCACGAGAGCCCAGGAACGAAGGACGTGACCAACGTGACCAGCGCAACAGCGACCGCGACCAACAGCGCCCGGACCGCCAGCAACAGGACCGGCACCAACAGGACCGACAGCAGCAGGACCGCGCGCAACGCGATGTCATCAACTTCGACGCGTTCGTGGAAGTGCAGGGTGTGCTGGAGGTGATGCCTGAAGGCTATGGCTTCCTGCGCAGCAGCGATTACAACTACCTGGCCTCACCCGATGATGTGTACGTGAGCCAGCAACAGATCAAGCAATACGGCCTGAAGCTGGGTGATACCGTGCTTGGCCATGTGCGTCCGCCGCGTGAGGGCGATAAGTTCTTTCCCTTGATCAAGGTGGAGAGCATCAACGGCCGCGACCCCGAGTGGGTGCGTGACCGAGTTCCCTTCAAATTCCTTACGCCGCTCTTTCCCGACGAGAAATTCAACCTGGCCGGGAAGGACACCAACATCAGCATGCGCGTGCTGGACCTCTTCTCGCCCATCGGCAAGGGACAGCGCGGCCTCATTGTGGCGCAGCCCAAGACCGGCAAAACGGTGCTGCTGAAGGATGTGGCGAACGCCATTGCGGCCAACCACCCCGAGGTGTACCTCATCGTGCTGCTGATCGATGAACGTCCGGAGGAAGTAACGGACATGGCGCGCAGCGTGAACGCGGAAGTGATCGCCAGCACCTTCGATGAACCCGCCTCACGCCACGTGCAGGTGGCCGGCATTGTGCTGGAAAAGGCGAAGGCGCTCACCGAGTGCGGACACGATGTGGTGATACTGCTCGACTCGATCACCCGCCTGGCACGTGCCTACAACACCGTACAACCCGCAAGTGGCAAGATCCTGAGCGGTGGTGTGGACGCCAACGCCCTGCAAAAGCCCAAACGCTTCTTCGGTGCCGCACGGAAGATCGAGAACGGAGGCTCGCTCACCATCCTGGCCACCGCCCTCGTGGAAACGGGCAGCAAGATGGACGAGGTGATCTTCGAGGAGTTCAAGGGCACCGGCAACATGGAACTGCAGTTGGACCGGAAGATCAGCAATCGCCGCATCTTCCCTGCCATCGACATCCTCAGCAGTGGAACCCGCCGCGACGACCTGCTGCATGGCAAGGAGGTACTGCAACGCACGTGGATCTTGCGCAAACACCTGGCCGACATGAACAGTGTGGAGGCCATGGAGTTCGTGAAGAAGCACATGGAAGGCACCAAGAGCAACGAGGAGTTCCTCGTGAGCATGAACGGCTAAGGACCGCCCATGTTACTGGCAGTACTGGCCGCACTGGCCGTCATCGCCCTCCGTCTCATCCTGTTCGCCATGGGCAGGCCACCGGAAGGCACGGACTTCATGCTCGTGCACTTTCTGGCCATCGTCACCATCGTCTTCTTTACCGGGCATCGGGCCTTGGGACGTGATGTACGCGTTCCCTTTCCCACCCTTGTGCGGGAAGGGTTCAAGGGAGCTGCGCTCTACGCCATCCTTTTCGGTGCGTTCATCTGGTGCTATTATCGCGTTGCGGAACCCGACCACTTCGCTGCGCGCGTGGATGCGATGGTGGAACGCGGCGTGGCCGAAGGGCAGCCGGAGGGTGTGATACGACCGAAGCTCACGCAGTTCTTCACACCGTTCAACTACGCTTCCATCACCTTCTTTGCGTTGCTGGCCGTAAGCGCGTTCAACGCGTTGCTGGTGGGGGCGGTGCACCACAAGCTGTTGCGGCGTTACAGGCTGAACGGCTGAAGACTGTATTCGAACCTGTGACGTATGCATGGCCATACATGCGTTTCGACCTATCCCGGGTCTCTCCTGGGTCGACCGCAGACTTAATCCCCTGTAGATCAGAACTCTGGCACTTCTGCTGGTCGTTCGAAACCGGACTGACGCATGTATGGCCATACATACGTCAGAAGCGATCCGTGCCCTGCACTCTGGAGATCCCTCACGCAATGAACGCCTCCGTCAGCGCCTGAAGGTCCAATCCTCCGAAGTTGCCGCTGCTCATCATCAGCAGCACGCTGTCCCCCTTGAGGTCGGTGCGTACCGCACCCATGACCGCGATGGGGTCGGTGATCACCTGCAGGTCATCGCGGACGAAGGCCTTACGGATGCGCTCAGGGGGAATGGCCGGTAAACGCTTCAACTGCACGGCATGCGGATCATAGAACACGATGGCCTGGTCCGCCTGCGCCATACAGCCGGCGTACTGGTCCAGGAAGCCTTCGCTTAGGCTGCTGTAGGTGTGAAGCTCCATGCAGGCCACCAAGCGATGTTGGGGGAACTGCTCGCGCACGGCCTCCAGCGTGGCCTTCAACTTGCTGGGCGAGTGCGCGAAATCCTTGAACACGGCACGACCCGGCACATCGGCCAACTTCTCCAACCGCTTGGCCGCGCCTGTGAAGCTGGCGATCGCCCTGTAGAACTGGGCATCGCCGATACCGAGCTGATGGCACACGTGGCGTGCACCCTCCAGGTTCTGCAGATTATGGCGACCGAACACCTGCAAGGCCACATCACCCTGAGCGGTCTGTAGTACGGTCACCCCGTTCTCGATCCGATGCGGCGGCACTCCGTAGGGGATCTGCGCCTCACTGCCGTCTGACGATCCGGCAAGGGCCTTTACCTCCGGGTCCTCGGAACAGTAAACCAGCTTGCCACCAGGCTCTATGCAGCTGATGAACTTGCGGAACTGGTCCACATAGCTCTCGAAGGTCTTGAACACATTGATGTGGTCCCACGCGATGCCGCTGATCAGTGCGATGTCCGGATGGTACAGGTGGAACTTGG
This sequence comes from Flavobacteriales bacterium, assembly GCA_046306055.1. Lineage (GTDB taxonomy): Bacteria > Bacteroidota > Bacteroidia > Flavobacteriales_F > PHOS-HE28 > PHOS-HE28. The sequence goes on from JBKDXR010000031.1 coordinate 41,278, forward strand.
GCACCGGTTGCAGGGCCGAGGCCAGATACTCATCGCCTTCGATAATGGCCACGCGACTGGTGCTGCTCAGTTTCACCATGCAGTCGAACCCCTCGAGCTGAGCGCCCACCAGGTAGTCGAACTCCACCCCGGCATGACGGAGCACGTGCACGATCATGCTGGTGATGGTGGTCTTGCCATGGCTGCCACCGATCACTACGCGCGTCTTGTCCTTGGTCTGTTCGTGGAAGTAGGCCGGATAACTGAAGACCGGGATGCCCAGTTCCTGCGCCCGGATCAGCTCCGGATTATCGGCCCGCGCGTGCATCCCCAAGATCACCGCATCAATGTCCGTGGTGATCCTGAAAGGGTCCCAACCCAGCTTATCAGGTAGCAGACCAAGCCGGTCAAGACGGCTTCGGCTGGGCTCGAAGATCTCATCGTCACTGCCGGTGACCTCGTAGCCCTTTTGATGAAGAGCGATGGCAAGGTTATGCATGGCGCTGCCGCCAATGGCAATGAAGTGGACACGTTCGCTCATGCTGGTAACGGGGCTTATCGGGGACGAAATTGGCCCGAAGCACGTATGGCCCGCACATCATGCAAAGCGAGTTTCCGGCCTCCCCTTGTTGATGGCCGCGAACCGCTGCGGACATGCGATCTTCGCACCATGCAGCTACACGTGATCGATACCGGCTTCTTCAAGCTCGACGGCGGTGCCATGTTCGGCGTGGTGCCCAAGACCCTTTGGAGCAAGAACCACCCGCCCGATGAGAAGAACCTCTGCACCTGGGCCATGCGCTGCCTGCTGGTGGAGGACGGTCAGCGTCTCATGCTCATCGACAATGGCATCGGCGACAAGCAGGATGCCAGGTTCTTCGGACATTATGATCTACATGGCGACGACACGTTGGACGGTTCGCTGCGAAAGGCCGGGTTCAGTCGCGATGATGTGACGGACGTCCTCCTCACCCACCTGCACTTCGACCATTGCGGCGGAAGTATCAAGCGCGAGGGCGACCGGCTGGTCCCGGCATTCCGCAACGCACGATATTGGAGCAACGAACCCCATTGGGCTTGGGCCACGCGTCCCAATTCGCGGGAAAAGGCCTCTTTCCTTTCGGAGAACATCCTGCCCATCCAACAAAGCGGACAGTTGGAATTCGTGAACATTGGTCGACGCAGCGCAGAGGAGAACGTGTACATGAAGGAGGTGTTCCCCGGCACGGACATCTTTCTGGTGAACGGGCATACCGATGCCATGATGATCCCGCACATCCACTACAAAGGCCGAACGGTGGCCTTCATGGCCGACCTGCTGCCTAGCATCCACCACATCCCGCTGCCGTGGGTGATGGCCTACGATACACGACCGCTGCTCACCATGCAGGAGAAGGCCGACTTCCTGGGCGTGGCCGCCGATGAGGGCACCGTGCTCTTCTTCGAACACGATGCACAGCATCAATGCTGCACCGTGGAACGCACCGAGAAAGGCATCCGCTTGAAGGAGACCTTTCCCCTAAGCGCCTTGTAGTCCATGTGCTACACCGTCACCTATCTCACCAAACGCAAGGTGAAGTACGCCAAACGGGCGGGGGCCGATGAGGAGGAGGTGAAGGAATTGGAACAACAGCTGGAGGAATTGACCGCTGGCCAATCGGCCATGTACCATGCGAGCGGCTTCACGCATCCTCGTCTGCTTTGTTTGACCCGCGAGGAAGAACCGCACTTCGAGCTACTGCGCTGGGGACTGATCCCCTCGTGGGTGAAGGATGCCGCACAGGCCGTGACGCTGGGCCGCCAGACCCTGAACGCACGCGGCGAGACCATCTTCTCGAAACCGGCCTTCAGGCAGGCCGCGTACCACCGTTGCCTCATACTGGTGGATGGCTTCTTCGAGTTCTTCCACTTCGGTAAGCGGACCTACCCCTACCACATCCGTTTGCGTGGTGACGACGTGATGGCGCTGGGTGGTATTCGTTCCATATGGCACGACCCTGGCACTGGTCAGCCTGTGGGCACCGTGAGCATCGTGACCACCAGCGCCAACCCCATGATGGCGCGCATCCACAACAATCCCCAGGCCGAGGGGCCGCGCATGCCATTCATCGTTCCACGCGAGCTGGATGCCTTGTGGCTCTCGCCCGATGCGTCCTCGGAGCAGATCATGCCGTTGATCGGCCCCTTCGACGAAGCTCTGCTGGAGGCATACACCGTGGCCCCTTTGTTGGGCAGGCAGGCATCACCGAACTCCCAAGAGGCCCTGCGGAACATTGACTATCCGGAACTGGCGTTGCTCTGATCAGCGCTCGAGGATGAAGGCACCTTGCTCACGTACATCGTGGCAGGGCACACCTCGCACGGCACATTGATCCACAAGGCGGGACCGTAATTTCCAGCGCAGATCGCCAGCGAGCACAAGCTGGTCCGCCATGGACAACAACCGTTCGATCTCAGCATCGGACAGATAGGCCGTGCCACTGACCACCATGGCATCGAAGCGGTCTCCCGAGCTCCTTTCCAGGAAGGTATCATCGCCCGTGAACACACCGATATCCATGCGCGGTGCCAGCCAACGCCCCCGGGCAAGCACGCTCGCGCCCTGCGCCGAAGGCTTTTCCGCGAACAGTACCGACCTCTCAGTGACCATGGTTCGCCATGCACCTTCCGCACGGGCATGGCGTTCCATCCGATCCATATGGCGACCATCGTCGGTGCTGAGCACGTACAGGTCACGGCCCAGAAGCATACCCGCCTCCAAGCCGCGTGAGGCATCGTAGACCACGAACTGTGTGCGCCTGTTCACGGTCTCGGTGCGGAACATCCATGTAAGGCCCAGCACGCCGAGCACGAACAAGCTTGCCTCGCGCATGCGTCGCCACTTCCAAACCAGCCAGGCGCCCAGCGTGAACAGCAATAGGTACATCAGAAAAGCCTGCAATCCATCCACACGAACGGCGGGATAGGCACCGGGCAGCCCGGCAAAGAAGGACGACAGCGCACCAACGCTCCAAAGGAGCCAGGACATGCAGTAGGTGAGCACCGCCCCAAGCACCGGTACCTTGAACAACAGGATCAACGCCACACTGCCGTATACCGCAAAACCCACGGCCGTGACCACCACGATGTTGGCCGGCAGGAACCAGACGGGGAACGCCTTGAACAGGTACAAGGATAACGGCGTGGTGAGCAACTGGGCCGAGATGGACACCAGTGCGAGCGACCACACTTTGTGGAGCAGCCAGTTGGAGGGTGTCCAAAGGTCCTCGATGGGTTTGTAGAACACGATGATACCCAGCACCGCAAGGAAGGATAACTGGAACCCGGCATGCAGCAGCACGGAGGGCTCCCAGAGCAAAAGACCGGTCGCTGCAATGAACAGGCTGTTGAGTTGGTCGGTACGTTGCAAGGCCATGTTGGACACGGTGTACAGTGTGAACATGATGGTGGCCCGTAGCACGCTGGGCGATGCACCGGTGAGCCCGGCATAGCCCCACAAGGCCAGCAACACCACGACGCCGGTGAGCAGTTTCGCCCGTTTGGAGGCCCCCACGCCCGAGGTCATGAAGGTGAGCACGGCATAGATGAGCCCCACATGCATGCCGCTTACAGCCAGCACATGGATGGTACCGCTCCGCATGAAGTCGTCCACCTGTTCGTGATCGAGCTCATCGCGCATGCCCAACACAAGGGCTTTCACCAAGGCCCGCTCGCGCACCGCCAATGAACTGCCCTTCAACCAGGCGGAAATGGTAATGCGCAGGTCTGCGAACACGTCCGTCCAATCACCCTCATGCCCCACGATCTGCCAGTCGCTCCGACCCGCGAACAGTTCGTGGTGAACACCGCGCGATGCGGCCCATCGTCCCCGATCGAAGCCACCTGGATCCGGCACACGGGCAATGCGTTCCACGATGGCATCCACCATGACCAGATCGCCTTTTTGCAACAGGGTATCCGTGCTATCGCGGAGCAGGGTCAGCATCAAGTTCCCGCTGCGCGCCACCATGCCCTGTCCGTTCCACTGCCCTACCGCCGCAGCCTCTGTTCGTTGCGCCTTGGCCGAGACCCCGTTCACCGCTTCAATACGCAGCAGCCATGGGCCTTGCGCCTGCTCCACCTTTTCGATGTGTCCAGGTACCCATTCCGGTGAGCGGTATATGGTCCAGCCAAGCGCGAACAGGAAGGTCCATGCGTACAACGTGGCGCCACGGACCCAACGCCTATCATCGTTGATGGAGAACAGCATCCAACACGCCATGACCAACGTGACCACGCCGGCCAGTATGGCCAGCGGGATCAGCGGCATGTCCCACGTTAGGCCTACGGCCACCCCGAGCGTGAACGGCACGCCGAAACGCAACATGGGGGCACGTTTTATCGGGCTCCAAGGCCCTCTGAGCGCTGGGGGAATGTCCATCGAAACCTGCCAAAAGGTAATTCATCGACCCAACACCGGATCTGGTCTAAGATCCATCCCCGACGGACGTAATGCAGGTTAGCTTCATCATTACTTAACACCCAGGCCCATGATCGCATTCCTGCTTCTTTGGACGCTGCTTTTCGCCCCTGTCACCGCCTTCATGGCGAGCCAACGGGGTTACCATGTAATGCCGTGGTATCTGCTCGGCCTGGGGTTGGGCCCTATCGGCTTGTTGGCGGGGCTACTGCCCAAGCGCAAGCATGCCCCCGAGCTGCTCTTTGCACCGGAGTGGCAGTCCTGCCAGATCGGCTAATGGATCAGATCACCTGGAGCACCAGGCACTTGAGGTAGTGCGTTTCCGGCACACCCCAAAGGATCGGGTGGTCGGGCGGCTGGGTGCCATAGTATACTTCGCGCAACCTGCGGCCTGCGTCCTGCGCGGCCTCCATCACCATCTGCCGGAACAGGTCGGGCGACATGTGCTGTGAGCAACTGCAGGTGACCAGGAAGCCCCCGGCCGGAATGCACTTGAGCGCTCGCAGGTTGATCTCCTTGTAGCCCCGGTAGGCGTTCTCCATGGCGCCCTTGCTCTTGGCGAACGCCGGTGGGTCCAGCACGATCACATCCCACTGCTTGCCGCTCCGGCTGGCCTCTGTGAGGTGATCGAACACGTTGGCCACACTGAAGCGGCAGTTGGTGAGCCCGTTCAGTTCGGCGTTGCGCGTGGCCAGCGCTACCGCCTCTGAACTGATGTCCAATCCCTCCACATCGGCGGCCCCATAGTGCGCAGCGTGAAGCGCGAATCCTCCCGTGTGGGTGAAGCAGTCAAGCACCCGCATGTCGCGGCTGATCTTCGCCATGGCCGCGTGATTGAGCACCTGGTCGAGGAAATGGCCGGTCTTTTGTCCACCCGCAACGTCCACGTGCAACTTCAGGCCGTTCTCATCAATGACCAGGTCGGTCGGGAAGCCCTTGCCGATAAACCCCTTTTCCAGCGGAAGTCCCTCCTTCTCGCGAACAGGCACATCGTTCCGCAGGTAGATCCCCGTTGGCTTCACGATCTCGGTGAGCGACTCGATCACCACCTCCTTCCAGCGTTCCATACCCAACGTGAGGAACTGGACCGAGAGCACATCATTGAATTTGTCCACCACCAGTCCGGGTAGGAGGTCAGCCTCACCGAAGACCACGCGGCAACTATCCGTATAACCCATGCGTTGTCGGTAGGCCCAAGCTTTGGCGATGCGCTCGCGAATGAAGGCTCGGTTCACCCGGTCCTCCACATGGCGGGTAAGCAGCCGCACGCGGATCATGGACCGCGGGTTCACATAGCCTTGCCCCAGTGGTTCCCGCCGCGTGCTGAACACCTGAACGATATCACCGGGTTCATAGGCCCCTTCCTCTTTCACCACTTGAGTGGCAAAGACCCAGGGATGGCCATGGCGGATGCGGTCATGGGTATCGTTGACGGTAAAACGGGCCTGTGGCATGGCCGCGAAGGTAGGCCGCAGTGATCGGGCGTTAGAGCCCGTTCTCGACCTCCCCACTTCGCAGTACGCTTGCCCATGGCTGCCAGATCTCGAGCACCGCGTGACCAAAGGAGACGCCAGACCAGGAGCATAGCAGCTGCCTCGTTCTCTTCCCTTAAGTGACATAAGTAAGGCAGAGACCGATACGCAGCCGATCACTTCGGTCCTGAACAGCCTCATGGAGCGTGAGGTGGAAGGTCTTCAGCAGATCCACCGTGTCGCACACTGCCGGAGTACTTTCGCGGCCATGTCTCCGCTCAGCACCAGTGTCCATGGCCGCCGCGATTCCTTGTTGCGCTTCCTCGGCCGTTTGGGGCAGGCGCAATTGAACGCAGGCAACGCGGTACCGCTGGTGGAGCGTGACCTGGCCGCCATTGCCAAGGTGAACGGCGAGCCGCAAGTGCAGGTGTTCGTGCTACCCACCGTGCTGTTCATGAAGTGGGAATCGGGCGAGGAGCACCGCGTGGACATGGCCCATGGGGCCTACCGCGTGGCACCGCTGCGCTTCGACCAGATCGAAGAGGTGCTCACCATTGCCCGTTCGGCTCGCAAGGGCGAGATCACCCCGGAGGATGGACTGGAACGTATCGACGCCATGTGGCGTACACCGCACTACTACGGTGATGCTGGCTTCGTGGCGGGCTACCTGATGACCACGTTGGGCGTATCGATCATGCTCCGCCCTTCACTTACCGGACTGTGGCTCACCACGCTCATGGCCTTTGCCTGTGCCTTGGTGCTGGTGGCCGCGCGCCGTCGTCCGGCCTGGTCCACGGTGCTGCCTGTCGTTGTCGCATTCCTTCTATCCGCGGCCGTTGCGTTGAGCTACCGCTATGGACTGAAGGAGCCGGCCATGAGCCTGCTGATCCCTCCGCTGATCACCTTTCTGCCCGGCATGATGCTCACCGTATCGGTGATCGAGCTCGCTTACAACAGCATCATCAGCGGTGCCAGTCGCATGGTGGCCGGGTTCACACGCCTGATCCTCCTGGCGTTCGGTATCATCGGGGGATTCAAGGCCTTTCACACCAGCAATGCCTCGTTGAACCTCGCCGAAGGGGAACGGATCGGGCCGCATTGGCCATGGCTCGGTGTATTGATCTTCACCTTAGGGCTGCACATCTACCAGAGCAGTAAGCGGCGTTCGTTCGGCTGGATGCTGATAACGGCCGCCATGGCCTATGCCGGACAATACCTCTCGGGCATGTTCATACAAGGCGCTTCAGCGGCCTTCTTCGGTGCTGCGCTCATGACCATCACTGCTCTGGTGATCGAGTTCCGGTTCAAGGGGCCGCCTGCCATCGTGACCTTTTTGCCTGGTTTCTGGCTGCTGGCCCCGGGTTCGTTCGGGTTGGTGAGCGTGGCCAGCATGGCTTCAGGGCAGGATGGTGGTGGCGCCATCTTCACACTCCTGTTCGCACTGGCCGGCATCGCCACCGGCTGTCTCATCGGGGCATATACTTACAGCAGTCTGCTGCATCCGCGCAGCAAGGCGGCCTGGTGGAAACCCGATGCCATGTAAAGGATCAGCGGCTGTGTGGGCCGCCCGTTGTGCCACCGTTCGGAGCAACAGTATCGTCCCGGAAGAAATCCAACGTGGTGATATCCACCAAATGGACATGGGCATAGTAGTGGTGCAGGATGTCCGTATAGCTCTTGCCCGAGCGAGCCATCTTCATGGCCCCTTCCTGGCACAAGCCAACCCCATGTCCGAAGCCACGTCCTTCCAGCACTACCTTCTCGCCTTCGGTACGCACGGAAAAGAAGGTGGACCTCAGTCCCAGGTCCTCGCGAACGTTCTTCAGCGGCACCAAGGGCCAGGTATTGCCCAGGTACAGGTCGCGGCACTGTGGTTCATAGTTGAGCACGGCATGTAGTTGGGCGCTGTCATTGGTTCGCAGGCTGTACTTGCGTTGCAGATAGCCCAACCATTCGGCGCGGCTCAAGTGTTTGTTCCATGTGGCATGGGGTGCCGCCGTGCAGAAAGTGTCCACCGTGGCGCGCAGGTAGGTCTGGCTGCGGCCCCACAGGTCCTCGGCGTTCACCGTTTCGCCGCCGCAGTTGCTATGGAAGGTGGCCTGTATCAGCTTGATGTCGGCATCCACCAGTACCAGGCTGTGCGTGGCGTCCACGGCCATGCGGATACTGTCATTGCGGTTGCGGCCGTGGTACACCTGGCAATGCACGCCATCGCATAGCTCGAAACCCTCGGGCTGATGCTTACGCTGGTTGGTGAGCGCATAGGTGCGGCAGGTGACCGCCTGCAATTTGTAGTACTCCTGATGGTGTTCCTTGCCTGCCTCGGACTGGACCACGCCCGCCGTATAGGCCTCCAAGGGTACTGTGTTCACCAGCATCAGGTTGCTGGCAGCAGGGGTCACTACCAGTTTGCCCGGGTAGCTGCGCTCGGGCAGCTTGGTGTCGGCGATCCGCAACCGGAAACCACCATCGAACGCGCGCGGCACCAGTTCGATCTTGCGCTTCGCCGCAATGTTAAGGGCGAGCGACCGCGCAGTGAGCGTGCCACCCACCATACTGATACGCAGCCCATCGGTGGTGGCCAGTTCGCCCTTCCGCTCACCGTCCGCATAGATCACGCAGGCGCCCTTCAGGGGCATCACCACCACTTGCTTCACCGCCCGTTCTCGGTATAGACCGATGCGCATCGTGCGGTCCACGGTGATGTCCTGCTGTGCCCAAGCATTGCTGCTGAGCAGCCATAGCACGGGAAGTAGCGTACGGAGCAGGACCATGGAGATGCTGAACGATCGGAGCGCCCAAAAGTACCCGGCAGCACAGGGTCCTTCAGGAACGCCCCTGCATACTTTTCCACACTGCCGAAGCCACCTTGGCCGATGCGCCTGGGCCACCGAGCCGCCGTTGCAGGTCCTTTAGTTCACACGCCATGCGATCGCGGTACGGGCCATCGTCCAGAAGGCGCTCTAGTTCTTCCGAGAGGCTATCCACGGTCAGGTCCGACTGGATGAGCTCACGCACCACCTCGCGGTCCATGATCAGGTTGACAAGACTGATGAACTTGATATCCACGAGTCGCTTCGCGATCCATACGTTCAGCGCACTACCACTGTAGCAAACCGCTTCCGGTACGCCGAACAAGGCGGTCTCGAGCGTGGCGGTGCCGCTGGTCACCAAGGCCGCGCGCGCCGTTCGGAGCACATCGTACGTACGTCCGCTCACCACCGTGATGGGTGCCTTACCTATGCCTTCGGCGTAAACCTCGGGAGGTACCGATGGCGCTGCGGCCAGCACGAAGCGTTGCTGTGGGAAGCGCTTCGCCACCTCGACCATCAATGGCAGCATGCGTGCGATCTCCTGCCTGCGACTACCGGGCAACAGGGCCACCACCGCGCGACCATCATCACCGGGCAGCGCGGTCAGCGGGCTCCTTCCCTCCTGCTCAATGGCGTCCAACAAAGGGTGACCCACGAAATCGACATCCACTCCATACTGGGCGTACCATGGCTTTTCAAAAGGCAGGATCACGTACATACGGTCCACCACTTTCTTGATGGTGTGTACGCGACCCTTCTTCCAGGCCCACACCTGCGGACTGATGTAGTAATGCACCGGAATGCCCTTGGCGTGCGCCCACTCGGCAATGCGCAGATTGAAGCCCGGATAATCGATGAGGATGAGGACATCCGGCCTGAACTCCTCGATATCCTTCTTGCAGGTATCGATATTGCGCAGGATGGTGCGCAGGTTCAGGATCACCTGGGTGAACCCCATGAACGCCAGCTCCCGATAGTGCTTCACCACCTCTGCTCCAGCTGCCGCCATTCGGTCGCCCCCCCATGCACGGATGGTAACTGGCGGGTCTGACGCGAACTCACCACTCGCCACCCCATGCTCACTACTAACCTTGAAAAGTTCACGTACCAGGTTCCCACCGTGCAGATCGCCACTGGCCTCGCCCGCAATGATGTAGATGCGCTTGCCCATGGTCACAGCACGAATAGCAGCAGTACAATGACCAACCCATAGATCATGGTGGCCATGATAACGCCACGCATGGCCTTGTAAAGGTCCCAACGGTCCAGCAGGAAGAACAACGCGAGGTTGGCAATGAGTGAAATGGACAGCACGGGTGACTGATACTCACGGGTCCCTATGAAGAGGTCCTTGACGAAGAACGGAAGGTCCAGATGTGGACGAATGGCCGTGACGTACATGGTGGCGTAGATCACAAAACCGACCACAGGCGCCAACAATCCCAATAGCAGACCTGTCGCAAGGCTATTCCAGCGCATGATCCCAGGTGTTAAGCTCTGCAATGCAGTGGTGCGCGGTCATATCGAACTGCGTGGGCACGATGCTCACGTAGCGGTTGTTCACCGCATACACATCGGTATCGTGGCCGTGGTCCTCGCTCTTGAACTCGCCGCGAAGCCAGTAGTACTCCTTGTTCCCGGGGTCCAGGCGCGTCTCGAACTCGTCCTCCCAGTTGGCCTTCGCCTGGCGGCATACACGCATCCCTTTCAGCGGGGTGCCATCGTTGCGGGGTACGTTCACGTTCAGGCAGGTACCTGCGGGCATACCGTGCTTCAGCGTGTTCGCCACCACGCTCCGGATCACCGGGCGTACCTGGCCGAAGTCGGCTTCAATGGCGTGGTCCATCAGACTGAACCCGATGCTGGGGATGCCCTCCATGGCCCCTTCCACCGCAGCGCTCATGGTACCGCTATAAAGCACGTTGATGCTGATGTTCGCCCCATGGTTCACGCCGCTCACCAGCAGGTCGGGCTTGTTGCCACCTAGCAATTTGTAGATCGCCAGCTTCACGCAATCAACCGGGGTACCACTACAGCTCCAAGCCTCCACGCCGTCCATGAGATGCACGCTCTGTAAACGCAGGAAACTGTGGATGGTGATCGCGTGCCCCATGGCGCTCTGCGGCTTGTCCGGCGCCACCACCATCACCCGTCCATAGGCCTTCATCTCCTCGGCCAGCGTGCGGATGCCGGGTGCGAAAATGCCGTCGTCGTTCGTTACCAGGATGAGGGGCATCTGTTCCATGGGGTGCAAAAGTACCCCATCGCGAGTTGCGTGTTGGGGCGCTATGTGTTGCGTGTTACGATCGGCTGGAACACCTTTGGCACGATCCATCAAATAACGCGCAACGCGCCCATGAAGCAACCCATCTTTCCTCCGAACGCCGCCAAGCCCATCGCGCCGTACACACCGGCCATCCTTTGTAACGGCACGCTCTACCTGAGCGGCCAGATCGCGCTGGACGAGGCCGGCGACCTGCACACGGGCGACATCGTCACCGAAACGCGGCAGGTGATGGAGAACATCGGCAAGCTGCTCACCGCTGCGGGCATGGACTTCAGCCACCTGGTGAAGATCACCATCCTGCTCAGCGACATGAGCCTGTATGCTGCTGTGAACGACGTGTATGGCAGCTATTTCAACGAGGTGCCGCCCGCTCGCGAGGCGTATGCGGTGAAGGGACTTCCCCGTGGTGTGAACGTGGAGATAAGCGGAGTGGCGGTAAAGGGCTGAGGACCTAACCCAGCACCACCATGAGCACCGCCACCAGGGCGAACTGGATGGCGAACACAAGCAGCCCGAAGCCCAGCCCCTGACGGCCCGAACGGAAAAGTTCCCCAAAGCCCACCTTGAGCCCGATAGCAGCCAGCGCGATCGTGAGCACCAGCTTGCCGGCGATCTCCATGCCATTGGGCAACGCTTCGGGCATGTCCACCAGCGAGGTAAGTACGGTGATGCCCAGGAAGCCCCATAAGTACCAGGGAAGACGGATGTGCTCGCGCCAACTGCGAGCCTCATGACGGTTCACCAAGTAGTTGAAGAGGATGAGCGCAGGGCTCAACAGGGCCACGCGTGCCAGCTTGATGGTGGTGGCCGCCTCCCCCGCCCCATCACTGATCGCATAGCCAGCGCCCACCACGTTGCCCACACTGTGCAGGGTGCCTCCGATAAGCAGGCCAAGCTGCGTGTCGTTCAGATCAAAGCGCACCAGGACCAGTGGCAACGCGATCATGCCCAGGCTGCCGAAAAGGTTCACCACGGCCATGGCGATGCCCACATCCTCCTTGTTCTTTGCCACACGCGGGGCCAGTGCTGCAATGGCGCTCGATCCGCAAATGGCCGTACCGAAGCCCACCAGCCAGCCCGTACTGCCCGGGCACCTCGCGCGCCGGGCCAATTGGTACGTGAGCATCACCATGGCGCCCACCATCACCACCATCGTGGTAAAGGCACCGGCGCCCAGTTGTGCGATGTGGCCATAGTCGATCCCAAAGGCCAGGAAGATCACCGACAGTTCGAGCAGCTTACTGCTGGTGTAACCGATACCGGGCTGCACTGAGGCAGGCAGCTTGAACCCATTGCCCACCACCATACCAAGCACGAGCGCCAGCAGGATGCCGTTGAGCCAGCCCGGCGTGTAGGCGCTGGAGAAGTGGCCCACCAGCCCTATGGCCGTAGCCAAGGCAAAGCCCGGTAGCTGGGTGCGCATTGCGTTCATGGAAAGCGGACGCAAACGTAGGGCATCACAAGCAGCAGCTTGGGGATATGGGTCACTGACCTGCCCAAGGATGGTCCGGAGCCATGGCCGATGCTATCAGCCATTGGCTAAGCAGCTGGAGCCGACCGTGAGCTCAACGAACCACCACAGGTACGCCGGCCACGCGTATACCACGGTCGAGCAGCACCACCAAGTGCACACCCGGGGCCAATCGGGCCGCATCCATGGTGAAGCGTTCAGCAGTGTTCACCCGGTGACCAATGAGCAACCGACCTGCCGCATCCAGAACGTGAACCTCGTCCACCTGCAGCCCTCCTGGCAGTACGTGGAGAACATGGGCGTTGGCATCATATGATACCGTGGCATTAGGTGCCGACCCTTCGATCGGGGTGGTTCCCATGCCCGCGTTGTCCGGCAACGGCGTACCATGACAATCCCTGCAGGGCAGCGTTCCCTCCAGTTGATAGACCTTCATCGGGGGGCCTCCATATTCGCCCGCACTGACCACCATGTACGTACCCGTATCCGTGGTGAAGATCGGATCGAAGCTGCTGATCATTCCGCCAAAGGCGGAGACCAATGCGCCTGGCATCTGTTGGAACAATTCAACACCATCCTCCCGGAACACGAAAAGGCCGCTGTTCCCGCCAACGTCGGAAGCAATGAGAACGAACTCGATGTTCTCGGGATCGCTATCGAACAGGTTCTCAGTGATGTAACCCATATTGCTCCACGTAAAGCCGGAAGGTGGTGCGGGGTAGTTCAGCACGCGGAATAAAGTGAGGTCGGGCAGGTAAATGTTACGCGTGCCGCCATTGGGAGTGCTGTACGGGAAGTCATCAATGAGATGAACGCCACCGTTCAAACTCCCGATCGGCGAAACACTTCCCGTGCTCGTAGCCACCAGCGTGAACTGGCCGAGGGCCGCTCCTCCGGTCACGACCCCCAGGATCAAGCTCATCGTTCGCATGTTCGTCATGGATCTTCGGGTATTGTTGCGTGTAGACCTCACATTCGGTTCGTTGGGTCAAGATACGGCATCTCCGAACAGGGCAAACTGATCGTTGCTAGCTATGACCAGTTCAGCCCCGGGATCGATATGGCCGCCCACAGGATCTCAAGACCACATGCCTGAAGCGCAATCGCAGGCTGTCACCAGCCTGGCGCAGGGCTCAATACGCCACCACCCTGCCCGTGCGTGCAACCAGGCCGTTGCGTCGCAGGGTATAGATGTAGGTGCCCGCACGCGGTAATTGAAGCGGAGTGTCGATATGGCCAGGAGGCAACCGCAGGCTTATAAGTTCGAGGCCCACGGCATCGTGCAGCACCAGGTCCCAGGTGGCACCAGCATCCAGCATTCCGCTGAACCGCACGGGACCATCGGTAGGGTTGGGCAGGCAGGCGAACTCGACGGTGGGCTGCTGCGGAACACCCACCCCCGAGCAAAGGCCCGGCAGATTGGCATCCAGCCAGGTCAGGCGCAGATCGATCCAATGCTTCAAGGTGTCCAGCTCGGCAGCGTAGGTGGTGGCACAGGCCAGCACTTCGGGCGCCGGACCGCTCACGCCCAGGATGGGCCACTTGCGAAAATGGCGGTCCTGTGCTTCGGCCACGAGGGTACCAACGCTGTCGATCCATGCGTGGATGCTGGCCTCGGACAGCACGCCGGTACGATGCTCTTCGTAGGTGCATCGCAGCTCGTTCGCGAAACCGGCATCCTGCAATAGGCGGATGTACCAGCCCGTACTGTAGTTATCCGTGGGACAATCGTTGATCCGGTGCGCCCAGCCGCTGCCATCCGTATTGCTGAAAAGGTCACAGCCCCAGAGGTTCTTCCACGCCCAGTCGAAATCCCACACCGGCCCTGCCTTCAGCTTGCCGCCATTGCTGTTCTTGTCCTTGTGGAAGAAAACGCTCTTCTTGAATCCATCGTTGTTGCGTGCCAGCTCGTTCACCAGGAAATAGTTGATGAAGGAGGGCACATCCATGAAAGCGCGATAGCCCGCATCGGGATCCGTGAAGGTGGTGCTGTACAGCGCGGTCTCCAGCGTATCGACAAAGGCCGCGATGTAGGTCTTCTGTGCGTCCGTGATCACCTCCGGCTCGGGATACTCGTACAGGAAGTGGACATCGAAGCCAGGGTGGTCGATCGGCGAATAGTTGGACTGGAAACTGTTCTGTGGCGACCACAGGTTCTGCTGCAGGATATAGCCACCCGTCACATCATCGCCCGCGTTCTCATTGGTGTCCAGACGCGCAATGGCCACGCGCCCCCCATCGCGCTTGATCTTCTCACCGATCAGGTAAACACCGCGGTAGGCGCTGTCCAGCACGACCTCGCACAACTGCATGCGCGGCGCATACTGCCCCATGGCGCGCGACAGATGCGAGGCCAGCGCATTGCGCACCAACGAGCGGTCGTTGTAGTTGCTCAGCAGCACCCAGTCATTCTCATCGGGCATGCCCAGCAGGGGCACATTGAGGTTGCTTCCGTCGGCATTGCGCGTCTCGATACTGTACGGCGCTTGCGGATAGCCGCTGGAAGTGGCCCCACGTAAGCCTATGCCGATGGGGCCACTGTATGCATTGCTCGGGTCGGTCACCTGCGTGAAGGTTCCTGGTCCGTTGTACTTCACCTCCATCTGCGCGGTGATCTTTCCTTCATAAGGGATCTCCTGCCCCTGTGTGTGGAGCAGCACGATGGGCAGGCGCGTGCTGTCCAGTTGCACCACGCCCATGTCCTCCAAGCACAACTGGAACGCACCGGCACCTCCGCCATACCCGAAGGCCTGCACAAAGAGCGTGTGGCCCGGGGGCAGGTCGTTCGCCATGATGCGCGAGAAGTAGCCCTCACCGCCATCGTCGTCGCAGCCCTGCAGGGTAAGGCTGAAGCAATCGGGACCGCTCCATAGCGCCACACCGGTGTCGTTGAGGCCACCGGCATTCACCGTGCTCACCAGCACATTTCCCGACGGTGGAACGGGCATCGCGTACCAGATATCCTGCCCGTTGTAGTTGGCGCAGCCGGGGTTGAATCCGCTGCCCGGAGCGACCACATTGTTCGCCACCACACAGTCCACTGTATCGATGGGCAGTGCAGTGCAGGGCACTGTGCCCGGCAAGGGCACCACCGAACAGTCCGCCGTGCCCGTGAACACCGTACCTGCACCGGGGTCCGGACCACCCGTGAACAGCACATTGCCGTATGTTCCCAGCAGCTGATAAGTGTTCTCGTTCTCCCAATCGCCTGCAGTGTATACCAGTTGGATGGCATCACCGGTGCAGGCGGTGAACACGGCCGTGCTCCCCTCTCCCGTTGCCGCGTAGATCCCCACCGTGGTCCCGTTCACGCGCACCTGCAGCTGCCCGCCGTTCCAGCCATCACCATAGCTGTCCTGCATCATCAGGTGGTGCTCGCAACATTGCGCCCGCAGCACATGCGGAAGGAACAGTCCGACTAGTATGAAAAGTGAGCCGCGCAACAGGGAAGGGAACGGTGTATACATCGCGATGTGAATGTAGGAGGTGCATGTGAATGCCCGCACTGCTCATCAAGTGAGTGTTTGCATCCTCAATTGAATGAACATCGGAGGGCAGGGAGCAGTTCGGGGAG
Source organism: Flavobacteriales bacterium (assembly GCA_046306055.1). GTDB lineage: Bacteria > Bacteroidota > Bacteroidia > Flavobacteriales_F > PHOS-HE28 > PHOS-HE28. The sequence continues at coordinate 57,333 of JBKDXR010000031.1, forward strand.
GCCGGATAGGCCATAGCTCAGTGTAACAGGCCCTGTTGTGTGACCCGGGTCCCATTGACCCACCGTTTGTCCGGCGCAACTTTGCCCCATGAAGGAGTTCTGGGAGGAGCGCTACGGCGCTGAAGAGTATGCCTATGGTATGGCGCCGAACGCGTGGTTCGCCCAACAGCTGAAGGACCTGACGCCCGGCACCCTGTTGTTACCAGCTGAGGGCGAAGGACGCAACGCCGTGCGTGCCGCACGATCGGGCTGGCAGGTCACTGCGTTCGACCTCAGCGAACGCGGACGCGACAAGGCCCTGCGCCTCGCTTCCCTTCACAGCGTGCACATCACCTACCACGTGGGCATGTTGCACGAACTGCCCGACCTTCCGAGCAACTTTGATGCACTGGGTCTGTTCTTCGCGCACTTCGCTGCACCGCTTCGAGCACCGCTTACTTCGGCCTTGCTGGGCCATTTGCGCCCCGGCGCCACCCTGCTCTTCGAGGCCTTTGCCAAAGAGCAACTGAAATACCAGTCCATGCATGCCAGCGGCGGTCCGCAGCAGGCTGACATGCTTTACAGCGTGGACGAGGTGCGTGCCGAAATGCCGGGTATCACGTTCAGTGTGCTGGAGGAGGTGGAACTGCGATTGGATGAAGGCCGCTTTCACCAAGGCTTGGCGAAGGTGGTGCGGGGCTTGGGCATCAAGGACTGATCACTCCTTGCACGCTGGGCATGCCCCCCGGAAGACCACTACCATGGAGGCCAATGGTGCAGGACCACGCATCCTGTTATGAGAGACGCTTGAGCTGTGTGCCGTAGAGCGCGGTGATCGCCACGGTCATGAGCGGACCGAACACCCCGAGCATGCTCCAGGGCAGGATGAGGTGTGGAAGGAAAAGGCCCGCCAGTTGTGCGCCAGCGTAGAGGAAGAAGCCGCTGCGCTTCCCCTTCCAGATCCCTAGGGCACCGATCAGACGGGCCACTGTGCGCAACAGGTAAATGAGCATGAGCGTAGTGCCGCTGGCATGCAGGATGCGGGCAATGGCATCGAACTGTTCCTTGCCCTCGTCAGGCAGGTAGCTGCCCGCGGCGTCCATCACCAGGGTCACGAACTCGTCCACCGGCATCTGCGATACGCCAACCATGCCCAGCAGGCCTATGCCATAGACGAGAATGAAGATGCCGGAGTTGATGAAAGTGAGGATGCCAAGTACGTTGATGAGATCAGGGCGCTTGGTCTCGCCAGCGTCATCGGGCAGGAATTGGGTCTCGGCCATGGGTCCGTTCGGTTGCTTGTACTGCGAAAGTAGCGACAGCCTTCTACGGGCCATGCGTATGGTGACGGGTGGCCTGACGAGGCAGGATACTGGGAACAGGCCGGGATGAGAGGGGAAGACCCCGGTCAGGAGGAGCCTTCCTGGCACATTAGGACGTAGCGCCTATGTCTGATCACAGGCGCACATCAGCAAGGTCAGGGCAGCAATTCCACCACCACCTCGTTACGCCGGCCCACCAAGCGGTAGGGTGGGTCGTAGCCCAGGAAGCTCCATTGTCCAGTGTGGCGGATCCCTTCACGCTGCAGGGCGGCGAAGAGCCGCTCCTTATACTCCAGAATGCGCTCATCGCTGGCAAAGCCACTGAAGCTGATGGCCGCCAAGGTGCGCTCCGCTTCCGTGGTGAACTTCACCTCGGCGTTGTTCGGCCGAGGAAGGCCACTGGGGTCATGCTCGGCTGGAAGCATGAACTTCATGGTCACCGGGCCGCTCATCTCCATCTCCACTGGACTGGTCATGGCGATCTTCTGCCCTGAGGCATTATCGCCGAAAATATACCCGGCGAGGGTGCGGAAGCCCCGGCTGCTGCTTTCGCGATAGGTGCCGCGTTCCATGGTCACATAGATGAAATTGGCGGCCGCATAGCGACGCACCTCGATATCCGTGTAAGTGCGCACCACACTGTACGGGTACATTTCGATCTGACGAACCTGTCCGTAGGCCCAAAGCTGGGAAAGCACAAAGACCAGGACGAGGGCGAGCATGGTGAGGGTGAATAGCTTCATGGAGACCCTAACGTAACGCCCGGCAGGCCCGTAGGTTCGCCGGAGCCGCGAACAGGCTTCGAATAGCGGACCGGGGACGGGGCCTGTACAGGGTTCGATGGCAGTGACCGCTCGGGTTTGAACCACGACCGTTAGGCTTGGGGATGATCGGCTAATTTCGCCACCCGTTCCGGTCGTTGGATAGCACATCAGTGGTACCCCGGACCGAGGCGAAACAAGCAACAAACGACTTCAACCCGCAATGACCTACGACCTGATCGTCCTCGGCACTGGCCCCGGTGGCTATGTGGCCGCCATCCGCGCTAGCCAACTCGGCCTGAAGACGGCCGTCATCGAGAAAGAGGCCCTGGGTGGCATCTGCCTCAACTGGGGCTGCATCCCCACCAAGGCCCTGCTCAAGAGCGCACAGGTGTTCGAGTACATCAATCACGCCAAGGACTATGGCATAGCCGTGGGGGCTCCTACGCCTGATATGAAAGGCATGGTCCAGCGCAGTCGCGATGTGGCCAAGGGAATGAGCAACGGCGTCCAGTTCCTCATGAAGAAGAACAAGATCGACGTGATCATGGGCACCGGCAAGCTGCAGCCCGGAAGGAAGATCGAGGTGACCGGCGCCGACGGAAAGAAGCAGGTGGTGGAAGGCAAGAACATCATCATCGCCACCGGTGCACGCAGCCGTGCCCTGCCAGCCCTGCCCCAGGACGGCAAGAAGATCATCGGCTACCGCGAGGCCATGGTGCTGGCCGAGCAGCCCAAGAGCATGGTGGTGGTGGGCAGCGGCGCCATCGGCAGCGAGTTCGCCTACTTCTACAACGCCATCGGCACCAAAGTGACCTTGGTGGAGTTCATGCCCAACGTGGTGCCCGTGGAGGATGAGGAGGTGAGCAAGCAGCTGGAGAAGAGCTTCAAGAAGCAGGGCATCGAGGTGATGACCAGCGCTGAAGTGACCAAGGTGGACACCAGCGGCAAGGGCTGCAAGGTGACGGTGAAAAGCGCCAAGGGTGACCAGGTGATCGAGTGCGATATCGTACTGAGCGCCGTGGGCATCGCCGCCAACATCGAAGGCATCGGCCTCGAGGAAGTGGGCATCATCACCGACAAGGGTAAGATCAAAGTGGACGACTTCTACGCCACCAACATGCCGGGCTACTACGCCATCGGCGATGTGACCCCCGGCCAGGCCCTGGCGCACGTGGCCAGTGCCGAAGGCATCATCTGCGTGGAGAAGATCGCCGGGCACCACCCCGAGAAGCTCGACTACAACAACATTCCCGGCTGCACGTACTGTAGCCCTGAGGTGGCCAGCGTGGGCATGACCGAGAAGCAGGCCAAGGAGAAAGGCCTCGCCATCAAGATCGGCAAGTTCCCCTTCAGTGCAAGCGGCAAGGCCAGCGCCGGTGGCAACAAGGACGGTTTCGTGAAGTTGATCTTCGATGCCAAGTATGGCGAGCTGCTGGGCGCGCACATGATCGGCGCCAACGTAACGGAGATGATCGCCGAGTGCGTGAGCATCCGCAAGTTGGAGACCACGGGCCACGAGATCATCAAGACCGTACACCCGCACCCCACCATGAGCGAGGCCATCATGGAGGCCGCCGCCGCCGCTTACGGCGAGGTGATCCATCTCTGATCCGCGAACACCATTGCAATAAAGGCCGAAGGAATTTCCTTCGGCCTTTTCCGTTCCGACCTGCACCTTTGTCACCACCATGTGCGGCATTGCCGGAACCTACCACCTCGGCCCTGGCCCTGTACCGGCCGATGGCCGCATCAGTGAGGCCTTGCTCGTCATGGCCCACCGCGGTCCCGATGATGAGGGCTGCTACGCCAATGGCCGGGCCGTACTGGGCCACCGTCGCCTCAGCATCATCGACACCTCATCGGCCGGTCACCAACCGTTCACCGATGAAGAGGGTCGCTACACCATGGTCTTCAATGGCGAGGTGTTCAATTTTCGGGAGCTCCGCGCGGAACTGGAAGCCCAAGGGCACACCTTCCGCAGCCACACCGACACCGAGGTGGTGTTGCGCTTGTTCGCCACCAAGGGCGAGGCTTTCCTGCACGATCTCAACGGTTTCTTCGCGCTGGCCATCCATGATGCCGTGAACGACAGCCTCTTGCTGGCCCGCGACCGCTTCGGCATCAAACCCCTGTGGTGGTGCCAACGAGGAGGCCGTTTCCTCTTTGGCAGTGAACTGCGGGTGCTGGACTCCATGGCCCCGGGTGGCGATGTGGACCGCCACAGCCTGCTGAACTACTTCGAGTACCACTACATCGCGGCACCGCACAGCATCCGCAGCGATGCGCACAAGCTGTTGCCCGGTGACCTCCTGCGCGTACAGGGTGATAAAATGGAGACCGCCGCCTGGTACCGACTGGAGGAAGCCGCAGCCCGCTACCCCAAGAAAACCGACCCGGTAACGCACCTGCGCGAGCTGATGGACGATGCCGTCCGCCTGCGGCTGATCAGCGATGTGCCCATCGGCACCTTCCTGAGCGGCGGGTTGGACAGCAGCATTGTGAGCGCGTTGGCCGCACGGCACCACAAGGGCCTGCACACCTTCAGCATCGGGTTCGCCGATGACCCCTATTTCGACGAAACGCGCCACGCTGAAAAAGTGGCCCGGCACATTGGATCGGAGCATCGCACCTTCAGATTGACGCGTGAAGAGCTGGCCAACGCCTACTCCGACCTGCTGACCGCCATCGACGAGCCCTTTGCGGACAGCAGCGCGCTGCCGGCGTATATCCTTTGCCGCGAAACGCGAAAGCACGTGACCGTGGCACTGAGCGGCGACGGGGCGGACGAGATCTTCGGAGGCTACCGGAAGCACCAGGCCGAACTCCGCTACCGCACGCCGGGTGCCGCAGAGAAGGCCGTGCTTGCGCTGGGTCCACTATGGCGCCACCTGCCACGCTCGCGCAACAACCGGATTAGCGACAGCTTTCGCAAGCTGGACCGCTTCGCCCAAGCGGCCGGCGCTTCGGCCGAACAACGCTGGTCGAACCTTGCCAACTTCGACCTGGATGGCGATGCCCGGCAACTGGTGAAGGCGGCCGGTGCCAACATGACGTTCGACGACCGCGAACACATGATGAGCCGGGGCGTGCAGCTCCTTTCAGGCATGAACGGTTCGCTGCTGGCGGATGTGCTCACTGTGCTGCCAAACGACATGCTGCACAAAGTGGACCTTACGAGCATGGCCCATGGACTGGAGGTGCGCCCCCCCTTCCTTGACCGCCGCGTGGTGGAGTTCGCCTTCAGCCTCCCCGCCGAACGGAAGTTCCAGTTGGGACAAGGCAAGGCCATCCTGCATGAGGCTTTCGGACACTTGTTACCGAAGGAGATCCTTTCGAGGCGTAAACAGGGCTTCGAGGTTCCGCTCCGCGAACTATTGCTGGGCCCATTGGCCCACCTGGTGGAAAGCACGCTGGAACGGACCGATATAGAGGCCGCAGGCCTGGATCGGCAAGCCGTTCGTCAGGTGCGTAGCAGGCTGGCAAGCACCAACCCCGGCCAGGCACAGGCAACCGTACATGCCATGCTCGTCTATCTGTCGTGGTGGAGGAAGAACGGCGCAGCACACCGCTGAACCGACCGCAGCTTACCTTCGCCGGTCTCCGAACATGCCACGCGTACTGCGCATCATCAACAGGTTCAATCTGGGTGGACCCACGCACAACGCGGCCTACCTGACCCGGTACCTGCCAGGCGATTTTGAGACCCTGCTGGTGGGAGGCAGCCAGGAAGCCACCGAGGAAGGTAGCCACCACATTCTGGACGCCATGGGCGTGAAGCCCATGATATTACCCGAACTGCAGCGCGAAGTGGCCCCCTGGCGCGACCGGGGTGCCTACCGCCGAATCAAGCAACTGATACGCGAGTTCAAGCCCGATATCGTGCACACCCATGCGGCCAAGGCCGGTGCCGTGGGGCGTATGGCGGCCGCTGATCTGGGGGTAAAGGCCATTGTGCACACCTTCCACGGCCACGTGTTCCACAGCTACTTCGGCCCGGTGCGCACGGCGCTGTACAAGAACATCGAGCGCTTCCTCGCCACACGCTCCAGCCGCATCATCGCCATAAGTGACAAGCAGAAGCAGGAACTGGTGGAAGAACACCGCATCTGCTCTGCCGACAAGGTGAGCGTGATCCCCCTCGGTTTCGACCTGAGCCGCTTCCAGACCGACCAGGAAAGCAAGCGCAAGTTGTTCCGCAAGGTGTATGGCGTGGCCGATGACGAGATAGCCATCGGCATCGTTGGGCGCTTGGTACCGATCAAGAACCACGACCTGTTCCTGAACGTGATCGCTGAACTGTGCCAGCTCTCCGGCCGCAAGATCAGGGCCTTCATCGTGGGCGATGGCGAGGAGCGCGAACGCCTGCAGCAGCGCGTAGTGGATCTGGGGCTGAGCCAGGTGACCGGCCCCTATTTCAATGGCCACGGTTTCGGCCACGGCGTGAACGGCAAACCCATGGTGGGCCCGGCAGCGGTGACCTTCACCTCCTGGATCAAGGAAGTGGATATCGTGAACGCCGGGCTGGACATTGTGATGCTGACCAGCCTTAACGAGGGCACGCCGGTAAGCCTGATCGAGGCGCAAGCAGCCAACCGCCCGATCGTAAGCACCCGCGTTGGCGGTATAGAGAACGTGGTGAAGCACGGCGACACGGCCTTCCTGAGCGACAGTGGCGATGCACGCGGCCTGCGCGACAACCTGCTCCATCTGGTGGAGAACGAAGACCTTAGGCACAGGATGGGCGCGGGCGGATGGGACCATGTGGCCCAGCGCTACCACTATACCCGGCTGGTGGACGACACCGCCGATCTGTATCGCAGCCTGCTTGGTTAAGGCCTTGGGGCCGGATCGTTACTTTTGCCGGATATGAAGAGCTCGCAACGCCGCATAATTTGGACCATGGTGCTGGGTGTGCTCCTGCTCAGCGGTTGCACCATCAACCGCGACATCATGTTCAAGACCCCCACCGACCACCAGTTCGATGCCTATACGGACACCAGCGGTACGCGCCGTTTCCGGATACAGGTCAACGACGAACTGCAATTCCGGCTGTTCGCGAACGACGGTTTCAAGATGATCGATCTGGTGTCCGAAATGGGCGGCCGCCAGAACCAGGCGCTGATGAACCGGAACAACCTGTTCAGCTACTTCGTGGAATACGATGGACTGGTGAAGCTTCCGCTGCTGGACAGGGTGCCTCTGGCCGGGTTAACGATGCGGGAGGCCGAGCTCATGCTACAGGACCGCTACGCGGAATACTACAATCGACCCTACGTGCAACTCACCGTGATCAACCGCCGCGTGGTCGTGTTCCCGGGTGGAGGAGGTGATGCCCGTGTGATCCCATTGGAGAACAACAACACCACCCTGTTGGAGGCGTTGGCTGCGGCCGGTGGCCTGAACCGCCGGGGCAATGCCCATAAGGTGAAACTGTTCCGTTGGGACCCCGATACCGGCCAGCGCAAGGTTTACCAGTTCGACCTCTCGGACATCTCGGGCCTGCAGTACGCCGACATCGTGATGCAAGGGGACGACGTGATCTACGTGCAACCAAACCCCGACATTGCCCGGGAAGCGTTGCAGGACCTGACCCCCGTGCTCACGCTGCTCACCAGCATATTGTTGGTCATTGGCATTGTCCAAGGCTTCCAGTAAGGCCCAGCGCACCATGGTCGGAGAGGACATCAGCCAGCGTAATCTCAACTTCGAGAGCTACAAGGAGCGTATTACGAACTTCAGCAATGAGTTCGAGCTAGGCCTGTTCCTCTACATCGTCAAGCGCAGCACCTTCTGGATCCTGCTCTGCATCCTTTCGGCATTGGCCGCGGCGTTCATTTACCTGAGGTATACCGCACCCATTTACGAGGCACGCACCATCATTCAGCTTCGCGAGAGCAACACCGCCCAGCAGGTGCTGAGCATGAACGCGTTCGCAGAAGAGGACAACAACCTGCAGGCGGACGTGGAACTGATGAGGTCCAAGTTCTTCGTGGGAATGGCCATGAAGCGCATGGACCTGGAGGTGAGCTATTACAACCGAGGACAGATCCTGACGGAGGATCTGTACAAGCGCAACTTCTTCAAACTGAAGGAGCTGACGGTGCTGGACGAGACCGTGCGAGACCAGCCCGTTTTCATCGACCTGACGATCCCGGGCAAGCTCAAATTGAGCTACACCCTTGGCGGCAAACCCTATGATCTGGAGTTCGTACGGGGCCAGGTGGTGCGTACTCCCCACTTCAGCTGCCTCATCGAACTGAACGATCCGGCCCTGACACTGGACGCCGATATGCGCGGTTCGCTCTATTTCCGGATCAATTCTCCGTCGGCACTGGTGAACCGCTTCGCGAGCAACATTTCAGTGAACATCGCCGAGCAGAACGCCAAAACGGTGACCATCAGCGGCAAGGACGAGAACAGCCACCTGGCACGGGACCTGGCGCAGGTGATGGCAGAGACCTTCATAGACTACGATGTGGAGCGCCGCAGCGAGAGCGCCGAGAGCATCATTCGCTTCATCCGATCACAGAAGGATACCGTGTTCGAGCAACTGCGCGAATCGGAACTGCGCCTGCAGACATTCAAGATGGAGAACCGGGTGGCCGATCTGGAGCAACTGACACCCATTTACCTGGAACGCAGCCGCGACTTCGAGAACGAATCCGTGAAGCTCTCGATGGAGATCAGCCTGTTGCAGGAGATCGGCCGCGCCACGGACCGCCCCTTGCCGGAGATCAACGTGTACGACCTGATGCCGTTGCTTGTGGGAACCTCGCACGAAAGCGTGCTGAAGAGCATGATCGAGTCCATGGAGGACCTGTTGCGGCTGCGTGATGAAATGGCCATGGAGGCCACGCCAAAGAACGAAGGCGTGATCTCATTGGAATACCAGATCTCCGTGCAGAAACGGATGCTGTTACAGAGCATCGAGAACCTGAGGCTGAGGGCGGAGGACAGGCTGAAGGAACTGCAGCACCATATGTCCGAGTTCGAGATGCGCTTCCTATCGCTGCCCGAGCAGGAGCTGCAGTACGCCCGCATTGCGCGCGTTTTCAGCATCAATGAGAAGTACTATACCCAGCTTCTGGAAAAGGAGATCGAGCACCGCATCAGCAAGGCTGGCTTTGTTTCGGAGAACCGCATACTTGAGAACGCCATGCTGCCCGTGGAGCCCCTCACGCCAAAGCGCAATATGGTGCTCCTCTCTTACCTGCTCACCGGTATCATCGTCTCGTTCCTGATCGTGCTCGTGCGCTACATCCTTCATGACAACATCACCTCGCTAAGCGATATCTCAAAGCTCTCCAATGCCAGTATTTCCGTGCTGGGCATGGTGCCCAAGTACAAGAAGGAGATCCCCATTTCGCAGCTGCTCATCGACAAGAACCCCAAGTCGCTGATCGCCGAAGCGTTCCGAAGCATTCGCACCAACCTCCAGTTCGTGGACAACACTTCGGGGGCCAAGACAATTGCCATCACCAGCACCATTTCCGGTGAGGGAAAGACCTTCGTGGCCATCAACCTCGCCGGCATTATCTCTTACGGCGGCAAGCGCGTCATCATCCTTGACCTGGACATGCGCAAACCGAAGATCCACCTGGGCTTCGGAGTGGAGAACATTCGCGGCATGAGCACCCTGCTCATTGATAAGGACACCTTGGAGAACTGCATCCAACATAGTTCACTGGAAGGGCTGCACTTCATCACCGCAGGCCCCATTCCACCGAACCCCTCTGAACTGATCATCAGCAGGCGGATGAGCGAACTGGTGGAGCAACTCCGTACCATGTACGATGTGGTGCTGATCGACAACCCGCCGGTCGGCCTGGTCACCGATGGCATCCCCATGATCCAGCGCGCCGACTACCCCATCTACATCTTCCGGTCGGACTACAGCAAGAAGCAGTTCATCCAGAACGTGGACAGGCTGATCAACGAGAACAACATCACCAAGCTGTCGGCGATCCTCAATGGTGTGGATATCGACCGCAATAAGTACGGCTATAACTACGGCTATGGCTACGGCTATGGATATGGTTATGGCCAGATGTACGGTGGTGGTTATTACGAGGAACGCAGCACACGCAAGAAACGATCATCCGGCTTCCTGGGCTGGCTCTTGGGCAGATCATGATGGACGTGGTGGCCACCGGACTGGAAGGCTTGAAGGTGCTGCGGCCCCGGATCTTCGGCGACGACCGCGGTTACTTCCTGGAGTCCTTCAATGAACAGCGCTTCAAGGAACTGACCGGAGCGGACGTACACTTCGTGCAGGACAACGAGAGCAGCTCACGGGCCGGTGTGCTCCGCGGCCTGCACTTCCAACTGGAGCCCCATGCCCAGGGCAAGCTCGTCCACGTGGGCCGGGGAGCCGTGCTGGACGTGGCCTTGGACCTGCGGCCTGGAAGTCCGACACTGGGAAAGCACTTCTCCATCCGCCTGGATGCCGCAAAGCGCGAAATGCTGTGGATACCTGCCGGTTTCGGCCACGGTTTCGTGGCCCTGGAGGACCACACGCTGTTCCTTTACAAGTGCACCAATTACTACCAGCCCTCGGCGGAACGAACGATTCGATGGGACGATCCCGAGCTGGCCATTGACTGGGGGGTTTCGTCGCCGTTGGTGAGCCCCAAGGACGCCTCCGGCATGACCTACCGCGAATATTGCGCATCGGCTGTAATGCGCTGAACTCCGACCCATGTACAGCAACACACAGTTGTTCTTGATCTTCAGTGGGCTGTTCTTCGCCGCTCTGGTCTTCAGCCTGCTGATCTTCTCGGTATTCATGCGATTTGCACGCACGCTGGGCATCCGCGAACGCGACCACATGCTGGTGCGGTGGAGCAGCAGTGCGAAACCGGCCTTCGGTGGCATAGGCTTTTTCATCCTGTTCCTGGTCAGCTTCACACTGCACGGGGTCATCTTTCCGGGAGAGGCCCGCCAAGTGCTCCGCCCCGAATTGTTGGGATTGCTGACCGCCACCTCGCTGGGCTTCCTGATGGGCCTGGCAGACGACGCCTATAACACCCGTCCGCTGCTGAAGTTCATCGCGCAGCTGCTGTGCGCCGTGCTCCTCCTCGTTTCCGGTACGTTCATCGACCTCTTCGAGGCCCAGTGGGCCAACATGTTGCTGACCGTGCTCTGGGTGGTGGGCATGATGAACTCCATCAATATGCTGGACAACATGGACGGCATCACCACCTCGGTATCCATTACCATCCTGGGTGCCGGCTGTATGGCGATCATGGTGAGCGGTCCCTTCGACCCGGCGTACATGGTGCTCATGATGGGCACCATTGCAGCCCTGTTCGGTTTCCTCTTCTTCAATTGGAACCCGTCGCGCATGTTCATGGGCGATGCAGGCAGCCAGTTCCTTGGTGTGTTCCTGGCCTTTGTGGGCATTCGCTTCTTCTGGAACGCCCCCTCCCCGCTCGGCGCCTGGGAGCCCGAACGCCAGGTACTCGCCCCGCTAATGGTCTTCCTCCTTCCCATCGTGGACACCACCGTGGTCTCCATCAACCGCATCGCTAGAGGCAGCTCACCCTTCGTGGGCGGACGCGACCACACCACGCACCACCTCAGCTATGCGGGCCTTAGCGATGCCCAGGTAGCGTTGACATTCATTGGCATCTCGGTCCTCAATGTGTTCCTCACCTTTGTGATGTTCAAGTTCATCGCGGTCTGGCAGAACATGCACACCCTATTTTACGTTAGCTACGCATTGGTGGTGTTCGGCACGCTCTTCGCGCTGACCCATCGCACCAAGGCAAATGGCTGACATGAACAAGCTTACCGGACGGATCGTCAGTTGGGGACGTGTGGGCCTCTGGTCCTTGCTGTTGGTGTTGGGCACCATGGGCATGCACCTGTTCACATACTCCACTTCCGTGGAAGAAAGCGACGTGGACCACCAACGCGCCTTCAACGATAACTACAAAGTGTTCTCCCTCACGCTTCCCAACGAGCTTACGTTCTGTGGCGAACCCGTGCCCATGGAGCGCCTGGACGTGCGAGAGCGATTGGACCGGGAGCTGCTCGTGAACACTTATTGGCAGAGCAACACCCTCCTGGCCCATAAGCGAACGGCCCGCTGGTTCCCCCTTATCGAGGAGGTGCTGCGCCGCGAGGGCGTGCCGGACGACATGAAGTATCTGGCCGTGATCGAAAGTGGGCTTTCGAACGTGGTATCGCCTGCAGGTGCTGCCGGTTATTGGCAGTTCATGAAAGAGACCGCCATCAGTCACGGGTTGGAGGTTAACGCTGAGGTGGACGAACGCTACAATGTGGAGCGCGCCACCGTGGCCGCCTGCAAGTACCTGAAAGAAGCCAAGGCCCGTCATGGCAGCTGGGCACTGGCAGCTGCGGCCTACAACCTGGGCCAGGGCGGCGTGGACAAACAACTGGCTCGTCAGAAGCAGGACAACTATTTCGACCTGCACCTCACGGAGGAGACCTCACGCTATGTGTTCCGGATCATGGCCATGAAGGAGATCATCCGTGACCCCGAGCGCTATGGCTTCCACTTGCGGAAAAAAGACCTCTACCCTCCCTACATCACCCGGACCATGGAGGTCACGGGCCCTATTGAGGACCTGGCCGACTTTGCCCTTCGTCAGAACACCAACTACCGCACTGTGAAGATGCTGAACCCCTGGCTGCGAGATACCAAGCTGACCAACCGCGAGGGCAAGAGCTACACCATCCTGCTCCCCGGAGAAGGGTTCGATGCGGCCGGGCTGACCGATTGACATGCCGGTGCACCGAACGAACGTGAAGGACACGATCAACGAACAAGGCGCACCGGACCCCGGCCACGGGGACGAGTACATCGAAGTGCTGGGTGCACGGGTGCATAATCTGAAGGACCTTGACGTGCGTATTCCACGAGACCGGCTCGTGGTCATCACCGGCCTCAGCGGAAGCGGCAAGAGCAGCCTGGCCTTCGATACTATTCACGCTGAAGGGCAGCGCCGCTACATTGAGACCTTCAACGCCTATGCCCGCCAGTTCCTCGGCGGGATCGAACGGCCCGATGTGGACCTGATCACTGGACTGAGCCCGGTGATCGCCATCGAACAGAAGACCATCAGCCGCAACCCAAGGAGCACCGTAGGGACCATCACGGAGATCTACGACCTGCTGCGCCTGCTTTATGCTCGCGTGGCCGACGCATTCTCGTACGTGACCGGTGAGCCCATGGTACGCTACACCGATGCCCAGATCATGGACCTGGTGACAGGCACCTTCGAGGGGCAGGAGGTATTGGTGCTGGCCCCCTTGGTGCGCGGCCGCAAAGGGCACTACCGCGAGCTTTTCGAACAACTGCTGCGCCAAGGATTCCTGCGTGCACGCGTGGATGGCGAAGTGATCGACCTGACCAATCGGCCGCGCCTGGACCGCTACAAGGTGCACGACATCGAACTGGTGGTGGACCGCCTGAATGTGACCACGGGAAGTACCAAACGTCTCTCCGAGACCATCGGCACTGCCATGAAATACGGCAAAGGCAGCCTGATGGTGACCGGACCCAAAGGAGGCAATGCCCGCTTTCTGAGCCGCCATCTGATGTGTCCCACCAGCGGTGTGGCTTACGAGGAACCGGAGCCGAACCTCTTCAGCTTCAACAGCCCTTACGGTGCCTGCCCACGTTGCAGCGGACTGGGCCAAGTGACCGATGTATCCTTTGATAAGATCGTGCCCGACCGGCGGAAGAGCATCCGCAAGGGCGCTATTGTCGCACTGGGCACCGCCAAGAGCACATGGATATTCAAACAACTGGAGGCCGTGCTCCAGAACTTCGGCCACGACCTGGACACGCCTGTGGAGGACATGGACGATGCCGTGCTTGCCGCCTTGCTGAACGGATCGGACGAACCCCTGAAGGTGAGCAGCAGTGTGGGACTTAGCGACCGAACGGTGCAGTTCGAGGGGATCATCCCCTTCATCCTGGAACAGGCGCGCGAAGGCACCAAGGCCATGCAGAAATGGGCGGCCAGCTTCACGCACATGGTGGCCTGTCCCGAATGCCATGGGGCACGATTGAAGAACACGGCCCTCTGCTTCAAGGTGGACGGTCGTACCATCCATGACCTGGCCAACCTATCCATACGCGACCTGCACGCGTTCATGACCGGCCTCACAGAACAGCTGGACGAGAAAAAGGCCGTGATCGCCCGGGAGGTGGTGAAGGAAGTGACGTCCCGCAGCAGCTTTCTGCTCGACGTGGGCCTGGAGTATCTGACCCTTGATCGTAGTGCGCGGACCTTGAGCGGTGGCGAGGCCCAACGCATCCGCCTGGCCACGCAGATCGGCAGCCAGCTCACCGGAGTGCTTTACATCCTGGACGAACCCAGCATTGGCCTGCACCAACGCGACGACCAGCGCCTGATCGCCAGCCTCCGCAGCCTGCGCGATGGAGGCAATAGCGTGCTGGTGGTTGAGCACGACAAGGAAATGATGATGAGCGCCGACCATTTGATCGACATCGGACCCGGTGCCGGCGAACATGGCGGACGCATCGTGGCACAGGGCCATCCCAGAGAACTGGCGCTCGGCGAAAGCACCACGGCACGCTACCTGCGTGGCGATCTGCGGATCCCTGTACCGGCCAAACGTCGCGATGGCAATGGGCATCGGCTGATACTGACCGGGGCCAAAGGCAACAATCTGAAGGACATCGACATCGACTTCCCGTTGGGTAAGTTCATCTGTGTAACCGGCGTGAGCGGCAGCGGCAAGAGCACACTGATCGGCGACACCCTCTACCCCATACTCAGCAAGCACTTCTACCGCAGCGATGCCCAGCCCATGCCCTACTCGTCCGTCAAGGGACTGGAGCACATCGACAAAGTGATCGAGGTGGACCAAAGCCCCATTGGCCGAACACCGCGCAGCAACCCAGCCACCTACACCGGTCTCTTCGACCACATCCGCGAACTGTTCGCGCAACTGCCCTCAGCAAAGATCCGCGGATACAAGGCCGGACGTTTCAGCTTCAACACACCGGGTGGGCGTTGCGAGACCTGCAAGGGTGCAGGCGTTCGCACCATCGAGATGAACTTCCTGCCTGATGTGGACGTCCCGTGTGAAACGTGCCGTGGCAAGCGCTACGACCGTGAAACGCTGGAGGTACGCTACCGGGGCAAGAGCATTGCCGATGTGCTGAACATGCCCGTTGAAGAGGCAGCTGAACTGTTCGCCGACATTCCTCAGATCAACTTGAAACTGCGTACACTGTTGGAAGTGGGCCTGGGCTACGTGAACCTGGGGCAGAGCAGCACTACACTGAGCGGTGGCGAGGCCCAGAGGATCAAGCTGGCCACCGAGTTGAGCAAGCGCGATACAGGCAAGACCTTTTACATCCTGGACGAACCCACCACCGGCCTTCACTTCGATGATGTGAAGCAACTGATCCACGTACTGGACCGCCTGGTGGAACACGGCAATACCGTGCTGGTGATCGAGCACAACCTGGACATCATCAAGGTGGCCGACCATGTCATCGACATGGGACCTGAAGGCGGCGCGGGCGGAGGGCAGGTGGTGGCGCGAGGCACTCCCGAGGAAGTGGTGCTCATGGGCCGTGGTCATACCTGGCCCTATCTCAAGGACGAGCTGGCCGTCTGACCATTCAGGTCGACCCGGTTGATAAACTCAAGCGCGCGAGGTGACCTAAGGATGTCGCGGTGCGTTGTTTCGCATACCATACCTGCACGGCACGATCATGAAGAAGAACATCAAGGCCCACGAAGAGAGCGAGCGCCGCATCATCAAAGCGTTCAAGCGCAGAGGGTGGAGCGAAGTGAAGGCCAATGACAGCTGGGCCATTTTCAAGATCATGAGCGAGTTCGTGGAGGGCTTCGAGGCCATGCAGCGCATCAGGCCTTGCGTGAGCATCTTCGGTAGCGCCCGAACGAAGCCGGAGGCTGTGGAATACAAGCTGGCCGAAGAGATCGCCTTCCAGCTCACCGGGAACGGCTACGGCGTCATCACCGGTGGTGGGCCGGGGATCATGGAGGCCGCGAACAAAGGCGCGCAACGAGGAGGTGGCACCAGCGTGGGCCTCAACATCGACCTGCCCTTCGAGCAGCAACCGAACCCATATATAGACAAGGAGAAGAGCATCAACTTCGATTACTTCTTCGTGCGAAAGGTGATGTTCATCAAGTACAGCCAGGGCTTCATTGTCCTCCCTGGGGGCTTCGGCACGCTGGATGAGCTGTTCGAAGCGCTTACGCTCATACAGACCCAGAAGATCGGGCGCTTCCCGATCATCCTCGTGGGTAGCAAGTACTGGCAGGGTCTTCTGGACTGGATCAAGCATACCATGGGCGATCGCCACGCATACATCAATCCCGCCGACATGGACCTGATCAGCGTGGTGGACAAGCCGGAGGAGGCCGTCGCTGTGATCAATGCATTCTACAGCAAATACATGCTGAAGCCCAACTTCTAGGGCCATTTCCATCTGTTGAAAGAGCGACACATCATCACCGATGGGACGCCTCTCAACACCCGCCTGTTCGTATTGAACACAGTGCGCTGTCCATTCAGCGTAAAAGGCCCGGATACTTTTGGACGCAAGCCGTTGGCGCGCTTCCGTTCATTCAATCCTTCAGCTCATGATCACTAAACTGGTGTTGCTCGCGAACCTATTCGGACTCTTTCTCATCAAGGCCTTCTTCCTCGCGGACCTCAGCATCACCCAGAACATCCCGGCCACCATGGCTCCCGGCAGTGAGGTGCGCGTAACGGTAACGGTGGACAAAGGCGAACTCACCGGTTTTGCCAAGTTGCAGATCGACCTGCCGAACGGCATGAGCGCGACAGCCATCGAGACCAAGGGGGCTTCCTTCACCTTCGCCGAAGGCAAGGCCAAGTTCATCTGGATGTCATTGCCGGCAAGCCCCTCCTTCAAGGTCACCTATACCTTGAGCGCTGATGCAAGTGTGTCGGGCACCCAACAGATCCGTGGTCGCCTGAGCTACATCGAGAACAACGAACGGAAGACGCACGAGCTCGCGCCGGTCACCATTGACCTCGGTGCCGCCATAACGCCAGCGATCGTCACGACCGGGACCATCCAAGTAGAGACCGAGGAACCTGCGAACATGAACGACCTGGTAAGCGCCGCCGGTGGTGCGCCAGTGGGTCAAGTACCGGTGGTCGTGATCGATGATTTCGCCGGTACGCCAGCGATCCAAGGTACAGGTGGCGTAAGCGGTACGCGCGTGATCACGCCTGTAACGGAAAAGGAAATGCTCGTGGAGGTGACCGTGAAAAAGGGGGATATCCGCGGCTTCGGCAAATTACAGGAGACCATCCCCCCGGGTTTCACGGCACTCGAGAAAAGCAGCGACGAGGCGATCTTCACTGCACAGGACCGCATCGTGAAGTTCGTATGGCTGAACCTGCCGGCCCGCAATGAGGTCAGGGTGGTGTACAAGCTTCGTGCGAATGAGAAGCCTGATGGCGAGTACGTGATCGATGGCGAATTCGGCTACCTGCTGAACGACGAGACCCAGAAGGCCGTGGTAGGGTCCAGCCGCTTCTTTATTGGCGCAAAGGCTCTGGAGATGATGACCCAGGACCCTGTGAAAGTGGCCCCAGTGGAGAACGCGGATGCTGAACAGGCGCTGCGTATGAAACAAGAGGCGGAGCGTAAGGCACAGGAGCAGGCCAGTGCACTGGCCGCCCAGCGGGAACAGGAAGCCCAGCGGGAACAGGAAGCCCAGCGTGAACGGGAAGCCCAGCGCAAACAGACCTCGGAAGCCAGTGCGCAACGCACGGGTAGCGCAACTCCGAAAGTGAGCGCTCCGGAAAAGGGGGTCACCTACAAAGTGCAGATCACCGCAGCTCACCGGGAAGTAGGCAAGGCCTACTTCAATGCCCGCCACCGCTATACCGGTGCATTCTCCATCGAGCGTCACCAAGGCTGGATCAAATATGTGACCGGCAGTTTCGGGGAGTACCGCGAGGCCCGCGACCAGCGTGTGCGCTACGTGGAGGCCGGACATGATTTCCCTGGTCCCTTCGTGACCGCCTACAATAACGGCGAACGGATCACCGTCCAGGAGGCCCTGCTCATCACCAAGCAGCAATGGGTGCAATGAGGTCCTGAACGAACCCGAAGCGCATGCACTTCCACAACGACCTTCAGCGCACTTTCCGCAGGTTCATCCTGTGCGCATTGGTCGTTGCCGGACAGCAGGGCATTTTCGCCCAATCAGATAGTGCAGCCATTGCACCGCCCTCTCCCACCCAGGCGCCCATTACCCAGTTGAAGCCCACTATCGGCCTCGGCACGGGCATGCTGGCCTTCTATGGTGACGTGGGCGGGAAACATGCGGTATACAGCCCCCTCGTGACCCGTGTGGGCTTTGACCTGCGAGGTTCGGTACCCATTACTCCCTGGCTCGAAGGTGGTCTGTACGCCATGCACGGGCGATTAGGTGTGAACGAACGGGGTACGACACGCAACCTGAACTTCGAGTCGCGCATCACGGCAGGTGGACTGTATCTGCGCTATAATTTCCTGCAGTTGTTGAACCCCGACCGGATCGTGGAGCCCTACATCTCCGTGGGCTTCGGTTCCATGGAATTCCTTTCCAAGACGGACCTGCGCGATGCCAATGGCGCCACGTACCACTACTGGAGCGATGGCACCATCCGCGATATTGCCGAGGATGCGCCCAATGCCGGACAGGCACAGGAGATCCAACGCGACTACGTTTACGAGAGCGACGTGCGCGAGACCAACGCTGACGGGTTCGGGAAATACCCTGAGCGTACCTGGTCCATTCCCTTGGGGGTTGGTGCACGCATGGACCTGGGCGGTGGCTTCGATTTCCGCATCGGTGCCACCATGCATTACACGCTCACGGACCTGATCGATGGCGTGACACCTGAAAGCCGCGGCTCCCGTGCAGGAACCTCAGGGAACGACATGGTGCTCTACTCCTCCTTCTCGCTCGGCTGGGCCGTGCCCATGGCACCGAAGGGGAAAAAGCGCCGAATGACACCGTTGAGCGAGGAAGAGCTCGACCTTATTGTACTGAACGATGACGAGGACGGCGATGGTGTGAAGGACATGATGGACCGCTGCCCCGGCACGCCCACCGGTGTTCCGGTGGATGCGAACGGATGTCCACTGGATGGCGATGGTGATGGGGTTCCCGACCATGCGGACGATGAACTGAACAGCGCACCGGGTGCCCTGGTGGATATGCGGGGTGTTACTGTTGACGATGCCGCCTTACTGAAGCGTCACCTGAACTATCTCGATTCGGGCAACATCAATACGGTCATCTCACGGGTCGAGTCGTTCGGTCCTGTAAGTCGCCCGGCCCCGGCCAAGCGCGTGTATGTGGTGAAGGTGGGCACACAGGTGGAAGGTATTAGCGAGGACCTCATCCAACGCATCCTCAGCATTCCCGAGGTGCGTACCATCGAGAAGGGCGACACCACCTTCTATGTGGTGGGTAATTACGACTCCATTCCCGAAGCGCTGCGTCGTGAACTGGAATTGCGTGGCATGGGGATCGAGAGCGTGGTGATGGCCGAAGAGAACGGCCGACTGATCGATGTGAGCAAGGAGCTTGCCGCGGACCGTGCCCGCATGCGGGGCATGGGGGCCGGTGATGACAGTCGCGACGTGATCGTGCGTGTTCAGTTGGGCGCCTTCAGGAAAAAACTTTCGGAGGACATCTTCCGATCGGTGTCCGATCTGGTGGTGATCAAAGGGGATGATGGCCTCACCCGCTATTATACTGGTGAGTTCACCGATGTGAACCAGGCCGCGGCGCACAAGGTGCAGATGCTGCTCAGTGGGTTCGAGGGCGCCTTCCTGGTGGCCTTCCGCGAGGGTAAACGCGTAAGCATGAAGGAGGCCGGTGCCCGCTTGTCAGGCCCCGAGGACCTGCGTACCCTGCCCAGTGGTTCGGTGAGCAAGGACAAGCTTCGCTACAAGGTGCAGGTGGGCACCTTCGCCGGCAACATCCCCATGGACACCATGGGCAAGCTGATCGAAATGGGCGACGTAAAGCCCGTGACCAGCGCTGATGCCGTGCGCTACTTCTACGGCAGCTTCAAGGACCGCGCTTCAGCAGAAGAAGCCAAGCAGACCATTCAGGCCAAAGGTTTCCCCGATGCCTTCGTGGTAGGCGAATTGGACGGGCA
Organism: Flavobacteriales bacterium; assembly: GCA_046306055.1. Classification (GTDB taxonomy): domain Bacteria; phylum Bacteroidota; class Bacteroidia; order Flavobacteriales_F; family PHOS-HE28; genus PHOS-HE28. Next base: position 77,575 of record JBKDXR010000031.1, read on the forward strand.
CATCATCACCGCCGATGATGCGGACGGCCTGCTGGGCAAACCCTGATCCCATCCCTTTTCCTGTGCCGCGCGCCACAATAGGCGCGCCTTGGCCTGCGTTATTGAAACGCCCGCCTACCTTTCCATTCCTTTTCACGCCAACATGACCCATTGGTCCCGCCTGACGAGCGTCCTCGGCGCTTCGTTGCTCTTATGCACCTGCCTGATCACGTCCTGTAAACGAAGTTCATCGGTCAGACCCGATGCCGCGTTCACGCCCTACATTTCCGCCTTCACCACGGGTCATGTCTCCGCCACCTCGCCGGTCCTGGTCCGCATAAGCGACGACCAGCAATGGCGGGATACTGCCACGATCGATCTGCAGGACCTGTTCCACCTGGACCCTGTTGTGAAAGGGACCGTGACCTGGTACGATCGGCAGACCCTGCAATTCCAGCCCAGTGAGCGACTGGCCCAGAACACGGAGTACACGGTACGGTTCGAACTGGGAGAGCTGATCGCAGTACCGTCCGGGCTGGAGGTGTTCACCTTCCAGGTCACCACGTTCGCTCAGAGCATCGACGTGCGCGTCAGCGACCTGCAGCCCCTATCCACCACGGACCTGACGTGGTCACGTGCCATTGTGCAGGTCTATACCAGCGACGTGGCCGTAAGCAACGATCTGGAAGGTTGCTTCAAGGCCGTGCAGAGCGGCAGGCAACTGAACCTGACCTGGGAGCACGAGCCCAATGGCCGCTACCATCGCTTTGTGGCCGACAGCGTACATAGAGGTGACAGCCCATCGCTCGTGGAGTTCAGCTGGGACGGCAAGGTCATTGGCGCGGACGGCAGCGGAGGTCTGCCTTTTGACGTGCCGGCCATTGGCGACCTCGCGTTGATCAGCGCCACCACGTTCAGCGATGGCGAGCAATACGCCACCCTCCTCTTTTCCGACCCGCTCGATCCGGCCCAGGACCTTGTAGGACGGGCCGGCATCACCGGCGCGGACGATGTGCGGACGACCATTGATGGGAACAAGCTCATTCTGTATCCACAACAACGGTTGAGCGGCGACCAACAGGGATTCGTGTCGGCCAAACTCAGCAACGTGAACGGGCGCACCCTTGGCAAGGACATCGTGGTCGACCTCCTGTTCGAGGAGCTGAAGCCCTCTGTGCGCATGGTGGGCAAAGGCGTCGTGCTTCCTTCCACCGATGAGCTGGTGCTGCCCTTCGAGGCCGTGAACCTGAAAGCCGTGGAGGTGCGTGTGATCCGCATCAATGGTTCGAACGTGGGCCAGTTCCTCCAGGTGAACGCATTGGACGGCCAACGCGAGCTGGCCCGTGTGGGGCGCCTCGTATCGCGCAAGACCATTTCGCTGAAGACCGCCGATGGACCCGACCTCGGCCGCTGGAACCGCTTCCACCTCGACCTCGAACAGCACATCAAGGCAGAGCCTGGCGCCATTTACCGCGTACAGATCTCATTCGATCGGCAACATGCCGTTTATCCATGTGAAGGTGTCACCGGCGATGAAGGTCCCGTTCACGAACGCTCCTGGGAGGATGAACAGGCCGAGTACGACCAGACCCACGACTACTGGTACGAGGATGAGTGGGACCACGGCTATGACGATGAGTATGTGCATTCGGAGCGCGAAGATCCCTGCAAACCCTCGTACTATGCCCGGAACAACACGGTAGCGCGTAACATCATCGCCTCAGACATCGGGTTGATCGCCAAGCGCGGCAATGACGGTTCGCTGCTCATTGCAGTGAGCGACCTGCGGACCACACTGCCCATGAGCGGCGTGAAACTGGAGGTGCTCGACTTCCAGCGGCAGCCCATGGTGAGCGCGATCAGCGACCGCGAGGGCCTGGTGCCTTTCCCGGCCACGGTGAACAAGCCCTTCCTGCTCTTGGCAAGCAAGGGCGAACAGCGCGGCTACCTGAAACTGGACGATGGCTCCTCCCTTTCGGTGAGCGAACTGGACGTGAACGGTCAGGCCGTGGATAAGGGCTTGAAGGGGTTCATCTACGGCGAACGCGGCGTATGGCGACCGGGCGATTCACTCTATATCGCCTTCATGTTACAGGACGCCGGCAAGCGCCTGCCCAAGGACCACCCCGTGGTGTTGGAACTGACCGACCCGCGCGGCAGACTTCAGCAGAAACACGTACGCACCAATCCGGTGAACGGTGTATACGCCTTCCGGATGGCCACGGCCGACGACGCCCCTACCGGCATGTGGGGCGCACAGGTACATGTGGGTGGCACCACGTTCCATAAGTCCATCCGGATCGAAACGGTGAAACCCAATCGGCTGAAGATCGCGCTGGACCTGCCCGAACGCCTTGAACGTGGCCAGGAGCGGGACATCGAGCTGCGTTCCAACTGGCTGCACGGCGCACCCGCGCGCAACCTGAAGACCCGCGTGACCGTGACCACCACGGCCGGCACTCCATCCTTCAAGGGAATGGAGAAGTATGCGTTCGACGACCTGCGGACCTGGTCGCCCGAAGAGGAGCAGGTGCTGTTCGAGGGCAACCTGAACGAGGCGGGCGTGGTGCGCTTCCCCATGGACCTGGAACTGGGGGCGAACGCACCGGCCGTGCTCAACACCAATATCGTTACCCGTGTGTTCGAGGCCGGCGGCGATGCCAGCATGGACCGCGTGACCGTGCCCTACTATGCGTACTCGAGCTATGCGGGCATCAAGGCACCACCCACGCGCACCAGCTGGGGCACCCTGTTCACGGACACCACCTACCGCTTCGAGGTGGTATCCGTGGAAGCCAGTGGCAAGACCATTGCAGGCCGCAAACTGAAAGCCCAGATCTATAAGTTGAACTGGAACTGGTGGTGGGACGGCAGCCTGAACGGCACCACCAACTACATCCGCTCGGCCAGCGTGGAACTGCGGTCGGAGCAGGAGATCACCACCGATGCCAAGGGCAGGGCCGTGGTGAAGTTCCGTATCGACCGACCCGACTGGGGGCGATTCGCCGTGCGCGTGACCGACCCGGCCAGTGGCCACAGCAGTGCAGCGCAGGTTTACATGGACTGGCCCGGATGGGAAGGACGCTCACGCAGGGAGGATCCCGAGCAGGCCGCCATGCTTAGCTTCAACAGCGACAAGCGCAACTACAATGTGGGTGAAGAGGTGGTGCTCACCATTCCCAGTTCCGGAACCGGGCGTGCGCTGGTAAGCTTGGAGACCGGCAGTCGTGTGCTCGATGCCGTTTGGGTGGACCTGAAGGACAAGGAGACCAGGCACCGATTCCAGGTAACGGCGGACATGGTCCCGAACATCTATGCGCACGTGACCGTGGTTCAACCGCATGCCAATACGCGCAACGATCTGCCCATCCGCTTGTACGGTGCCATTCCCATCCTCGTGGAGGACCCTGCAACACACATCCATCCCGTGGTGAACCTCCCCAAGGAGCTGCGCACCGATGTGCCCTTTGAAGTGGAGGTGAGCGAGAAGAGCGGCCATGCCATGACCTACACCCTCGCCATTGTGGACGAGGGCCTGCTCGACCTCACCCGCTTCAAGACGCCCGACCCGTGGTCGCATTTCCATGCCCGAGAGGCCTTGGGTGTGCGCACCTGGGACCTCTACGACCAGGTCATCGGGGCGTTCGGCCGCCAGATGGAACGCGTGCTGGCCCTTGGCGGAAGCGATGATGCAGGACCGGCCGCCGGTGCCAAGGCGAACCGCTTCAAACCCGTGGTACGCTATGTGGGGCCGTTCAAACTGGAACCCGGCAAGAAGGCCGAACACGCGTTCACCATCAGCAACTACGTAGGCTCGGTACGCGTGATGGTAGTGGCCACCGATGGCTTGAAGGCCTACGGGAACGCAGAACGCACCGCACCAGTGAAAAAGCCACTGATGCTGCTGGCCACGCTGCCGCGCGTGCTGGCCCCAGGAGAAGTGGCGGACCTGCCCGTGACCGTATTCGCCATGGACCCGGCCGTGAAGAACGTTAGCGTAAAACTGGAACCGAATGCCTTGCTGGTCCCGGAAGGTCCCGCCGAACGCAGCATCCGCTTCAATACCACCGGCGACCAGGTGGTGACCTTCAAGGTGCGTGTGAAGGAGGCCATCGGTGTGGCCAAGGTGAAGATCACAGCCACCAGCGGTAAGGAAAGTGCGCAGGAACGCATCGAGCTCCAGGTGCGCCAACCCAATCTGCCACGTACCGAGGTGACCGAGATCGCCCTGCAACCCGGAGCGGAACAACGCCTGGTGGCGGCACCCGTGGGCGTGACCGGTACGAATAGTGCGTACGTGGAGATCAGCACCATTCCGCCGGTGGACCTCGGCCGCCGCTTGCAATACCTGATCGACTACCCGCACGGATGCCTGGAACAGACCACCTCCAAAGCGTTCCCGCAGCTCTTCCTCGCCCAGGTCATGGAGCTCCCCGACCGCACGGTGCATGCCATGCGCGCCAACGTGGAGACCGCGATCCAGCGCATGGTCCAGTTCCAGCGCAACGACGGAAGCTTCAACTACTGGCCCGGTGGTGACCACTACGACAACTGGACCTCGATGTATGCCGGCCACTTCCTGATGGAGGCCGAGCGACAAGGGTTCAAAGTGCCCTCCAGCCTTCGCAACAACTGGCTCGCCTTCCAGCGCAAGGCCGCACGTGAATGGAACGGAGTGGTGGCCACCGGCTGGAGCCGTGAGACCGTTCAGTTCGTACAGGCCTACCGACTGTACGTACTGGGACTGGCCAAGCAACAAGAGCTCCCCTCCATGAACCGGCTGCGCGATCAGCCCGACCTGTCGGTGCGCACGCGATGGGTGCTGGCCGCTGCCTATGCCCAGGTAGGCCGCACTGATGTGGCCCGGACACTGGTACAGGGCCAGGAAACGACCATCCGCCCGTACACGAACGACCACCGCACCTATGGCAGCGACCTGCGTGACGAGGCGCTCGTGATCGATGCCCTCTTGAAGATGGGCGACCTGCCCCAGGCCACCGGACTCGTGCAACGAATTGCCAAACGCCTTAGCTCCGATGACTGGTACAGCACACAGAGCACCGCCTTCGGCCTGCTTGCGGTAGCCCGACTGGCCGAACGTGCACCGGTGGGTAAAGGCATGGACCTGAGTTGGACCGAGGATGGCAAGGCAGCTCAACAACGCCACAGCGACAAGGCCATCATGCGCACCGACCTGGCCGCACCGGACGGTAAACGAGGATACACCTTGCGGAACACGGGGAAGGGTCTCCTTTATGTGCGCTTGGTGCGAACGGGGACCCCCTTGGCCGGTGAGGAAAGCGCCAATTCCAGCAACCTGTCCATGGATATCAAGTACGTTGGCCAGAATGGGAACCCCATCGATCCAACGACCTTGACGCAAGGTTCCGATCTCACGGCCGTGGTGACCATCAAACATCCGGGTACGGGACAAGCCTATGAGCAGCTTGCGCTCACCCAGATATTCCCTTCTGGCTGGGAGATACGGAATACGCGCCTGGAAGGCACTGAAGCCAATGTCCCCAATGGTCCGTTCACCTACCAGGACATACGCGACGACCGGGTGCTGACCTACTTCAACCTGTGGAAGGGCAGCACAGTGACCTTTCGCGTGCGCTTGAACGCCGCCTACACCGGACGCTACTACCTACCCTCGCCCACCTGCGAGGCCATGTACGATAACCTCATCTACGCCCGTGGTAAAGGCCAGTGGGTACAGGTGGTCCCTGGTGATGATGTGGCCACCTCGGAACGTTGACCGCACCATGCGTTCCGTGAGTGTGAAAGTGCTCTCTACCCCAATGACCTGAACGGTCATGTTGCGGTGGTGCATTTCCTTCCTTTCGCGGAACCATCGCATGCTGCATGCGACCGGTCTCTTCATCGTGGTCGTTCTGGCCTGGGCCAGATGGTGGCCCATGCGTCCACTGTTCGATGTGCCGCACAGCACAGTGCTCATCGACCGCCATGGACAGTTGCTCGGTGCCACGGTGGCTGACGACGGCCAGTGGCGTATGCCGGCCATCGAGCAGGTGCCCGAACAGTTCGAACAATGCCTGCTCACCTTCGAGGACCGCCATTTCAGGGAGCACTTCGGGATCCACCCGCCCTCGTTGGTGCGCGCCATGGTGCAGAACCAACGCACCGGTCGCAGGGTGAGCGGAGGCAGCACCCTGACCATGCAACTGGCGCGAATGGCCCGGGGCAACAGACCACGCACGTATTGGAACAAGCTGATCGAACTGCTCGATGCCTTGCGCTTGGAGATCCGCTGCAGCAAGGACGAGATCCTGAGGTCCTATGTGTCCAATGCGCCGTTCGGTGGGAACGTGGTGGGGGCCGAGGCAGCGGCCTGGCGTTGGTTCGGAAGACCGTTGGAGACATTGAGCTGGGGCGAGCACGCCTTACTGGCCGTGCTGCCCAATTCACCTGCGCGCATGCATCCCGGAAAGAACCGGGACGCTCTGCGAGACAAACGCGACCGGTTGTTGCAACGCCTGCTGGACGATGGTCACATCGACAGCCTGCAATGGTCGCTGGCACTCGAAGAACCCCTGCCGGAAGCACCGATGGCAATGCCCCATCATGCCCCCCACCTCCTGGCGACACTTCAACTCACAGGGTATGAAGGACAGCGGATACGCACCACCATTGATGCGGAGCTGCAACTGCGCGCCTCCACCATCATGGACAGGCATGGCAATAGCTTGCGGGCCAACGAAGTGCACAATGCCGCCGTCTTGATCATGGACGTGCCCACCGGTGCCGTTCTGGCCTACGTGGGCAATCTTCCTTCGGCCTCTGCCGCACATGCCGGCCATGTGGATATCGTGCGAGCACCACGCAGCACCGGCAGCCTGCTGAAACCCATGCTGTACGCGGACATGCTACAGAGCGGCGAACGCACGCCCCGGCAGCTCGTGGCCGACGTACCCACGCGGTATGATGGGTTCGTACCGGAGAATTTCGACCGGACGTACAGCGGCGCCGTGCCGGCCGATGTGGCCCTGGCGCGTTCTCTGAACATCCCTGCTGTACGGGCGCTGCGCGAACATGGCGTGGAACGGACCCTTGCCACCCTCCGGTCCATGGGGTTGGCCCACATCGACCGAAGCGCCGACAACTATGGACTATCGCTGGTGGTGGGTGGCGCCGAAAGCACCCTTTGGGAGCTCACCGGGGCCTATGCCTCCATGGCCCGTATCCTTCAGGCAACACCGGCGGACACCTTGGGGCCTTTGGTCCATGAACCTTACGTGATCGCTGACCGTCCCATCGCAGGTCCCTATCGCACGCCCCCGTTGCGCCCGGCGGCCTTGTATCACATGATGGACGCGATCCGGACACTCAACCGGCCCGAAAGCGAGATCGGGTGGGAACACTTCAATAGTGCTGGCGCCATCGCATGGAAGACCGGTACCAGTTTCGGCCACCGCGATGCATGGGCCATTGGTGTGACCCCCCGGTACGCGATCGGCATCTGGACCGGAAACGCAAGCGGTGAGGGACGTCCCGGGTTGACCGGTTCGCTGGCCGCAGCCCCGCTCCTCTTCGAATTGTTCCATGTACTACCCGGATCCGCTCCGTTCGACCCACCTTTCGACCAACTGGATCCGATGGCCATTTGCCGCAGCAGTGGGCATCGCGCAAGCCCCGATTGCGACGTGGTCGATACGCTTTGGACGATCAAGGAGGCCGAACGCACGCCTCCCTGCCCCTACCATGTGTCCATCCTCACCGATGCCACCGGACGCCAACGCGTTCCGGCCGGGCCCGATGCTGTGCGCCGCAGCTGGTTCGTACTGCCCCCGGCCATGGAGGTCTATCATGCGCAACGCCAGACCGGTCATCAGCCGCTACCATCTTGGGGCGATGGCCCCGGCACCGATCCGGACGACCAGGTGATGGAAATGCTCTATCCGGAGCGGCATGCCCGCATCATTGTTCCACGGACATTGGCCGGGACCTATGCGCAGGTGGTGCTGCATGCCGCCCATCGCGATCCCGGTGCCATGGTCCATTGGGACCTCGACGGGCTTCATGTGGGTACCACGGTCCGTGACCACCGCATGGCCATGGACCTCGGCGCTGGCACCCACGTGGTCACCCTTACCGATGCACATGGCAAACGCATTGCCGTGCCCTTTAGCGTTCAGCGAAGTGTTGCCGAACGCTAGTCCGGACATCATCCCATGCGCAGAGGCCTGTTCACCGATCTTAACGTTCGGCGGGTAACCTCTCTCGCTGGTCACCGTTACTTTGTAACACATTCCACTTGCCTGATGCGATCTCGTTCCCTTTCATTCCTTGGCATTCTCCTGATGGTCCCCGGCCTGTTGCGTGCGCAACAAGGTGCCGACCCCGCCACTACAGGCAAGATCGAAGCCCTGCTCTACCACATCGACCGCCAGTACGTGGACACCGTGGACAACAAGAAACTGGTGGATGCTGCGATCGTGAGCATATTGGAGGAGTTGGATCCCCACTCCATTTACATCCCCAAGGAAGAGCTCGAGGAGGTGAACGAGCCCCTCAAGGGCAATTTCGAAGGCGTTGGCATTCAGTTCAACCTCGTCAGGGACACGATCTACGTGGTCGATGCCATCGCTGGCGGTCCTTCAGAACGCTTGGGCATCCGGTCGGGAGACAGGATCATTGGCATTGACGGGGAGAATTCGGCGGGAGTGGGCTTCAAGAACAGCGACGTGATGAAGCGACTGCGCGGCAAGAAGGGAACCAAGGTCAAGGTCGACATCATGCGCAAGGGAGAGGCCCAGCCCTTGGAGTTCACCATCACGCGGGACAAGATCCCCATCTTCAGTGTGGAGGCGGCCTACATGGCCACGCCCACGGTGGGCTACATCAAGGTGAGCCGATTCAGTGCGACCACCATGAAGGAGTTCCGCGACAAGCTCGATGAGTTGAAAGGCAAGGGCATGCAGGACCTGGTCCTGGACCTGCAAGGCAATGGCGGCGGCTACCTGCGCACAGCGATCGAAATGGCCGATGAGTTCCTTATTGACCGACGTCTGATCGTGTACACGGAAGGACGCAATTCACCCCGCGAGGACACCTATGCCACACGCGATGGACGCTTCGAAAAAGGGCGTCTGGCGGTCCTGGTGGACGAAGGTTCCGCAAGTGCCAGCGAGATCGTGAGCGGTGCTGTACAGGACTGGGACCGCGGGCTCATTGTTGGTCGCAGGAGCTTTGGTAAAGGATTGGTGCAGCGCCCGGTGATGTTGCCTGACGGCTCGGCCGTACGATTGACGGTATCTCGGTACTACACGCCATCGGGCCGTTCCATCCAGAAGCCTTACGCGGATGGAGTGGAGGCCTATCAACGCGAGAGGGTGGACCGGTTCGCGAAGGGTGAACTGACCTCTGCCGACAGTGTTCACCTGCAGGATACCGTGAAGTACTACACCGTGAACAAACGAGTGGTGCACGGCGGTGGAGGCATCATGCCCGACGTGTTCGTTCCCATTGATACCACCCAAAGCTCGGAGTACTTCAGTCGCTTGGTGCGCAATGGCATCCTGAACACCTTCGCGCTCACCCATGTGGATGCCAACCGCAACACCTTGCTCGCACAATACCCCGACCCCGAGACCTTTCGCCGCAAGTTCGTGGTGGATGAAAAACTCCTGGGACGGTTGCAGCAGGCCGCTGAATTGGAAGGGATCGCTTTTGACAGCGTTGGCATGCAGCGTTCCAAGGACCTTATCTCCCTCAGGCTCAAGGCCCTGATTGCCAGGGACCTGTGGGACACATCGGCCTATTGGCAGATGATCAATGCGGAGAACAGTGTGGATAGGAGCTTCCAGAAAGCGCTGGAAGCCTTGCAGGACAACACCTTCCAGCGTCTCGGTATGGCCCGGTGAACAAGGCCTGTTAACGAGCCGTTAAATCAGCGGCCCATTGTGGCCGATCCCCCTATTTTCGCGTCCCGTTGAAGCAACCACTCCGAACAACAATACGACCATGAAAGACAAGATCCAGATCGCCCTGCTCGCCGTGATCGCCGTGGCCCTTTCCGCCTTGGCCGTGAAGCAGTTCAGCAGCAGCGAATCCACCACCGCTCCTGTGGTGGCGGCCACCAGCACCACTTCCACCCCCGCCACTCCGGCCCCCACCACCTTCGACCCTCTGGCCCAGACCGGTGAAGTGGTGGACAACAAGCCCAAGACCACGGTCAACTTCGGGAATTACGAACATGACTTCGGTAATGTGAAGCAGGACAGCGAGAACAAATACGTGTTCACCTTCACCAACACCGGAACCGAGCCCCTCATCATCGAGCAGGCCAATGGCAGCTGCGGCTGCACCGTGCCCAGCTACCCCAAGAGCCCCATTCCTCCCGGTGGAACCGGCGAGATCGAGGTGGAATACAAGCCTGGCAAGCAGGAGAACGCCCAGACCAAAGAGGTGACCGTTATCGCCAACACCGAACCACGGGAGACCAAACTGCGCATCAAGGCTTTCGTGCAAAAGAGCTGATCCCGAGCGTCGAGAATGTTCAAGCCCCGGTGGACCGCTCCACCGGGGCTTGTTGCATTCAAGGACAGGCTTAGATCAACAGTGCATCGATGGCGGTGGCCAGAGAGCGGTCGCGGTCGGTGATCCGTCCGCCCGCGTCGTGGGTGCGTAGCCAGATCTCCACCAGACCGAACGTATTGGTCCAGGTCGGATGATGGTCCATCCGTTCGGCCAACATGGCCACGCGTGCCATGAACCCGAAGGCCTCGTTGAAGTCCTTGAACTGAAAGCGACGGTACAGAGCACCATCTCGCTCTTCCCAAACGCTGTTCATCGGTGCAACGGAAGGGCGATGGTGTGCATGGCAGGCTGAACGAGCACCATCTCTTCCAGCAGATGCCCGGCCCCGGCGAACCTATCGATCAGGAACAGCAGGTAGCGAACATCCACACAGATATTGCGGCACTTGTCCGGGTCGAACTGGATATCGCTCATGGTGCTCTCCCAGCTACGATCGAAATTGAGGCCAATGAGCTCACCACGACCATTCAGCACCGGACTTCCACTATTACCACCCGTAGTATGCAGGGACGACGTGAAGCACACGGGGAGCGTGCCGTTCACCCCATAAGGCCCATAGTCCTTGGCCTTGTACAGCTCAATGAGGCGTCCGGGCACATCGAATTCCACATCACCCGGAACATACTTCTCCAACACACCATCCAGCGTGGTGAAGGCCTCATAGGTAACACCGTTCCGCGGCCGACTGCCCTCCACTTTGCCATAGGACAGGCGCAGGGTGCTGTTCGCATCGGGCCAGTAGGTCTTCTCGGGATACAGCTCCATCATGCCCTTCACGTAAGTACGCATGGCACTTTCGATCTGATCGCCCAATAAGGCATGGGTGGGGCGCACCTGCTCCAGAAAGCTGCGGAAGAAACTGCGGGATGCACGGAACACCGGGTCCTTGGCCAACTTCTTCATCGCGCCAGCAGTGGGGTTGCGGAAGGCCTTTTGCAGGCGCTCCTGGTCCACGAAGACGCTCTTTGCATAGAGCGCATCCACCCAGGCATCATTGTTCCCCTTGAACTTCCCGTCGATCTCCTTCAGCACATCGGGAGCGAGATGGGCGGGCACGTGCTTGCGGTAAATGGGTAACAGGGCCTTGAAAACAGCCTTGTCCACCGCTACATCGTAGTTCTGGAAATAGGTCTCTGCGGCGGTCAGGCGTTCGCTCAACAGCTGCGCGTATTTGCCTTCGTCGCTGAGCTTGCCATGCTCCTCCACCAGTTCTCGGAAGCCATCCGTAAAGCGCAGCACTTCGGGACCGTAGTAGACCATCTCCACGAACATGTCACGCGCTGTGGCATAAGGAACATACTGTCCGTAGAGACCCTCCAGCGAGACCAAGGCCTTCGCATACTCCTCCTGCCCTTCTGCACGCGCCTTGGCCGTATAGGCCGCCTCATACTCCTTCTTCCGCTGCAGGGTGTTCAGCTCCTTCAAACCACGCACCTCCCCGATCCATTTCTTCCACGCGTTACTGATGCCGGCCTGTTTGTCGGCGTATTGCAACCGGGTCCGATCACTGGAGCGCATGGCGGCATCGATCACGCCGAGACTGGCCGTGCGCATGGCGATACGCATCGGGTCGGCGGTGTTCTGCACATAGTTGACCGCATATGAGCTCAGGTAACGCTGGGTGTTGCCCGGAAAACCGAAGATCATGGCGTACTCCCCTTCACGCGGTCCCTCGAGGCTCATGGGCAGCACGTGGCGCGGCACCATGGGTATGTTGGCGTCCGCGGGGTCGGCCGGCTTGCCATCGGGATCCGTGTAGATCCGGAACAGGCTGAAATCCGCATTATGCCGCGGCCACATCCAGTTATCAGTATCGCCACCGAACTTGCCGATCGCAGAAGGTGGTGCACCCACCAACCGAACATCACGGAAGGTCTCGGTCACGATCAGGTAGTAGCTGTTCCCATAGTTGAAAGGACGAACCACTGCCTTGTAATGGGTGCCTTCGATGGCCTCCTTGGTGAGCGTCTCAGCCAGCTTGTTCACCGCATCGCGGCGTTGCGCCTCGGTGAGCCCCGCTGCCAGTTGGGGAATGATACGTCCGCTAACATCCTCCATGCGAACCACGAACGTGGCGGTGAGCCCGGGGTTACGCAGTTCCTCGCTAATGGAGGCGGCCCAGAATCCGTTCTTCAACCGGTCATTCTCCACGGTGCTGTGGTCCGTGATGGCACCGAAGCCGCAGTGGTGGTTCGTAAGGATAAGGCCCTTCTGACCGATCACCTCGGCCGTGCAGCCGCCCCCGAACAATACAATGGCATCCTTGAGGCTACCCTTGTTGATACTGTAGATATCCTCCGCCGAGAGCTGCAAACCCGCGGACTGCAGATCTCCCTCAATGCTCTTCAGAAGGGTGGGTAGCCACATGCCCTCGTGGGCGGTGGCCAGAAGCGTGAGCACACAGCTCCAGAGCGTGATGATCTGTTTCAACATGGCAGGTCCGTTTGGCAGTTCCGCAGGTTAGGCCCGCGAAAAATAGCCCCTGCGACCGAACCACGTTCAATCCGTTTGCTCCCGAGCATCCGGCGCTGGCTTTGGATGCCGGTCATCGGACACTTCACTGATGAACCAAGCCATCAGTACGATGATGAGCAGCGCGATGAACGCCTTGGGGTCCTTGTACAAGGGCCTGCGGTGGAGCGAACGTGTGGCCCGGTGGTAATTGTAGACCAGCCGCTTCGGGTCGCGGTATCGGGCGATCTCCTGGTCGGTTGGCTCGGGTCCTCGACCTTCGGGCGTTATCTTGTAGTGTTGTTTCATGCCCGTGGCGAAAGGTAGGTGCGCAAGGTGCCGAGCACACGGTGGGTCCGCATCTTGGCAGCGTCCTCGGTAATGCCGAGCACCTGGCCCAATTCAGCGAAGCTCAGGCCGTCCATGTAGCGCAGTTCGATCAGGCGGGCCTTATCCTCTTCCAAACGGCCAAGAGCGAGGGCCAACCGCCGCATGTCCTCGTCCTGCTCAGGCAGGCCCATCTCTTCCGTCAGCCCCCGGACCTCGGCATAGCTCATGTCGATCACCACTTCCTTCCGTTTGCGCCAGTGCATCTTCAGTTCGTTCAACGCGATCCGGTACAGGAAGGCCTTGAACGGGAATCCCCGGGGTTCATACCGGGGCAGCGCAAGCATGGCCTTGAGGAAGGTCTGCTGGGTGAGGTCGGCCGTGAGATCACGGTCCCGGGCCCTGCGCAGGATGAAACGGAAGATGGCACCGAAGTGCAGCTCGTAGAGCGGTGCGAACGCTTCGGGCGAACGCTTCGCCGCCTGGATCAAGGCCTCCTCCCTCCTGCTGTCCATGGGTCCCCGAAGGTGGTGAATGCCATCGGAACGGGAACGTAACGCCCTGACAATGCGGTACGTGCCTGTAACCAACGGTCACATGGCCCCGTTGAACCCAGTAGCCCAACGTGGCCCATTCAGCCATGAAGAGCCTTGATCAATCGACGAATGCCGACCACCCTCAGACATAACCGCTCACCCGTGAACGTTGCGCAGGGGCTGGCCATTGTGCTGATCACCCTCCTGCACGCGGTGGCATCCGCGCAGTCGGTCACCTGGAACTGGGCGAGGACACTGGATGGCGGCAATTATGAGCTGGTGAGGGACATCGCCGTGCAGGACGGCACCGGCGACATCCTGGTGGCGGGCACCTACCAGGCGAACACCGCAGGCATTGCCCCTTACAACCTGCCAGCCTCCAACGGGGGCAGCGAGGATGCGTTCGTGGCCAAGTTCGATGCGGCAGGTAACCTGCTCTGGAGCCGGGGCTTCGGCAGCAACCAGGATGATGGTGCGCAGGGCGTGGCCATAAGCGCCACCGGCCAGGTGGTGGTCACCGGGCTTTACGATGGAAGCATCCCGGCGCTGGGCCTCACGAACGCAGGGGCCAGCGATGCGTTCATCGTCTCCTACGATGCTTCGGGAACGCACCTGTGGAGCAAGTCCGTCAGGAGCCCCCAGAATGACGAAGGCACCGCGGTGGTCATCACGGGCAGCAGCATCATCGCCTATGGATCCTTCACCGCACACGGCAGCCTCACGGGCCTGGCCTCCTTCACCGGCTTGACCAACGGGCGCCGGTATGCCTACCTGAGCGCCTACGACCTCAGCGGCAGCTCCCTTTGGTCGCTGGCGGGCATGTCCTCCGCTGATGTCCTTTCCGAGCGCATCGCCACCGATGGCACGAACGTGTATGTGGTGGGAAGCACCAATGGAAACAGCATGGCGTGGCGCACCAGTGCGAGCACCACCCTCACCAGCACGAGCGTATCCAATAGCAATGCCCTTTTCTGCTCGGCCGTCACCATCGCCGGCTCGCCGGTGTGGATGCGCATGGTGAACAACCCGGGCAGCGACAATGTGGCCTGCAACGGTGTGGCGGTGAGCTGTGGCGCCGTGTACATCACCGGATACACGCACAACAACTCCACTTTCCCCGGAGGCTCACCGATCAACGTGAGCGGTGTGCATGACTATCTCTTCCTCGCAGCGCTGAACCCCGCCACGGGCACTGCCAACTGGGTGCGCACGGCATCGAGCAGCACGGACCACGGAGCGGAAGCGATCGACCTCACCGTTGGGCAAAATGGCCAGATCTACATGGCCGGCTTGATGCAGGGCACCGTGACGACCGATGCAGGTCAGATCATCACGGGCGACACGGATCCGGACCTTTTCGTGGCGCGTTTCGAACGGAATGGGACGCCTGCCTGGTGGGACCGGGAAGTGAGCACCCAAAGCGAGATCGCACATGCCATCGCCCGGGCCAGCGGTGGCGATCTCATTCTTGGGGGCAGGTACGTAGGCGGCCTCACCCTAGGGGCGAACAGTTACCCCGGTGCGAATAACAACAACCTCTTCATCTCGAGTTTCACCGACCCGATCTGGGCGGACGACCCGAACAACCCGGCGCGTTTCGTGCAGCCCGGGCCCTATTGTTCCAGCAACCTGCCGGCCAACCTGAACAGCCTGCTTTCGGGCAACGCCCGTGGCCTGGTCAGTTCGTTGAACGTATTGTCACCAACGGCCGCGTTGAACGCTGCCGATGGAACGGGGGCGAATTTCAATACGGTGAGCGGCCAGGTCATCCTCGACCTGGGTGATACGCTGTACACCGGCGAGAATGTGTTCATCACGTGGCGCAGCACAGGCGGAACATCGCGGATGTGGGTATCCACCTCACTGGACGGCAGCACATGGGGTCCGACGCGATCCTACCTATACTCGAGCACCACCTACGGCAGCTCGCAGCATGTGATGGGTGCGCGCGCCCGGTTCATCCGGATCCAGCGAGATGCTTCCGCCGTGAACAGCGCCTTCTTCCTGGATGGGCTGAGCTTCTTCACCAGCACGGTGGCTGGTGGTACATGGAGCGGGGGGGCACATGTGACCGCCGGCGGCACGTTCAACGTGGCCATCGCAGGCACCTATCCGGTCACGTACACGGTGGTGCAGGGTGCCTGCATCTTCTCCCATACGCGCAACGTGGTGGTGGCCATACCGGCGGTGGGTGGCACCATCAGCGGTGGCGGCACGTTCTGTCCGGGCGCGTCGGGCACGCTTACGCTCAGCGGTCACACGGGGGCCGTGCTGCGTTGGGAGCAGAGCACCGATGGTATCGACTGGACCATCATCGCCAATACCACCGCGACACAAAATTGGTCCGGATTCATTGGCGATCGCTATTTCCGCGCGGTGATCGATGTCCCCGTCTGCGGTACAACGAACAGCACCACCGCCACGGTGAGCGTAGGAGATGGAACACCGCCCGTCATCACTTGTCCCAGCAACATCAGCGTGAATGCCGACCCCGGCAGCTGCGGTGCCGTGGTGAGCTACAGCACACCCGTGGGCACCGACAACTGCTCCGGAGCCACCACGAGCAGGATCGCAGGCCTCGCAAGCGGAGCCACTTTCCCTGTAGGAACGACCACCGTGACCTACCGGGTGACCGATGCCGCTGCGCTCACCGCCACCTGCTCGTTCACTGTGACGGTCGCTGACGCGCAGGCTCCGACCATTACGTGCCCGGCCGACATCAACGTGATCGGTGATCCGGCAACCTGCAGCGCGGTGGTCAGCTACACCACCCCGATGGGAAACGACAACTGCACGGGTGCAAGTACAGTTCTTACCTCCGGTCTGGCCAGTGATTCCTCCTTCCCGGTGGGCACCACCACCGTGACCCACCAAGTAACGGACGCCGCAGGCCTCACTGCCAGCTGCTCCTTCACGGTGACGGTGTCTCTCGCGAATCCCATCAACACGACCAATGCTTCCGCCTGCGACAGCTACACCTGGGCGGTGAACGGGCAGACCTATAGCGCCAGCGGAACCTACAGTGAAGTGGTGGGGTGTGTGACCGAGGAACTCATCCTCACCATCACCCCCAGCAGCACCAACACGACCAACGCTTCCGCCTGCGACAGCTACACCTGGAGCGTGAACGGTAGCACCTACAGTACCAGCGGCTTCTATAGCACCGTGGTCGGTTGTGTGACCGAGGAGCTCGATCTCACCATTACTGCGACTCCCAGCGCGAGCATCAACTACATCGGTTCGCCCTATTGCACCAGCGGCAGCACCGCCAGCGTGACCCTCACGGGTACCACGGGTGGAACCTTCAGCAGTGCTGCGGGACTGAGCATCAACAGCAGCAACGGCGCGGTTGATCTGGTCGCCAGCACACCGGGCACTTACACGGTGACCTACGCCATCGCTGCGGCCGGTGGCTGCGCGGCGTTCTCGACCACCGCTTCGATCACGGTCACGGCGGCTCCGAGCGCGAGCATCAGTTACACCGGTTCACCCTACTGCACCAGCGGCAGCAGCGCCAGCGTGACCCTCACGGGCACCACGGGTGGAACCTTCAGCAGTACGCCGGGTCTTGTGATCAACGGTAGTACTGGTGCGGTGAACCTGGGTGCGAGCACACCGGGCACCTACACGGTGACCTACGCCATCGCTGCGGCTGGTGGTTGCGCGGCCTTCAGCACCATCGCTTCCATCACGGTCACTGCGGCGCCGAGCGCGAGCATTAGCTACATCGGTTCGCCCTATTGCACCAGCGGCAGCACCGCCAGCGTGACCCTCACGGGTCCCACGGGTGGAACCTTCAGCAGTGCTGCGGGACTGAGCATCAACAGAAGCACTGGTGCCGTGAACCTAGGTGCGAGCACACCGGGCACCTACACGGTGACCTACGCCATCGCTGCGGCCGGTGGCTGCGCGGCATTCAGCACCACAGCTTCCATTACGGTCACTGCGGCTCCGAGCGCGAGCATCAGT
>JBKDXR010000032.1:0-16901 GCA_046306055.1 Flavobacteriales bacterium
ACCGCCGGCCACCAAGGTCACCACGAACTGTGCAATGCCGCCAAGCGCAGTGGCGAACGCGCCTGCGACCCGGTTCTCCGGGGCCAGGAACAGCACGCGGCCCACGAACTCACCCGTGCGGTTGGGGGTGATCAGCGAAACACTCGTGCCTGCCACGGTGGCGAGGAAGGCCTGTCGCCTTCCGATCAGCTCCACAGGACGCATCAACCAGCGCCATTTGTGCGATTCAATGCCCCAATTGAGCAGCATCAATGCCACGATGCCGGCCAGTTGCGCCCACCATGTGAGCGGCCGGGGAATGGTCCTCAAGGCATCCAGGGCGGCAGTACCTTTGGGTGCCGATAGCTGGGCGTATAAGAACGCGCATGCCAGGAGGAACACCCCCCAACGGAACAGGACGAGCAGCGTGCGACCCACGGACCACATTCAGCCCCAAGACGGAGCTCCGGCCAAAAGTAGGCCTGTGGGCGTCGAACGCATCATTCTCGGCATCGATCCGGGCACCACGGTGATGGGCTTCGGGGTGCTGTGCATTGAGAGCGGCAAGGCCCGGCTGCTTGAGGCCGGTGCCATTCGTTTCCCGAAGGCCGATGACCACACGTTGAAGCTGCGCGCCATCTTCACGGAGACCACGCGGATCATCGAGCGCCATTTGCCCGACGAGCTGGCCATTGAGGCCCAGTTCTTCGGCAAGAACGTACAGAGCATGCTCAAATTGGGGCGAGCGCAGGGCGTGGCCATCGCGGCGGCCCTGCAGCGTGAGCTGTCGGTCGTGGAATACGCCCCCAAACGCATCAAGCAGAGCGTTACGGGCAATGGCAATGCCAGCAAGGAACAAGTGGCGGCCATGCTGTTGAGCATATTGGGACTTCAGGAACTTCCCAGCAGCACCGATGCCACCGATGCCGTGGCCGTGGCCGTTTGCCACCACTTCGCCAACGGCGCCGTGCCGCGTTCCTCCCGCTCAAGTGCTGGACGGGGCAAAGGTGATTGGGGCAGTTTCATCCGGAACAATCCGGACCGCATCAAGTAAGCTTCAGGCGGTGCGGATGCGTTCCGCGATCGCAGCCAGTTCTTCCTGCGTCAGTTTCAGCTTCTCACGCGTGAAGTCCATGTCCGCCATGCGATCAATGGGGATGAGGTGCACATGGGCGTGGGGCACTTCCAGCCCGATCACGGCAACGCCCACACGATCACACGGCACCGCCCTGCGGAGGCGTTCGGCCACCTCTTGGGCAAAGGGCATGATACCCGCCATCAGAGCGGGAGGAAGATCGAAGAACCGGTCGACTTCCAACTTGGGCACAACAAGGGTATGCCCCTCGCGCAACGGGCTGATGTCCAGGAACGCCAGGAAATCATCGTTCTCGCCCACCTTATGGCACGGGATCTCGCCCTGGATGATGCGGGTGAAAATGCTGGCCATGGTCAACGGCTGATCTCCAGGACCTCGAAACGCGTGGTACCGGCAGGTGTCACCACCTCGGCCACTTCACCGCGGGACTTGCCCAGCAATCCCTTGCCGATGGGCGAGCTTACACTGATCTTTCCCTGCTTGATATCCGCTTCGCTCTCAGCCACGATCGTGAACTCACGCTGCGAACCATTCTCCATGTGCTTTACCAGGACCTTGCTATGGATATACACCTTGCTCGTGTCCAGATTGCTCATATCGATCACCCTGGCATTCGCCACCACCTCCTCCAACTTGGCAATGCGGGCCTCCAGCAAACCCTGATCCTCCTTGGCCGCATGGTACTCGGCATTCTCGCTCAGGTCGCCCTTGTCCCGCGCATCGGCGATCTGCTGGCTGATGTGAGGTCGCTCCACGGTACGCATGTGGTGCAATTCTTCGAGGAGTTTCTTGAGTCCCTCCTCCGTGTAATAGGCTGGTGTGCTCATGGGATGGGCGCCGAGAACCGACGCAGGCAAGGATCCGCACTATTGGCGGAACGATAAGGGGGATAGAAAGGAAAAGGACCCCGAGAGGTCCTCTTCCCAAAGGTAATGTGAGCGATCAGATGCTGATGCGGATGCCGATGCTGTGAACGCCCGAGAACGGGTTGGTGGTGCGGTAGCCGTAATCGATGGCAAAGCTGTTCTTCTTCTCAGGACCGAACGGCAGATCAACACTGAGGCCGGCCGAGGGACCCGTGAACACCGTGGTACGGTCCGTGTCACTGGTAATGCCCTTCTCATAGAGGAAACCACCGCGCAGGTGGAACATCTTTCGGAAGGCATACTCCACCCCGAAAATGCCCTGGTCCTTGGTGAAGGAGTTCGAGATGAAGGTGCCCGCGAAGGTGACGCGGTGCATGTCATTGATGTGGTAATCGTATGCCAGACCGATGTTGAGGAGCGAGGGAAGCTCGGCCCGGGCGGAACGCTGCTCAAGCGTGAGCTGGTCACTACCCTGCACCAACATGCCCTGCACGGCCAGACCATCACCAGAGAACTGCATGGCCGGTCCCACGTTCTTCAGCGCGATGCCGAAATGGATGTTGTCCTTCGGACCGGTCACATACTGGATACCCGCATCGAACGCCAGACCGGAAGTACGGACGTTGTCAATGGACTCCGAGATGCTCCGGATCAACAGACCACCATGGATGCTGCTGGAAAAGCTCTTGGAGTAGGCAATACCGATGTTGGCCATGTTCGGCTTGAACGCACCACGACCACCCTCCGGGTTGTCATAGGTGGTCACCTCCAGTTCCCCGAAGGACATCACGGTGGCGGTAATGCCGATCACACCCGAGGCGCCGACCTTCTGGCCCACACCCACACTGTTGATCGTTACTCCAGAACCGGAAAGCCACTGGGTATTGGTGAACAGGATCTCGGTCTTGTTCACCCTGCTCAGGCCCGCCACGTTGCCGTACATGCCTTCCACACCGCGCAACGAGGCCGTGTTGGCCAGACCCCAGCCCGATGAACGGGCCCAAGGGTTGATGAGCAGTTGGGTGCCACCAGCGGAACCGGCACGATCAGGGTTACCGGCCAAGGCTGGTAAGCCGATCATCGCGGCCAGCACCGCGGTCACCACGGCCTTGTTGTCCATCATTCGCTTCATCTCCGTACTTCCTTATGGTTGTGGTCGTGGTCTTCTTAGAAGTTCTGAAGGTCAATGGGGCGCATGGCACCGAACCACTTAAGCACCTTCTCACCTACACCAGGCACATCAATGTGGCAGATGTACACACCACCCGCGATGGGGATGTTGCTGGCGTTCTTCAGGTCCCAATCCAGATAGGTCAGGTCATTGTCCTTCCGATACTTGCGCACCAACGTACCGCTCACCGTGTAGATGCTGATCGTACACGTCTGGGGCAGGTTGATGAACTTCACACGGTTGTCCAGACGTGAGGTCTCATATCCGCTGAACGCGTAGTACGGATTAGGTACCACGTTGATGCGATCGAGGAACTCGTTGGCCACAGAGGCCACACCCGTCTGCGTTGCGTACTCACCGGTTCCGAACGTGTACAAGGGAAGGCCGTTGTTGCGCTCTGGATCGATCGGCTCGGGCTGACCATTGTAGTTCACGTAAGTCCGGTAAGGCTTGGCCACACTGAGGTTGATGCGCACGTCAGAGGCGAGCAACTGCTGCCCCGTGGCCACCACGGCACCACCCACCCAAGCCACGCCGCGGAACACCTTCAGTCGTGACTGAACGCCTGGTGCCGGCAATGTGGCCATGATGTAGGCCCCTTCATCGTACTTGGGAACGCGGTCGGCGTTGTTGGCCTGACGACGATCGTTCTTGAACACATAGATCCAATGGCAACCACCGAAGTAGGGACTACCGTTGGACGTGATCAATTGGTCGTTGGGGTTCCAGATCATGTCACGGCCGATCTCACCGCCCCAATAGCTGTTCTCACCGTAGGCGATGTTCAAGCGCTCACCGGTCTCCAGATCGATCGCGTAGCCTGGGAACCAGCCCATGCCCGTGGATGAGGTCAACTGTGCCTCACCCTCGTTACACCCTGGAGTACCGGACTTGACACCGGCCTTATCGATACTGGCAGATGCGCGGAGGGCCAATCGGGCCGCACCACCCTGTGACAGCGTGGCGTCAGCCTCCTGCTCCAACACGGGTGAGCGGGTCCATTTGCTCTTGTCGGCCGTGATGACCACCTGCACGCTGGGCGTCTCGTTGATCCTGGCCAAGGCCATCGACTGGTTCACCTCGGTAGGAGCACCAGGCTGGAACGGAGCCTGTCCGACAAGCGGCCAGGGAGCCCAGGTACCACCAAGGAGACCTTCGTAGATCTGCTGATCGTCCTTGCCAGAGCGGTCGTTGTAGATGGCTTCCGCACCTTCGAACGTGGCCGTGCCCGAACGGATCCAGTTGAACGGGTTGTTTCCGCCCTCGCTATCCGGGATGCCATTGAACCATGCCTTGGTGTCATCACTGAACGTCAGCGTACCAGTTCCGATCGGGGTCGCGAAATCACCATCATAGAAAGTCTGTCCGATGGTCACCGACAAGCCCCAATCCAAGATCAGTTGCTCGTTCGGCACCGAGATCGTACGGTCGCTCCAAATGGTATCGCGACTGCTTGAAGATGGCACTTTGGCGATGTACCAGTAAGCATCATCCAAGGTGTTCGGGGTCACCGAGTCCTGGAACCAGATCTCGAACTGGGCACTGGGCACCTTCAGGGGATCCACCACCTTCACTTCGATCGGCGATGCGCCGCGCACGTACTTCAACTCATCCTGGCGCCAGGGACTACCCGCCATGATGGCGTTCTCGGTTTCAGAGGTCAGCTCCAGACGGAGGCCACCATTGCCCTGACCCTCCAAACGGGTGATCTGGAAGCTGTCGCCGAACTGGGCGTTCTGTTGGGTGCCATTGGCCTCCGCACCTGGCTTGTGAGGGATGCCTACATAACTGCGGATGGAACCGAAAGCGGCCTTCCGGCTTTCCACGTAGGGGAAGGCCTGACCGGTACCGGCGCTCACGTCGAAGGTCTCGTAGTTGTTATAGCCGTAGGCCAGCGCGATATAGTAGTAGGACTTGAAGTTCACCAGTTTGGGATCACCCTGGGCGAACTTGTCCTCCGTGATGCGGATGGCATGACGAACGCCCTCGTTGGCACCGTTCACCATTTCGCGAGGCACCGTCTGCTGAATGGTCTCGTCGAAGAAGAAGTTCACCAACTGACCCTGTTCGTCCTGAACATCACCCTGGTAAACCAAGCGGGCCAGCGAAACATCACCCAGATCGGCCACGCTCACGCTGGCGTCCTTCACTTGGTACACCTTGTAACCTTGGAAGCGGTAGAACCGGTCGTACTGCTCACCATTGGGACCCTCTTCTGGGATCAAAGGCTGCAGCTCCTCGTATTCCTCGTTCTCGTTATTGCTGCCCTGAGGATTGGTCAGGAACAGGATGAGTTCGCGGTCCAATTCCTGGATCGCCACGTCCGGCGCATCGGGACCATCGAGGATCTTGAAGCAGTTGTCGAACAGGGCCTGCGCCTTGTCATCGGCCACACGCAGGGGACCGAGGCTTGCCGCAGCACCACCTACGCTGGCACGCGCCCAAACCACACCCACGGTGATGTTGTTGTACGCGCCAGGCTCCAGCGTGAACGGACCCGCACTTTGCACGAAACGACGGTCGGGCTGAGCCGGAGTTGGCGTGGTCTCAGACCAAGGTGCCTGTGGAACGCAGTTGGTGCCCCAGCCCACGGGATCGCTGGTTCCAGGGAACATGTAGAACGTGCGGGTGGCGTTGGGGTCCTCGTCATAACCGATTCCGCCATAGGTCTGGGGAAGGTTGTTCTTCCATACGCTGCGCAGGTAGTTGTAGAACTGCGTGGCATTGCTCGGGTCGGTCGTATTGGCGTTCGTGGATTCTCGGTTGAAGTAGATGAACGCGCGCATACCGAAACGCTCGTTGTCCAATACCCCATCACCGTAGCCGATACCGATGCCGGCGTAGGGAATACCTCCTTGTGCCTGATACTCCTGGCAGGTCAGCCCTTGGTCCGGCCCCGGGTTGTCGTTACCATCGGCATCCTTGAAGGGACCTTCGAAGAAGTCCACACCCACGGCCGGGGGCTGCGCCCCGTAACCCACGGCACCCAGGCAGGCCTCGTCCAGGTCATCCCAGTTGTAGGCGTAGCCCAGACCACGCTGCACATCGCAACCGGTAAAGTCGTCGTTGGAGCAGCCCAGATCGGGGTCGATGAAGTGACCGAAGTAGGTGTTCAGCAAGGTCTGCGAACCCTGGTTGATCACCGTATAGTTGTAGAAGGTCATGTTGTTGATCTCGTCATTCGAGCTGAACGCGAAACCTTGAGCACGCACCTCCAGGCCGATCGGCTGACCCAATGTCTCGGTGTGGGCATCACCTTTATCATTGAAGATCCACCAGATGTTGAAGTCACCGAACAAGGGCACGGGATCCTCACGCAGCTTGTTCTTGCAATCCTCCACGGACTGGTCGAAACCATAGTCGGGATAATCGCCTGCGAAGGGGTCGTAGCTGCCATCCCCATCGTAGTCGAAGAAGGGCGCCAAGTACAGGTCCTGACCAGCCTCCACATTACCCATGGCGGGCCAGTTAATGAACGCCGTGGGTACCGAATAGCCGTCGGGGAAGGCTTCCTCCAGACAAGCCGGGTCGCCGTTGCAGTTCTTCCACGCGACATGAGCCTCTGCCTGGGCGCGGGTTGTGGTATAGAACTTATCGTATTGCTGGCAGACCTCTGGTGCCACCGTGGCCAGACCATCGTTGGTCAGGGGGCCGGGCCAGAAGTCGTTACCGTCCGTGCGATACAGCACAGCAGCGATCTTCAACTGACCGTCCGGGGATGTACCACCCATCCAGAGGGCACCGGCGAAAATGGCGTTGGCACCGCTGAAGTCCTCGGTCTTGGGCACCTCATAACCCGAGCGGCCCACGCCGCGGCGCTGCCAGAAGTTACCCCCGTTCTCCAACACCGCGCGAACGTTGTTGAAGGCCAGTTGGGTGACCTGTGTGGCCGGTGAACAGCCGGCCGCCTTAGTTGTGGCCGCAGCCTGGGGCTGCCGGGACATGCCCGACCCGGTCAAGGGAGGCATGGCCATGGCATTCAAGCCCAGACCGGTGGCGAGGCTCAGAGCGAAGGTTCTGGTGAGGAGTGCTCTCGTATAGCCTTTCATGGTCAACAGTTGTGCGTTCATCAGAAATCAAAGCTCACGCCCAGACGGATGGTACGGGGTGCGCCAAAATTGTTCGGGTTATTGATCTTGATGCCATACAGATCGCGGAACGACTGCGGGTCGATCTGGGACGTGTCCGTGAGCTGCGCGAGGAAGCCATCGTTCACCGGCGAGCCCGTGTAGCGGTACACGCCCGTGATGTTCTCTGTATTGAAGATGTTGGTGATCAACAGGAACACACGCAGGTTGGCCGACTTCGCCTTGTCGCCCTCGCCACCGAAGGTGAGCGGGATTTCCTTGTCGAACTGTACGTCGGTGGTGAACTGCCAGGGCAGGCGGGCACCGTTCAGGGTACCGTCGAGCAGATAGTTGCTGGCACCGGTGGCCTCGCTCACCACCTGGCTGCTGCGGCTGTATGGCGTACCGCTGCCCAGGATGCTCACCACGTTCATACCCATGCGCTCCAGGATGTTCTTGCCGAACAGTACCGGACCGTTGTAGTCGGAACCTCCGCCGTAGCGGTAATCGAAGGTGACCTGAATACGGTGGCGCTGATCGAAGTCGAGGGGCGCGATCGTACGCAGGTTGGGCTGGCCCGAGTTGATCAGGTTGATACCCGTGTTCGGGCCCGAACCAGTACCATCGGCGAACTGCAAGGTGTAGCTGGCGCGCATCCACACATTGCCAGTGCGACGCAGATCAAAGGTCATCGTGAAACCTTTCACCGTACCGAAGTCGAAGTTGTCGTAAGTCCGGTAGTCACGGGGCCACGCGTTCACCACGTTGCGGATCTGGATCTGATCACGCAGCTCGCGGTAGAAGGCTGACAACTTCAGCGAGGAGGACTTGCTCAACACCTGCTGGAAGCCCAGTTCGTAATCGATGGTCTTGGTCGGCTTAAGGGCGGGGTTGTTCAAGATGTCGCCCGTGTTCTCGATGTAGGCGTAATCCACCAGGTTCAGGCGGCTCTGGCCGGCGTTGGGGCGCTGTGTCAGCACATCGTAGTGGGCAAAGAACACGGCCTCGTCGGAGATGGGGAATGAGAAGGCCACACGGGGCATCACGTTCACCGCAGGCGTGTAATCGGTCCATGCGCTCTTGCGCAGCGGTGAGCCGGGCAGGTCGGTACGCTGGTCCCCGCCGATCAGGTAGGGGCGGATGGAGCCGGACTCCTGCAGAGAGTTACCATCGGCCAGTTCCACGCCGGAGGCGCTGTACCAGGTATCACCGTTGCGGTAGCCCTTGATCACGTTCGGTTGATCGTAGCTGTCCACATAGACAACGTAATCATCCCCGATGTTCGAGGGACGGTTGGCCAACTGGGAGGCGATCTCCGAGCTGGGCACAGCGCTGCCGGCCGTGTAAGCCTCCTGCCAGAGGTACTTGTCCTTCAGCACCACCTGGTTGGCGTCGTAGCGGTCAACACGCACACCAACGTTGAAGATGATGTCATCGAAGGCGAACTTGTCCATCACGTAGCCGGCCATGTAGATCGGCTGGAAAGGCGCCTGCAGGCGGCTGAAGTTGCCATTATCGTCCTTACCGTTGAAGAAGGAATCGAAGCTCGGACGGCCGGACACCCTGTTGCCAAGGTGATCGTAGCCCACGTAGGAGACCAGCGTACCATTACCGCTGTTGATCAGTTCGTCGGCGGAGAACATGTCGAGCGAATACACCGAGGGATCGAGAGCGTCCACATCGATGAAGTCGGTGCCGTCGGGGTTCAGGCCCAAGGCCAGACGCAGGCTGCGATCAAAGAACGGCTGATCGCTACCCACGTTACGGCTGTAGAAGTAGAACGGCAGGGTGCTACCGGGCAACTGTACAATGTTGGTGGGCAGGGTGTCCTGCCACTCACGGATGTGGAAGTTGGCCAGCGAACGGGCACGGGTCCACAGGCCGACAGGCGCCAGATCGTAGCGGCGCTGGGTCAACTGTTCGTATTCCACACCGATGGCGAGTGCGTGGCCCGCGATGTCAGCGCTACCGCTGGCCGTGAAGCGGATCTGGTCGTTCTGGCGCTTGCGGAACTCGGCACCGTTGGGGTCATCGATGAAGCCGATGTTGTTCCACATGTTGTAGACGGAACGAGGACGATCACCATTCCAGAGCACACCGCGTGAGGTGGTCTGTTGGAAGTTCTCGTAGAAGCCGATGTAGTTGGGGTCCGAGCCATCGGGTGCACCGAAGAGGTATTGCACCGGGTACGGCGAGGGGTCGAACGCGTTGAAGTAGAACGAGTTGAAAGCGGCCAGGTCCGGGTTCTGCCCGCCGGGGGTGAAGGCCACCAGGGTATCGCGCTCACCGATCTGTGCCCATTGATTGTTCCGCAGTTCGAACTGGGGCGCGCGGTAGGTGACGAACCTACCCACATAGCCATAATCGAACAGACGGTCGCCGTGCACGAAGTCCTGCACGTTGTTATTATAACGGCTGTAGTCCAGCTGGAGGCTGTAG
Source organism: Flavobacteriales bacterium (assembly GCA_046306055.1). GTDB lineage: Bacteria > Bacteroidota > Bacteroidia > Flavobacteriales_F > PHOS-HE28 > PHOS-HE28. The sequence continues at coordinate 9,619 of JBKDXR010000032.1, forward strand.
AACGCGTTCTTCACGGTCGCCTTCTTCTCCTCCTCCTCGGGCCGGTTGATGAACCGCTGCGTGAAGCGGGCAAAGGCACGCCAGGAGGTCTCCTCCACGCGGTAGTTGTTCTCCGCATTGAACAATGCATTGTTCCGGTTGTAGTCCTGGCGATTGCTGTAGTCCAAGGAGCCACCCACCGTGAAGTTGATCGTGGGCGTTGTGGTGATATCGATCTTACCGGACGCCGTGTAGGCCGTTTGTCCGGCGTTCTGGCGGGTCTTGATCGTTTCGATATCGGAGGCACGCACGAAGTCCGTGGCATAACCCAGCACGAAATCATTGGCGCCGCTGGGCAGCAAGCGGGCGGGCTCCTGCAGGAACCGCTCGCGGACCTCGGGCCTCAGGCGCACATCGCCGATGTACGAAGGCGATCCATCCACCACATTGGTGTACTGGCCGCTAAGGAAGAAGCCGATCAGGGGCTTCACCTTGTTGCCCACGCTATCCTTCTTGAACAGCAGCGGACCGGAAAGGCTTGCTTCGACCTGATTGAACGCGAACTTATCCAACCCATACACTTCCGTGATATCGTCGCCGGTCTTGAACCCCGAAGTGAGGTATTCCGCGCCACCGAAGAACTGGCGGCTGGGACCGCGGGTGGTGATGTTGATCAGACCACCGGTCACGTCACCATAGTTGGCGGGCACACCGCCGGTGATCACCTGCACTTCCTCAATGGAGCTCTTGGGCAGGTTGGTACCTGCTCCGGCGGGCACCTTCACACCGTCGATGTAGTAGTAGGTCGCTTCCGATCGTGCACCGCGAATACTGATACCGCCCCCGGTACCGGCATCGCTGGCACCGGCCACCGTGGTGGCGAGCGATGCGGCCGAACGCTGCGGCATGCGGGAGATGTCCTCGCGTGTCACCGTTCCGCCCGATGCACCACCATCCTTATTGATGAGGGGCACCGTGTACTGCACCACCTCGAACTCCTTGAGCTCGATGCCGGGGTTCAGCTGGATGTCCAGGAAGGTGATCTTGTTACTGTTGACCACCACGCCGGTCTGCTTGTACGGTTGGTAACCCACATAGCTCACCACCACGTCGTACGTGCCGGGATCGATGGGTTTGATGTCGTACTTGCCGTCGAAGTCCGTGGCACCACCGGACACCTGGGTGCCGCGGTTCTCGACCACCACGTTCACGAAGGGAAGTGGCTCACCGGTCTTCTTATCGGTGATCTTGCCCCGGAGGCTGCCTGCACCCGACTGGGCGAAGCTTGCCACCGATCCAATGAGACAAAGGGCAACTGCGGAGAATAGCCTTCTCACCATCAACAGTTAGGTATTACGTTCTGCTTGACTGCGCAACGAGGGGGCGTAAATATAGGAAGATCCCGGATCGGCAAAATTTTCTGTTCGCCGCTGTTGGCGCAGCTTTCCGGGACATTTGCGCCGGAAGGGCATGACGGACAGGTGGACGAACGGTGCATGATCCGGGTTGCTTGGGCGAAAGATATCGGTGCTGTTCATGTAACAACACATTTCACACCACCTTCCGATCGCTGTTGTATACAGGTCAGACCTATCGTTTGCGGCCGAACAGTCCGCGCAGGCCACCATCGCGGTGCGGACCGCTCCCGCTGCGGTCGGCCCGCTTGGTGTTCTTCTTCAATCGCTTGCGGGTCTGTTTGTCCTGGATGGACAAGTGACGCTTCCAATCGTCCTTCTCCTTGCGCGCCTTGGCCTTCTTATCGTCCTTGGCCTTCTTGGCCTGGATCTTCTCCTGCTTCTTCTGGCTGATGCCTTCCTGGGCATGGGTGACCAAAGGGGCCATCACCATCAGACCCAACACCAACAATAAGCGGGACAAGCGTGCACGCATGGCAGCAAGGATACAACACCGACGACGTTCCACATACCTAACTTTGTTCTCCCGCGTTCCTGCACCATGCGCTCCCTGACCCTGCCCTCCGCCTTCCTTGCTCTAGCCTTGCTGGCCATGGCCGGCTGCAAGAAGGAAGAGCGCGGCGGTGTTCCCCTCACACCGGTGGACATCAGCATCAACGTCAACAACCCCTCCTATGCAGACCTGCAAGTGCCCGGGGGCTGGTTGTATCTGACCGGCGGCTCCATGGGCCTGATCGTTTACCGCACCAGCATGGAGAGCTTTGTGGCCATGGACCGCCACTGCACCTACAATCCCGCCCAACTGTGCCGGGTGTTCGTGGACGAAAGTCAGCTGATCGCGCAGGACACCGTGTGCTGCCAGTCGAAGTTCCTGATCACGGACGGCACGGTGGTGCAAGGCCCTGCTGCCATCAATCTTCAGCGGTACAACACCACCTTCAACGGCACCACCCTGCGGATCTTCAATTAAGGTCAGCCCCAGGGCCCCAAGCTTCGAGCCCCGAACTTCAGCGATCATCGCGAAGCTCGGGGCTCGTGGCTTTACACTGGTGGACAGGATCCTGACCAGCCGGCGTTCTCAGTACCGGTAGGCGTCGCTCTTGAAGGGACCGTTCTTCGGCACGCCGATGTACTTGGCCTGTGCATCGGTGAGCTCCTCCAGTTCCACACCGATCTTGGCGAGATGCAGTTTGGCCACCAGCTCATCCAGGTGCTTGGGCAGCACGTACACCTTGTTCTCGTAGTTGTCGTGGTTCTTCCAAAGCTCGATCTGGGCCAGCGTTTGGTTGGTGAAGCTGTTGCTCATCACAAAGCTGGGGTGGCCCGTGGCGCAACCCAGGTTCACCAGGCGGCCTTCGGCCAGGATGATCACGTCCTTGCCCTCAATGGAATACTTGTCCACCTGCGGCTTGATCTCCACTTTGGTGTGGCCATAGGCCTTGTTCAACCAGGCCATGTCGATCTCGTTGTCGAAGTGGCCGATGTTGCATACGATGGCCTTGTCCTTCATCTTGCGGAAGGCCTCCTCCGTAACGATGTTGAAGTTGCCCGTGGTGGTGATGATGATGTCGGCACGGTGCACGTTCGGCACCAGCTTCTTCACCTCGAAGCCGTCCATGGCGGCCTGCAGTGCGCAGATGGGGTCGATCTCGGTGACGATCACACGGGCACCAGCACCACGCAATGAAGCAGCGGTGCCTTTGCCCACATCGCCGTAACCGCACACGATGGCCACCTTGCCGGCCATCATGATGTCGGTGGCGCGGCGGATGGCGTCCACAGCGCTTTCCTTGCAGCCGTACTTGTTGTCGAACTTGCTCTTCGTGACACTGTCGTTCACGTTGATGGCAGGCATCGGCAGGGTGCCGGCCTTCTCGCGCTCGTTCAGGCGGAGCACACCGGTGGTGGTCTCCTCGCTCAGGCCCTTGATGCCGTTGATCAGCTCGGGGTACTTGTCGAACACCATGTTCGTCAGGTCACCACCGTCGTCGAGGATCATGTTCAGCGGCTGGCCACCCCCGAAGGCGAAGATGGTCTGCTCGATGCACCAATCGAACTCCTCGTTGTTCATGCCCTTCCAAGCGTACACCGGAATACCGGCAGCGGCGATGGCGGCGGCGGCATGGTCCTGCGTGCTGAAGATATTGCAGCTGCTCCAGCTCACCTCGGCGCCGAGCTCCTTCAGGGTCTCGATCAGCACGGCGGTCTGGATGGTCATGTGCAGGCATCCGGCAATTCGGGCGCCTTTCAGGGGCTTCTCCTGGCCGTATTGTTCACGCAGGGCCATCAGGCCGGGCATTTCAGCTTCTGCGAGTTCGATCTCCTTGCGGCCCCAAGCGGCAAGGCTCATGTCCTTTACCTTGTACTGGAGCTTTTCCTGGGTCTGTGGCATCGTGGTGTTCATAGGGGACGCGAAGTTACGTTGTGGGGCTGGAACGGCGGTTGTTGGCTATGTTCGCGGAAATGGGGCGCGTGCTGGAACAGCTGGAGGACGCAAAGAGTTCGGGAAGGAAGCTTCTTGCGGTGCTCATCGACCCGGATTTCGGGACCGATGAAGCGGCTTTGGCCCGCACCGTACAGAACGCCTGCATGGCCAGGGCTGACCTGCTCTTCGTGGGGGGCAGTTTGCTCACCACCGCCTCCTTTGACCGCTGCTTGGAACGGGTGAAGCAGCTCAGCGACCGCCCCGTGGTGCTCTTCCCAGGAAGCCCCTCCCAGCTGAGCGCACACGCTGATGCGGTGCTCTTCCTCAGCCTCATCAGCGGCCGCAACCCAGAACTGCTCATCGGCCACCACGTCACCGCAGCGCCCACCATCAAGGCGCTCGGCCTGGAGGCCATCCCCACTGGCTACATGCTGGTGGACGGTGGACGGCCTACGACCGTGAGCTACGTCAGCCAGACCCTGCCCCTGCCCCACGACAAGCCCGGCATTGCAGCGGCCACGGCCCTGGCCGGCGAACTATTGGGCCTGCGCACCATCTACATGGACACCGGCAGCGGCGCCCAGCGCACCGTAAGCCCCGCCATGATCGCCGCCGTGCGCAAGACCGTGAACATTCCGCTGATCGTGGGCGGTGGCATCCGCGATGCGGCCACGGCCCGGACCCTCTGCGAAGCAGGCGCCGATGTCCTCGTGGTGGGCACCGCCTTCGAGCAGGACCCCGAGCTCATCTTCGCCATGAGCGAAGCGGTGCACGGGTGAGCGGCCTCAGTGCTTCACGAAGCGGGCCATGCGCACCCTGCCTGAAGCCTCACTGACCTTCAGCCAATAGCACGCAGGGGATAGCGCAGCGATGTTCAGCTCCGATCCGCTGAGCCGCTGAACCAACACTGAACGCCCGTCCGGCCCGAACACCTCCACATTCACTCGTCCGTTACCAAGTGACCCGATGGTCAACCGATCGGTGGCCGGGTTGGGGTAAATGACCAGGGACTCCTCTGCAACATCAAGATCCGACTGCCCGAGCAATAAGCTGCAGTCGCCGACCGCACCCACGTTCGCCCCCCACTGTATCGTGTCATTCACCGTCATGCACACAAGCGCGCCGATCCCCGAAACGCTTGGGCAGGCAGTGGTGCGGAAGAGTCCGCCGACACCGCCGATCCCCTGGATCCAGTAGGCCCCGATGAAACCCGGTTGGTCCAGGCACTCCAGGCCGATGCGCTTGCGTTGCGTGCCGTTCACTGTGATCTGGTCCACGGAGTACACCCGCACGTCCTGTGTCCAAATGCTGTAAACATCCTCCACCGTGTCCCCCACCTGTACATCGAAGTCGTACAGCAGGACCGGATCGGGTTCACCAGGCGCCCAGTAGTACACCTGCCCGAGGCCATTGTCCCTCAAAGCGCCACCATAGCCCGTGCCCCAGATGATGAAGTTATTGGAGTATGTGGTGAGCAGCTTCTGGTACACGTCCCCGTTGTACACCGTGTCCGGTGATGTGGTATCATACGTGTGGAAGAACCCTTCGTACGGATAACCCGGCCCGATCCAGAAGGTCTCGGTCCATGCTGCGTTGGAGTCGGGCAACGCATCGAACTGGGCGGAGACCGGAAGGCCAGTGAGCAGGATCGCAAAGGCGAAGAGGGGGCGTCGTGTTGTTCCCATGGTCCATGAAAGGTAAGGTGATGCGTTCTTTGAGAAGACGCGCTTCGCCAGCTCAACGCTGCCTCCGCACGCCCTCTCCTATCTTCACGCGATCCGGATGCGCCGCCTCCTACCGATCCTGCTAAGCCTGTTCTTGCTGGCCCCATCCCGGGCGCAGACCGACTCGCTCTGGCGTGTGTGGAACACGGTATCGCTGCCGGACAGTGCACGCTTGAAGGCCATGCAGCAACTGGCCTGGAAGACCGTTTTCGAGCAACCGGACAGCGGCCTGGCACTCGCGCAACTGCAATTGGAACTGGCCGTGAAGGCCCGCGATGCCAAGGCCCGTTACGAGGCCTACACCACCATGGCCGTGGGCAGCAGCATGAAAAGCGACTACGCCGCCGCGCTCGAATACCTGGAGCAATGCCTTGCCACCGCCAAGGAAATGGGTGACCGCAAGCGCGAAGCCAACACGTACAGCAACATGAGCAACGTGTACCGCAACCTCGGCGACCTGCCATTGGCCCTGGCCCAGTTGCAGAAAAGCCGGACCATCGACACCGAGCTGGACAACACCGAAGGGCTGGCGGGCACCTTCAACAACATCGGCACCATTCACACCGAGCTCGGCGACATGCCCAAAGCGCTGGAGCACTACGAACGCAGCGCCGCGCTCTACGAGGAACTGGCCAATGTGAAGGGACGCGCACAGGCCTTGATGAACCTGGGCGCCACGCACCTGGAGATGGGCGAACGACCGCAGGCCATGGAGGAGTTCCTGCTGAGCCTGGACCTGTACCGCGAACTGGGCCGCAAGCTGGAGATGGGCATGGCCTTCAACAACCTGGGCCGCACCTACGGCGAGCTGGGACGTGACAAGGAGGCCTTCACCGCGCTCGATTCGGCCTACGCCCTCTTCAGTGCCCTGGGCAGCCAGCGCCAGCTCGCACGAAACCACTACTACCGGGGACAGCTGCTGCTGGACAAGGGGAATGCGGATGGAGCGAAGGCGGCATGCGGCAAAGGCTTGGCCATTGCGCGCACCATGGGGCTGCTGCAACAACGCAAGGAATGCAGTGAATGCCTGATGCTCGCCTACGAACGCCTCGGTGACCTGGCCAACGCCTTCCGGGCGCAGAAGGAATACATGCAGGTGGGCGATTCGCTCGATGCCCTCAACAACAGTCGCGAAGTGATGCGCCTCGACCTGCAACGCCAGTTCCAGGAACGTCAGATCGCCGACAGCCTCGACAATGTGCGGCAGCGCTACGAAGCGGACCTGGCCTACACCAGACAGATCGGCCGCGAACGCGAACAACGCAACATCTTCCTGTTCTCGGGCATCGGTGTGCTGCTGCTGGCCGGTGGGCTGTGGAACCGCCTGCGCTACACGCGCCGTTCACGGGCGGCCATCCAGCGCGAAAAGGACCGCAGTGATGAGCTGCTCCATAACATCCTTCCCGAGGAGGTGGCCGCCGAACTGAAGGAGAAAGGGCATGCCGATGCGAAGCACTTCGACGAGGTCACCATCCTGTTCACCGACTTCAAAGGCTTCACGGAAGTGAGCGAACGTCTCTCCCCGGCCGACCTGGTGGCCGAGCTGAACGTCTGTTTCAAGGCCTTCGACCGTATCGTGGACCGCTACCGGATCGAGAAGATCAAGACCATCGGCGATGCCTACATGTGCGCCGCCGGCATCCCGCAGCCCAACAAGGCCCACGCGCTCGATGCGGTGCTGATGGCCTTCGGCATGGTCGATGCCGTGGAGCGCAGCAACGCCGAGCGTCGCGCCAAAGG
>JBKDXR010000033.1:0-14822 GCA_046306055.1 Flavobacteriales bacterium
GCCGTGGCGTTCACCAGAATACCCGATGCCTCGGCCTGGCGCACCACATCGGTGAGCTCCACCACACCGGCAGTAAGGCCCAAGGCCCGCAGGTCCTTGACATCCAGCGCGGGGCTATGGTCGGCACCCACGGGAGGCAACTGTGCGGGGTCCCCGATGAGCAGGAGCTTGCAATCCGGTGCGGAGAACACGTGCTCGAAGAGGTCGCGGAGCAGGTCCCTATCACCAAAGCCGCCCTCTCCCCCGCCGCTGCCGATCATCGACGCCTCGTCCACCACGAAGAGCGCACCGGCATCCTTGTTGGGCGCAAGTCCCGGACGGGCCCAACCATCGTCCTCATCGGCACTGACCCGATAGATGCGCCGGTGGATGGTGCTGGCCGAAGCCTGGGCGTATGCACCGAGCACTTTGGCGGCCCTGCCGGTGGGTGCCAGCAGTACCACCCGTCTGCGCTGCCGGGCAAGCACCCGCACCAAGGCCCCGACCAATGTGGTCTTCCCCGTTCCCGCATAACCCTTGAGGACCAGTGTGGCCTGTGGCCTGTCGGTGGCCAGCAGGCGGTGCAGGGCATCGGCGGCCCGCCGCTGGCCGTCGGTGGGCGGGTGACCCAGCGCCTGCAACAGCCGATCGGCAAGGCTTTCGACGGCGGGGGCGGACATGGATGGGCGCGGGGATCGGGGAACGGATGACCGGGAGCAGGGAACGCCCTGATGAAGGGGTGAAATTACTCTTACTTTTGGCCGCCTCGGAATACGACCGAGCACCCTAGAACGATGAAGAACCTGATGAATTACATCTTCCCGGTGGCCTTGATCCTGATCGGTCTGATCCTGCTCGTAGTGGGCGGCATGCAAGGCCAGAACGCCTGGGTGATGCTGGGTGCCGGACTGGCACTCTTCGCCGGTGTGGTGGCCCTGTTACTGCAAATGGGCATCATCAGCCGTTCCACCGGACTGGCCATCGGATTGCTATGCGCAGTGGTGGCCGGGTTCCTTGGCTACCGCAACTATCGCTCGATCGCCGAAGTGCTGGAGAACGAGGAGAAGCGCAAGAAGAACGATAGCCTGGTCATTCAGGCCTTGAAGGATATCCGCACGGCCGAGATCGGCTACCGCCAGGCCACCGGTGCCTTCACCGGAAACTTGGAAGTGTTGCGCGACTTCGTGAAGAACGGCAGCATCCCCATGGTGCGTTCCATCGGTCAGGTGCCCGATTCGTTGACCGAAAAGGACGCTCTTGCCCTGAAGATCATCGTGCGCGACACGATCATGGCACCGGCGCTGGACTCGTTGTTCCGCACCGCCAATGCGATGGAAGGACGCGTGTATCCCTTCGATCCGGAGAAGTTCACGACGGCTCCCACTTCGGGCAAGCCGTTCATCCTGCGCAACGGTGCCATCAGTTCCAGTGGCCGCAACGTGCCCGTGTTCATTGCCAAGGACCCCCAGCCCTTCCCCGGCACGGACACGCTGATGGTGGGCAGCATGGAAAAGGCCACCACGGCGGGGAACTGGAAAGGGGAGTAATTCCATGGAGCGCGGCAGTTTGTCCGCATCCCGGTACGATCCCGGGCGGCCCAAGGCCCATCACCTGAGCGTGTTGAGCGCAATTGGGGTCACGGCATGGGCCGTTCAAGGCATCGAGCGCGGTGATCTGCTCGCCCTGCATTGGTCCACGGGGGCTGATGTGCTGAACGATCCGGCACTTCCCCTTCACCCGGTCAGCGTTTCCTTCATCACCCTACCTGAATGGAGCACCATGGTGCCCGAAGGCGTGCTTGAACCCGGTACCGAGGCGGCCCACCTGGCCTTGGTGCATGGTGGCCTGCCGAGCGGAGCCATGCGCGATGAGCCCGTGCGGAGCCTGGGTGCCAAGTGCATTTATGTACACGACGATGTGACCGAACGTGCCGTGCTGGAGCGCTTGCCCAGTGCCCGCGCGCTGCCCATGCAGGGCCTGATGGTGCGGGGCGCCATTGCCCGCTCGCACGAGGGACCTGTGGCACTGGTACACCGCAGCACCGATCGGGTGGACGTGGCCATTGCCGACCATGGACGTGTGCTGTTGAGCAACACGTTCCCGGCGCGTACCGGACAGGACCTCCTTTACTTCACGCTCCTGGCCTTGGAACAGTGTGGCCTTTCCCCCAAGGGGACCACGGTGTATATGAGCGGCACCCACCTTTCGGATGGCGAACGGAACCTCCTGGGCCGATTCCTGGACCGCATGCTTCCGGCCATGGACGACCTGCCGAATGACCTCGGTGCCGCCGAGGTTGTAAAAGGTGACCGCTGGCTCGCCCTGCTGGAACAGTTCGCATGCGTATCGTAGGCGGCAAATACCGCAATCGCCGGCTGCATCCGCCGCGCGAGATCGCTGCACGGCCCACCACCGATTTCGCCAAGGAAGGACTGTTCAACGTGCTGCAGCACAGCACCCCGCTGGAAGGCATCCGGGTGCTGGACCTCTTCGCCGGAACAGGAAACATCTCGCTCGAGTTCCTTTCGCGCGGTGCGGCCGAAGTGGTCTCCGTGGACCAGGACCGCGTGCTCTTCCTGTTCATGCAGCGCATGGCCCGCGAACTGAACGAGACCCACTGGCGCATGGTGAAGCAGGATGTGTTCACCTTCCTGAACAGCCACCGCGGACGGTACGACATCGTATTCGTCGACCCCCCCTTCCACATGGAGGGCATTGAACGGATCCCTACCTTGGTGTTCCAAGCCGGACTGTTGGGCACGGACGGAACACTGATCGTGGAACACCAGGAGAAGCTGGACCTGAGCCACCTGCCCGGCTACCAGCGCACCCGGTCATACGGTCTGGTGCAGTTCAGCTTCTTCGCCCCACCGGCACCGGCCAGCACCCCGAACCCATGAGCAGCCCCATCGCGGTATTCCCCGGCACCTTCGACCCGATCACCATCGGGCACGTGTCCATTGTGCAGCGTGCACTGCCCCTGTTCGGCAAGGTGATCGTGGGCATGGGCGTGAACACCACCAAGCAGACCATGTTCGACGTGGAGCAGCGCCTGGCGTGGATCAGGCACGCGTTCGCCGGTGATGCACGCGTGGAGGCCATGGCCTTCGAGGGCCTTACGGTGGACCTGTGCAAGACCGTTGGTGCGCGCTTCATCCTTCGCGGACTGCGCAACAGCACCGACCATGGCTACGAGCGGAGCATCGCCCTGATGAACCGCCAACTGGCCGACGTGGAGACCATCTTCCTGCCATCGGCACCCGAGCATGCGCACATCAGCAGCACCATCGTACGCGAGCTGATCGCCAATAAGGCCGACGTTTCGGCGTTGGTCCCCATGGACCTTCGTCCTTCACGCTGATGAGGCGACTCCTGCTGCTGACCCTGATCGTACTGCCCCTTGCGCTGTACGCCGGCAACTTCACGATCACGTTGCAGGCACCCGCCTACAGCGGCCAGGTGGCGCGGCTTTATCGGTACGACGACCTCTTCACCTTACGCACGGTACGGATCGCGGAAATGCCGATCGGCGATGACGGCACCGCCACGCTGAACGCCGACCTCCAGGGCGTGACCAAAATGCAGTTGCGCATCGGTGATGTGAGCGGCGACCTGTTCGCGCGGCCCGGCACCACATTGAACATCCTGTTCCCCCTTCCCGCCACACGCACTGCGCGCAGCCTGGGCAAGACCACCCGCGTGGACCTCGAGTTCCGCGACCTGGATGCACTGGACCTCAACGCGCTGGCCACCGACCTCAACGAGCGGGTGGACGCCTTCATTGCCGAGGACCTTGCCACCGATCAGGCCGCAGGCATGCAGGCCGTGGGTGTGCGCCGTAGCAACGATGCACCACCGGACACCACAGCCCCCGAACGTCCAGCCACGTTGTTCGTGACACCAGTGCTGAGCCAGGCCCGTGCCGACAGCTTTGAGCTGAAGCTGCGCCGGTTCTATGCCGAAGTGAACGACCCCTGGTTCCCGCACTACCTGGACAACAGCATGGCCGGCCTGCACCAAGGCATGCATGTGAGCGACAAGGCCACCTTCGAGCGGTGGATCAAGGGGCGGACCGTCCACTACGACGACCCCGAGCAAGTGCGTTTCCTGCGCAGCTTCTTCGCCGACCTGCTGCCCGCCTTCGTGGTGCGTTACCACGATGCCGCCCTGCAAAAGGCCCTCGCTGAGCGCAACACCGACAGCCTGAAGGCCATCTTCAGCAAGCATGACTTCCTAAGGGACAACGACCGCCTGTGCGAACTGATGGCCATGGACCAACTGTACCTGCAGTACCATGCCAAGTACCTCGACCGCCCGGCGGTGAAGGAGCTCCTGACGAAATGGTCCACCGGCTCGGCATACCCGGAGCACCGGCGCATGGCCGCGAACATGCTGTGGGACAGAACGGCCATGCAACCCGGCAGCCAACTGCCCGCAATGCTCCTGGAAAATGAGCGCGGCCAACGCGTGGACCTCGACAGCCTGCTGAACGGACCAGTGTGCCTGGTGATCACGGCCAGCTGGTGCACCTACTGCGAACTGGAGCTGGCCGGGCTGGAGCAACTGCAACAGACCTACAAGGACCACGTCCGCATCATCGCCATCAGCCTGGACAGCACACTGACCGCACTGCGCGCCTACCGCAAGGCGCATCCGGGGCAGGAGTTCCTTTGGTTGCATGCACAGGCCGAACAGCAATTGCGCGAGGACCTGCGCCTGCGCAGCCTGCCCACCTTCTACATGCTGAACGATGGCGTGCTGGCCCATTCGCCCGCCCCATTGCCCAGCAAGGGACTCGGCGCGGTGTTCCAACAAGTGCAAGTGGCCAACGAGCGTGACGGACGCATCAAGGTCTGGGACGATTGATCCATCAGTGTTGCCGGGCCTCCCAGGCCTGCACCACGGGCAACAGCGAAGGGTAGGTATCGGCCTTCATTGCCTGCACTTCGGCCGTGGCCATCCAACGGACCTCCTCAATGTCCTCCTCGTGCTGCGGCACCAGCCCTTCTGCGGAAGAACCGCGCATCAGGTACCAGTCGGTGCGTTTGAGGTGCTGGCGTCCCTTTCGTTCGTAGGTGTGCCAGGTGCACGGCAGTTCACCGGTGATGCGCAGCTCGTTCAGGCCGCACTCCTCGTTCACTTCGCGCAGCGCTGCCTCCGGAATGCCTTCTCCGGGGTCCACTTTGCCCTTCGGAAGGTCCCAGGTGCCCAATCGCCGGATGACCAGCAAACGGCCCTGCTCATCGGTGACCGCCCCGCCCGCCGCCTGAACGAACACGTAGTCCGCACGGAAGGCGTCCCAGAGCTGCTTGAGCGGCAGGCCATGCACGTAAAGCCCCTTGATGCCTGTGGTGTCCACGAAGGACCTGACGGCCTCGGGCAGTTCGGCAAGGGCATCAATACGCAGCAGCAGCCACTGGTCCGGCAGGGACGCATCGGGCGGCGCATCGGCGATCACCAACGGCCTGCCCTCCATGTAAACATCATACCTTCGTGCCATGCCTTCCCAGCTCGATCCCGCGCTCAAAGTTGCTGAATTCCTCCTCCAGATCAAGGCCGTCAAACTTAGCCCGAAGAAGCCCTACACCTGGGCCTCTGGATGGAAGAGCCCGATCTACTGCGACAACCGCAAGACCCTCTCCTACCCGGCGGTGCGCACCTTCATCCGCCAGCAGTTCGTGCATGTGATCAACAGCGAGTTCGGCCGGCCGGACATGATCGCCGGGGTGGCCACGGGCGGCATTGCCCACGGCGCGCTGGTGGCGCACGACATGGGGCTCCCCTTCATCTACGTGCGCAGCGATGCCAAAGGCCATGGCCTGCAGAACCAAGTGGAGGGCGACCTCACCGTGGGACGCAGTGTGGTGGTGGTGGAAGACCTGGTGAGCACCGGCAAAAGCAGCTTGAACGCCGTGCAGGCCCTGCGCGATGCGGGGTGCGAAGTGAAAGGCATGGTGAGCATTTTCACCTACGGCTTCGACGAGGCCGCCAAGGCCTTCGCCAAGGAAAAGGTGTCCCTCCATTCGCTCACCAACTACAGCGTGCTGCTGGACCAAGCCCTGCGCAGCGACTACATCACCGAGAAGGACCTGCTGCCGCTGAACGAGTGGCGCAAGGACCCTGCGGGATGGGGCGTGGCCAGCAAGGTGTGAACGGACAGTGGGCCCTTCGACAGGCTCAGGGCAAGCAGAGGAAAGTGGCTTGATACAGATCGCGTAGCGCATGACCATCATCGAGAGCAAACAGGTGCAGATCGCCAAACCGGCGACAGAACTGTACACCTTCCTTCAGGACATGAACAACTTCCAGCAGCTGTTGCCGCAGGACCGCATCAGCGAGTGGAAGAGCGACGGACGTTCCTGCTCCTTCAAGGTGCAGGGTGCGGCCACCATCGGCCTGGAACTGGTGGGCGGCGAGGCCCCCGGCCATGTGGTAATGAAGGCCACCGACCGCAGTCCGTTCCCCTTTACGCTGGACGTGTTCCTGAAAGAGGAAGGGGGCGTCACCACGGCGTGGCAGGAGTTCAAGGGCGACATCAACCCCTTCATCAAAATGATGGTGGAGAAGCCGCTGAAGAACCTGTTCGACCACATCGCCGATAAGATGAAGGCGGTGCATGGGTGAGGTGCATGTGGGCATGTGCCCATGCGGTCATGTGCTCATGTGAACATGTGCTCATGGGGGCATGTGCTTGAACGACCGGTCGAACCAACGGGTGCCCCTTTCAGTTCTTTAGTCCACCATGGCGAGCCGTAGGAACAAGATCCGCGACGACGACGCGAAACCAGCGAAGCTGACCAAGGCCACGCTGCGCAAGTTCTTCCGGCTGTTCCGCTACCTGCGTCCCTACCGCGTTACGTTCGGTGCGGGCATGCTGCTCCTGCTGGGCAACAGCCTGCTCAGCATGGTCTTCCCCGGCCTTATGGGCAAACTGGTGGATGCCACCAAGGGCGAACTACCGCGCGATGCCGAGGCCCTGCTCGACCTGACCAACATCGACTCCGTGGCGCTGCTGTTGTTGGGCGTGTTCGCCTTGCAGGCCCTGCTCGGTTTCGGGCGCATCTACCTCTTCTCGTACGTCACCGAGCACATGCTGGCCCGTTTGCGGCAGGACACCTACGAGCACCTGCTGAAACTGCCCATGAACTTCTTCGCCACCCGGCGTGTGGGCGAGCTCAACAGCCGCATCAGTGCCGACGTGGCCTTGTTGCAGGACACCTTCACCACCACCCTCGCCGAGCTGGTGCGCCAACTGGTGATCGTGACCGTGGGCCTGGTGCTCCTCACCGCGCTCTCCCCGCAGCTCACCCTCACCATGCTGGTCAGCATCCCCGTGGTGGCCGTGGTGGCCGTGCTCTTCGGCCGCTTCATCCGCAAGCTGAGCAAAGAGGTGCAGGACCGCATTGCCGACACCAACGTGGTGGTGGACGAAACACTACAGGGCATCCAGAGCGTGAAGGCCTTCGCGAACGAAGCGTGGGAGGCCATGCGCTACGGCCGCAGTGTGACCGCAGCGCGCTCACTGGCCATGAAGGGCGCACGGTGGCGCGGCGCGTTCGTCAGCTTCATCATCCTGTGCATGTTCGGGGCCATTGTGCTGGTGATCTGGCGCGGCGTACACCTCAAGGAAGAGGGCGTGCTCAGCACCGGCGAACTGGTCACCTTCATCATGTACTCGGTGTTCATCGGCGCCAGCATCGGCAGCATACCGGAATACATCACCAACGTGCTGAAGGCCGTGGGCGCCACCGAACGCCTGATGGACCTGCACGATGAAACGGCCGAGGCCATTGACCTGGGCCCCAAGGGTACGCCCCTGCCCATCGAGGGCCGCATGGCGTTCAACCACGTCTCCTTCCACTATGCGTCGCGTGCCGACATGCCCGTGCTGCGCGATGTGACCTTCGCTGCCGAACCCGGCCAACGCATTGCGCTCGTAGGCCCCAGCGGTGCGGGCAAGAGCACCATTGCCTCCATGGTGCTGCGCTTCCACGACCCCGTGAGCGGCACTGTACTGATCGATGGGAAGGACGCCCGCGACTATCCGCTGACCGCATTGCGCGACCGCATGGCCATCGTGCCGCAGGAAGTGCTGCTCTTCGGGGGCACCATCCGCGAGAACATCGCCTACGGCAAGCCCTACGCCACGCAGGAAGAAGTGGAAGCGGCCGCTCGCAAGGCCAATGCCCATGCCTTCATCACCGGCTTTCCGGAAGGCTATGCCACCGTGGTGGGCGAACGTGGCGTGCAACTGAGCGGTGGTCAGCGGCAGCGCATCGCCATTGCCCGCGCCGTGCTGAAGGACCCCGCGATCCTGATCCTGGATGAGGCCACCAGCGCGCTGGACAGCGAGAGCGAACGCCTGGTGCAGGAGGCGCTGGACGAACTAATGAAGGGCCGCACGAGCCTGGTGATCGCGCACCGCCTCAGCACTGTGCGCGATGCGGACAAGATCCTTGTTTTGGACAAGGGTGTGGTGGTGGAGAGCGGCACGCACGAGGAGCTGATCGCGGATGGCGAGGGGTTGTATCATAGCTTGCATGTTCTGCAACGCTCAACCGAACCATGATGCGCTACGCCATCCTCCTTCGTCCGTTACTGGTCATTGTGGCGCTGATATGCGCGGCAACCGGGGTGGCCCAAACACCGGGAATGGTGGTCTTCGGGACGGTCCGTGACATGAACACAAGAGACTCCATTCCCTTTCCTGTTGTATTGGTACAGGAAGTGGGGTCGAAGGAACCACCCATGCCGATCGTGAGCACAGCGCGGGGTCGGTATGAGGTGACGATCACTGCACAGAAGACCTACTTGATCCGCTATGGTGCGTCCGGCAAGGTGACCAAATGCGTGCAGTTGGAACTGCAAGGACCCAGTGCCGAGGACTGGGCCTACGGCTTTGGAATGAACATCGACATCACGCTACTTGACAGCCTGCCCGGTGTGGACTACAGCGTGCTAAGCGAGCCTTTCGGCATAACACGCTTCAACGGAACAACGGGATACTACGAGTGGGACATCGAATACACGCGATCCATGGCCGATCGTCAAAAGGCGCTTCTTGATGCCTATCGCGAACGCGTGCGGCAGCAGGAGTGGAAAGGGCGCTGAGCGAGTACGTAGTGCCGAGCAACTGTCGCTCACTTTCCTTAGTACATCAATTCAACTCCAGCGTTTGCAGCGCATGTTCGAACGATCAACGCCAAGGGATGCTGCACCGACCTGATAAGCAACCGCAACGATGTGTTGTAGCTTAGGGACTTAATGTCGTGTCCAAGATGATAACCAACGACAACAAGAGGTTCGCGATCGTCCTCACTTGCACTTGTGGCCTGCTTTACTTCCCACAACCCCATGTAGGTCCGTTGGGCGTGCGCGGCATCCGCTTCTCCGGCTGTACCTGGAGCAACAGCCTTGTAGGCCAGGAATTGGAGTTGCCCAGCCAACAAGGCATCGGCATCCACTCCATGAATTCAAGCTTCACCGTGGCCGACAATTGCGCCAGCCTGGTGACTCCGGGTACGCCTTGCCCGCCGCAGGACCTCACCACCAGCAGTTTCACCAACCTGCACCGCGGCATCCAGGCCACCACCTTCAAACCCGACCGCACCTTCAGTGTGGATAATGCCACCTTCACCGGCACCAACTTCGGCATCCGCATGGAGGGTATCCAGGACGCCAGCATCACACGCTGCACCTTTGATGTGCCCGAACCCTGGGTGCCCGGCCTCTTCACCCCCACCTACGGCGTGTATGCCGACCAATGCACCGGCTACCGCATCCAGGAGAACCTCTTCCTTACCCAGCAACCCGAAGGAGAGGTGAAAAAAGTGGGCCTGGTGATCAAGGACAGCGGCCCCTCCTACAACACCTTCTACAACAACGCCTTCGAGAACCTCTACACCGGCAGCATCATCCAAGGCGATAACGCCGATGCCAACGAGGAACTCGGCCTGGAGGTGAAATGCAACGACTACGGCCTCACCGACCAGAACATCTTCGATGTGGCACTTACCGGCAGCACGGTGCGCGTGCAGAGGACGCAGGGGCAGCCCATCAGCAACCCACTTGATCAAACCGAGTGGAAGAACCCCGCCGGCAACCGCTTCAGCGTGGACCATGAACCCACCCCGCCAGACCCCGAATCCGACTGGCATGTGCAGCTGAGCGCCACCGTGGTGGAGTATTTCCATCACATCGAGACGCCGGGCAACCGCACAAAACCTCAATTTGCTTTCAGTCCAAATGAAATCAGCACGGCTGAACAACCGGTATCATGGCCGGATAAAAATGTGGCCTGCCCGAGCCATTTGAACAACGACGGAAAGGAGGTGAAACGGCTCTTGGCTGAAGGGGAGCACGGCGAATTCGAGGACAGCAAGGATGCCTACGATGCCACCAAGGACAATGGCGATACCTACAGCCTGCTCGGCTACGTGAGCGACCCCACCAAGAGCAGTGCGCAGGTACGTAATGCTTTGCAGAGCGTGGCGCCGAAGGTGAGCGCCGCAGTGTGGCAGGCCGCCTTCGAGCGCAGCCCGGCCATGAGCGCCTGGCACATCACGCAAGCGTTGTTGAGCAACAGCCCGCTGCAGTCCGAAGTGCTGCGCATGGTGGACGAATACGCCTTGCCAAGCGGCTATGCCGCACTGGTGCACGGCGCACAGACCGGCGAGGTGAACATCCTGACCTTACTGGCCAGCGCCATGGCCCGGCACGGTGGCAACAAGGCCGAAGCCCTGGCCGATCTGGGCCGACTGAGCTGGCTGGACAGCCTGAACCTTGGCGGTTCGTTGGACAGCTTACGCCTTTTCCATGAGGCGCTGCCTGCCGACAACCACGCTTTGGCCGTGGGCGGCGTGCTGGCCGCACAAGCTGACTACAGCGCATTGGCCGCGCTGGCGCAGGCCGAGGAGAGCGCGAGCACCCACCCCGAGCGCTACACCCTGCTGAAGCATTACGCGCAATTGGAGCAGCAGCAAGGCTGGAGCGAGGCTGATGAGAACTTGCGTACTTGGCTGAGCGACCTGGGCCAGCAGCGCGATGTGCTGGGCAGCGCTTGGGCGAACGCTTGGCTGCACGCGCTTGGTGAAGAGTTACCCAAGGAAGTGATCATTTTGCCCGAGACCGGACCGAAGAGCACTGGCCGAAACCGTGAAGTGCAGCCAGTGCAATGGGCCGAAGAGCAAGTGCTGGAGGTTTTCCCGAACCCGGCCAAGCATGTGGCCTTTGTGGTCTTCGAGCAAGCTGGCGAGAAAAACGGCGGCGAATTGCGGATCCTGGACCTGAACGGGCGCGCCATCGCCACGCAGCGCATCGGGGGTGAGCAGGGCATTCTGCGGGTGGACCTTGCGGGGCTGAGCAGCGGAATCTATTTGCTCGACCTGCGGTTGGAGGGTCAGCCAACCGCACAGGCCAAACTCGTGGTTGAGTAAGCGCCATGCGCGCAACAGCACTGTTCGCATGCATGCTTGTTGGAGCCTTGGCAATGGGCCAGGGCTTCAACAAGCGGTATGATTTCCTTGGCTGGGGCAATGCGCAAACAGCGCTCGGGATCGAATTACTACCTGATGGTTACTTAACGATCGGCGGAGGCACAGACTATGACAGTATCGCACCGGGCCTGTTTTTCGCGCATGGCAGCGTACACCTGACGCGGCTAGATTTGAATGGCAATGTTCTTTGGGAGAAACGCTCATGGAGACCATTGCACAGCGCATTGCCCGGCTGGAGCAACTGCTGCGACACCATCCCCGGCGGGGGTTACGTGGTTGGCGGCGCCAGCGAGGACACCACCGGTTTCGACGAGGTCTATCTCATGCGCTTCGATGCCAACGGCGATACCCTCTGGACCAAGGTCTTCGGCGATCCCAATGGCAGCGATTTCTGGATCGGATATCAAGTGAAGTGCACCTCGGCCGGCGACTTCCTCATTGTCGGTTTCACCGGAACGGAAGGGCTGTCGTCGTACCAAGCATTCGCCATTCGCACTGACGATGTCGGGAATGAGCTTTGGCGTAGGATCTATTCATGGCCCGGCAATCCATTCTCGGGATTCCTAAGCTGCTCCCTCGCGGCCAATGGTGACCTATTCATGGCTGGTTCTCACAATATCACGATCAGCAACACCGACTACTGGGTGCAGCGCACGGATAGCCTAGGCAACTTGAAATGGCGTGTGCGATGGGGCGGTCCGTTCTCTGAAGCAGGCACGCAGATCATCACCGGAGCCGATGGGCATGTGCTGGTATTCAGCGCCAAGGGCTACGCAACAAACAGCCAAGCGATGCGATGCTATGTCGCCAAGCTCGATAGCACAGATGGCAGCATCATCTGGGAGAATGAGGTCGGCCCAACAGCACCATCCACGCTCTTCCTTGCCGGCAAGGAATGCCCCAACGGGGATTTGATCGCAACCGGTGCCACTTACGCTAACATGGGCATGGGCAGCGGACAGAAGGGCCTGCTATGCCGCACCACCAGCGAAGGCGACAGCCTGTGGATGTTCGCCTACTACTCCGTGGCCGATGGCCTCACCGATGGCACGGGCCGCTTCTACGATGTGCTGCCCACGCCAGATGGCGGTTTCATCGCGGCGGGCGCGGCCTACTTCAGCGCCAGCGGCAATAACCCGCAAGGCATTTCGCAAGACACATGGGTGGTGAAGGTGGATAGCACGGGCTGCATAATCCCCGGCTGCAACAACGTGGGCATCAGCGAGCAGGCCACCAACTTGCTGGGGGCCATCAGTATTTACCCCAACCCTGCGCGCGATCACGCAACCGTACAACTCACGCTGCCGCCGGGTGTGGGCAATGGGCCCTTCGAGCTAACGCTCGTGGCTAGCGATGGACGCGTGATGCGGCGCGAGCGCATCGCGGGCAATGGCGCGCACACCTTGGCGTTGGAGCAACTGCCTGCGGGCTTGTATTATGTTCACGTGGCCGATGGGGGCAAGTGGCTCACGGGAGGTAAACTGGTGTTACAGTAGCAGGCGACACTGGCACCCGGGTCGTGGCAATTTGTGGGCAGGGTTCACGTTAGCGCCTAACAAAGCCCTGCCATGTTCACCACAAGGAAGTTACCGACGCTGTTGGTGCTGTTGCTCAGTTTGGAAGCGGTGATCTACCTCTGGGCACTTGCGACCACCGAACCCGAATTCGTTTTTGACAAATGCGCCCGGAACTCGGGCCGGGTATCCTCGCTCATCAATCTCATGATCCTGCTCATGCTGGGGCACGTTGGCTTCGAGCGTATCCGAGGGGTGGCCTCCAGATGGGATGCATTACGCGTGCTGATCACACTTTTCGCCGTGGGACATGTCGTTCATCTGGCCTTCGTGGCGCTCAATTTTCACCATCACGGTCTGGTGCTGAGCATGGTTGAACAATTACATGGCACCATCACGTTCGTGTTCCTGCTCGCTGCACCGGTGGCGCTCTGGTCGGTACGTGAGCCCAAGCCATGGTGGAACATCCTATTGATCATCCACCTCATCAACGTGAGCTTCTTCATCATGAAGACGTTCTATTCCAAGATCACGCCTGACCGTCCGGCCTATCACAACCAGCTTGGCATCGTGGTGACCAGCGCAGCGATCGTGTACATGCTCTACCGCGCGGTGCGCCAACTTAGGCAACCAACGCTGGAGGCAGTGCGTCCAACATGACCCGCGACGCCGTTCCGACCTGCGAAATGGCTGTGTGATCAGTAGGCTAGCCGTGGGTGTACGCGACCTGCGGGCTCAGTAACGTAGCCTCCCTTCTACAGCTCCACCTCCACCACCTTCTTCGTGGCGAAGAACTCCTCTTCGAAGTGCTCGGATAGTTCGTGCACCCGGTAGCGCTGCTTGATGGGCAGCAGTTCATCGGCCAGCTCGCCACCCTGGAGGTAGTAGAGCTTCCCCTGGCCTTTCGGCACCAGGTGCTTGGTCATGCGCAGGAACTCGGGTAGGGTGGTCACCGCGCGGCTCACCATGGCATCGTAGCGTTGCTTGTGGTCCTCGCTGCGCACCTGTTCAGCAGTGCAGTTGGTGAGGCCCAGGCCTTGGATGACGCCCTGCACGGCAGCGATCTTCTTGCCGATGCCATCGATGCCGTGGAAGGTGCAGTGCGGGAACATGATCGCCAGCGGCACTAGGGGGAAGCCCCCACCGGTGCCCACATCCACGATGCGCATGCCTTTCTTGAACTGCACCACCTTGGCAATGCCCAGCGAGTGCAGGATGTGCCGTTCATACAGGTGCTCGAAGTCTTTTCGGGAGATCAGGTTGACGCGCTCGTTCCATTCGGCATAGAGCGGGCCCAAGGCCGCGAAATGATCGCGCTGCCTCCCAGTGATATCTGGGAAGTACTTGAGGAGCAGATCAAGGCCGGTCATGTACAGGTGCATTGGTGAGACGCCGGATAGCCTTCCGCCGCACCGATCCACGCGCAAAGCTTCCGGCGTGACGTCCCATGACACAAATGCCTTAAATGTGGTCCTTGCGGTCCTCCATCAGGTTCAGCAGGAACTCGCGGGCGCGGAACAGTTGGGCCTTTACCGTGCCCAGGGGCAGGTCCAGTTCCTCGGCGATCTCCTCGTAGCTGTACTCCTTGTAGTAACGCAGCTCCACCAGGGTGCGGTAGCGGGGCTTCAGCTTGTCCACCACTTCGCGCATGATAGCGTTCTTCTGCTCGCGGATGGCGATATCCTCCGGGTGGAGCGCATCGCTCTTCAGCTCGATCGTCATCTCATCGCCATCGTCGGTGCCGATGGGGTTGTCGATGGAGAAGGTCTTCTTCTTCTGTTTGCGGATCCAGTCGATGCAGTTGTTCGACGCGATCTTGAACAGCCAGGTGCTG
>JBKDXR010000034.1:0-19111 GCA_046306055.1 Flavobacteriales bacterium
GCTCCGCAATCGTGACCGGGTGCTGGTGATGGACCCCCGCAGCGCAGAGTTGACGAAGTACGTGGCGAACGCGATGCTCGCCTCGCGCATCAGCTTCATGAACGAGATGTCCCGCCTGGCTGAACGCTTGGGTGCGGACATCGAGCAGGTGCGCATGGGCATCGGAGCCGATCCCCGCATCGGCACCCACGTCCTCTACGCGGGTTGCGGCTGGGGCGGATCGTGCTTCCCCAAGGACGTGCAGGCCCTGGCCAAGAGCGGCAACGATGCTGGCTACGAGTTCCAGATCATCAAGAGCGTGATGGAGGTGAACGAGCTGCAGAAGACCTCCATCATCCCCAAGATCAAGGCCCACTTCGGCGGCGATCTGAAAGGCAAGCACTTCGCCCTGTGGGGACTCGCCTTCAAGCCCGATACCGACGACATCCGTGAGGCGCCCGCCCTGTACGTGATCGATGAGCTGGCCAAGGCCGGTGCCACTGTGACCGCCTTCGACCCCGAGGCCATGGCCAACGTGAAGAAGGTGAAGGGCGACAAGTGCAGCTTCGCCAACGATGAGTACGAGGCCCTGAAAGGTGCCGACGCGCTCATCATCGCCACGGAATGGGCCTTGTTCCGCACACCCGATTTCAAGCGTGTGGGTGAGACCCTGAAGAACAAGGTGATCTTCGATGGTCGCAACCTGTACGACCTGGACGAGATGCACAACCTGGGCTTCACTTACGTGAGCGTGGGTCGCCAGACGGTGGGTGCGAAGAAGACCGCGAACGTCTAAGCGACGGACCATGGCCCAACAACGCGAACGAGTCCTGATCACCGGAGCCGCCGGCTTCCTGGGGTCGCACCTCTGCGACCGCTTCATCAAGGAGGGTTACCATGTGATCGCCATGGACAACCTGATCACCGGCAGGCTGAAGAACATCGAGCACCTGTTCAAGCTGGAGCAGTTCGAGTTCTACAACCACGACGTGAGCAAGTTCGTGTATGTGCCGGGCGACCTGAAGTACATCCTGCACTTCGCCAGCCCCGCCAGCCCGATCGACTACCTGAAGATCCCCATCCAGACCTTGAAGGTGGGGTCGTTGGGCACGCACAACCTGCTGGGCCTCGCGAAGGCGAAGGGCGCACGGATCCTGGTGGCCAGCACCAGCGAGGTGTACGGCGATCCGCAGGTGCACCCGCAAACGGAGAGCTATTGGGGCCATGTGAACCCCATCGGTCCTCGCGGGGTGTACGACGAGGCCAAGCGCTTCCAGGAGGCCATCACCATGGCCTACCACACCTACCACGGGCTGGAGACACGCATCGTGCGCATCTTCAACACCTATGGACCCCGCATGCGCCTCAACGACGGCCGCGTGCTGCCCGCCTTCATTGGCCAGGCCTTGCGCGGCGAGGACCTCACCGTGTTCGGCGATGGCTCACAGACCCGCAGCTTCTGCTACGTGGACGACCTGGTGGAAGGCATCTACCGTCTTCTCCTGAGCGATTACGCCGGTCCGGTGAACGTGGGCAACCCTGGCGAGATCACCATCGCGCAGTTCGCCGAGGAGATCATCAAGCTCACGGGCACCACGCAGAAAGTGATCTACAAGCCCCTGCCTACGGACGATCCCATGCAGCGCCAGCCGGACATCACCCTGGCCCGCAAGCTGCTGGGCTGGGAACCGAAGGTGAGCCGCGCCGAAGGCCTGAAGATCACCTATGATTACTTCAAGAGCCTCACAGACGAAGAGCTGAACGAGAAGGAGCATTTCTCGTTCGAGGGATATGTGCGCAAGTGAATGTTCAAGTGAACAAGCCCTTTCGATCACCGGGCTGTTCAGCTTGACAGGTCTCACGGAACAACGCGTGTGAAGATCCCCTCTTCCATAACGAGCGCAGCACAGGCCGGCAACGACCTGCTCCCGCTCCGCATCGCCGGTGTGCCCGAGCACTTCAACCTGCCGTGGATGCTGGCCTTGGAGCGCCGTGCCTTTGTGCGGGCGGGGGTGGAGCTGAAGTGGCACACCGTTCCGGAGGGCACCGGCCGCATGTGCACCATGCTGCGCAACGGCGAACTGGACCTCGCCATCCTGGTCACTGAGGGTGCGGTCCGCGATATCCTGCGGGGTGGTCCGTACCGCATCATGGGCAACTACGTGGACACGCCGCTGACCTGGGGTGTGCACGTGGGTGCGGCATCGTCCATCGGAGCGCCTGTCGACCTCAAGGAAGTCCCCTTCGCCATCAGCAGGGTGAACTCGGGCAGCCATTTGGCCGCTGTGGCCTATGCGCAGGCCCATGGCTGGACCCCCAAGGACAGCGACCTGGTGGTGGTGAACGACCTTGCCGGTGCCGTGGAGCGGTTGCAGGCGACCGATCGTATGGCCTTCCTGTGGGAGAAGTTCACCGCGAAACCCTTGGTGGATGCGGGAACACTTCGCCGGGTGGACGAACATCGTTCACCGTGGCCGGCCTTCGTGGTGGTGGCCACCGAGGCCGTGCTGGCCGAACATCCGCGCGAGGTGGAACGCGTGCTGAAAGTGATACGCGACCAGGCCCGCGGCCTCATGGAGAAAAAGACCGCGCCGGAGATGGTGGCACAGCGCTACAGGATGGGCCTGGAGGATGCCCGGGAATGGTTCGGCGGGGTGCGGTGGAATACCGATGGCCGCATGGACACCGCCGTGCTGGAAGGTGTGGTGAAAGCCTTGCTGGATGCGGGTATGGTGAGCGATGTGAAGGATGTGGATGGCGCTATTGAACGCCTGTTCTGGACCGCCCATCAGCCCTGATCCCTGCCTTTCGGCATCCGCTGCTGCTTCGGTACCTTCGCAGCCCGCCCGGCTTGGGCCCATGAGCGCATGGGCCATGACCACAGGAGCACATGAGCTACACCGCCCACCCCACCGCCGTCATCGACGAAGGCTGCACCATTGGGGAAGGGGTGCGCATCTGGCACTTCAGCCACATCATGCCGGGCTGTACCATTGGCGATGGATGCAACATCGGCCAGAACGTGGTGGTGAGCCCCGGCGTGAAGCTGGGCCGCAACGTGAAGGTGCAGAACAACGTGAGCATCTACACCGGCGTGGAGTGTGAGGACGATGTGTTCCTGGGCCCCAGCATGGTGTTCACCAACGTGATCAATCCGCGCAGCGCCGTGGCCCGCCGCGACCAATACCTGCGCACACTGGTGAAGCAGGGGGCCTCCATCGGTGCCAATGCCACCATCGTTTGCGGGCACGACATCGGTCGCTTCGCCTTCATCGGTGCCGGGGCGGTGGTCACCAAGGAAGTGCCGGACCATGCCTTGGTGGTAGGCAACCCTGCGCGTCATACCGGTTGGATGAGCGAGTATGGCCACAAGCTGAAGTTCGACGCCAACGGCGAGGCCAGCTGCCCCGAGAGCGGACAGCGTTACGCATTGAAGAACGGAACGGTGACCCGCACCGCCTGAACATGGCCCTACCCACTGAACACAAGATCAAGTTCGCGGTCGTTGGCTGCGGCCACATCGGCAAGCGCCACGCCGAGATGATCGCGCGGCACCCCGAGGCCGAGCTGGTGGCACTTTGTGATGTGCGCACTGCCGCAGAGGCCGGCGTGGATGGCATGCAAGTGCCCTTCTTCCAGGACATGGATCGCATGCTGGCCGAGTTGCCTGGCATCGATGTGGTGAACGTCTGCACCCCCAACGGACTTCACGCCCTGCAGAGCATCAAGGCGCTGGAGGCCCGCAAGCATGTGGTTTGCGAGAAGCCCATGGCCCTCACCAAGGCGGGTTGCGAGGATATCCTGTACAAGGCCCTGCAAATGCACCGCACCGTGTTCGGCGTGATGCAGAACCGCTACTCGCCACCCAGCCAATGGATCAAGAGCGTGGTGGACCAAGGCCTGCTCGGTGCCATCCACCTGGTGCAGGTGAACTGCTACTGGAACCGCGATGCCCGCTACTACAAACCGGGCAGCTGGAAAGGCACCGCCGACCTCGATGGCGGGACGCTGTTCACGCAGTTCAGCCACTTCATCGACATCATGTACTGGCTGTTCGGCGATATCACTGACATCCAGGGCAAGTTCGCCGACTTCAACCACCAGGACCTCACCACCTTCGAGGACAGTGGTCTGGTGAACTTCCGGTTCCTGAACGGAGGCATGGGCTGCATCAACTACAGCACGGCCGTGTGGGACAAGAACCTGGAGAGCAGCATGACGATCATCGGCTCCAAGGGGAGCGTGAAGATCGGCGGTCAGTACATGGACCAGGTGGAGCACTGCCACATCCAGGACTACACCAAGCCTGATCTGGCTCCCACCAACCCCGCCAACGATTACGGGGCCTACAAGGGCAGCGCCAACAACCACGGCTACATCATCGACAACGTGGTGGACACCCTGAAAGGTCGCAACACCATGACCACCAATGCCCTCGAAGGACTGAAGGTGGTGGAGATCATTGAACGCATTTACCAGAAAAGGGATGAGCAGTCTGTATGACCGCCTACTGAAAAAGGAGGCGAAACTGGCCGTGATCGGCTTGGGTTACGTGGGTCTTCCCATTGCACTGGCCTTTGCCCGCAAGGTCCGTGTGGTGGGCTTCGACATCAACCAGAAGCGTGTGGACATGATGCGCCGTGGCGAGGATCCCAGCAACGAGCTGGAGGCCTCCGAGTTCAATGGCTGCGACATCCACTTCACCGCCGACCTGAACGACCTGAAGGACGTGGAGTTCTTCATTGTGGCCGTGCCCACGCCCATTGATCAGCAGAACATCCCCGACCTGGGGCCGCTGCTGGGTGCCACACGCACTGTGGGCCAGGTGCTGAAGAAGGGCGATGTGGTGGTGTACGAGAGCACCGTGTACCCCGGCTGCACCGAAGAGGACTGCGTGCCTTTGCTGGAGCGCCTCAGCGACCTGAAATACGTGGAGGACTTCAAGGTGGGCTACAGCCCCGAGCGCATCAATCCCGGGGACAAGGAGCACACGCTGGAGAGCATTGTGAAAGTGAGCAGCGGCTGTGATCCGGAGAGCGCCGAGCTGATCGCGAAGGTGTACGAGCTGGTGGTGAATGCGGGTGTCCATCGCGCCAGCAGCATCAAGGTGGCCGAGGCGGCCAAGATCATCGAGAACACGCAGCGCGACGTCAACATCGCGTTGATCAACGAGCTCTCGATCATCTTCAACCGCATGGGCATCAACACCTACGACGTGCTGGAGGCCGCAGGCACCAAGTGGAACTTCCTCAAGTTCCAGCCGGGCCTCGTGGGCGGCCACTGCATCGGCGTGGATCCCTACTACCTCGTGTACAAGGCCAAGGAACTGGGCTACCACGCGCAGATCATTGACAGCGGCCGTTTTGTGAACGACAGCATGGGCGGCTATGTGGCGAAGCAAACCGTGAAGAAGATCATCAGCGGAGGCACCAACCCCGCCGATGCGCGCGTGCTGGTGATGGGTGCCACCTTCAAGGAGAACGTCACCGATATCCGAAACAGCAAGGTCGCCGATGTGGTGAACGAGCTGAAAAGCTTCAGCTGCCATGTGGACGTGACCGACCCGCACGCTGATGCCGCCGAGGTGAAGCACGAGTATGGCTATGAACTGGCACCCGACATGAAGGGCCCTTACGATGCCATCATCGTGGCCGTGAACCATGCGGAATACGCCAACAAGGACGAGGCTTGGTTCAAGGCCATGCTGAATCCGAAGGGTGTGCTGGTGGACCTAAAGGGCGTGTTCCGGAAGAAGATCAAGGACCTGAACTACTGGAGCCTGTGAGCACATCGCGCAACATCCTCATCACCGGCGGCGCCGGCTTTATCGGCAGCCACGTTGTACGCCGCTTCGTGAACAAGTACCCGCAGTACCGCATCGTCAACCTCGATGCGCTCACCTATGCGGGCAACCTGGAGAACCTGCGCGACATCGAGGCCTCGCCGAACTACACCTTCGTGAAGGCCGATATCTGCGATGCGGAAGCGGTGGCCAAGGTGTTCAGGGAGCACGCCATTGATGGGGTGATCCACCTCGCGGCCGAGAGCCACGTGGACCGCAGCATCACCGATCCGCTGGCCTTCGTGCGCACCAACGTGTTCGGCACGGTGACCTTGCTGAACGCTGCAAAGGATGCTTGGAAGGGGAACTTCGAAGGCAAGCGATTCTACCACGTGAGCACCGACGAGGTGTACGGCTCGCTGCACGACGACAGCCTCTTCCTGGAGACCACGCCCTACGACCCACAGAGCCCGTACAGCGCCAGCAAGGCCGCCAGCGACCACTTCGTGCGGGCTTACGGCAACACCTACAAACTGCCGTTCGTGGTGAGCAACTGCAGCAACAACTACGGCAGTCACCATTTCCCCGAGAAGTTGATCCCGCTCATGATCAACAACATCCGCACCAACAAGCCGCTACCCGTGTACGGCAAGGGCGAGAACGTGCGCGACTGGCTCTGGGTGGAGGACCACGCTTCGGCCATCGATACCATCTTTCACTCCGGTGTGAACAGCGAGACCTACAACATCGGCGGGCACAACGAGTGGAAGAACATCGACCTCGTACACTTGCTCTGCTCCATCATGGACAGGAAGCTCGGTCGTGCGGAAGGGGACAGCGCCAAGCTGATCACCTACGTCACCGACCGCGCCGGGCACGACCTGCGGTATGCCATCGACGCGGGTAAGATCGAACGCGAGCTGGGGTGGAAGCCGAGCATCACCTTCGAGGTGGGCCTGGAGCGCACGGTGGATTGGTACCTCGCCAACACCGAATGGCTGGACCATGTGACCAGCGGCGCGTATCGGAGCTACTACGAACAGCAGTACCAGCAGCGCTGATGGGATTTCTGGGCAGGCTCTTCGGGTCGAAGGAGCAGGCAATGCCGCCCGCCGATCTGTCCTTGCTGCGTTGCGATGTGCACTCGCATTTCATTCCAGGCATCGACGACGGCGCCCAAACGCTGGAGCAGAGCATGGAACTGCTGACGTCCATGCGTGAGCTGGGGTACCGCAAGGTGATCACCACGCCGCACAACATGGCCGATGGCTACAAGAACACGCCCGAGATCATCCTGGGCGGGCTCGAGAAGTTGCGGCGCGAAGTGGCGCGCACGGGCCTGGACATCGAAGTGGATGCCGCCGCCGAGTACTATCTCGACCACGAGCTGGAGAAGAAGGTGTTGGAGCGCACCGTGCTCACGTTCGGCGACAACCTGCTGTTGTTCGAGCTGCCCTTCATCAGCGAACCGGCCGTGTTGCTCAGTGTGGTGTTCCAAATGCAGACGCAGGGCTATCGTCCCGTACTGGCCCATCCCGAGCGCTATGCGTTCTGGCACAACGACTACGCCAAGTACGAACGGCTGAAAGAGCGGGGCGTGCTGTTCCAGCTGAATCTGGTGGCCTTGTCCGGTGCCTACGGTCCCATGGCTAAGGAGATCGCCGAGCGCCTGATCGACGATGGGCACTACGAGCTGTTGGGCAGCGACTGCCACAACATGAACCACGTGCAGGCCATCCACAACACGCTTACACGGCCCTACCTGCATAAGCTGATCGGGAGTGGCAAACTGTTGAACGCTAAGTTGTGACCGTGTTTTTCATCCGCCCTAACTTTGGGTAAAGCTGACGACATGACCACCGCGACGAAGAAAGCGTTGTTGAAGAAGTTGATAGAGGCCGAGCAGGATGATGCTGTGCTTGATCTGGTGGATAATGTCCTACAGAGGAGGACTAGGGATGTTGCTTTTCAGAGCGATCTTGTTCAAAGTGTAATTCGATCCGAGGAGCAGCTCAAAGCCGGTATCTATAAGACCATGGACGAATTCGATCGCGAGATGGAACAGTTCATGGATGCCTTGCCAGAAAAAGCTCCGAAGCCTCGTCGGAAGAGATGAAGGTCATTGTCCTTCCGAAAGCGGAGGATAGCTTGAAGGGTTCCATGTTGCACCTTTCCAAGTTCTACGACCGCAGGTTTCTAAAGAACCTTGAACGTTTAGTGCGCAGGAAGATCCGCTGGTTGGGCAACAACCCTGGGGCTGGTCAATTCGAGCCGGAATTGGCTTGGATGAACCTTGGACACCGAAGGATCATTGTGCGGAATTTCAAGGTCGTATATCGCATCATGGATGACATCATTGTTGTCAACGACATTTTCGATTCGCGCAGGGATCCGGACAGCATGCAGGGATGAGGCCCTTTTTTCGTGGACAGATCGTTGCGCCCCAGAAGTGCATCTGCTCACCACCCCGAAAAGCTGCTGAAAGTCTGTGCGACCTTTTTCTTTCTCACGCGAAGCGCTTCTGGTCCGGCAGGTACCAACACATCAGGCCGAGCAACGGAAGGAAGGAGCACACGCGGAACACCGTATCGATGTCGGTGGCATCTGCGAGGCGACCGAGCAGGGCACTGCCCAGTCCGGCCATACCGAACGCGAAGCCGAAGAACAGCCCGCTCACCAGACCCACCCGGCCGGGGATGAGCAGCTGGGCATAGACCAGGATGGCGGAAAAGGCCGAGGCCAGGATGAAGCCGGCCAGGAAGGCCAGCACACCGGTCCAGAAGAGGTCGGCATGCGGGAGGGCGAGCGTGAACGGTGCCGCACCGAGGATGCTGGCCCAAACGATCCGCTTGTAGCCGATGCGGTCGCCGAGGAAACCGCCGAGCAAGGTGCCAATGGCCGCAGCGAAGAGGAAGATGAACAGTTGCACCTGGGCTTCCTGCACACTGAGCCCGAAGCGCCCTATGAGGTAGAAGGTGTAGTAGCTGGTCATGCTGGCCACGTAGAACTGCTTGGAGAAGATCAGCAGCAGCAACGTGGCGATGATGAGCACCACCTTGCGGCGTGGCAACGCGGACCGCACAGGACCGGAGGCCGCAGGGGACCGTCGCTGTCGGATGGCCATCACCCGCAGGTACCACTGCCCCACACGCCACAGCACCACCATGGCGATCAGTGGCAGCACCACGAACCAGCCCACGGTGGCCTGCCCGAAGGGCACGATCACCGCAGCTGCCAGCAAGGGACCCAGCGCGGAACCAGCGTTACCACCCAACTGGAACACCGACTGCGACAGCGATCGTTTGTCGCCCGATGCGGTGAAGGCCATGCGCGAGGCTTCGGGATGGAAAATGGAGGAGCCGACACCCACCAAGGCCACGGCGGCAAGGATCATGGGCAACGACGATGCCTGCGACAAGATCAGCAGGCCAACGAGCGTGGAGCCCATACCGCCCACCAACGCAAAAGGGCGCGGCCGCTTGTCCGTCCAGTGCCCCACCAACGGTTGCAGGATGGAGGCCATGGTCTGGAACGTGAGGGTGATCAGGCCGATCTGCGCGTAGCTCAGTTGGTACGAAGCCTTCACCAGCGGGTAGATCGCGGGGATCAGCGCCTGCACCGTGTCGTTCAGCAGGTGCGAAAAGGCAATGGCGAAGAGGACCGGATAGGCCGTTCGCTGTGCGGCGAAAGAGGAGGAAGGGCCGCTCGGGGGCATGGGCGGCACGAAGGTACCGGGAACAGCGAAGGCCCTGTGTGGGTCACTTCGGGCGATCGGCCACGTTATCTTTGAGTTCAAGAGATGAGCATGACCATCCCGCAGCGCAAAGCCCAGCTTAAGAAGCTGATCGATTCGGTGAAGGACCCGGCCGTGTTGGACAGGGTGGCCAAGGTCCTTGAAAAGCCTGTGCGGCAAAGTGCCATGGTAAAGCGGGCCCTGAAGGCCGAGGAGGACCTGAAGGCAGGGCGCGTTCATTCATGGGATGAGGTCAGCGCTGAGATGGACCAGTTGATCGATAGCCTTTACAGCGAGAAGAAGTCGCCGTCCCGGGCCGGACGGTCAAAACGAGCGGTTTGAAGCTTGTCGTCAGCCCTGCTGCCCGCCAGAGTTTGGCACGGACCATTCGGTTACTAGCGCGAACACATTCCAAGAATTACTTGGTCCGACTGAAGCGGGACGTGGATCAGCAGGTGAAGCAACTCCCTGTTCGTCCGTTAGCTGGAGCGTTGGAGCCTGAATTGGAGCACCTCGGAGCAGGGCATCGCCGTGTGATCGTGGGTCCGTTCAAGATCATCTATCGGCTTACGGCGAATGCGGTCTACGTGACCGACATCTTCGACTCACGCCGTGACCCGAAGCGGATGAAAGGGTAAGTGTCAGGGTCCGTTTTGCGAGATACCCTGATGGAGTTGAAAGTACCTGGACATAACGGGAACGCACTAACGATGCCGGTCCCATTCAAGCCCGCTGCGAACCTTGATAGCGTGAATATCGGCCACCTCGAACGGAATGTGGGGTGAACGATCAACCTCATGGATCTCGTCTCCCATGATGACCACGCGTTCGAACACTTGACCGTCCTTCAGTTCGACGAGTGCGATCTGATAGCCCATGCCCGTCTCTGGTTGCATCAACAAGTGGCGCACCCAGTGTTCGCTCAGTTTGAGCATTACGCCGCGCTCGTCTCCAGCTCCCTGTTCACCTTCTTGAACAATCCCTGCAGCACGTTACCAGGACCCACTTCCACCACCTTGTTGCAACCATCGGCCAGCATGTGCTGCATGGTCTGTGTCCAACGCACGGGTGCGGTCAACTGCGCGATCAGGTTGGCCTTGATGCGGGCGGGATCGGTGTGCGGACGGGCATCCACGTTCTGGTACACCGGGCAGCGCGGGTTCACGATGGGCGTGTAGGCGATGGCGGTCTCCAGTTCCACACGGGCAGGTTCCATCAACGGGCTGTGGAAGGCGCCGCCCACTTGCAGCACTAGCGCGCGTTTGGCGCCTGCGGCCTTCAGGGCCTCGCAGGCGGCGTTCACCGCTTCGATGCTGCCGCTTATGACCAACTGGCCAGGGCAGTTGTAGTTGGCGGGCACCACCACGCCGGGAATGGTCTTGCAGATCTCCTCCACCTTGTCGTCCTCCAGGCCCAGGATCGCGGCCATGGTGCTCGGCTGCAGTTCGCAGGCTTTCTGCATGGCATTGGCCCGTGCGGCCACCAACTTCAGCCCATCGGCGAACTCCATGGCCCCGGCGGCTACAAGCGCACTGAACTCGCCCAAGCTATGACCGGCCACCATGGCGGGTTGGAACGCATCGCCCATCACCTTGGCCTTCACCACGCTGTGCAGGAAGATCGCGGGCTGCGTCACGTTGGTCTGTTTCAGGTCGGCATCGCTGCCGGTGAACATCACGTTGGTGAGGTTGAAGCCGAGGAGGTCGTTGGCATGCTCGAACCAGATGCGCGCATTGCTGTCGGCATCATACAGGTCCTTGCCCATGCCGGGGAACTGGCTGCCTTGTCCGGGGAATACGTAGGCGGTCATGCGGTCGTTGATCGAAGGTGGTGGGCGGTGTCCTTACGGAACAGAGGCTCCTCACTTGCGGCTGCCCAACAGGCGCAGCAGCATCAGGAAGAGGTTGATGAAGTCGAGGTAGAGGCTCAGGGCGCCCATGAGGGCCATTTTCTGCGCCGTTTCCGTGCCGGTTGCCACCACTTCGCCCATGCGCTTGATCTTCTGCATGTCGTAGGCAGTGAGGCCGGTGAACACGATGACACCGATCACACTGATGATCCAGCCCATGGTGCCATTGGGCCAGAAGATGTTCACCAGCGAGGCCAGCAGGATGCCGATGAGGCCGATGAACAGGATGTTGCCCAGCTTGGTGAGGTCGGTCTTGGTGGTGTAGCCCGCAATGGCCATGATGCCGAACACGGCCGAGCTCAGGAAAAAGGTGCGGATGATGGCCGTGAGGTCGTAGACCACGAAGATGTACGAAAGGCTCATGCCCGTGAGCGCGCTGTACACGATGAACACCGTCATCAGCATGGTGCCGCTGAGCTTCTCCAGCATGCCGCCCATGAGGAACACCAATCCGAGGGGTGCGAACATCACCACCCAGCCCAGGATGGTGGGCTTGCCGGTGTACAGGTCGCGCAGGCTGCCGAACAGTTCCATGTTATTGCCGAACCACCAGGCCATCACCCCGCTGATCACGAGGGCCATGGTCATGTAGCTGAACACGCTGGCCACGAACGTGCGCACGTTGGATACTTCGCCGGTGCCGATGTAGGTGGTCTGTTGGTAGTTCTGGTTCTCCATGTGGGTGTGCTTGAAAGGTCGAATATCGGAGATCGTTGGTGCTTTTCGATGGGGCCGGTTCAATGCAACCGGGAACTGACGAGCTTGATGAACTCCTCGCGCGTGCGGTGGTCGCTGAGGAAGATGCCCGTGAATGCGCTGGTGGTGGTCACCGAGTTCTGTTTCTGGATGCCGCGCATCTGCATGCACAGGTGGCTGCACTCCAGCACCACCGCCACGCCCATGGGCTGAAGGGTCTCCTGGATGCAATCGCGGATCTCGTTCGTGAGCCGCTCCTGCACTTGCAGGCGCCGCGCGAAGGCATCCACCACCCGCGGGATCTTGCTCAGTCCCACGATGCAGCCCTTTGGGATGTAGGCCACATGCGCCTTGCCGAAGAAGGGCAACATGTGGTGCTCGCACATGCTGTACACCTCGATGTCCTTCACCAGCACCATCTGGCTGTAGTCCTCGGTGAACATGGCACTGCGCAGGATGCCCGCCGGGTCCAGGTCGTAGCCATGCGTGAGGTATTGCAGGGCCTTGGCCACACGCTCGGGGGTCTTCTTCAGCCCTTCGCGTTCCGGGTCCTCGCCGATGGCCTTCAGGATGTGGCCATAGTGCCCACTGATCCGCTCAATGAGCTTCGGGTCGTACTGGTCGATCCGCTCGTAGCCCTCGCCGATGGGTTCATGCTCACCGCTCGCCATGGTACTCCACGTAGTTGTTCTCCGTCTCCTCCACCTTCACGGTCCGCAGCTTAACGCCCAAGGCCTTTACAGGCCCTTCCAGTTGTTCCCAAATGGCCACGGCCAGGTTCTCGGTGCTGCTGTACCGGCCTTTCATGAAGGGCACGTCGAGGTCGATGTTCTTATGGTCCAAGTGGTCCAGCACATGCTCCTTGATCAGGCGGCTGAGTTCGCTGAGGTCGGTGACGAAACTGGTCTCGGTGCTGGGCTCTCCGGAAACGGTGACCCACAGCACGTAGTTGTGGCCGTGCCAGTTGGGGTTGGAGCACTTGCCGAAGGTGGCATAGTTCTTCTCCAGGCTCCAGTCGGGGCGGCTCAGTTTGTGGGCGGCGCTGAAACGCTCGCGGCGTGTGATGTGTACGATCGGCATGCGGGGCAAAGGTAGGGTCGTGCAGGAGTTTGGAAGCGGCCAGTGGGCGAGCGGCGAGTTGGATCCGTTCAGGGTCGGGACATCGGTCAATTGGTCACGATGGACCGAATGAGTGTGCGGGACGGCTCAGTAGTAAGGGTACGGATCTGATCACTTGGATCGACGATCTTTCGAGGAAACAATACATGGACCCATGGCAGGTTTTCGAGACATGATCGTTTACCAGAAGGCTTTCGAAATGGCCGTTCGGATCTTCCACCTCACGAAGCGCTTCCCGAAGGAAGAGCAGTTCGGACTGACCTCGCAGGTCAGGAACAGTTCAAGGTCGGTTTGTGCCAATTTCGGCGAAGCGTATCGTCGTAGACGTTACAAAGCCCATTTGGTCGCGAAACTCACTGACTCCGATCCCGAGAACACAGAAACCCAGGTCCATTTGGATATGGCAGTGGCTTGTGGATACGCGACCGTCGAGGAGGTGACACCCTTGGTCAGGCTCAGTGAAGAGGTCGGCTTCATGTTGAACGCCCTCATCGAACATCCCGAGAAGCTCCTCCTGAAGTGACGCAATGTTCGTGTGGACCGCACTCAGGACTTGCCGCTCGCCGCTTTCCAACTCGCTGCTACTTTTGACCTATGATCGTAGTGACCGGAGCCGCAGGCTTCATCGGCAGTGCCTTGGTGGGCGAACTGTTGCGCCAGGGTTGGCAGGACATTGTGGCCGTGGACGACTTCTCCCGGGCCGACAAGGCTCCCAACCTGCACGGCAAGCAGCTCACGGCCAGGGTGGACCGCACCGAGTTCTTCACCTGGCTGGATGCCAATGAGAAGCTGGTGCAGTTCATCTTCCACCTGGGCGCACGCACCGATACCACCGAGTTCAACACGGCCATCTTCGACGAGCTGAACCTGCACTACAGCCAGCGCATGTGGGAGGCCTGCGTGAAGTACGGCATCCCGCTGGTGTACGCCAGCAGTGCGGCCACTTATGGCAGTGGTGAACTGGGTTACAGCGACAAGGACGATACGTTGCCTTACAAGCTGAAACCTCTCAATCCTTACGGCGACAGCAAGAACGACTTCGACAAGTGGGCGCTCGCTCAGGAACGGAAACCCTTCTTCTGGGCCGGCCTCAAGTTCTTCAATGTTTACGGCCCCAACGAGTACCACAAAGGGCGCATGGCCAGTGTGGTGTTCCACGCGTTCAACCAGATCAATGCCACCGGGGGCATGAAGCTCTTCCGCAGCCACCGGCCCGATTACAAGGATGGGGAGCAACTGCGCGATTTCGTGTACGTGAAGGACGTGTGCAACGTGTGCCTGTTCCTGATGGAGCACCGGAGGAACAGCGGCATTTACAATCTGGGCAGCGGCAAGGCACGCACCTTCCTCGATCTGGTGCGCGCCACCTTCAAGGCAATGGGGAAGGAGGAGCACATCTCCTTCGTGGATACGCCGGCCGACATCCGCGACAAGTACCAGTACTTCACCGAGGCCGACATGAGCAAGTTGAAGGGCATCGGCTACGAAAAGCCGTTCCACACGCTGGAGGAGGGGGTGGCCGACTACGTGGGCAACTACCTGCGACAGGCCCGCTACTGCTGAGCGATCAGCACCGTTCGCGCAGTTCCAACAGGCTTTGGCGGATACCCATCAACCGGTCGCGCACATCGGCGATGCGGTCCGCGGGGCGCTGCTCTTCGGCGCCTGAGCGCAGGCGTTCCTTCGCGCCGTTCAAGGTGAAACCCTGTCCCTTCACCAATTCCTGGATGCGACGCAGCTGTTCGATCTCCTTCGTGGTGTACAGCCGGTCGCCCTTGCTGTTGCGGCGTGGGCGCAGCACATGGCCGAACTCCTTCTCCCAATAGCGGATCAACGAGGTGTTCACCCCCAGTTCCTCGGCCACTTCGCCGATGGACCAGAAGAGCTTCTCGACGGTCTTTTCCTTGTAAGGCATGTGCGCCCCAAATGTATCCGATCAATCGAGCGATTGTCCGGCGTTGCGCGAAAGCTCCAGCATTCGGGCGTACTCCTCGGGCGTCAGGTCGTTGAAGTAGTAGTTGGCCGGGTCCACGGGCTGCCCGTTCTTGTGCACCTCGTAATGCAGGTGCGGCCCCGCACTGAGGCCCGTGTTGCCCACCAGCCCGATCACGTCGCCGCGTTTCACCTTCTGGCCATTGCGCACCTTCAGTTCGCTGAGGTGGGCGTACAGTGTGCCGTAGCCGAAGCCATGGTCGATCACCACGTGCCGGCCGTAGCCGTTGGTGGCATAGTCGGCGAAGGTCACGCGCCCATCACCCGTGGCATAGATCGGCGTGCCCTGCTTGGCCGTGAAGTCCATGCCCGCATGGAACTTGGGGATCTTGTGGATCGGGTGGATACGCATGCCGTAACCGCCCGCTGTCTGGGTAAGGTCCTCGTTGGGGATGGGCTGTATGGCGGGGATGCTGGCCAGCATTTCCTGCTTGCGCAGCACCAGCGCGGCCACTTCGTCCAGCGAGCGCGACTGCACCACCAGTTGTCGGCTCATTTGGTCCAGGCGCTTGCGTGTATCGATCACCAGGTCGCTGCTGGCGAAACCGTCCAGGTCCTTGTAGCGGTTGATGCCACCAACACCCGCACGCCGCATGCTTTCTGGCACTGGGTCGGCCTCGAAGATCACGCGGTAGATGTTGTCATCGCGGCGGCGCACATCGGTCATCACGCGGTCCAGTTCTGCCAGGCGCTTGTTCAACAGCTCGTACTGCACGAGCAGCTGCTTGTTCTCGCGCCGGAGCAGGGCCTCCTTGGGGCTGTCAACGAACTGGTATACCAGGAAGATGCCCAACAGGCCCACCACCAGACCGGGCATCAGCATCAGGCCCAGCCGCCTTGTGCGCTGCCAGGCCGACAGCCTGATCCGCTCGAAATTGAGCGTTTGCGGGTTGAAGCGGTACTTGTGCTCGGGCATGGGCCTTCCGGGGGTGCGAAAGGCGAATGTAACCACCCCGTGTGGGGCTACGGTCCCCCTGCCGCCAGTGGGGGCGTTAAAGTTCCCTAAGTCACGGTGCTCCAAACCCTTCCACGGAACCACCGGTATCGCCACCTTTGCGGCCGCATTCCCCCGTACCATGCTCACCTCGCAGCAGATCCGCCAGAAGTTCCTCGACCATTTCGCCCAGCGCGGCCACCAGATCGTGCCCAGCGCACCCATGGTGATCAAGGACGATCCCACGCTCATGTTCACCAACGCGGGCATGAACCAGTTCAAGGACCTCTTTCTGGGGAACCGCGAGGCGAAACACAAGCGGATCGCAGACACGCAGAAGTGCCTGCGCGTCTCGGGCAAGCACAATGACCTGGAGGAGGTGGGCATCGACACCTACCACCACACCATGTTCGAGATGCTCGGCAACTGGAGCTTCGGGGACTACTTCAAGAAGGAGGCCATCCAGTGGGCGTGGGAACTGTTGGTGGACGAGTACAGGATCGACACAGCCAATATCTACGTGACCTACTTCGGCGGGGACGAGAAGGATGGCCTGCCTGCTGATGAGGAGACCCGCCAGCTGTGGATGCAGTACATGCCTGCGGAGCGCATCCTGCCCTTCAGCCGCAAGGACAACTTCTGGGAGATGGGCGATACCGGCCCCTGCGGACCGTGCACCGAGATCCACGTGGACGTGCGCACTGCGGAGGAGAAGGCACAGAAGCCCGGCCGCGAGCTGGTGAACAACGACCACCCGCAGGTGATCGAGATCTGGAACAATGTGTTCATGCAGTTCGAGCGCAAGGCCGATGGCTCGCTCGTGACGCTGCCCGCCCAGCACGTGGACACCGGCATGGGCTTCGAGCGCCTGTGCATGGTGCTGCAAGGCAAGCGCAGCAACTACGACACCGACGTGTTCCAGCCGCTGATCCAGTCCTTGGCGATGCAGTCCGGGAAACAATATGGTGCAGAAGAGAAGGCCGACATCGCCATGCGCGTGATCGCCGACCACCTGCGCGCCATCAGCTTCGCCATCGCCGATGGGCAGCTGCCCAGCAACACCGGCGCGGGCTATGTGATCCGCCGGATCCTGCGTCGCGCCGTTCGATACGGCTACAGCTTCCTCGGTTTCAGCGAGCCCTTCATGCACAGCCTGGTGCCCGTGCTGGTCGACCAGATGGGCGAACAGTTCCCCGAACTGAAGAAGCAGCACGACATCGTGAAGAACGTGATGCTCGAGGAGGAGAAAGCCTTCCTGCGCACGTTGGAGCAAGGCACCAAGCGCCTGGAGCAGGCCCTTGCCGAATCCAAGGGAACGCTGGCTGGCGATCGCGCCTTTGAGCTCTTCGACACCTACGGCTTCCCCATCGATCTCACGCAGCTCATGGCGCGCGAGCAGGGGATGAGCGTGGACATGAAGGGCTTCGAGGCCGAACTGCAGAAGCAGAAGGAACGCAGCCGCGCCGCCACGGCCGTCACCACCGGCGATTGGGTGGAGCTCGGCAAGGGCGAGACGTCCTTCATCGGCTACGACGAACTAAGCACGGAAGCACGCATCCTGCGCTATCGCAAGGTGAGCGGTAAGGGCGGCGACCAGTTCCAGCTCGTGCTCGACCGCACGCCATTCTATGCGGAAGGCGGCGGCCAGGTAGGCGACCAGGGCTGGTTGGTCCAAGGCGCCGATCAAGTGGAGGTGATCGACACCAAGCGCGAGAACCAGCTGATCGTCCACTTCACCAAGGAACTGCCCAAGGATGTGAGCAAGCCGCTCACCGCGCAGGTGAACACCCAGCGCCGCGGCCTCACCGCACGCAACCACACGGCCACGCACCTACTGCACCACGCCCTGCGCAAGCACCTGGGCACGCACGTGGAGCAGAAGGGCTCGCTGGTGGCACCGGACCGCCTGCGCTTCGACATCAGCCACTTCGCCAAGGTGACGCCCGAGGAGCTCGCGACCATCGAGCGCGAGGTGAACGCCATGATCACCGACGACATCGTGTTCGAGGACAAGCGCAACGTGCCCATCGCCGAGGCGAAGGCTATGGGCGCCATGGCGCTCTTCGGCGAGAAGTACGGCGACAACGTGCGTGTGGTGAAGTTCGGTGCCAGCATTGAGCTCTGCGGCGGAACGCATGTGCCGCGCACCGGGGTCATCGGTCCCTTCCGCATCGTGAGCGAGAGCGCGCTGGCCGCGGGTATCCGCCGCATCGAGGCCATCACCAGCGTGGAGGCCGAGCGCATGATCAACGAGAAGCTCGCGAAGCTGGAGGCCATCGAGGAGTTGCTGAAGCGCCCCGCCGATGTGGTGGCCGCGGTGCAGAAGCTCGCCGAGCAGAACGCCAGCCTCACCAAGGAATTGGAGAAGGCCGCGCGCGAGAAGGTGAAGCGCTACGCCGCCTCCATCCCCGCCAAAGCCACGGCCAACAGCAAGGGGGTGAAGGTGCTGGTGGAACAGCTCGACCTAGATGCCCAGGGCCTGAAGGACCTCGGCTTCACCCTGCGCGAGCAGCACGCTGACCTTGCCTTCGTGGCCGGTTCCGTTATCGATGGCAAGCCCCTCCTCGCGGTGTCGCTCGGCAAGCAGGCCCTCGAAGCCACGGGCCTCAAGGCGGTAGACATCATCAAGCAGATCGGTCCGTTGATCAAGGGCGGCGGCGGAGGCCAGCCCGACTTCGCCACGGCGGGCGGCAAGGAGCCGGGTGGCATGGCCGATGCACTGAAGAAGGCCGCGGAGCTGTTGGGGTGATCGATCAGGATCGGATCGCCTGGTCCAACCGAGCGATCATCTGTTCCGTCGCGACCCTCTGTTTCTCCAGGACGATCAGCGCGATCTCACTGAGAACACGGCGTTGCTCAATGCTCTCATAGAGCCGGAACCTGTCGTGGCCGCTAAGCGCTACGTTCGTCTCCAAACGTCCCAGCGCATCCCGCGAAAAACTCGGTGCGTTGCTGGCCAAGTACAGG
>JBKDXR010000035.1:0-9895 GCA_046306055.1 Flavobacteriales bacterium
GCCGCACAGGTCCTCGTCCTGCACGATGCCCAGCGCCTCGATGGCGAGCCGCGCGCCCATGGGGTTGCCGCCGTAGGTGCTGCCGTGGGTGCCGGGGGTGAAGACGTTCATCACCGCATCGCTGGCCAGCACGGCGCTCACGGGATACATGCCGCCGCTTAGGGCCTTGGCGAGGATCACCACATCGGGGCGCTGAACCCCTTCGCGTGCTTCGCAGAGGCCCTTGGTGCAGTGGCAGCCGTTGTTGTGGCAGGAGGCGAGCAGACGGCCGGTGCGCGCGATACCGGTCTGGATCTCGTCCGCGATGAAGAGCACGTTCCGGGCCTTGCAGGCGGCGATGGCGCGGGGGATGTAGTCATCGGCCGGCACGTACACGCCCTTCTCCCCCTGGATGGGCTCCACCAGGAAGGCGCAGACGTTCGGGTCCTGCAGTGCCTTTTCCAGCGCCGGGATATCGTCGTAGGGGATCACCTCGAAGCCGGGCGTAAAGGGCCCGAAGCCACCCTGGCTGTCGGGGTCGGTGCTCATGCTCACGATGGTGATGGTGCGGCCATGGAAGTTGCCCTCGCACACAATGATCTTGGCCTGGCCTGCCGGGATGCCCTTCTGCTCGTAGCCCCACTTACGCGCCATCTTGATGGCGGTCTCCACGGCCTCGGCGCCCGTGTTCATGGGCAGCATGCGGTCGTAGCCGAAGAGAGTACACACGGTGCGGGCATACTCCCCGAGCACACTGTTGTAGAAAGCACGGCTGGTGAGCGTCATGCGCGTGGCCTGCTCCTGCATCACCTGCACCAGTCGCGGGTGGCAGTGGCCCTGGTTCACGGCGCTGTAGGCGCTGAGGAAATCGTAGTAGCGCTTGCCCTCCACGTCCCACACGAACACGCCCTTGCCACTGTCCAGCACCACCGGCAGCGGATGGTAATTGTGCGCCCCGAAGTGTTCTTCGAGCTCAATGGCCTGTTGGGTCTTGCTATAGCGGGATGGGGTTACTTGCATGCTGACGCTGATAAGCCGGCAAAACTAGCCGTTCGTGTTCGAGGAAATGGTTTAAACACAGATGGTTGACCGTTCACGCCGCATCCCTCCCCGCTCTTCCTATTCCATCGAACTCCCTTCCCTTGGTCCTGACCTCCTCCTCCAGGTCGAAGTCGTTCTGCAGGCCGAGCCAGAAGCGCGGGGAGTTGCCGAAGTAGCGTGAAAGGCGCAGGGCGGTATCCGCTGTGATGCGCCGCTCACCTTTCACGATCTGAGAAACCCGGGTCTGCGGAATACCAATGTCCTTCGCCAACCGGTAGGCCGTTATCTCCAAGGGCACCAGGAACTCCTCTTGGAGCACCTCTCCGGGGTGGATGTTCGGAAGCTTCTTCATGTCAGTGGTAGTCGATGATCTCAACGTTCGAGGCATGGCCGTCCTTCCATTGGAAGATCACCCGCCATTGGTCATTGATCCGGATGCTCCAGTGATCGGCCAAGTCGCCTTTGAGCTTCTCCAAGCGATTGGCAGGAGTTACTCTCAGGTCAATGACCGAATGGGAGTTGTTCAACATCCTCAGCTTCCTTCGTGCCATTTCCTGTATCGGACCAGGAATTCGTTTCACATGCTCACCTGCCCAGATCCGCTCAGTGTCCTTGGTGCCAAAGGAGATGATCATACGTTTGCGTAACGATACTAACGTCAAAGATAAGTATCATGGCCAACTCCATCAAGCTGCTGCATCTTTGCCGTCCGGTGAAACATCGTTGTCCGATGTTCGGTAGCGATCATCAAAACAACGAGCAACGCCACGCCCCCATGCGCCGCACCAAGCACAAGGAACCCCTCTTCCTCGAGAACCTCACCATCGAAAGCGCGGGTGCGCAGGGCAAGTCCATTGCCAAGCACGAAGGCATGGTGGTCTTTGTGACCGGCGCTGTGCCGGGCGATGTGGTGGATGTGCGCGTGACCAAGAAAAAGAGCAACTACGCCGAGGCGATCACCACACGCATCGTCGCTCCTTCGCCGGACCGAATTCCCGCCTTCTGCAAGCACTTCGGCA
This sequence comes from Flavobacteriales bacterium, assembly GCA_046306055.1. GTDB lineage: Bacteria > Bacteroidota > Bacteroidia > Flavobacteriales_F > PHOS-HE28 > PHOS-HE28. The sequence goes on from JBKDXR010000035.1 coordinate 2,040, forward strand.
CCTGTGGCGGCTGCAAATGGCAGGACCTCGCCTACCCCAAGCAGCTCGAGTACAAGCAGCAGCAGGTCATTGACAACCTGGAACGGCTCGGTGGGCTGCAACTTCCGGCGGTGACCCCGATCATGCCCAGCGCCGGCCTAACGCACTACCGCAACAAGCTGGAGTTCACCTTCAGCAACAGCCGCTGGTTCACACGTGAGGAGCTGGATGCCAGTGCCCCGGAGAGCGAACGTGGCATCACGGACCGCAACGCCCTGGGGTTCCACATCCCCATGCGTTTCGACCGGGTACTGGACATCAGCGAATGCCACCTGCAGCCCGAGCCGAGCAACAGCATCCGCAACTTCATTCGGGAACATGCGCGAAAGCAGGGGCTTGGTTTCTATGATGTACGGGCCCACGAAGGCTTCCTGCGCACCTTGCTGATCCGCACCACCACCACGGGCGAATGCATGGTGCTACTGGCCGTGGGCCACGAGGATGTGGAAGCACGTGAACGGTTGCTGGGCGCTGTGCTGAAGGCCTTCCCCGGACTGACGAGCCTGATGTGGACGGTGAACCCCAAGAAGAACGACACCATCTATGACCTTGATATCCGTGTGTTCCATGGCCGCGACCACATCGTGGAGGAACTGCCGGACGGTCCGGGCGGACGGCCGTTGAAGTTCCGCATCGGGCCGAAGACCTTCTTCCAGACCAATCCCCAGCAGACCATCGCCATGTACCGCTTGACGCGCGACCTGGCCGGGCTTACGGGCGAGGAGAACGTGTATGACCTGTACTGCGGGGCGGGCAGCATCACCCTCTACCTCGCGGCGAAAGCGAAGCATGTGGCCGGTGTGGAACTGGTGCCCGAAAGCGTGGCCGATGCCCGCGTGAACGCCGAATTCAACGGCATCACCAATGTGAGCTTTGCGGCAGGCGACATGAAAAAAGTACTGGACCCTGCTTTCGTGGCACAGCACGGCAGGCCCGATGTGGTGGTGACCGACCCGCCCCGCGCCGGCATGGACGAACCCGTAACACGCCATCTGCTGGAACTGGCCCCGCCGCGCATCGTTTACGTGAGCTGCAATCCCGCTACGCAGGCCCGCGACCTGGCCATCCTCAACGAACGCTACCGCATCGACTTCGTGCAGCCCATCGACATGTTCCCGCATACCTACCACGTGGAGAACGTGGTGCGGTTGGTGAAGCGGTGAGGATCCAACCGGGAATGGACAGGGATGAACGAAAATTGAAATGCCTGAATGCTTCATTCCCGTCTATCCGCGTTCATTCACGGTTCCCTCTACCCCGAGAACGCTATGCGGCTGGCAAAGCGGTGAAATGCCAACCGGGAATGGACAGGGATGAACGGGAATAGATCCTTTCTTCGATGGTACTTTGGTGATCGTCGCGTGGAATTATGTTCACATCTCAGATGATAGCGCCATGACCAACTTGAATTCGGACGACCACGAAGTGACCAGGCCTATTGTTGGTTGCGCCATGCGGGTCATGAATGTTCTGGGACATGGGCTGCATGAAAAGCCATATGAGAATGCCTTATGTATCGAGATGAAGGCCTCTGGCATCTACTTCCAACAACAACCACGCTTTTCGATCTATTACCGATCTGAACTCATAGGTGAGTACGTGCCGGACCTTGTTGTGGAACGTTCGGTGGTCGTAGACACAAAGACGATCGAACGCATTGGTGACGTAGAGGTCGGGCGAATGCTGAACTATCTGCGGATAACCGGTCTTGAAGTCGGCCTTATCATCAACTTCAAGCGTCCTCGGCTGGAATGGAGGCATGTCTGGCTACGGAAGGACCAACGGTAACTGCGCCTTCATTCGTGCTACGACGACCATTACCCGAACAGCATTCATTCACGTTCATCCCCGTCCATTCACGGTTCACTTTTACCCACAGCAACTTCACCCCATGAACCTCGATCGCACCTTCTGGGAAGGCCGCTACCACAACGGCGAGACCGGCTGGGACCTTGGTGGGCCCTCCACCCCACTGAAGGAATACCTCGACCAGCTCACCGACAAGGACCTGAAGATCCTGATACCCGGTGGTGGGCGGGCATGGGAGGCGGAGTACGCGCATCGCCAAGGCTTCCATAATATGTTCGTGATCGACCTGACGGATGCACCGTTCAAGGACCTCCTCTCCCGATGTCCGGACTTCCCGAAAGACCATTTGATCGTGGGGGACTTCTTCGAGCACGAAGGCCAATATGACCGGATCCTGGAGCAGACCTTCTTCTGCGCCCTCGATCCCACGTTGCGAGAACGGTACGTCGCCCACATGCATACCCTGCTGCAGCCTGCCACAGCGGACAGGCCCGGCGGCAAGCTCGTGGGCGTGCTCTTCAACGATACGCTCAACAACGACCGTCCGCCCTTCGGAGGGTTCAGGGCGGACTACCTGCCACTGTTCAGCAAGCACTTCACGCGGGTTTCCATGGAAGCGTGCCACAACTCCATCTCCCCGCGGGCAGGGCGCGAACTGTGGCTTGTTGCGGAAAAGGAGGCCGCCTACACGCCCATAGACTGCGATCTGTACGACCGTTACGAAGCGGCCGCCACGCTGAACAAGCTGGTAGTCCTGAAGCTCACGGACGGGCGATCGCTGAGCGGGCGCATTGTGGACCTGTTCCATCGCGAAAAGGGCGAGTGGCTGCGACTGGACCATGGCGCGGAGGTGCGTTTGGACCGGATCAGCAAGTTGGAACTCGACCAAGGGTAGGCGTTGGCCCATTTTTACCGAACTTCACGGAGCCCAATGCCACACGCCTTGAAGATCGAAGCCGCGACGGTGCCTGACTACCTGGCCCAACTGCCGGATGATCGGCGCATGGCCTTGGACGCCATCCGCACCACGCTGCTGCGGATATGGCCTGCGCTGAAAGAGGACATGGCCTATGGCATGCCCACCTTCCACCTCGATGGCCATGCCTTGGCGGCCCTGGCCAGCCAGAAGAGCTTCATGGCCGTTTACATCATGCCCTACGACCTGCTTGTGGCCTTCAAGAACGAACTGAAGTTGTACGATACCGGCCGGTCGTGCATCCGGTTCAAACGCCTGAGCCCCGAGCTGCTCGAACTGCTGGACCACGTGTTCAAATACACCGGCACACGTCTTACCGAGAGCGAATACCTGGGCAGGCCAGGCAACGTAAAGAGCTATTCCAAGTCATCCCATTAATGCGAACCCTTGCTTTCCTGTTGGGCTGCTGGTCCTTGGTGACCCATGCCCAGACCACCCGTGTGCTCTTCATAGGCAATAGCTACACGTATTCGAACGACCTGCCTGGCATGTTCACCCAGTTGGCCGCCAGCATGGGCGAGACCGTGCAGACCGGTATGGTGGCACCGGGCGGATACACCTTCCAAGGGCATACCACCTACGCCGCCACACAGACCGCCATTGCCCAAGGGGATTGGGACTTCGTGGTGTTCCAGGAGCAAAGTCAACGGCCTGCCTTCCCTCCAACTCAGGTGGCTGTGGAGGTGTACCCCTATGCCACCCAACTGGCACAACAGGTAAGGGCCGCGAACCCCTGCACCGAGGTGGTGTACCTGATGACCTGGGGCCGCGAGAACGGCGATGCGGCCAATTGCCCCAACTATCCGCCGCTCTGCACTTATGAAGGCATGCAACAGCGCCTGTATGAGAGCTACGTGGAAATGGCCGCACAGAACAACGCATGGTGCGCGCCAGCAGGCGAAGTATGGCGCGTGCACCGGAACGACTTCCCGACCACCGGGCTATACACCGATGGAAGCCATCCGAACGTACTGGGCAGCTACATCGCAGCCACCACACTGGCCAGCACGCTGTTCCGCCGCTCCTGCGTGGAGGCCACCATGGTACCCGCAGGCATCACCGCAGAACAAGCCCTCGCCGTGCGCACCATGGCCAGCACCGTTGTTGCGAACACCGCACTGCCCTGGAACATCGGCGTGAACGACCCTGTGGCCGATGGGGATTGGACCCTGACCACCGGGACCACGGTACAGTTCGCGAACAACACGGTGGGTGGCGCCACACAGCTCTGGGACCTGGGCGACGGCACCACCAGCACCGATGCCGACCCGTTGCACACCTATGTCGGCCCTGGCCTCTACACCATCTCCCTGCTCGTAACGGATGAGTGCGGACGGTCGGACAGCACTGAATACACCCTTGACCTGGTGAACACGGGCGTGGCGAACACACCGGATGCGCGGGGTCTTCACGTATTCGCGAATGCCGGGTACCTGCATCTGGAGGGAGGTACCCAGTCCGGAACCCTGACCCTGAGCGATGCCACTGGCCGCACGATCGGGCGACATGAGCTCGCGCACGAACAGCAGCAGGTGGCGCTGCCATCGCAGTATGTCGGACCCTTGCTCTGGCGGGTCCAAGGAACCGATGGACGGGTGCGGAGCGGACGCATCATGGTGCAGTAACGGGCATCCATTACTTTCGTCCTGACCATGAGCGAGCGCACGATCGTACTGGACCACGAGCATGTTCAGCGAAAGCTGCAGCGCATTGCCCACCAGTTGCACGAAGAGAACTACAGCGAAAAGAGCATTGTTGTGGTGGGTGTGGCACCTCGCGGCATGGCCTTGGCCAAGCGGTTACAGGGGCTGCTTTCGGCCATGGCCTCCTTTGAGGTGGAACTGGTGGAACTGGCCCTGGACAAGGACAAGCCCTTGGAAGCCCCAGTGAAGCTCAGCACCGAACTGGCCTCGTTGCGCGGGCGTACCGTGGTGCTGGTGGACGATGTGCTCATGAGCGGCCGCACGCTGATGTATGCCGCCGCCCACCTGGTGACCGTGCCCTTGAAGCGGCTTACCACGGTGGTCCTGGTGGACCGGCGCCACCGCTCCTACCCCATTCGCGCGGATATCGTTGGCCTGACATTGAGCACCACCACGCAAGAGCACATCAGCGTGGAACTGGGTCGCAAGGACACCGTTTACCTGGACTGAGGCAACAGAAGGGCCTGGGCGATGCGCTCTGCCACCACCTGAGGCGGTGCTGCGGCCTGCACGATGATATCCGCCTGGGCATAGACCGGTTCGCGAGGCGCCAGCAATTCCTCTACGCGCGCACGCAGGGCCTCCCCTTTCAACCCGAACAACAAGGGACGGTCGCCGCCGGAGCGTTCGATACGGGGCATCAATGCATCCAGCGGAACATCCAACCAGACCACGGTGCCCGCCTGCTTCATGCGCTCCATATTGTCGAACAGGCAGGGTGTACCACCGCCTGTGGCGATCACGGACGGCGGTCCCTGTAAGACGTCGATCAATACCTGATGCTCCTGCTCACGGAACGCTTCCTCACCATGCTGTTGGAAGAACGGCACCAATGGTCCTACACGCTGCTCCACCACTCGATCGATATCGACGAACGGCACGCCCAATAACGCGGCCAGCGACCGCCCTACGGTGCTCTTCCCTGAGCACATGAAACCGATGAGCGCTACATGCATGGTGGGTAACGAAGGAGGTAGGCGTGGAAACGCGATGCGAAGATGGTGCAGACACGCTGCCGAAGATCACGACCTTCGCCACGCAAGACCCGACCCATGGAACTGAGGACCGTGACCGATGCCCGCACCCTGAACGATTGGATGCGGCTGCCATGGAGCATCTACAGCACCGACCCCAACTGGATACCGCACCTGAAGCAGGACGTGGAAAAGGTCTTCGACCCGGAAAGGAACAAGCTCTTGAAGGAAGGCGAAGCGGCGCGCTGGGTGTTGTATGGAGCGCAAGGCGGCTGTATCGGCCGGATCGCAGCTTTCGTCAATCCAAAGACCGCCTACACGGAGAAGCAGCCAACGGGTGGCATGGGATTCTTCGAGTGCATGGATGACCAACAGGCAGCGAACATGCTTCTGGACGCTGCACGCGAGTGGTTGAAAGGCAAAGGCATGCAGGCCATGGACGGCCCCATCAACCTCGGCGACCGCAACATGTTCTGGGGGCTGCTGATCGAGAATTTCACCGACGCGCCCATCTACGGCACCAACTACAATCCACCCTACTACAAGCAACTACTGGAGAACTACGGATTCCAGGTCTACTTCAACCAGTTGTTCTTCAAACGATCGGCGGAAGTTCCGGCCCAAGCCATTTTCCACCGCAAGTACAAGCAGCTTGCGGATGACCCACGCATCCGCATGCACGACTCCGTGGGCCGAAGTGTGCAGCAGATCGCAGAGGACTTCTGTACCGTCTACAACGATGCCTGGGTGGACCACGAGAACCACAAACCCATGGAGCTGGCCACAGCACTGAAGATCGTGAAGGCCATGAAGCCCGTGATGGACCCGCGGTTGCTCATCTTCATCCGGTACGACGAACGCCCCATTGCCATGTACATCAGCCTGCCGGAGCTGAACGAGATCTTCCGCTATGTGAACGGTGACCTGAACTGGATCGGCAAGCTGAAGTTCCTGTATCACAAATGGCGGGGCACGGTGAAGACCATGACCGGCATCGTGTTCGGCGTGGCGAAGGAATGGCAGGGAAAAGGGATCGAGGGCGCATTGATCGTGATCGGAGAGAAGACCATCGTGGACAAGAAGCTTTACAAGGACACCATCCTGACCTGGATCGGCGACTTCAATCCGCGGATGATCAAGGTGTGCGAAAACCTGGGCGCCGCGAATTACCGCACGCTGGCCACCTACCGCTACCTATTCGACCGCAGCGTTCCGTTCGAGCGGCACCCGATCCTCGAGAAGAAGTAATGTGCACACGTTTGCGCATTACTGATGGATCGTTACTTTTGCGCTCCCGTTGCAACACCCTATGGGTTTTGCAATAGGCGGAAGATCCTGTAGCTCAGCTGGTAGAGCACAACACTTTTAATGTTGGGGTCCTGGGTTCGAGCCCCAGCGGGATCACAAAAGCCTCTCGGAGACGAGGGGCTTTTCTTTTTGAGAGAATTCCTCGTGATCAGGCTGCTGGGGCGATCCGTTCTTGCCGATCCAAGCTCTATCCATTACGCCCCATTGTACTAGCCGCTGTTCGAACCCGGCAAAGACAGGGATGTAGCGCCTTGCTTCGGACAGTAGCGCGTTGAACGCTCAGACATCCATCCATACAGCACTTGGACACGGCTCGCGTTCAATGGTCCAACTCAACGGTGGAAAGCATCACCCTTTTAGGTGATAACAAAGGTTGACAGGCCATTCCTAGGGAAAGGGTTGTTCTGCAAGGACCTTTGTACCGGTTCCGCGATCCGGCTCGGAGCAAGTGCCAATGATCACCAACCACAGCGCCATGAAGACCAAGGACCAACAGGACCATGGGCGGCAGCGGGTTCCGATGAACACCGGACATGAATTGCCCAGCGACCATGCCTTTCAACTGCTTTGCCTGCATCCCGAAACGCTGAACGCCTGGGAGGAAGCCCAGGAAGCCGACGCGGAATTGAACCCGGAACACGCCAGAAAATTGGCCGCGGTCCGGACCGAGCTTCTCCAGCGCCTGATGCAACGGAACAAGTCGACCGAATAAAAGCCAGCATGTATATTTGCCGCCCCTTACCGCTCTGACCCGTTCAGGACGGTGACCTGCCCAGGTGGTGAAATTGGTAGACACGCTACTTTGAGGGGGTAGTGCCTTAACCGGTGTGCTGGTTCGAGTCCAGTCCTGGGCACGTGATGATGAAGCCCTGACCGCGGAGCGGTCGGGGCTTTTTCGTGGCCGGCCGAGCCGAGCTTGCTCGAGCGAGGACGGACACGAAAAAGCCCCAGGGACGCGCAGCGGACCCGGGCTTGATCCACTTCACGGCTAAACCTGGTCCGACCACAACGTGGTCAATCCAGTCCTTTACCCCATGAACTCGTGCG
>JBKDXR010000036.1:0-56351 GCA_046306055.1 Flavobacteriales bacterium
GGGTCGCAACGACGGGTGCAAGACCCAGAGCCTTCCGCTACGCTGGAGCACCACAGCCTGAAGCTGGAGTACACGCCCAACCCGGCCTGGTATGCCGTGCAGGCGCTGCCCTACCTCATGGAGTTCCCGCACGAATGCGCGGAACAGGTCTTCAGCCGATACTACGCCAACCGCCTGGCCACGCACATTGTGCAGCAGCGCCCACAGGTGAAGCAGGTGTTCGATGCGTGGGCGGGTAAAACCGCGCATAGTTCGCATGAGGCTGAGAATGAGTTCGCCTTCCTGAGCAACCTCGAAAAGAACCCCGAGCTCAAGGGCATCGTCCTCGAAGAGACGCCGTGGCTGCTCAACGCCAAGGACGAGGGCGACCGCAAGCGCCGCATCGCGCTCTTCTTCGACCTACAGCGCATGTCCGGGGAGGAGGCCACGTCCTTGAAGAAGTTGGCCGAGCAGCAGTTGCCGCAAGGGGGCTGGGGCTGGTGGAGCGGCATGCAGCCCTCGCGGTACATCACGCAGCACATCGTGGCGGGCTTCGGGCACCTGCAGCAGTTGGGTGCGCTCGGTCCGGGGCAGGACCCCGAGGTGGACGGCATGGTCAAGCGGGCCATCGACTGGCTGGACCAGGAAGTGGACCGTGAGCACCAGCGCAGACTGCGTGGCAACACGTCGGACAGTCTGCCGCACCCTTCCGCCGAGGACATCCACTACCTCTATGCACGCAGCCACTTCCCGCAGCAGGTGCTGCAGTTGAAACGGGGGAGCGCTGCACAGTTCATCATCGAACGCGCGCAACGGAGCTGGCTCAGCTACGGCCTGCAGGAACAGGCGATGATCGCCATCGCGGTGCAGCGCATGGTGGATGGGGCGACCGCTCCGGGCCTGATCGTGACATCGCTTTCCCAGCGAGCGACGTTCAGCGAGGAGCTCGGCATGTACTGGAGGGATTTCCGCGCCGGCTTCGTCTGGAACAATTTCCCCACTGAGACGCATGCCTTGATGATCGAAGCCTTTGATCTGGTGGCGCGCGACAAGCAGAAGGTGAACGCCCTGCGCCAGCACCTGCTCACCTTGAAACGCACCACCGACTGGGGGACCACCAAGGCCACGGCCGATGCCTGCTATGCATTGCTGCTGGTGGGCGATGACTGGCTGGAAGCGAAGGCTGTACCGGTGATCCGTGTGGGTGATCAGGAGGTGAGGCCCACGAAGCAGGAGGCCGGCACGGGCCATTTTGAGCACAGCTGGACGGGTGCGGAGGTGAAGCCGGCGATGGGCCGCGTGACCGTGACCACCAAGGAGGACGGCATTCAATGGGGCGCACTGCACTGGCAGTACTTTGAGCAGATGGATAAGGTCCGCCGTACGGCGGATGGATCCCCCTTCAGCCTGAAGCGGAACGTGATGCTGCGCGAGCAGACCGATGCGGGCACACGGTTGATGGAGCTGACCAACGGTCGTGCACTGAAGCCAGGCGACCGGCTCACTGTCCGCGTGGAACTGCGCACCGACCGCTGGCTCGACTTCGTGCACCTGAAGGACCTGCGCGCCGCTGGCCTCGAACCCGTTGACGCGCTCAGCGGCTACGAATGGAAGGGAGGCCTTGGCTACTACCGCAGCATCCGCGATGCCGCCATGCACTTCTTCTTCGATCGGATCGGCCCTGGAACGTACGTGTTCGAGTACGACCTGAAGGTGACGCACGCCGGGGAGTTCAGCAACGGGATCACCACGGCCATGTGCATGTATGCGCCCGAGTTCTCGTCACACAGCGAAGGGCTGCGGCTGGTCGTTGGCGAGTGAACCTTACCTTCATGCAATGTACTGGATCAGCGCCCTCCTTGCAGGCCTGCTTCCTTTGCTGGTCGCCGCCCAGACGTACGACCCAATGGTCATCGATGGTGCCCGGTGGCTGAACCATGTGGTATCGCCGTTCAATGAGCACAGTCTGGTGCCTCTTGAGTTCGGGGAGGATACCGTCATTAACGGGGAGACCTACAGGGTCATTGGTGAATATGGTGGCTACGGCGCCATGCGCGAGGAGGATCGCCGCGTGTGGTTCATGCCGTTCGGTGATCTGGTGTGGGAGTTGGATTCAGTTCCGGTGCTCCTGTACGATTTCAACCTGCAGGTGGGCGACCACTACACGCTGCCGATGCAGCCCACCGTACAGGCCGAAGTGATCGCCAGGGACTCGGTGGAATTGATGGACGGCACGTACAGGGACCGCTGGGTGTTCGCGCCCAACCAGGCCTTCCTTCAGGAGTGGATCGAGAGCATCGGCGATGCGGTGTACGTGCTGAGCAGTGTGAACCCGTTCTGGGAAACGGGCATCTGGTTGGAATGCTATGGTGTGAACAACAACGCACTGTTCGGTTCGTGCCTGTTCCTGGGGGAAGGTCCTGCGGGTGCGGCCGCTGTTGAAGAGTTCCGCGCAATGCCGAGCTCGGTTGCCGGTCGCTTCCAATTGCAAGGCCCTGTTGCCTCAGTGCAGATGGCCACAGTGCATGGCGTGAACGGGCGCGTGGTGTGGGACCATCGCGGACCCGTGGAGTTCATCGACCTCACCGGCCAAGGCCCGGGCCTGTATGTGTTGAGCATCATCGCGGCTGATCGGCGGTCCGTTCTGCGGTTGATGGTGCCTCGACCATGAGGTGTGATGGTGGAAGGGACCGCCCGTCGGTTAGTTTTGGGGCAATGAAGCACTACCTGATCGCCCTCTTGGGCCTTTCGTTGGCCGCTTGCGGAGATGGCAAGCACGAGGCTGCGGACCAGTCGACAGCAACGGAAAGCACGGCACCCGGGATCGTTGTGGACCTCGCGCCCTACGATATGCCCTTCTCGCTCGACCTTGGCGATCCCGCCACCCTCGGTACCGACAGTGTGGAGGTGGCCTTCAATGAAGAGTTCGGTTGGCTGGAAGTGCGCGTAGGTGAGCACGTGGGCCTCACCATTGCCGAAGAGCCCGGCGACCTGCAACGGCTGAAGGCCGACCTGGACCGCGACATGCTGCAGAAACACACCCTGATCGCGCAGGACGCCGAGCACATGGTGTACCGCTCGCAGTTCCCCGATTCGGACCTGGTTTACATCCACTTCGTGCGGGTGATCGCGGTTGATGGCCGCACCTTCGTGATGCAGGATGCCATGGGCCCCCGTTTCACCGAGGCGGATGTGGCCCGCATGAACGGTTCGGTACGGTTGAAAGCAGCCGCGTGATGCGCCACCTGATCCCCGTTCTGTTGTTCCTCTGTGCCTTTACGGCGAAGGCACAGACCATCGACAAGGCCTGGGCCGATAGCCTGCAGGCCTACTGGGACCGCATCAACGCCGAATACCGCGATCCCGACCACACCCCCCTTCGCCCCGAGGACCGCCCGGCCTTTACCGAGCTGGAGCGGTTCGCCCCCGATCCGCGCTACCGGGTGCAAGCCAACTTCAAGGCCCGGAAAGGGAAGCCCTTCGCCATGAAGACCACCACCGATCGCCTGCCCATGTATGAGCCAGTGGGCGTGCTCACGTTCACCCTTTTGGGCCGCAAGGAGAAGCTCACCGTGTACCGCAACATCGAACTGAGCAAGCGGCCCGAGTACGTGAATTACCTGTTCGTCCCTTTTACGGACCTCACCAACGGGGCGTCCACTTATGGGGGTGGCCGCTACCTGGAGTTCACGGGTCCGCTGGGTGCCACGGTGGAGCTGGATTTCAACCGGGCCTACAACCCCTATTGCGCCTACGGTGGCAAGTATTCGTGCCCCATTCCCCCGCCGGATAATCACTTGGAGGTATCCTTAGAGGCCGGCGTGAAGGCCTTTGATCATTAAGCGCCTTTGTAACCGGGGGCATGGGACTCCGTAGAAGCCGCCGGACCGGGTTCGGAAAAGCCCCCCGGAATTCGTATCCTTGTCGCTTGTAGAGCTCCCCGACATGCGTCTTACTACCCTCGCGATCGCCGTCCTCCTCACCCTGCGCAGCCTGGCCGGGGTCATTGTACTCGAAGGTCAGTACCAGGGCAAGAACATCTTCATCCAGAACCCCTTCTCCGAGGCCGGTGTGGGTTTCTGCGTGTTCGAGATCACGGTGAACGAGCAGATCGCCACGGACGAGATCAACTCCAGTGCGTTCGAGGTGGACCTGGCCAACTTCGGCCTCAAGGTGGGTGATGCCATTGTGGTGAAGATCAAACACAAGGACGGCTGCACGCCTGTGGTGCTCAACCCGGAGGTGCTGAAGCCCAAGAGCACTTTCGACATCGTGAAACAGTCCATCGGTAACGATGGCACCTACACGTGGACCACCACCAACGAGACCGGAGAACTGCCCTATATCGTGGAGCAGAAACGCTGGAACAAATGGGTGAAGGTGGGTGAGGTCATGGGCAACGGCAAGCCCGGCGAGCACACCTATACGTTCAAGGTGACGCCCCACAGTGGCGAGAACACCTTCCGTGTGAAGCAGGTCGACCTGACCAAACGTTCGCGGTACAGCGAGCCTGTGAAATACTCGGACAGCAGTGTTGCTGCGGTTACCTGGGGCCCCGCCAAGCCCAAGGATGTGATCACGTTCTCGGCCAGCACGCTGTATGAGATCTACGACCAGTACGGGAACATCGTGAAGCGGGGCTATGCGGCCTCCGTGGATGTCAGCACGCTGAAAAAGGACCTCTACTACCTGAACTACGACAACAAGATGGGCGAAACGTTCATCAAGCGTTGATCCGGCAACACCTTCTAGGAAAGCCTCCCATGGCCGGGGGGCTTTCTTCTTTTCTGAACTTCGCATCATGATCCGCATTGAGCACATCGGCATCGCCGTGAAGGACCTGAACGCTGCCGAGGAGTTGTACCAAAAACTGCTGGGCGCACCGAGCTACAAGCGCGAGAGCGTGGAGAGCGAAGGGGTGATCACCTCGTTCTTCCAAGTGGGTCCCAACAAGATCGAACTGCTGGAAAGCACGCGGCCCGACGGGCCCATTGCCAAGGCCATTGAGAAGCGCGGTGAGGGCATCCATCACATCGCCTATGAAGTGGACGATATCCGTGCGGAGATGGCGCGTCTGCGGGCCGAGGGCTTCACCCTGCTGAACGATGAGCCCAAGCGCGGAGCCGACAACAAGCTGGTGTGTTTCGTGCACCCCAAGAGCGCCGGTGGGGTGCTGGTGGAACTGTGCCAGGAGATCCGGTGATCCATGGCAACTCGCAAGGAGACCGCGGCCTTCATCCTCGAAGCGCTGGGCCATGCCGATCGTTTCAGTACCAAGGCCATGTTCGGCGAGTTCGCGCTTTATGCCGATGGCAAGCCCGTGGCCTTCATTTGCGACGACCAGCTCTTCGTGAAGATCATGCCCGAGAGCGCTGCGTTGGAAGGGCGCTGTGAACTGGCTCCGGCCTACCCCGGCAGCAAGGACTACTACCTCGTTCCCGAGGACCTGATCACCGGTGAGCGCAAACTGCCGGAGCTGTTGTTGAGCATGGCGGAGGTGCTGCCGTTGCCCAAGGCCAAAGGGAAGCGACGAGGGCGGGCAAAGAAGTAATGACCGGGAAGTACGATTGGCGGACCTCGTCAGGGATTTGGCCTGCGAGTCGTTTATTTGTACGTTTGCACGTACAGAATAACATTATGATCGCCATTCCTGTCACCACCCTGCGCGACAAGCTGAAGACCTACCTCGACCGTGTCACCAAGTCGTTCGAGGTGATCGTGGTCTCGCGCAGCGCCGACGAGAACGACTCTGTTGTTATCCTTCCGCTAAAGGAGTACAACGCCTTGGTGGAGACCAATTACCTGCTTTCAACCCGGAAGAACCGGGAGCGGCTGGTGGAATCTATGGAGCAGTTGAAGCGCGGCGAAGTGGTGGCGCCGAAGGAGTTCAACAAGCGCTCATAAACGGATGCGTATCGAGTTCACAGCGAACGGCTGGGAGGACTTCAACTATTGGCTTGATGCCGACCTGGAGAAGGCGGACCGCATCCGCGAATTGATCGCCGATATCCGTCGGGACCCCTTCAAGGGCTTGGGTAAGCCGGAGCCGCTGCGCCATCAGCTCGCAGGTTGCTGGTCGCGACGGATCGATGGTGAGCATCGATTGGTGTACGTGGTGAGCGGCGGACGCGAGGACAGAAAGGTGGTCGTGCTTTCCTGTCGCTATCATTACGACTGAAGCCATGGAGCACTGCGCCGAGTTCATCCATCATGCGCTGAAAATGGATCCGCTATTGGCCCTTTGGCCGATCCTGTTCGCCATGGCGCTGGTGTTATTGGGGAATTGGCTTGTCAAGAAGCATTACGAGGTGAACGGCATCGATGCACCGAACATCATGGGAAGACCGTTCCATGGATGGTTGCCGCCTGCCGATTGCCGTGTGCGAACAGCGACCTTCCGGAAGGCAGCCATAGCCGTAATGGTTCTGCTCTATGCGCTCATCGTTCAAATGGTCCTCATGGGCATGGCCTACAACCACATTGAGCGCACGGGAAGGGGCCTACAGCAGCCCCAGCCGCTTCACCATTCCCATCACATCCTCCCTCTCCAGCTCCAGGTGTTCGGCGTGTAGCCCCGCCTCGCGTGCCCCGATCACGTGCTGGATGCTGTCGTCGATGAAGAGCGTGCGCGCAGGGTCCGCGTGGTGCTGTTTCAGCACATGGTGGAAGGCCTCCGCATGCGGCTTCCGCAGCCCGATATCGCAGCTGTAGTACGCGCCGTGGAACAATCCCTTGAAGTCGGTGATGCCGAGGTCGCGTGCCAGAATGGCCTCGAAGGCCGGCACGTGGATGGCGTTGGTATTACTGAGCAGCAACACTTGGTAACGCTCTTTCAGGCGCATCACCAGGTCGATCCGTTCGCGAGGCAGCGTGCCCAGCATGGCGTTCCAGCAGGCATCGATCTCGCGGTCTGTGATGTCGGGCCGGAACAGGGTGCGGATGCGGTGGCGGAAGGTCTCCGGTGATAGTTCGCCGGTCTCGAACCCGTCGAACAGGTGGTCCTGTTTCGCTTTGCTGTAAAGGCTGTCGAAGTCCTCGAAACCGAGCGCATGGAACGCCCGCATCGATGCGGTGTAGTCCACATCGAACAGAACGCCGCCCAGGTCGAGCAGCAGGGTATCGAAGGAAGAGGAGGTTCCTGTCATGGATGTCACGAGATCGCTCAACGGCAAACGGAAAGGTGGTAGCAGGCCTGCTTGGCCTCGCGTGTGGCGAAGATCATGTTGTCCTTCCGCCTGTGCTCATCGATCACCTCGGCCAGCGTTTCGGCCAGGAACACCTGCTGGCAGGCGGCCAGTTCAAGGGTCTCGCCGTCACTGTCCACGAACTTCATGTAGGAGAGGTCCATGGAGGTGCCATGGGTATGCGGTGCGCTGGCATCGCGTGTGGCGTTCACGTTGGAGCGGCCCAGGTCCCGCTGGTCCTTCCGTGTACGGAACAGGCTGGTGACCTTGATCCGGGCCTTGGCCACATCGGTGCCCTGGATGCGCTCATGGAAGTCCTCGGCGATGGACCGAAGCACGGCGTGTGCCCTGGGGGTCAGGTAGGGCCTGCCATGGGTCATGGGCGCCACCCAGAACGCGTCCGTGGCATTCACGCGAACGAGGCCCACGGCGCGCTGCGCGACAAGCCTTTCCAGGGTGTTCTCGTCGGCCACCGGTGCTACACCGGCGCTCAAGGAAAGGTGCTTGTATTCGGGCAGTTTGTCCCGCAGGCGCTTGCTGAAGTGCTTGTACGGGTAGGTGGCGCAGTTGAGGACCGGGCCCTGTTCAGCAGGGGGTTCCGCAGCCACCATGGGTGTTTCCTCCTCGGGCCCGCAGCTTCGTACGGTGGCTACAATGGCCGTGAACAACAGGCCCCCCACAAGGCCTACGCGCCCCCAGCGGATCCGCGTGCGTTTGCGTGCCTGTCCAGCAACTGCGGCCCGCCCCTTCCGAGGTCGTTGGCCGCCTTCTGGTTCCGGTATGCGTAAGGACATGTTCACCAAGCGCTTCCACGCGCCCTTGATTTTTCGCGCTGGGCAAGGTTACTGCGGGATACTTTTGCCGCCGGATCGCCGGGCCGGGACTTTTCAGTGCTGCGCGGTGGATCACGGGCCTATAGCTCAGCGGTCAGAGCAGGGGACTCATAATCCCTTGGTCGCAGGTTCAAATCCTGCTGGGCCCACCTTCGTCCGCCGAAGCTTTTTGCGTAGGCGGATCTTCTTGGCGGACTTCGGTGGGCGCAGCCCACCATCAAGGTGATCCTGGCAACGGGAAAAGGCCTCGAGCTATGCCGAAGCTCGCCGAAGGTGAGCGAAGGCGGGCAGTAGTTGCAATTGAGCGCCATAGCTCCAGCTCAGGCGGTCCAAGTTCGCAAAGAGGAACGCCCACTCAGTACGGCCGCACGGCGCTTACCCGCATGAACACATCGTCGATGAGCACGTGCGCATCGCGGTCCTTGTTCCAGAAGTAGAAGCTCAGACGATCGCCCTCTTCCAACGGTGGCACCGGTATGCGGTATTCCAGTTGCTCCCACTGCCCGGGTACCGGAGGCATGGGGTTGATCCGGAAGGGCTCGTAGTACCCGGAGCTGCCGTCTGCATGCTTCACCTCGGTGATACCCAGCAGCGTGCGGGAATCACCGGCGTTCGCTTCGTAGCGTTGCAGGCCCACCTCCAGGAAGAGGGCTCGTCCCGTTGGGAGGCTTCCCGGCTCCGCAATGAAGGTGATGCCGTACTCCGTGCTGTCGTTGAACACACAGACCTTCCGCCCGCTGAAGGCCTCATGGCGCTCTTGGATGCGGCCGCCTTTCCACCACGTGCATTCGCGTTCCAGATCGCAGCTTTCCTCCAGTACCACCTCCATGCCGTTCGGATTGTATGGTGCGGATTGATAGTTGCCACCCAGCAGATGCCGGTACTCCTCGCCGGACCGCAGGAAGGTGAAGGCGTATTTGCGACGGTCCATGCTCTCGTGGTGCAGGATGTGCATGTGGTACTGCCACATCTGTATACCTAGCAGTACGATGCATGCTACGATGTAGGTGCGGGTCAGTGTCCACCAACGTCCGCGCAGGTCGTTCAGTAGCAGCGCCATGGGTATGGCAAGCACCGGATAGTGGTCCACGAACACGCGGCTGCCGAAGCCGCTTCCGTAGTACCAGATCCACCAGCTGCTGATCACGTAGGTGTTCGCCGCCCAGTAGACGAGCATGCCCAGCCCACGGGGGCGTTCCTTGCGCAGCATCCGCAACGTACCGAACAAGGCCAGTAATAGCACCGGTGCCCACAGGAACAGGCCGCGCCGGAAACCGAACAGGACCTTGAAGACCTCGGGCCTGTCCCAATGGAAGCCTTCGCCCTGATAGCCATAAGCGAACCAGCGGCCCGTTTGCATGTACCACAGCAGGGGTTGAATACCCACCACTGCCATGCCCATCACCACCGCGCCGATCAGCACCCATGGGCGTTGCAACAGCCCGCGTAGCAGGGCCCAGGTGTCCTGGCCTGCAACCACGGGAATGGCCAGTACCACCAACCCGTTCACCGGACGGATCAGTACCACCAGTCCCAGCAATGCCGCGGCCGCGACCCACAGCCATACCGAAGCGTCGCGATGCAGCCGGTGGATCACCAGCAGGAAAACGCTCACTGCGCAGAAGGTGTGGATGTGTGACCAGCCGGGTTGGAGCGCGGCATATTGCATCAATTGCGTTCCCAGGGCGATCGCCGCGAGCGTCCAGGCCACGGCTCCCTCCCGCACCCCCATGCCGAGCAACAGCGCGCGCAGCGCCAACAATCCCAGTAACAGGTACACCCACGCCCCGATGCTCAGCGCCCGCATTTCATGGATGCTCAGTCCGTCCTTGGGGGCTTCGGGATCACTGAGCGCAATGGCGTGGCCGATGCCGAACCACGGCGCCATCATCACGCTGGTACCGCAGAAGTACTTGTTCACGGTGCGTCCATCGTCCGTGTAGCGCACGTACTCCCACACGTAGGGCTCATGGCCGTGGTCGTTGCGGATGAAGAGCGACTGTAGGTAGCCGTAGTATCCCTTTACATCGCTGCGTACCGTGCCCTTCCAGCCATCGCCCTTTTCACCGATCCAAAGGCCGTTAACGGACACCACGGCCGTGACCAGCACGGCCAATAGAACGACCAGGAGCGAGGGAGAAGATCGGCGCAACATTTCGGCGCGTGAAGATGGCACGCGTTGCGCGATTCACCAGCGCCCGGACACCGCTTTCGGCGGGTATCCTATTTTCGTCGGGCGCCCCGGGGCGTGTGCATCCATGAAGAAGGTCATTGTAACAGGGGGGGCGGGCTTCATTGGTTCGCATACCGTGGTGGAGCTCATGGCGTCAGGACTGGAGCCCATCATTGTGGATGACCTGCGCAACAGCCAGGAGCGTGTGCTGCGTGGCATTGAGGCCATCGCGGGCAGGGCGCCCCGGTTCCACCGTATCGATTGTACCGACCGGCAGGCCCTGGACCGTGTGTTCCGCGAAGAGGGGCCCGTGCAAGGCGTGATCCACTTCGCTGCCGACAAGGCCGTGGGCGAGAGCGTGGCCGAACCGTTGAAGTACTACCACAACAACATCGGGTCCTTGGTGGTGCTATTGGAAACAATGGAGCGGCACGGGGTGAAGGACCTGGTGTTCAGCAGCAGCTGCACCGTGTACGGCCAACCCTCGCATCTGCCGGTGAGCGAGTCGGCGCCCGATGCGAATGCCAGTTCGCCCTATGGCTTCACCAAAGTGGTGTGCGAGCGTTTACTGCGTGACCAGCACGTGGCCGACCCATCGCTCAGGGTGGTGATGCTGCGCTATTTCAACCCCATCGGGGCGCATCCCTCGGGGTATATTGGCGAGCTGCCGCTCGGTGTGCCCAACAACCTCGTCCCTTTCGTTACGCAGACCGCTGCAGGCATTCGCGGGCAGTTGACCGTGCATGGCGTTGATTACGCTACGGCCGATGGCAGTTGCCTGCGCGATTACATCCATGTGGTTGACCTGGCCAAGGCGCACCTGCGTGCCCTCACGTTTGCCAACACCCATGACGCACCGGTGTGCGAAGTGTTCAATATCGGTACCGGCAAAGGCAATTCCGTGCTGGAAGTGGTGCGCACCTTCGAGGCGGTGAACGGCGTGAAGGTGCCCTACACCATCGGCCCACGCCGACCGGGCGATGTGGAGCAGGTCTTTGCCGACACCACGCGCAGCAATACCATACTTGGCTGGAAGGCCGAACTGGACCTGCGCACGGCCTTGCGTGATGCGTGGACCTGGCAGAAGCACCTGATGCAATGAGAACTTGGCCTTTCTTGCTATCGCTCATGCTGGTCCTCACATCGGGGGTCGGGAATGCGCAGGAGCAAGCTCCGGACACGTCCAGGCTCGCGTGGTTCCAAGACGCCAAGCTGGGCATCTTCATCCACTGGGGCATCTACAGCGTGAACGGTGTGGATGAGAGCTGGGCCTTCTACAACAAGAAAATGCCCCATGCCGATTACATGAAGCAGATGGGCCGCTTTACCGCGAGCAAGTACGATCCCATGGCATGGGCCGAACTGGTGAAGCGGAGCGGGGCGAAGTACGCCGTGCTCACCACCAAGCACCACGACGGGTTCGCGATGTACCCCACAATGCTGCCGACGTTCGGGAGCATCCATCCGTCTTCGCAGAAAGCGGCCTTCGGCTACCCGGTGCCGAACGGCCTTACGAATAGTGGGCTTCGGAAGACGGAAGTGGTGGGCCCATTCTTCAAGGCGATGCGCGCGCAAGGTTTGAAGTGCGGCGCGTACTATTCATTGATCGACTGGTCGTACTTCGACTACCCCGGCTTCATGAAGGACAGTACGCGGTACCAGGTGAAGGACGACCCAGCGCGTTGGCAGCGTTTCCGGAGCTTCTACCAAGGCCAGATCAACGAGATCGCCACCCAACTGAAGCCGGACCTCTGGTGGTTCGATGGGGATTGGGAGCACAGCGCGGAGGAATGGGAAGCCGCCAAGGTGCGTGCGATGATCCTGCAGAAGAACCCGGAAGCGATCATCAATGGAAGGCTGCGGGGCTTCGGAGACTATGCCACGCCGGAGCAGAACATCCCGATCGAAACGCCGAAAGCGCCCGTCTGGGAACTGTGCATGACGCTGGGCGAGCAATGGGGCTGGCAGCCGCAGGACACCAACTACAAGAGCACGCACGACCTCATCCACATCTTCGCCGATGTGATCGGCCACGGGGGCAATCTTCTGCTGGGCGTGGGGCCCAGGGAGGACGGCACCTTCACATCAGGACAGGTCTCGCGGCTCGAGGACCTCGGCGTGTGGACGAAGAAGCATGCCGAGGCGATCTACGGCACGCGTGCAGGCCTGCCCAATGGCCACTTCTTCGGTCCCAGCACGCTGTCACCGGACAGCACCACGCTCTACCTGTTCCTTGCCAATGGCATGAGCGGTAGTGTGGAGATCAAAGGATTGGACAACAAGATCATCTCCGTGGAGATCGTGGGCAGCGATGCCGACCGGGGCGATGCCATGACCTTGAACCATCGTGTGGTAGGCAAGATCAGCTGGAGCAAGGTGCCGGGACTGGTCTTCATCGACCTGAAGGAAGGCTTCGATGACCCGTGGATGACCGTGCTGAAGGTGAAGCTGGACGGACCGGTGCGGTTGTACCGCGGCGAGGGCGGTTACTGAGCGCGATGCTCAAGGTGCCTGCCAATCGAAGATGGTGTGCAGCAGCACCCACTTTTCTCCGGGCTGCGCGAAGGGAAGTCGTTGTTGGAACCGGTCCATCAATTCCTCCCACTCCTGCACCCGCTGTGGTAGTGATCCCCCGCCGCCATCGGTGGCTGTGCCGCTGCTGCTCTCCACGGTCATGAAGAGGCGGTTGCCGGCGCGGTGGATGGTGCAGCGCGTGATGCCGCTCTGGCGCAGGTGATCCAGTACTTCGGGCCATACGCGCGTGTGCCATGCCTCGTATTCGGCGATGAGCGCTGCATCGTCCTTCAGGTCGAGGGCGTAGTGGCGGATCATGCGGGAAGGCGCTTGGCGGTGCGGGCGAAGAGCAGCACCATGATGAAGCAGGCGAGCGGCACCAGGTAGGCCACCTGGATACCATGCTGATCGCTGATGGCGCCCATGAGCGGTGGAACGATGGCACCTCCTGCGATGCTCATCACCAACAGGGAACTGCCCAGCTTGGTGCGGCTGCCGAGCCCTTCGATGCCGAGGGAGAAGATGGTGGGGAACATGATGCTCATGAAGAGCTGCAGTGCGATGAGCATGCCCACGGCCGCGATGCCACTTCCCATCACCGCCACACCGGCAAGCAGCGCTGCGATACCTGCACTTGCACCGAGCAGGGTGGTGGCCTCCATCTTCCGCAGCAGCGCGGTACCGATGAAACGTCCTGACATGAACAAGAGCAGCCCGATGCTCAGCAGATACGCGGCCTCCTGTTCACCGATGTCGGCGGTCCTTCCCGCGAAGCGGATGAAGAAGCTGGCCACACCCACCTGTGCGCCCACGTAGCAGAACTGAGCGCCCACTGCGGCCCAGAGCCGACGCATGGAGCGCGGCTTCGCACCATGATCACCGATGTTGTGCGCCTGGATCTCGGGCAGGGGCACGCGCATGAACAGTGCGGCAGCGAGCAGCACCACCAGCGCGATGATCAGGTACGGTACACGTACGGCCAGCGCCTCTTGCGCCAGGAAGGCATCGAGCGCGGCGGGTGCCATGGACTTGAGCGCCTCTTCACTGGGCGCCTCGCCACTGAGGATGAAACGACCGCCGAAGAACGCGGCCAGTGCGGCACCGAGCCCGTTGAAGGCCTGCGCGAAGTTGAGTCGTCGGTGGGCCGTTGTGGGATCGCCGAGCGCGGTGATGTAGGGATTGGCCGCCGTCTCCAGGAAGGTGAGGCCACTGGCGATGATGAAGAGCGCGCTGAGGAAGAAGGGGTAGGAACGCAGGGTGGCGGCGGGCCAGAACAGCGCGGCCCCAAGCGCGAAAAGCAGTAGTCCGCCCACCATGCCGCTGCGGTAACCGAAGCGCGCCATCAATGCTCCGGCGGGCAGGGCCATGACGAAGTAGGCGATGAAGAAGGCCGAGTCCACCAACGCGGAACGTAGGTCGTTCAACTGCAAGGCCCGGCGCAGGTGGGGGATGAGGATGGGGTTGAGATTGTGCGCGAGTGCCCACAGGAAGAACAGCCCGGTAACGAGCACGATGGCGAGGCGGGTGCTGCGCGGCTCCATGATCAGAGGTCGTTGCGACGGATGGTCAGGCGCAGCGCGTTCGGAATGGCGGTGGTCGCCACCAGCACGAGGTACCCGCCGCCTCCCGCACCACTGAGCTTCCAGCCCAGCGCGTGTGCGCGGTATTCCGCGATGCGTTGCCGGATGGCCTCATCCACCATGTGCGGGAACATCGCCACTTGGGCTTCGAAGGACGCGCGCATCGCGGCTCCGAATGCTGCTGCGTCCCGAAGTTGCAAGGCGTTCCAACAGGCAGCTGCGGCATCGGTAAGGGCCTTCGCACCGGTCGCATCCACGCGGGTGTCTTGCAGCACACTGTAGCCATCGCTGCGCGGACCGAGCGGCACGAGATACAGGTGTTCCTCGATGAACCGGAGCACCGCTTCATCGTGCACGCTGTCGATGCGCTCGGGCCAATACCCACCGCGGTAGTGCAGGCGGTTGAGCCCGGGGTATACGATGCCGATGCTGTCCTGCGAGCCGCTGATCTCCTTCGTACCCGGCGGGTTCTCGAAGCTGAAGAGGAGCCGGGCCTGCAGTTCGCGATCGCCGTGCGGAAGGGATGTGCGCCAGAGGGCGATGGCCTTCTCGCGGGTGCTGCTGCTCATCCCGCTCCGCGCGTTGAAGTCGTGCGTGGGCTCCAGGCTGATGGTGAGCACGCTGCCGGGATGGTGTTGCGACACGAAGGGCTGATCGAGCCAACCGCCCGCCAGGTCGAGGCGATAGGGAATGGTGCAGGCCTCGCGTAGCGCGGTGGTGCTGCGGGGCTTCAGACCGGCGTGCGGGTTCCGTTCGAGCACCAGGTAGCGCACGCCTTTCGCTCCGCAAAGGGCGGCCTTGTCGGGGGAGTGGCCATCGCTGTTCACCACGAACACATCAGGCTTCACCTGGTCGAACTCGGGCAGGAAGTCGAGCAGGCCACTGCCGGAGCCGATGTGTACGGCATGCACGCATTCCAACGCTTCCAGCATATAACGCCGCTCCTGTTCGTCGTTCACCGTCCAGCGGCCTTTGATGCCGTGGATGGTGCGGTCGCTGCCGATGCACACGTGCAGTTCACCGTATTCGGCGGCACTCTTCAGGAAGGCCACATGCCCACTGTGCAGCAGGTCGAAACAGCCGGAGACGAAGACGCGGTGCATGGCGCAAGTTTACCGAGTGTATGGGTTACTCACCGCCAAGACGCGAAGGACGCTAAGGTCACGCCACGCGTTCTTCCTTACGCTCTTTGCGTCTTTGCGGTGGATCTCTTGCTAACGCACCACGATCTCATCACAGAACAACCAGCACTGCCCCTTGCTGCCGTGCCAGGCGGGAAGGGGGCCGAGGTTCTTCGCGGTGATGCGGATGTAGCGCATCGGTGTAGGCTGCTCAAAATCCCGACCTATTTGACGGATCTCCGGCAGCGATCTCCCGGAAGGCATTTCCCAGAGTGTCTGGCCCCAACTCTCGTAGTTCAGTCCATCCAAGGAATGCTCGAAATGGAACGATGATGGGTGGAAGATCCAGCTCTGATGGTCTGAAAGAAATGTTGCCGTGACCATGGAAACCATGGCGATCGAGTCGAGGTCGATCGTCGCCACCATGTCGGTGCCGTACCAGCCTTGCCAGCCGAACTGGTAGTTGGTGCTCGCGGTGAAGCCGTCGATCAGGGCATCGGGCCGGCCACCTGGATAGCGCTCATCAGGCGGCGTTGCGAAGGTGATGGTCTTGCCAACGGCCAGATGGGAGCGCGCGCCGTTCTTCAGGTGTGCGCTGAACTCCTTGAAGTAGTCATCTGGTGTGTTCCGCGTCTCGTGAAGGAGCACGTGCCCATGCTTCTTGGCGCGGGCAACGAAGGTGTCCAGAAGCTCCACGTAGTACGGCTTAGCGCGCCAGTTCCCTGTGCTGTCCTTCTCGAACAAGCCGTTCGGCGCATGCGGCATGGCCCGGGCGATCTCCAGCTCTGCATACATGATCCCCAGCCGCGCATCCTCCACACGCCATTGGTAGATGGTGTCCTCGTCCCAGGTGCTGGCCTCGGCGCTGTTGATCAGCATCTTGTACTTGGCCAGGTTCGCGGGACTGAGATAGCCGTCCTTGTGTGATTGCGGGTGCTCATACAGGGTGAGCGCCCTCCCGCTCTTGTCGAGTTCCTGTTCCAGCAGGCGCGTGTACTTGTCGATGTAAACGCCCGCCTCACCATAGAAGGTGTCCATGAAGCGCCAGCGCAGCGAGTCCACGTTGAGGTCGGGGTTCCAGAGGAGCTTGGCCAGCAGGTAACAGCGGAACTCAGGCATCTCGCCGCCAGGGGAGGAAAGCCCTTGCTCGAACATCATCGGCACACCCGCATCATGGAAGAGCTGGAGGTTCGGCCCCAGCACCTTCCAGTTCGGGAAAGGCGCCAGCAGGTGCGAGAAGTTGATCACGTAGTCCCACACGATGATGTTATGCGTGAGCGCGCTCCATGCTCGCAGATCAGCGGTGAAGGACCCTGGTTGATCCGCCGTACGGCGGATGGGTCGGCTGCGGTCCTCCTCGATGCTGCAGAGCATGATGTTCACGTTCGGTCGCGGCTTCGTCACCTTCGGCGCGCTGCGGCTGTACTGGTAGGCGAGCGTGCTGATCACCTTGTCCGGGAAGCTGTCGGCCACGGCATTGGCGAAGCGGAGGATGCTGCCGCTGGGTGAGCCCTCGATGCTGTCGGTGCGGTGGCACAGCGCGCACTGGCAGTGGTTGAAGTTGTCCATCTGGCTCACGCTCCAATAGCGTGCGGCGGGCTTGCGGGCCATCATCGCGCGCAGGCTGTCCACGGTGATGCGCAGCACCGTGTGATTGCTCAGGCACAGCTGGTCGGGAACGCGGGTGCCGTTGCGTTCCGCGAAGTACTCCGGGCTCTGCTCGAACTGCGCCGGCGGCACGAAACGGTGCATGGTGTGGACCCAGAGGCCCCAGTCGGGGTCTTCGGAGTCGCGGGTCTTGATCACCTGGCGGATGCGGTGCTCGACGGCGTAGGAGCTGTCCGTGGCCGGGTGGCTGAAGGCCATGCGGAAGGAGAAAGCGGGGGTTTCCTGGGCCTCTGCTACCGACGAAAGCAGGAGCATTAGAAGGAACAGGCGAATACCCATGACTCAACCTGCGATCTCAACCACGGCGTTACCCTCTTTGATCAGTTGTAGGGTCCTTGGAAGCCGGTCCGTTAAGAGTTCTTTCATGCGACGATTACTCGTGTTGCCGATCGTTACCCAGATGATGCTGGGCGGTGGTCCGTGTTTCCCCACCAACCGAAGGAAGTCCTCGTCCTTGGTCAGGATGGCATCCACTTCGTCTTTCGCACGCAGAAAGATCCGCTCATCCTTCGCGTCCTTCATGTCCACATCGCGCAACGAGAACGCACGCACATCGAACGTGGCTCGCATCCAATTGGCGAGCTTCGGAGAGAGCTGGGCGTCTAGCCAGATCCTCACGCGGCCAGGATCGGATGGTCCACACGTGATCGGGCAAAGCGCAACGCGGCATCGATGTCCGCGTCCTCCAGGTCAGGCATCTCATCCAGGATCTCCGTACGGCTCAGACCTGCCGCTAGCAGATCAAGCACGTCCACCACACGGATGCGCATGCCGCGAATGCAGGGACGACCTCCGCACATTTCAGGGTCGACGGTGATGCGGTCCATCAGGTAGGTCATGGCTTCGACTCGTATGAACCAAAGTTAAGGATATCAAAGGCCGCGGATGACGATGCATCTTCGCTGTCGCGGGTCTTGATCACCTGGCGGATGCGGTGCTCGGCAGCGTAGGCGCTTTCCGTGGCCGGGTGCGTGAAGACCATCCGGAAGTCGAACGCCGGCTTGTCTTGAGCATAGGTGAAGTGTGTGTGAAGCGCCATCATGAGTATCGCGTAGGTGCGTAATAAACATGGGCGCCAACTCAACTTGCTCATCAGCGCGTGAGCTTTACAACAAGAATGTCGCCCTCGATAATGAACTCACGCGGAACCCAAACGGTCACCACGCCATTCTTTAATTCGACTTTGAGTTTCTCAGATTGACCAAGCGCTCTTGCACGTGGTTTCGCCTTGCTTGACCAAGGGATGCTCCAACCCCGGCGATAGTCGTCTCCGAAGAGATATGTGGCATCACCTGTATTGCTGGTCGTCGCACCATAGATCACATCGTCACTAGTGGTCACCGGCCTCTTCCCATATATCGCCTCCCCGTTCACCTTCAGCCATTCCCCCACCTCCTTCAAGCGCACGTAGGCCGTGGAATCCAGTTGCCCATCTGGCCCCGGTGCCACGTTCAGCAGCAGGCTTCCCCCGCGCGAAACCACGTTCACCAGCGTGAGGATGATCTCGTCGGTGCTCTTGTACTTTTCGTTCGGTACCCAGCTCCAGCTCGTGCCCATGGGCATGCAGGTCTCCCAGGGCACGCCGAGGTCCGCGTCGGGCACGTGGCCTTCGGGCGTCACGTAGTTCTCGTACTCGCCGCCCACAGTGCGGTCCACCACCAGCAGGCCGGGCTGGTGCTTCCGCGCCATCGCGGCGATGCTGGCCATGTCGATGTTCTGGTCGATGAGGATCGCCTTCTGCCAGCTCACGTTCGTGTCGATGGTGTTCAGGGGCCGCACCTGTCCGCCATCGAGCCAGAGGATGTCCATCGGCCCGTAGCCTGTCATCAGCTCCTCGATCTGGCCGGAGGTAAAGTCCTTGAACTGCTGCCAGCGCTCGGGGTAACGCGTGGGCAGGTAGTTCACGTTGCGGTCCTTCGGCGGGAAGTAGGGCCACCAGTAGTAGGGGCTGTGCCAGTCGGGCTTGCTGAAGTAGGCGCCGGTCCACAGGCCTTCGTTCCGGAACGCATCGAAGACCCCCTTGGCGAGGTTGGCGCGCGGATCGTCGTGGAAGGGACAGTTGGGCGAGGTGACCTTGTAGTCCGTGAGCTTGGTGTCGAACATGCAGAAGCCGTCGTGGTGCTTGGTGGTGAAGACCACGTACTTCATGCCGGCATCCTTCGCGGCACGCGCCCACTTGTCGGGGTTGAACTTCACCGGATCGAAGGTGGTCTGGAGGGCCTCGTAGTTCTTGACATACTCGTTGTAGGTGGCGCCGTGCTCGGGTTTGCGCTTGCACCAGTCCTCATCTTCGGGACAGATGCTCCAGCTCTCCACCACGCCCCATTGGCTGTAGGGGCCCCAGTGCATCAGGAGGCCGAACTTGAGCTCCTTCCACTGCTCCAGCTTGGCGGCCACGGCGGTGTCGGTGGGCGCGACATACGGTGCCTGTGCAAAGACCTGGATGGAACACGTGATGAGGAAGGGGGCCAATAGGTTACGCAGCATGCGAACCAAGGTAACCAAAGTGCACATCGAACCATGTTCCTTCTGCAGGCGCACCCGTGGTGGCGGCGGACTTCAGTGAGTGCGAGTGTGAATACGTGTGCTCAGCCGAACGCTGCGCAGGAGTTGCTGCATCGTATCCTGCCCCTTGCATGATCGTACCACGAGCGGTATCGGTCGCGGAAGGACCGTACAGTTCTTTTTTGATCCTGTGGTTCAGAAGGGCAGTGCGGGTCGCAGAAGCAAGGTGGCGAACACGCTCGCGAATCCGAGCGCGGCACCGGCGTACACCTGCGCTGGTGTGTGGTCGCTGGTGAGCAGACGCGCAGTTCCCAAGGCACCGGCCAGCACGAGCAGCATGCTCAAGGGCTCAAGCACCGGACAACGGTGCAGATACCCCAGGGCAGCCAACGCGCCGATGCTTCCTCCGATGCCCACCATGTGCGCGCTGATCTTCCATCGCAGGGTGATGAGCGTGGTGAGGAGGAGCGCGATCAGTGCGCCCGGTATCAGCAGAACAGCGGCCGGGTGCAAGGGCGTTCGGGACAGTAGGTACCACGTCATGCCGTAGTAGAGAAGCGACATCACGTAGGGCGCGATGCGTTCACTACGGGTCGGCATTTCCAGGCTGCTGATCAACCCGGCCCGCAACAGGAGCAAGGTGCTGGTGAGCGGGAAGGCAACGGTCATCAGCGCCACCATGCCGAGCAGTACGAGCATGCCCTGGTCCCCCAAGAAGTACCCCAAGCGTGGGTCCACGTGCAGCGCAAGCCACAGGGTGTACGTAGGCATCAGCAACGGATGCAGCACGATGGACAGGAAGCGGGCGATGGCGTGCAAGCGAAAGGGAAGCGTTGGTCGGCTACAGCTCTTTCCGCAAACGCGCGACGGGGAGGTTCAATTGCTCGCGGTACTTGGCCACCGTGCGTCGGGCGATGTTGTACCCCTTGTCCTTGAGCAGGGCGGTCAGTTCATCGTCCGTCAGTGGCTTGCGTTTGTCCTCGGCCTCAATGGCGTCCTTCAGTATCTTCTTCACCTCACGGGTGCTCACCTCTTCGCCGCTGTCGGTGCTGAGGCTCTCGCTGAAGAAGAACTTGAGCAGGAACGTACCGTAGTTGGTCTGCACGTATTTGCTGTTGGCCACGCGGCTTACCGTGCTGATGTCGAGGCCTACACGTTCGGCGATGTCCTTCAGGATCATCGGCTTCATCTTGGTCTCGTCGCCGGTCAGGAAGAAGTCGCGCTGATGCTCCATGATGGCCTCCATGGTCACCAGCAGGGTGTGTTGCCGCTGCTTGATGGCATCGATGAACCACTTGGCATTGTCGAGCTTCTGTTTGATGAACTGCAGGGCCTCCTTCGCGTCCTTGTCCTTCTTGTTCCGCGCATATTCCTGCATCATGTCGCGGTACGTGCGGCTCACGCGCAGCTCGGGTGCGTTGCGGCTGTTCAGCGAGAGCTCAAGCGCTCCGTCGATGGCCATTACCGAAAAATCGGGAATGATCTCCTGTGCGGGCTTGTCGGTCTCGCGCATCGTGTTCCCCGGCTTGGGGTTCAGCCGTACGATCAGCTCGATGGCGCCTTTCAGGGCCTCCTCATCGATCTCCAGCCTGTCGATAATGCGCTCGTAGTGCTTTTTGCTGAAGGCCTCGAAGTGCTTGTTCAGGATGGCTTCGGCAATGCGTTGCTCCAGGCTGTGCGGCATTCGGCGCACCTGCAGGAGCAGGCATTCACGCAGGTCACGGGCACCCACGCCGGCAGGGTCCAGCGATTGCACTTCATGCAGGGCCTTCTCCAGCTCCTCCTTGGTGGCCATCACGTTCTGGGTGAAGGCCAGGTCGTTCACAATGGCGTCCAGTTCGCGACGCAGGTAGCCGTCCTCGTCCAGGTTGCCGATCAGGTGCTCGGCCAGCAGCTCGGTGCGCTCGTCGATATCCCGCAGGCCCAACTGCGAAAGCATGTTGTCCTGGAAGGTGGTGCCTCCGGCCAGGGGCATGTCACGCTCCTCCTCGTCCGGGCCGGTGTTCTTCACGCTCAGCTTGTAGTCCGGCGTGTCATCGTCCTGGAAATAGTCGCTCAGGTCCACATCGTCGCGCTCGTTCTCCTCGTTGCCCTCCATTTCGGAGCTTTCCGCAATGGCCTGCTCCTCGGTGGGCACATCCTCGTCGGGCTGGTCGTCCCCTTCCTCCAGGGCGGGGTTCTCCTCGATCTCCTGCTTGATGCGCTGCTCCAGTTCCACGGTGGGCACTTGCAGCAGTTTCATCAATTGGATCTGCTGGGGCGAGAGCTTCTGTTGGAGCTTCTGGTATAGGCCTTGTTTGAGCATTGCGGGGCAAAATTAGGGCTGGTGTTCGCGAGCTGACATGAAAGTTGAAAGGCGAACGAGATATTCGCTTCATGGCCGAACCGCTGAAGGAGATGTTCAACCGGGCGTATTTCGAGCGTCTGGCCAAGGAGCTGGCGGCTGTGTACCCGCAACTGGAGCAGGCCATTTTCCTGAAGGAGGTGCAATACGGCAACGAAACGCGCGAACTGAACGCCCGCATGCGTCACGCGGCTATCACTTTGCGCGGTCACCTGCCCAAGGACTACCGCAAGGCCGTGCATGTCTTGTGGGAGCTGGCACCGCGTATGCCCACGGGCTACACCGCTTTGCTCTACCCCGACTTCGTGGGGATGCATGGCCTGGAGGATCCCACCTTCTCGTTGGATGCGCTGAAGTACTTCACTCCGTTCGGATCTTCGGAGTTCGCTGTGCGCGAGTTCTTCCGCCGCGATGTGGACGGCACGCTGAAGGTGATGCGTGCATGGGCAGAGGACGACAACGAGCATGTACGCCGCCTTGCCTCCGAGGGCAGCCGTCCGCGACTACCGTGGTCGTTCAGGCTCGATGCCGTGCTGAAGGACCCCAAGCTGACCACGCCGATACTCGAACGGTTGCGCGCTGACGAGTCGCTTTACGTGCGAAAGTCGGTGGCCAACCACCTGAACGATTTCAGCAAGGACCACCCTGCTTACATGGTGGGGCTGCTGCGCTCCTGGGACCTGAAGCACCCGCACAGCGCATGGATCGCCAAGCACGCCAGCCGCACGCTGATCAAGGCTGGGCATACGGATGCCCTCACGCTCTTCGCGTTCGACACCAAGGTGATGGTGCGGGTGGAGGACCTTGTGGTCTCACCGGAACGCTTGAGGCTGGGCGGAACGCTGGTGTTCTCCTTCACTGTGACCTCCGAGGCCGAACTACCCCAGCAGCTGGTGGTCGATTATGCCATCCACTACCGCAAAGCGAGCGGTGGAACTTCCAAAAAGGTCTTCAAACTGAAGGAACTGGAGTTGGGGCCGCTTGGATCGTCAGCCATCAGCAAACGCCAGCGCATCGTGGACCTCAGCACCCGCAAGCACTACCCGGGAGAACACCGGGTAGATGTGCAGGTGAATGGGCGGATATTGGCGCAAGGGGTGTTCCTGCTGGAGGCGTGAAGGTGTAGCGGTCACATGGGAACCTCACTTCCCCGCCGCCTCCAGCATCGCCTTCACCGTCTTGGGTGCGCTGCCCACAAAGGCCTGCTTGCCGATGACGATGGTGGGGCGCTTCAGGAAGGTGTATTCCTCCAGGATGTACTTACGGTAATCCTTCTCGCTCAGCTTCATCTCGTTCAGCCCCATGCTGCGGTACTTCATGGCGATCTTGCTGAAGAGCGCCTCGTAGCTGCCGGCCAGGTCCTTCAGTTCATCGAGCTGCTTGGCGGTGATGGGGTCTGCCTTGATGTCCTGCAGTTCGAAGCGCTTGATCTTGGGGATCTCGCCGAGGATGCGCTGGCAGGTGCCGCAATTGCTGAGGTGGTAGATCTTCATGGGGGAGGTGATGTACTGTCGGGGAGGAACGGCCCTGCCACGGCCATTGTTCGGTGCGGGCCGGTGGCCGATGCGATCAAGGTAGCGGTGATCCGTTATCCTTGTACGACACCTCTCCGAAGTGGACTTCTACCGGACCCTGGGCCTTACCCACACGGCGGATGCGAACGCGATCCGCACGGCCTATCGTGCGTTGGCGAAACGTTACCACCCTGATGTGAGCAGCCTGCCCGATGCACACGAGCGCTTCGTGGCGGTGACGGAGGCCTACGAGGTGCTGAGCGATCCGGCGGCGCGTGCGCGTTATGACCGCACCCGGGCCAGCCCCAGCCCCAAACGCTCCTCACCGGCGGCTGAGGCGCAGTACGCCCGCGCCACCGAGGCCCGCCAACAGGCCGCCCGCGCCAAGGCCGCGGACTACAGCCGCATGCGTTATGCGCAGTTCGATGCCGACGTGTTCGATACGGTGGCCGGCTACGTGTTGCCCAAGATGTTGGGCTGCCTGGGCATCGGTGTGGTGGCCGTGGTGTTGGTAGTGTTGCTGGTGTTACTGGCCCAGCAAGTCGAATGGCTGTGGGGGCCTGTGGCCATCATCCTCGCTCTGGGCTTTATGCCCGGCATCGTCTATGCCAGCATGCACTTCGATAGCTGGCACAATGCCCGGCAGCGGGCAAGGCGGAAGGGGCGGTAAGGGCAACCGAACGAGAAGTTCTCAGAACTCGGCGCTCTTCGGCGTCCGCGGGAATGGAATGACATCGCGGATATTCCTCATGCCCGTCACGAACAACCTGGTCCCGTGGGAACGCATTGATCGACCCCTTTTCATGGACGGAGGACCAGTGCTGCTGTGGTTTGAGCCGCGTGCTTACTTTCGATTGAAATACCGGACCATGCGCACACGATCATCCTTGTTCGGTCTTCTTCTTTTGGGATCGGTCCACGGCCAGTTCGGGGCCTTTCAGGAATTCGCACCGGATGGCAACCGTCCCTGGTGCGTGCGGGCAGCGGACCTGGACGGGGATGGCGACATGGACATTGTCGCGGCCTTTGCAATTGATGGTCTGGTCGCGTGGTACGAGAATAATGGGTCCGGGACGTTCACGGGTCCCTTGGTGATCAACGCCAATGCTCAGTATGCCAAGTTCGTGGTGGTGGCGGACCTGGATGGGGATGGTGATACGGATGTGGTCACCGGCCATGGATCACCGGCGGTCTTCGAATGGCACGCGAACGATGGTGCGGGGAACTTCGGGCCCGGCCAAGTGATCCGTTCGGCAGGTGGAGGTTCGTACGCCCTGGTGGTGGCGGACATGGATGGTGACGGTGATCTGGACATTGCCACATCTGCGCAAGTGGGCGGCTTGCAATGGCATGCGAACGAGGGTGGTGGCACAGCGTGGACCGGCCATGCGGTGGACACCCTGAGCAACATCGCGGACATCGAATTGGCCGACCTGGACGGCGATGGTGACCTGGATATGCTGCTGGCGGCTTCCGGCAATGCCGTGGTACACTGGCGGGAGAATGAGGGTGCGGGGGTCTACGGTGCAGCACAGATCATTTCAAGCGGCTCCGCCAATGGCATCGATGTGGCGGCTGCCGACATGGATGGTGATGGCGATCTCGATATCGGCTACATCACCAACTGGACCAATGGACTGGGGTGGTACGAGAATCTGGGAGGTGGGGTCTTCGGCATTGCCAACGTGCTCTCCACCACCTTAAGCCTGCCCACGTGGCTGGAAATGGATGATGTCGATCAGGATGGTCTGCCCGATATCCTGGTCACCGTGAAATGGAGCCGACGGGTGGAGTACCACCGCAATCTGGGCGCTGGTGCATTCGCCCCGGCGCTGGTCCTTACCGATCAGGCCAACGGGGCATTCTGCGTGGCGGTGGCCGATCTGGATGGCGATAGTGATCTCGATGTGCTCTTCTGTTCTGAGGAGGACAACAAGATCGGCTGGTGTGCCCAGTTGGCACCGAACGTTTTCTCCGCACCCGAACTCGTTATCTGGAGCGTGGATGGGCCGAGCGATATCCAGCTGGTGGATCTGGATGGTGATGGCGATCTCGATCCAGTGGCGGCCTCCTGGACCGACGGCAGCCTGGTGTGGTTCCCGAACGACGGAAGCGGCGCCCTGGCCGATCCGGTATTGCTGGCCCGCAACCATAGCGCTCCAGCACCCATGATCTTCTCGGACCTGGATGGCGATGGTGATGTGGACATCGCGGTGGGCTTTTACAACGGCACCGTGGGTTGGTACGCCAACGTCGGTAATGGGCAGTTCGACCCGCTGCAGGTCGTCAGCACGGCAGATACCACGGTGTGGAGCATCGCGGTCGCCGACCTCAATGGCGATGGTGGCGCAGACCTGATCACGGCTTCCCAGATCGCTCCCGGAAACATCACCTGGTTCGCCTCCACCGGTCCAGGTACATTTGGGCCACCGCAGTCCATCGAAACCGGTGTGGGCTTTCGCACCGTGGCCTGCGCGGACCTGGATGGGGATGGCGACCAGGATGTGGTGGCCACAAGGTTACCCGACCAGCTATCGTGGTACGCCAATGACGGGGCCGGCAGTTTCGCTCCACCGGTCACCATCGCCACTGACCTCCACCAAGCATATCAACTGGGTCTTCATGATCTGGACGGCGATCTGGACATGGACATCGTCGTGGTACGACAGCCGGTCATTGTGTACGACGGTGGCGCTCCTGTGGATACGCTGCCACGCGTGGTATGGTACGCCAATGATGGCAACGGGAACTTCAGCCCGGAGCAACTTATTGCCGACCACCCGGGCAGTGCGCGTATGCTGGTATGTGATCTTGATGCGGACGGCGATCTCGATGTGCTGTTGGCAATTTCCAACGGCACCGTGCTATGCCACCTGAATGATGGTATAGGAGGTTTCGGGACGGCTTTTCAGTTGCCTCCGACCCCCGAGGCCGTCACCGCGCTGGGCAGTGGAGACGTGGACGGCGATGGTGATCCGGAGGTTTTCACCGCCAGCAGCACCTACGACCGCTTGGGCTGGTACGAGAATTATTTCGGAAGTCCATACCGCATTGCAGGCCGGGTGTTCCTTGATCTGGATGGCGATGGTTCGTTCACCCCGGGTGACACATCAGGGGCTTACCTCTCGGTGAACACTGCCCCCTACTTGAGCACTGTAGTGACGGATCCGCAAGGCAACTATGTCTTCTACCTGGCCGAAGGCACGTATGATGTGAGCGCTGTATCGCCCGGCCCGCTTTGGGAACTCAGTACGGGAAGTGCCTCCTACAACGTCGCGCTCACGGTCCCTTCCCCCCTAAGCATCGGGAACGATTTCGGGTTCGCACCAGTAGCCGATACCACGGTACTGGAACCCATGATCACCGTGGGTGCTGGCCCATGCGGAGGGAGTATTCAGGCTTGGTTGCATGTGCGCAACGCAGGCACACGTACGGAGCAGGGCATTCTGACTTTCGCTCCGGATCCCGCTTATGTCTTCCTACAAGCAGTTCCCGCTCCGGATTCCACAGCAGGTGGTGTGTACTACTGGTCGTTCGAGCAGCTTCCGATCTTCGGCGAACTGCAGATCGCCGTGTTCCTTCAACAGCCAGGGGTCGGTTTTATGGGCAATACCCTCTCCAGTGCATTTACAGTGGACAGGACCGATGGTACAGGGGTGGTCACGGATACATTCAGTGCTGAAGCGACCGCAGTGCTGGCCTGTGCATACGACCCCAATGACAAGCTGGTACTACCGGTAGGCTATGGCGCGCTTGGCGCTCTGCCCTTGGGAACGGAACGGCTCACGTACACGGTGCGCTTCCAGAACACCGGCACGGCCGAAGCATATTCCGTGATGATCCGTGATCAACTGGATGCCGGTCTCGACCTCAACAGTTTCTTGGTGCAGGGAGCCTCGCATCAGCTCACCGAAGTGTGTGTGGAGCAGGATGGGGAGGCCGTGTTCACCTTCCAGGATATCATGCTCCCGGACAGTGCTGCTGATCCGCTGGGTAGCCAGGGCTATGTGAAGTTCCATATCAACATCGCGTCTTCCGCACAACACCTAACCGCCATCCAGAACACGGCATCCATCTTCTTCGACTTCAACCCACCGATCGTCACCAACACCACCGTTACTACGCTCGTGGACTGTGCGCTCTGGCAACCGGAGATCGTTTCACCTGCCGGGAATGTGTTGGAGGCCACCGCCGGCGACCGCTATCAGTGGTACTTCGATGGAACGGCCATCCCGGGGGCAACGACGCAATGGCTGCTGGATCCTTCGGTGGGAACCTACACGGTGGAGGTGACCAGTGTGTATGGCTGTGTGAGCATGAGCAACGCCTATCAGTGGGTGACCACCGTGATCGCTGCGCATGAAGGTTTGCGGATAGCCATCGTACCGAATCCGAGCAGGAGCTCCCCGCGCTTGCTGCTGGGTGCACCACTCGGTGAACAGGACCGGATCCTGGTGATGGATGTGAACGGCCGCGTGCATCGCGAACTGAGGGCCAGCGGCCTGCAGGAGATCGAGATCGATCGGGGTGTGCTTGCAGCCGGTCTGTATGTTTTACGGGTGCTCCGCGACGGAGATCAGCTGGGCGCGGTTAGAATGGTGCTTCAGTGAGTCTGTCGTACAGAGGATCCGCGAGCCCCTCACCACCGTAGGTCGCCCCATCCCTCCTTGACCGAGCCTTCGGTGGAGCATTGGGTCGACGTGCCTACCGGCAGGCGCTAAAGCTGCGCAGCTGTGCTTAGAGCGTATGTGCTACCTGATCAGAACTCCGCACTCTTCGGCGTCCGGGGGAAGGGGATCACATCCCGGATATTCCCCATGCCCGTCACGAAGAGCACGAAGCGTTCCAGGCCCATGCCGAAGCCTGCGTGGGGCACGGTGCCGAAGCGACGCGTATCCAGGTACCACCAGAGCTCTTCGGCGGGCACGTGCATCTCTTTCATGCGCGCCTCCAGCACATCCAGGCGTTCCTCGCGCTGGCTGCCGCCGATGATCTCGCCGATACCGGGGAAGAGCACGTCCATGGCGGCCACGGTGGTGCCCTTGTCGCTGTAGCCGAAGTCGCCGGGCGCGTTGGTGCGCATGTAGAAGGCCTTGATCTTGCCGGGGTAGCCCGTAACGATCACCGGCTTCTTGAAGTGCTTCTCCACCAGGTAGCGCTCGTGCTCGCTCTGCAGGTCGATGCCCCATTCCACGGGGAACTGGAACTGGCCCTTCTGGAAAGGCTTGCTGCGCAGCAGGATGGTGATGGCATCGTCATAGGTGATGCGTTCGAAGGGGTTCTCCAGCACGAAGTTCAAGCGGTCGATGAGGCCCATCTCGGCGCGTTGCTCCTTTGGCTTCGTTGCTTCCTCCTCTTTCAAGCGTGCATCCAGGAACTGCAGGTCGTCCATGCTGTTGCGCAGCACGCGGGCGATGAGGTGCTTGCAGAGGCCTTCGGCCAGGTCCATGTCGCCCGCAAGGTCCATGAAGGCGGCCTCGGGCTCGATCATCCAGAACTCCGCGAGGTGGCGGGCGGTGTTGCTGTTCTCGGCGCGGAACGTGGGCCCGAAGGTGTAGACCTTGCCCAAGGCCAGTGCGGAGAGTTCGGCCTGCAGCTGGCCGCTCACCGTGAGGCGGCTCTCGGCTCCGAAGAAGTCCTCCTTGAAGTCCACTTCACCGGCCTCGTTCAGCGGAGGGTCCTTCGCATCCAGGGTGCTCACGCGGAACATCTCCCCCGCGCCCTCGGCATCGCTCGCGGTGATGATCGGGCTGTGGAAGTAGTTGTAGCCGAGGCTGTCGAAGTACTCGTGGATACCGAAGCTCACCTGATGGCGGATGCGGAAGATGGCGCTGTAGGTGTTGGTGCGGAAGCGCAGGTGGGCATTCTCGCGTAGGAATTCCAAGCTGTGCTTCTTGGGCTGGATGGGGTATTTCTCCGCATCGCTGTCGCCCAGTACCTCCACGGCGGTCACCTGCATCTCCACGCGCTGGCCGCTGCCCTTGCTCTCCACGATCACACCGGTGCATTTCACGGCCGCACTGGTGGTGAAGCGGGCGCGCGTCGCTGCATCAACCTGTTCCTGGTCGATGACGCACTGCAGGTTGCGGATGGTGCTGCCGTCGTTAAGGGCAATGAAGCGGTCGTTGCGGAAGGTGCGCACCCAGCCGGCCACGGTAACGGTGGTGTTGGTCAGGGTGGTATCGTCGAGGACGGACTTGATGGAGGTCATGGGTCAGTTGATCGGAGGGGTCGGGTGGTCGGCGATTGGAAATGACTGCTTATGACCGATCCGGCCGCAAAGGAACGAAGGCTGACGGAGCCCGCGATCACCTTCCTGCCCGGCGCATGAGGGGCGAACGGCGTCGAAATGTGATAAACGGTGGAAACAAAATGATGTACGGAACGTTTCCGTCGTGTTCGCATCCTCTACATTTGCGACCCGAAATGGAACAACGCGAGCAACAGATCATCGATGGGTCCGCCAAGGTGTTCATGCGCCTGGGCATCCGCAGCGTGAACATGGACGACATCGCCCAGCACCTGCGGATCAGCAAGAAGACCCTTTACCAGTTCGTGAAGGACAAGAACGAGCTGGTGCAACGGGCGGTGAAGCACATCACCCAGGAGCATCACGCCTGCATCCTCGGCATCTGTGCCAAGGGCCACAACGCCATCGACGAGAACTTCGAGATCACGCGTTTTGTGGCTTCGCAGGTCGGTCAGATGCATCCCAGTGTGCACTTCGACATGCAGAAGTACCACCCCGAGGCCTGGCAGCTGTTACAGACCCGCAGTCGTGCTGACATCTACCAGTGCGTGAGCGAGAACATGGAGAAAGGTATCCGTGAGGGTCTTTACCGTCCGGATCTCAACATCGATGTCATCGCCCGCATCTACATCTCCCGCTTTGACGTCACGTTCGATGGTGAACTGTTCCCCCAGGACAAGTACCGGTTCGAGGATGTGATCTGGGAAATGTTCCGCTACCATATCCGCGGCATCGCCAGTGATAAGGGGGTGAAGTACCTCATCAAGAAGGTCCAGAAGGAACGAAACATCGCGCCGGGGTTGCCGGTGCCTACGAAATGAAGATGCGTACAGCAATGATCGCAATGTTGGTCCTGGCCACGGCCGCCACCAACGCCCAGGGCCCGGTAAGCCTTTCGCTGAAACAGGCGCTTGATATGGCGGCCAAGCAGGCCTATGCCGTGCAGAGCAGTGAGCTCGAGGCGGAGAAGTCGCGCCATCAGGTGAAGGAGATCACGGCGATGGGGTTGCCCCAGATCAATGCAGAAGGCGGCATGACCAACTACATCGATGTGCCCACCCAGATCATCCCGAATTTCGTGGGTGAAGGGCCGGAGTACATTCCCGTACAGTTCGGCGTCCCCTACTCCATGAGCGGGAGCCTCTCGTTGAGCCAGCTGCTGTTCGACGGCAGCTACATCGTGGGCCTGCAGGCTTCCAAGGCGGTGGCCAAGCGCAGCCAGGATGAACTGGAGAAGGCGCGTACCGATGCCCGCAATCAGGCGGCCAAGGCCTACTATGGAGCATTGGCCGCCGACGAAGGTGCACGATTGGTCAGCGAAGGCGTGCCTTTGTTGGAAAAGAGCCTTGCGGAGGCGCAGGCCATGCTTGCCGCCGGGTTCATGGAGCGGACCGACGTGGACCGCGTGACCGTTCAGCTGGAGCAGGCGCGGGTGCAGGAACGCGAGTTCCGTCGCCAGGCCGATATCGCGCGGATGATGCTCGCGCTCACGCTTGGGCTGCCGCAAGGCACGCCGATGGTGCTCACCGATGAACTGGCGGCCCTGCTGCGCGACCCGGCAGAGGTCGCTCTGGTCGAGGAGCCGTTCGTGCGTGATAGCCACATCGACCTGGTGATCGCCGATGATCTCGTTCGCCTGCAGTCATTGAGCTTGCGGAATGAGAAGGTGAAACAATTGCCTTCGCTCAACGGCTTCTTCAATCACCAACAGGTCTGGAACGGTCCCACGTTCGATCCCGGTGGTGCCTACCAGTTCTATCCCACCACCTTGTGGGGCCTCACATTGCGTGTACCCATCATCAGCAGTGGCATGCGCTACCACCGTGTGGCCCAGGCGCGCCACGCCCTGCAACAGGCCGAGGTGAACCGGACCTTCGCCGAGCAACAGTTGCTCACCGAACTGGAACGTCAGCGCGGCAATGTGCGCACCGCCACGGAGAACCTGCTGGCCGAACAGCGCAACCTGAACCTGGCCCGGGATATCGTGGACCGCACAGCGCTGAAGTTCG
This sequence comes from Flavobacteriales bacterium, assembly GCA_046306055.1. GTDB lineage: Bacteria > Bacteroidota > Bacteroidia > Flavobacteriales_F > PHOS-HE28 > PHOS-HE28. Next base: position 31,675 of record JBKDXR010000036.1, read on the forward strand.
CCAATGGCGCATCCTCCAGTTTTGAGCTCACGCAGGAGCAATCCAACCTGCTGCTGGCGCAACAGCGATTCGTGCAAAGTGTGGCCCGCCTGGCCAATGCCCGCGCAGAGCTCCGACTCGCCCTCGACCTCTACTGAACCGAACACCTATTCCAACGATGAACAAGTCATTTTCCTTTCTTCTACTTGCGGCCCTCATGGTCGCCTGTGGCACAGCGCCGGAGACCAGTGGCGAGGTGAAGGTCAAGCGCGCGGAGCGCGATTCGCTCAAGGCCGAACGCGAGAAGATCAATTCCGCCATTGCTGAGGTGGAGGGCTGGTTGGCCAAGAACGACCCCGAGCTGGCACGTGCCCTCCCCATGGTCACCACCTTCCCGCTGGCCCCGCGGGATTTCGCACACTACACGGAGGTGCATGGCAATGTGAAAGCGGATGACAACGCCCTGTTGTTCAGCACCACGGGCGGCGAGGTGCGCCGGATCGTGGTCAAGGCCGGCTCCCCTGTGCGCAAGGGGCAGGTGATCGTGGATATCGATACCGATGCCCTGCGCCTGAACGTGCAGCAGGCCGAGGCCAACGTGGAACTGGCCCGCACCGTGTTCGAACGGCAGGCCCGGCTGTGGGAGCAGAAGGTGGGCAGCGAAGTGCAGTACCTGGAGGCCAAGGCACGCAAGGAGGCCGGTGAGGCCCAGCTGGCCGCGCTCAAGGAGCAGCTTCGCAGTGCGCAGGTCATGGCGCCCTTCGATGGCGTGGTGGACGAGGTGTTCCCCAGTGTGGGCGACATGACCAACCCCATGCAGCCCGTGGCGCGCGTGGTGAGCCTGGGCCGTGCCAGCATTGAATGTGATGTGGCCGAGGACCTGTTGCGTAAAGTGAAACAGGGAGACCCCGTGCTGGTGGTTCTTCCGGAGAGCAATGAATCGTTCGAGGCCCGCATCGATCAGATCGGCCAGTACATCAACCCCAACAACCGTACGTTCAGGATCACGGTGCGCGTGATCGACGGCAAACAGTTGCGCCCCAACCAGCTTGCCAATGTGCGCATCCGCGACAAGGAGGCCAAGGATGCGCTGGTGGTTCCCGCCCGCCTGGTCATGGAGAACGGTCAGGGTCTCAGCTACGTGTATGTGCTGGACCAGAAGGACGGCATGGCCAAGGCCCGCAAGGAGTTCGTGACCGTCCTGAGCATGCAGGGCGGTGACATGCTTATCGAGCATGGCATGGAAGGACTTCAGGGTGGAGAGACGCTGATCGACCAGGGCTCACGACTGGTGGTCGATGGACAGGAAGTACAGGTATTGAAAGGGGCCTGAACCAGGCTGCGATGAAGGAATGAACAGGGGCCTTTCGGTCACTATCGAACCAACGAACATGTCAAGCAACAACGGACAAAGCGGTGCCAGCGACAAGCGCTTCGGCCTGTCCACCTGGGCGGTGGAGAACCGTGCCACGGTGATGGTGCTCACCGTGCTGATCGCCCTGACGGGCCTGGTCGCGTACAGCACCATGCCGCGTGAGGCCTTTCCGGAAGTGGTGACCCCCGAGATCTACGTGGGCACTCCCTATCCCGGCAATGCGCCGGACGATATGGAGAAGCTGATCACTCGTCCGCTCGAGAAGGAGATCAAGACCATTACCGGTATCGACGAGATCAACTCCACCAGCGTACAGGGCTTCAGCACGATCCAGGTGAAGTTCGACTTCAACGTGACGCCCACCGAGGCGCTGCGGAAAGTGAAGGATGCCGTGGACAAGGCCAAGGCCGATCCCGACTTCCCCACGGACCTGCCCGCCGAGCCGAACATCTTCGAGATGAACCTCTCGGAGATGATGCCTATCCTCAACATCAACCTGAGCGGTGACTACAGCCTCGACCAGCTGAACGCGTGGGCCGAGGAGTTGGAGGACCGCATCGAGGACCTGCCGGAGATCAACAAGGTCGAGATCCGCGGCGTTCCGAAGAAGGAGGTGCGCATCAGTCTCGACCTGCCCAAGATGGAAGCGCGCATGGTGGCCTTCAATGATGTGGCCGCTGCCATTCAGCAGGAGAACGTGAGCATCAGCGGGGGCGAAGTGCTGGTGGACGGCCTGCGCCGCAGCATCAGCGTGAACGGCGAGTTCACCGACATGGACCAAGTGCGCTCCATCATCGTGAAGCAGGAGAACCTGGAGATCGTGCGCTTGGGGGAGATCGCCGATGTGAACTTCACCTACGAAGAGCCGAAGAGCTATGCACGCGAGTACGGGCAGCCGGTGGTGATGCTGGATGTGATCAAGCGCAGCGGTCGCAACCTGCTCGTGGCCAGCGATAGCATCAAGCATATTCTGGACCACTACACCGCTCATCATTTCCCCAAGGACCTCAACGTCAGCCTTACGGGTGACATGAGCGACCAGACACGTACACAGGTGGATGAGCTGGAGAACAGCATCATTTTCGGGATCCTGTTGGTGGTGGGTGTGCTGATGTTCTTCCTGGGCCTGCGCAACGCGCTGTTCGTGGGTATCGCCATTCCCATGAGCATGCTGTTGAGCTTCCTGGTGCTGAACGCCATGGGGATCACCCTCAACATGATGGTGCTGTTCAGCCTGGTGCTTGCTTTGGGCATGTTGGTGGACAACGGGATCGTGGTGGTCGAGAACACGCACCGCCTGATGAGCGAAGGGCAGACGACCATACGCGCTGCCAAGAACGGGGTGGGCGAGGTGGCCTGGCCGATCATCGGCAGTACCGCCACCACCGTTGCCGTGTTCATCCCGCTCATGTTCTGGCCCGGCATCATGGGTGAGTTCATGAAGTACCTGCCACTGACGTTGATGGTAGTGCTCACCAGTTCGTTGTTCGTGGGCCTGGTCATCAACCCCATGCTCGCAGCGCGCTTCATGCGTGTGGAACAGGATGGACCCACCAGGTTCCTCACGTTCGTGGTGGGTCCCTGGGTCACCGGGCTCGGCCTCCTTTTCAGCTTGTGGGGCCATTTCGCGGGAATACCCTTCCTGTTCACATTCGGCAACCTCGCGCTGGCCTTCGGTATGTTCGGTTTCCTGAACCACTATTTCCTTTACCCGTGGTCGGTCCGTTTCCAGAACGTGACCATGCCGAAGGTGGAACAGCGGTATCGCGCCTTCCTGGTGTGGGCGCTGCAAGGCAAGCGTCCGCGTTATGTGATCCTGGGCACGGTGGGCATGTTGTTCGCATCGTTCGCCTTGCTGGGTGTCTTCCCCCCGAAGACACTGTTCTTCCCGATCAACCAGCCGCAGTATGTGAACGTGTTCATCGAGAAGCCCATCGGCACGGACATCGCGGAGACCGATGCCACGACCCGCTTGATCGAAGAACGGGTGTTCAAGTTGCTTTCGGCCCCGAAGTACAACACGGTGGTCAACGATACGCTTGTCGATGGCACGGTTCGACCCGATACCGTGAACTTCCTGGTGAGCAGTGTGATCGCCCAGGTAGGGGAGGGTACCAGTGATCCCGCCGCCGGACCGTCGCTGGCCGCCACACCACATAAGGGCCGCGTGCAGATAAGCTTTGTCAAATACGCCGAGCGACGAGGCATCAACACGTTGGAGGTGATGGAGGAGGTCCGCGAGGCCGTGCGTGGCGTTCCTGGCGTAACCGTTACAGTGGACAAGGACGCGGCCGGACCACCCGCAGGCAAGCCCATCAATATCGAGATCAAAGGCGACGATGTGAACGGCCTGATCGCCGAAGGAGAGCGGCTCCGCCAATTCCTCATCGGCCAGCATATTGTCGGCGTGGAGGAACTGAAGCTCGACATTGAGCTCGGCAAGCCGGAGATGCCGCTGGACATCGATCGCGCCAAGGCCCGTCGGTACAATGTGAGCACCTATGCCATTGGCGATGCCTTGCGCACGGCCCTCTATGGCCGCGAGGTGAGCACCTACAAATTGGGCGAGGACGACTACCCGGTGAACCTGCGGTTGAAGGATGAGTACCGCTATGATCCCGAAGTGCTCACCGGCATGCGGGTCACTTTCCGCGACCAGACCAATGGACAGATGCGGCAGGTGCCGATCAGCGCGCTGGCCACCACGCGATTTACCAGCACATACAGCGCCGTGAAGCGCAAAGACCTGAAGCGTATGGTGCAGGTGCAGAGCAACGTGCTCGGCGACTATAACCCGAACGAGGTGGTGGGCAAGCTGCAGGAGGCCATGCAGGGCTTCGAGAAGGACCCACGGTATACCTACGAGTTCACCGGTGAAATGAAAGAACAGGAGAAGCAGATGAGCTTCCTGAGCACTGCTTTGCTGATCGCGGTTTGCCTGGTCTTCCTCATCATTGTGATGCAGTTCAACAGCAGCAGCGTACCGGCCATCATCATGTTCTCGGTGATCTTCAGCCTCATTGGTGTGTTCCTGGGTCTGGTGATCTTCCGCATGGAGTTCGTGATCATGATGACCATGATCGGTATCATCTCGCTCGCCGGAGTGGTGGTGAACAACGCTATTGTGCTCATCGATTTCATGATATTGCTTCAGCAACGCCGCAAGGCTGAACTGGGGCTCGATGAGGAGGACCGTCTGCCCATGTCGGAGATCATGCTGGCCATCGAGGATGCCGGTGCCCGTCGTTTGCGCCCCGTGCTGCTCACGGCGATCACCACGGTACTGGGCCTTGTCCCGCTGGCCATCGGTCTGAACGTGAACTTCTTCACGCTCTTCACGGATCTGGACCCACAATTGACACTGGGTGGGGACAACACGGTGTTCTGGGGTCCGATGAGCTGGACGGTGATCTTCGGTCTCACCTTCGCCACCTTCCTCACATTGGTGGTGGTGCCGTTGATGTACCTGGTCCTCATGAAAGTGAAGCACCGGTTCGGCAAGTCGAAGACCAGCCGGCCCAAGTCGTCCATGCTCGAAAGCAAGGCAGCGGCAGTGAACTCCTGATCACACGCTTCGCAGCTATCTTGGGAGCGGCCTCCGATCGGGGCCGCTCCGCTTTTGAGGACGATCCTGTTCCGCATCGCTGGCCCTGGCCTTGGCGCAGTGGTCTACGCGTTCATGGTGCACCATGGGCCCTTGCCAGCATTGATGGCGGGGTTGGTGGCGTGGATGGCGGTCTGGTGGATCACCGAGGCCGTGCCGATACCGGTCACGTCCATTCTGCCACTGGTGCTCTTCCCCCTGCTCGGGATCGACTCCGTTCCAGGTACCGCAGCACACTACGGCAAGGAGATAATCTTCCTTTTCCTAGGTGGCTTCATCATCGCGCTGGGCATCGAGCGGTGCGGTTTGCACCGGCGTATTGCGCTCCACATCATGGCTGCCGTGGGCAGTTCTTCAACGCGCTTGGTGCTGGGCGTCATGGCTGCCACTGCGCTGCTCAGCATGTGGATAAACAGCACGGCTGCGACATTGGTGATGCTGCCCATTGCGCTCAGCCTGATCGACGACGACGATGCCCCAGCCGATGCACGCAGACGGCTCACGGTCCCGTTGTTGCTGGGCGTCGCATACGGCGCTACGATAGGTGGACTGGCTACACCCGTGGGTACGCCGCCCAACCTGGTCTTCATTGCACTGTGGAAGCAGCTCTATCCGGACCAGGCTGCTATTGGTTTTGGGCAATGGATGGCGACCGGGTTGCCGCTTTCGGCGGTCTTTCTGGCCATCGCATGGGTTTTGCTCACGCGCTTGGTGTTCAAGTTGAGGGATGATACGTTGGGAGGTGGCGATGCGGTGAAGGAACGGTTGAAAGCGCTGGGACGTCCAACACGTGATGAGTGGCTTGCGGGTAGTGTGTTCGCATTGGTAGCTCTGCTGTGGATGACAGGGGACACCATCAAGCAAGGGGACCTTGTGCTGTTCAAAGGATGGAGGGAGCGTGCGGAGGCATTGGGTGACGTGAGCGATGCGGCAGTGGCCGTGTTCGGTGCGGTGCTGCTTTTTCTTTTGCCGGCGAGCAAGCGCATACGCCAGCCGCACGATGCTTATGCCACGCATGAGGAAGGCCATTCGCTCATGAGCTGGAGCTTTGCCGAACACCGTGTGCCATGGGGCGTGCTGCTCCTGATCGGCGGTGGCTTTGCGCTAGCTTCGGGCGTTGACAGGAGCGGGCTCAGCATCATCATCGGCGAGTCCATGGCGGACCTTGGTTCCTTGCCCATGGTGATGCTCATCGGAACCACCGCGTTGATCGTTTGTCTGCTGAGCGAGCTGGGAAGCAACACAGCCACCGCGAGCCTCACGCTGCCCATACTTGCTGCGATGGCCGAGCGCTGGGGCATGGAGCCCCAAAGCATACTGTGGCCCGCTGCTTTGGCCGCCAGCCTGGGGTTCATGTTACCCGTGGCCTCACCGATGCAGACCATCGTGTTCGGGACCGGCCGGATCCCCATGCGTCAAATGGTGAAGGCCGGTGTATGGATGGACCTGATCGGGGTGCTGCTGCTCATGCTCTTCTTCGCGTGGCGTTGAGAACGCATTGCGTTCCGCGCCCTCCAGGGCTGCCAGTGACCATCGATCGGGAAATTACACGACCTTCGATTGAGTGAGCGTCCCCGCGACCCAACGATCCAAGCTTCTCGACACCCTGCGTGGCTTCGCCCTCTTCGGCGTGGTGTGGAGCAATTACGCCGTGCTTTCATTGTGGATGTTCATGCCCGCCGATGCCCGTGCCGCGCTGCCCGGTTCGATGCTGGACGAGCCGTTGAAAGCCTTCCACTCCGTGCTCATCGACGGGCGTTTCTACTCCATTTTCTCCATGCTCTTCGGCATCGGTTTCGGCTTCTTCCTGTCCAAGGGCAACGACGGGCTGTGGCGATTTTACCGGCGCATGGTCATCCTGCTGGTGATCGGCTGGGTGCACCTGCGTTACCTCTGGGCCGGCGACATCCTCTTCCTCTACGCGGTGCTCGGCCTGCTGCTACCGCTGTTCCGTGGGCTGGGCGACCGTGCCTTGCTCATCACTGCGGCTGCCCTCATCCTCTCGCCTCTCGCCATCGATGCCGCGATGGTGCTCACCGATGGGCGCTTCGACCCCGTGGCACCGCTGATGCATGCGTTGGAGGCGAGTGATGCGCGTTACGGAAATTCCACCATTGCGTCATTCATGGCCAACCCCGGCGGCGGTTGGCAGGAGTTCACGGAGATGAACGCGCGCGGCTGGCTCTTCCGCTTCGTTCACCTGGTGGAGACCAACCGGCTGCCCAAGGTGTTGGGCCTGTTCCTGCTGGGGCTCTGGGTGTCGCGCCGGAAGCTCTTCACGGATGTGGAAGCCCACGCGCCGCTGTTGAAGCGACTTTGCGTGGTTGGCTTTGCGGTCGGCCTGCCTTTCGCGCTGTTCATGTGGTGGGCCGACCACCGTGTCCGTTGGGTCCCCGAGCCGGAAGGGCTTCTGCATACCGTGGGGTATGCCTTCGGGGTGGTGCCACTGGCCATCGCATATGCCAGCGGCTTCGCGTTGCTTTGGCGCAATGAAGGGTGGAGGGCACGGCTGCAGGTACTTGCACCAATGGGCCGCATGGCCCTCACGAACTACCTCCTGCAGACCCTCATTGCGCTGGTGCTCTTCACCGGTGTGGGGCTCGGATGGGGTGCGCACGTCAGTGCCTGGCAGTTCGAGGCACTGGCACTCGCGGTCTTCATCGCACAGGTGCTCTGGAGCCGCTGGTGGTTGGCACGGTACTCATTCGGGCCCATGGAATGGGCGTGGCGCTCGCTCACCTACGGAAAGGTGATGCGGATGCGGAGGTGATCATGGGGGCAGCGGCCCTGAGTAGTGCAGGCAAGGTGTGTTGTACCACGGGCATTGGTCGAACAGATCGAGCGTGATGTGCGTGGTATCCCCGGAAGTGATCGACACCACGCCGAAGGGTCCGTGCAGCCAACGGTCCAGGCAATCCTTGTCGATGGCATCGGTGTGCAGCGCCGGCCGGTCGTGATCCTTCAGCAGTTGCTGGTAGTGTCGGTCGTCCACATGTTCCTGGTCCAGCAACAGGTAATGCCCGGCGGGCAGCTCCAGATACCCGTTCCCGTTGGAATCGGTGCGGATGGTGTCGAGGATGGGCCGGTGCAGGTCGTTAGGCGCCATCAGGCCGGTGCTGTCGGGCGTGGCCATGCGCATGTACATCGCTCCGCGCCACGGCATGGGTCGCGGCATGCCATCGGGACCCGGGTCGGCACCGCCGCAGTAGGGCGCGGTGTAGGTGGCGTGCAGGTGGAGGACGCCAGTCCCGCGGCTACCCTTCCATGGATACATCTCGCCCCGATCGGTCGTGCGGATGTTGGAGCAGGCGCCAAGTAAAAGCGTAGGCCCTAGAAGGACGCAGAGGAACTTATCTGTGTTCATCCATGTCCACGGCGGCTTCGCGAAGCAAGGTCCGTGATCCTCTCTTGCACCGTCGCGATCACCTAGAGCTCGATGGCGATGGTCACGCGCAGGTCGTTGGTTGAGAATTGTCTGGCCATGGTTCTGGTGACAGGTCCACATCATCGGGCAGGGGCCATGATGATCTGTGAGAAGGTCCACATGGTGCAGAACGCGATCAATGCGGAAGCCATGCAGCTTGCCAACCAGACGATCAGGAAGCGTGGCACCAGGTTCCGTTGCTCGTATGGATCACTGTATTGAGTGTTGCGTGCGACAAGCAGAAGGATGCCGCCAAGAACGAAGACCGTGGCTGCCGTCACTAACGGATAGCTTGGACCTGCGGCGACTGAGACGATGAACCAGCCACCCAGCAAGAATGCGCCAATGGTTGACCAGTTCTTCGCAAGCGCTGAGGCTTTTCGACTGTCAATGGGAAGAGTGGTTACCAGCAGGAAAAGCAATCCTCGGGAAAGGGCAAATGCGACGATGAAGACCGCCGCCAGGAAAAGCCACGCAAGGACCGCTCCCATCGATAACGAGCTAAATGGTCGCGATCACCTTCAGCTCAATGGCGATCGGTGTGGGCAGGCAGTTGATCTCCAACGTGGTGCGGCACGGTGGGTCCTGCTCGAAGTACTCCTTCCACAGCCGGTTGTAGGTGGGGAAGTCGTCCTTCATGTTGGTGAGGTACACCGTCACATCCACGATCTTCTCCCAGCTGCTGCCGCTGTCCTCCAGGATCCACCGTACGTTCTGGAACACGCTGCGCACTTGCGTCTCGATGTCGTAGGACGCGATGGTGCCATCCGCGTTCAGCTCCACGCCGGGGATCTTCTTCGTGCCACGTTCGCGGGGGCCCACACCACTAAGGAACAACAGGTCGCCCACGCGGCGGGCATGCGGGTAGTGGCCGACGGGTTCCGGGGCTTTATTGGAGGAGATGCTGGACATGGCGCAAAGGTGGGAAAGTAAGGGAAGGGGTCAACGCGAGGAAGCCCCGTCCCCGGGGCCTCCACTTCTTCGTCCGTTCGCCGGATGCACCGTTCTTCGGCCCCGCTGGCTGAGCGGAGACAACACCCTCCCGGGTTTGCTCAGGTTGATCGGTGCGGAAAACCCCTGCTCGGGACTTTCCTTCCCATTTTGCTGGCGGACAACGTGCTCATGGTTAAAAGCGAAGCAAGTGTTGCTGCATCATGAAGACGTTCCGCCCAAGTAAAACGTTCGTTGCACGCAGTGCGGTTTTTCAACCGACCATCCACAACCTTCCTGCCCGACCTTTGTTCTACCAGCGCTCAGCCCGCTGAACTCAACTCCAACTTCAACAACCATGCGCTATCGTCGCCTTGGCACTTCCGGCCTGCAGGTCTCTGAACTCTCTCTCGGCAGCTGGCTCACTTTCGGCAAACAGATCACCGACGCTACTGCTGAGAAGTTGATGAAGACCGCTTATGACAACGGCATCAACTTCTTCGACAACGCCGAGATCTACGCGCGTGGCGAGAGCGAGCGTGTGATGGGCAAGATCTTGAAGAAGCAGAAGTGGTCGCGCGATACCTGGATCGTGAGCAGCAAGGCCTACTTCGGTGCTGGTGGCAAATTGCCTACGCAGGTCGGGCTGCACCGCAAACATGTGGTGGAGGCCTGCAACGATGCATTAAAGCGTCTGCAGGTGGAATACCTGGACCTCTACTTCTGCCACCGGCCGGACAAGAACACACCGATCGAGGAAACGGTGTGGACCATGCACCAGTTGGTCATGAACGGCAAGGTCCTCTATTGGGGCACCAGCGAATGGAGCGCGCAGGAGATCATGGAGGCGCACATGGTGGCGAAGCAGCACCACCTCATCGGCCCGGTGATGGAGCAGCCACAGTACAACATGTTCCACCGCGACAAAGTGGAAGTGGAATTCGGGCAGGTCTACAAGACCGTTGGCCTCGGCACCACCATCTGGAGCCCGCTCGCCAGCGGCATCCTTACCGGCAAGCACCGCGACATCAAGGCTGCCAAGGGTACGCGCCTCACCATGGAGGGGCTCGACTGGCTGCGCGAACGGGAGCTCACACCCGATCGCCTCAAGACCGTTGAGAAACTGAACAAGATCGCCGATGGACTGGGTCTCTCGCTACCCGTGATGGCCCTGGCCTGGTGCCTGAAGAACCCGAACGTGAGCACAGTGATCCTGGGCGCCAGCAAGGAAGCGCAATTGAAGGAGAACCTCAAGGCCAGCGAGGCGCAGGACCTGCTGACACCGGCCGTGATGGAGAAGATCGAGAAGATGCTCGGGAACGCGCCGGTGAGGCCGCAGTGGTGAGCAGTTACACGAAGCGCTGCAGTACCCCTTCCACCTGCTGGGCGTACCCTCCATCGAACAGGTTCATATGTACCAGCAGCGGATATAGGTTGCACATGTCCACGCGTTCCTCCCAGCCTTTTTCCAAGGGCCATTCGGCATGATAGGCCGTGTACAGGGCATCGTCGAAACCTCCGAATAGTCGAGTCATGGCCAGGTCCATCTCGCGATGGCCGTAGTATATCGCCGGATCGATAAGCACTGCCTGGCCATTTGCATCGCACAGGAGGTTCCCGCTCCAGAGGTCGCCATGCAACAAGGCCGGAGGCTCCTTTGGGAAGATCCCGTCCAGCCCACGAAAAAGCCGCTCGAACCGGAACAGCGTTCCGGCCTCGATACGTTTGCGATCGCGGGCCAGCTTCAGTTGCGGCTCCAGCCGGTGCTTGATGAAGAAGTCCGGCCAATCCGGTTCCGGCGTGTTTCGCTGTACCAGGCTGCCGATGTAATTGTCGCGCTCCAGGCCAAAGCGCTCTTTGGTATGCCGGTGGAGCCGTGCCAGGCCCCTACCGAACGCCTCCCAATACCCCGGCCCTTGGATGCCGGTTTCCACCCACTCCAACAACAGGTAGCTATCGTCGTGGTCCTCGCCGGTGGCGATCACTTCTGGAACACGCAGTGGGCCCGCTGTTCGCAAGCATGAAAGGCCATAAGCCTCGGCAATGAACAGCGAAGGGAACGCGTCGGTGTTGTTGGTCTTCAGAAAATAGCGTCCAGCGTCGGTCTCCAATCGCCAGGCGTCATTGATGCTGCCACCACCTACAGGCTCGGCAAGCTCCACGTCAACATACTGGCCAAGATGGTGGCTCAGGTCCTCGCAGACGCGTTCGATCAAAGTGCCGTACAGGACCATTGGGCTTTTGCGCTTGGTCGCACGGTCTGAAATTACGCGTATCGCCACCAGCCCCTTCTCAACGCATTCTGTTGAACATAGGTCGTTCATCAGAAACGGCGGCCTTTGCGGAGCGCCTTCATGTGAAGAATACCGGTCCCGAGGCCTCGGGACGAACCGGCGACCCTTCCGTCCGCCGTTCGGTGGACGGGACACTATCCAGATCGTCGAATGAGCTGTTCGACATGATCCAACGATGCTCCCCGGGAATGCCGGCTTTGGTGCTGTTGTTGCTTCCTGCGTTGTGATCCTTGTACGCAGCGCAGAACAGGGTTTTCAGTCTGCCCGACGTAGTATCTGTCCAGCAAGGCACTGTACAGGAGGTGGACCGCAACAGGCATGGAACAGAAAAGGCGACCCATAAGGGCCGCCTTCTTGTGGAGAATACCGGAGTCGAACCGGTGACCTCTTGCATGCCATGCAAGCGCTCTAGCCAGCTGAGCTAATTCCCCAAAATGTCACCCGATCCGGGGATGGGGACGCAAAAGTATACAAATGTCCCATACCAACGATCAGCCCTCAGAACTCCTCAAGGACGTTCGGGTAAATGTGAAAGAACGTTGATCCTGCAATGATCCGCGGTCTTCGTGGTTGTGAACCTGTGGGAGACCGGCCGGGAGGCCGGGAGACTTGGTTAGAGGGGGTGGGGATGGGCTGGTTTTGGAGCACAAGGGACTGTCGCACACAATGTGGTCGGCAGGTGGATAGGGCGCCCATCCCCCCCTCTCAACATGAGGCCTTAGCGGACCCGTTTAATGAAACGGTACGTGGCCTCCTGTGAGCGCAAGATCGTTGCACCGCGTGCGGCCTTTCGATGCATGTTCTTCTGGTCGCGGTCAATGGTCCGCGCCTTGGCCGTATCCTGCCATTGGAGATCAAGTAGGTGTCGCACTTGGCGCTGGAGCTGTGGGTCAAGGACGGGGAAGGCCACCTCCACACGGCGGTCAAGGTTCCGGCCCATCCAATCGGCGCTGGCCAGGTATACCAGCGGGGTGCCCTTGTTCTCGAACACGAAGCACCGGGCATGCTCCAGATAGCGATCGATAATGCTAATGGCCTCGATGTTGGCGCTCATGTTCCGTACGCCCGGCACCAGACAGCAGATCCCGCGTACGATCAGGCGCACCTGCACCCCGGCATTACTGGCATCATACAATTTGCTGATCAAGGCATGGTCCTCCAGGCTGTTGGTCTTCAGTGTGATGCCTGCTGAAAGTCCCCGTTGGGCGTGTTCGATCTCCTTGTCTACCAAGGCCTCCAGGCGCGTCCGAAGGTCCATGGGAGCCACCAACAGGTGTTCCATCCGGGGTCGCAGACGCCGGTCCTGTAAGTGAGCGAACACACCGGCCACATCGGAAGTGATGCCTGTGTTCGCGGTGAGCAGACCGAGGTCCGAGTACAAACGCGAGGTGCGTTCATTGAAATTGCCCGTGCCGAGATAGGCGAAGCGCTTCAAGGTGCCGCGTTCGCGCCGTTCGATCAGACACAATTTGCAATGCACCTTCAATCCTTCATAGCTGTATAGCACCCGTGCACCGGCCTTTTCCAAGGCGGCTCCCCAGAACAGGTTGGAGCCCTCATCGAAGCGCGCCTGCACTTCAACGAACACCGTTACGCGTTTACCATTGCGCAGGGCCTGCATAAGTGCTTCACACACCTGTGAGCCTGAGGCCACCCGGTACAGCGTGATCGCGATGTGCTCCACGCCCCGGTCCTTGGCCGCGTGCTGCAGCAGTTCAACGAACTGACCGAAGTCGTGGTAGGGGAAGTGCAGAAGGATATCCCTCGACGCAATGGACTTGAACGGGTCACTGGCCTGCAAGGCGGGGTGGTGTGCAGCAGGCCATGGTTTATCCCGCAATTCCGCGTGCCCCTCCACGGGCAGTGCGAACAGGTCGCTGAAGTTGTGGTATCGGCCACCGGCCACCGTGTCCTGCTTGGTGAGCCCGAGCAAGGTGCGCAATGCACGCAGCAGGCCCTTGGGCATGGCACTGTCGTAAAGGAACCGCGACGGAACCCCTGTGCGCCGCTTGCGCAGGCTTTTCTGCACCTTGTCCTTTACGCTCATCGCGAACTCCTCGTCCAGATGGAGGTCGGCATCCCGTGTCAGTTTTACGGCATAGCAACCCAGAACGGTGTGTCCTGTAAAGAGCTCCTTGATGCAGAGGCGTATCACATCATCAAGGAAGAGCATGTCCTGTTTGCCCTTGGCGGCGGGAAGGGTGACGAAGCGGCCCAGCTCATCGCTGGGGATGTTGAGCAACACCAACCTGATGCGGCCTTTGGTCCGCAGGCGACAGGCGAAGTAGAGCTTGCGGTCCTCGATGAACGGGGCATTGCCCGCACGAATGGCGGCGGTGCTCAATAGCGGGGCGATACGCTCGCGGAAATAGGTGGAGAGGTGGGCCCGTTGCTGTTTGTTCAGGTCATCCTCGCGCAGCAACCGGATCCCGGCCCTGGCCAGTGCGGGCAACAACACGTTCCGGTACAATGCGCCGAATTCCTGCTGTTGCCCGAGGGCCTTGCGGTTCAATTGGTCCACCAACTTCTCTGGCGGTACTTCCAAGGCTGTTCGGTAGGTCTTTCTGAGCTTGGCCAGACTGCGCAACGAAGCCACCCGGACACGATAGAACTCATCCAGGTTGCTCGAGTAAATGGCCATGAACTTGATCCGCTCCAACAAGGGATTGGAGGTATCCTTGGCCTCTTGGAGCACACGTTCGTTGAAGCTCAGCCAGCTGAGGTCGCGATCGTAGAACAGTTCCTTGGTGCGGATGCGCGGCTTCTTCTTGGCCGCCATCCGCGCACGGCTGTGGAGCGCTTCCAGGTTGATGCGCTTCTGCGCCCCGTAGCGCTCCTCGGCCTGCGGCGTATGGAACCGATGGCTCTCGAGGTACGTCAGGTTCTCCTGGAGCCACTGCGGAACGGTGGACTTTTTGCCGTGTACGGAACCAAGTTCTGTTCGAAGGCGTTCGCTCTTCTGCTCAAAGTCCACCTGCCCGGCCTTGGAGGAATCGGCATCGCGGATGATCTGCTGCAGCACCCCCCGCGGTGCAGACCCGATCCGGGTGGCCATGATCAGTTCCTTCACCTGCCGTATGTCACGTTCAGGTACCCCCTGTTTCATCAGGAAGTTCCCGGCCAGTTCAGCGCTCTTCTCCTCGTGCCCCGCATAGGCAAGGGCATACCCCGAGTCGTGGAACAGGGCGGCCAGTTCAAGAAGGTGCAATTGCCGGGAGGTAAGCCCCATGGACCGGCCAATGCCCATGGCAGCGCGTGTGACCGAAAGGGTGTGCTCCAGGTCGTGGAACACCATGTGGCGTGGCATGCGTGCCGCGAACCACCGCTTCACGTGAAGACGGGCCTTCTCCAGTAATCGCTCATTGATCATGGGCGTCGGCGAAGATAACCGGACCCGGCGGGGCAATGCGCCAGCTATCTTTGGTCATTGGGCCTTGTATGGACGCAGCCAACGCGCATAGCCTCTGGCAGACCCTCGGGGCAGGGCGCGCAGCGTTCCTTTACAGCGGTCGCTTCGATGATGGCCTTTCCAGCAGCCTTGTCGCATTGGGCGAAGCACTGTTCGGCCGGGACGACGAACGGACCCTCCGCAACAGGCTCACGTTCATCATGGTGGAGGCCTATCAGAACATCATCCGCCACCGTGCGCTTCTGCCCAAGGACCTGGAACAGGGAGCTGGACGCAGCTTGTTCTGGGTACAGCAACATAATGAGGGCCAGCAGGTCATGGCCATCAATCCTGTTCCTCGCGCAGAGGCGGTGGAACTGCTCGCATTGCTCCAGCAGCTCAAAGGGCTCGACATAGCGCAATTGAAGGACCTTTTCCTGCGAGGCCTTCAGGGTGTTTCGCGGTCGGGAAGAGGAGGCGCGGGTCTGGGCCTGATCGAAATGGCCAGGCGGTCCGGCCATGAGCTCGGGCATGTCTTGACGGAACTGGATGCCGACCACCAACTGTTCCTTCTGTCGATCATGCTTGGCGCCACCAGCGCGGCAACGAACCTCTCCGTCAAGGCCATGGAGGTGCACGATATCGTGGCCCGTCGGGATATCGTCATGGCCTTTCAGGGCAGGTTCACTTCGGCGTTGAAGCAGTTCTTGTTACGCGCAGTTCCCGCCGAGCTCGAAGCAGGGGTCGTGGTCCGGGAGAGAGCACAGGCCTTGTTGCTGGCCGCGTTCGAATTGTTGCACGACCTGGGCGTTCAGGATGGTCCCACACTGTTCGCGGTATCGCGATCCAACGGAATGCCACTGTTGGTGCTGGGTTTGCCGGTGGACGGGCCCACCGGTGACCAGGTGATGGCCATTGCGGCCAAGGTCCGTGATGCGAACCCGGTTGAAAGACAGAAGCTCTACCGGGATACGGTACTGGGCCGTGAACAGGGCGTTTCGCGGAGGTTCCTGGGCCTGTTGGACATGGCGCGCCTTTGTCCCGATCCATTGGTGGTGGAAGCAGTTCCTTCAGGGAACGATGCGTGGCTGATGGTCCGGAGCTGCCTTTAGGTCACAAGGTGACGTTGCCTTGCGCTCAACGACCGTTCCTCGCTCGGTTCATCGACCCACATACGGATCGGCATGGCGTTGGAGTTGATAGGACGTAACCAACCCAAAGGCTCATGTTCACCCTCCTCCATCAGATCCTCCTTGGCCTGGGCCGCTTTGAACGTTGGTTCGATGCGCACTTCGGATGGTTCTTCACCAATGGAATGAAGGCTCCGGACCGAGCGGGAGCGGATGGCTTCAGAGCTTGATGCAGATGTTCTTCGCTTCGGTGAAGAAACGGAGCGCCTCTACACCTCCCTCTCGGCCCACGCCGCTCTGCTTCATGCCGCCGAAAGGGGTGCGCAGGTCGCGGACCATCCAGCAGTTCACCCAAACGATCCCCGATTCCAGGCGGTGGGCCATCCGGTGTGCACGTTTCACATCGTTGGTCCAAAGCACCGATGCGAGTCCGTATGGCGTGCCATTCGCGGACACCAAGGCCTCCTCTTCGGTGTCAAAGGGTGCAATGGTCACCACTGGTCCGAATATTTCCTCCTGGTTCGTGCGGCATGCCGGCCCCAATCCCTCAATGACCGTGGGGGCGATGTACCAGCCTTCCTTCACATCGCCATCCAGCTGGACACGCTGGCCCCCGCAAAGCACGCGACCACCCTCTTCGCGTGCGAGGTCGATGTAGGCCAGCACCTTCTCCATGTGCCCCTCTGACACCACTGCGCCGAGGTCGCTCTGTGCATCGCGCGGGTCCCCCACACGAAGGGCCATCACGCGTTCCACGAAGGAATCCCGGAAACGTTCGTAAAGGGGGCGCTCCACCAGTATGCGCGAGCCGCACAGACAGATCTGTCCCTGGTTGCGGAAGGAGCTCAGCACCGTGGTACGAAGCGCCTGCTCCAGATCACAGTCGGCGAAAATGATCACCGGGTTCTTCCCTCCGAGCTCAAGGCTCATCTTCTTGAACATGGGGGCCGCCACGCGTGCGATCTCCTGGCCCGTTCGCGTTCCGCCGGTAAAGGAGATGGCCTTGACAGCCGGGTGCGCAGTGATGGCGGCACCCACTTTTGGACCAAGGCCGTGCACGATGTTCAGCACACCGGGAGGCATGCCGGCCTCAGCGCACAACCGCGCCATCCGGTAGGCGGTCATGGGTGTCACCTCGCTGGGTTTGGCCACAACACAATTTCCCGCTGCGAGCGCTGGTGCGATCTTCCAGGTGAACAGGTACAGGGGTAGGTTCCATGGACTGATGCAGCCTACCACACCAATGGGACTGCGGTCGGTGTAGTTCACCGCCACATCGTCCATGACATGGGCCTCGGTGCTGAAGTGCAGGATGGCCGTGGCGAAAAAACGGAAGTTGGCCACGGCCCTTGGGATGTCCACTTTGAGGGCCAAGTGGACCGGCTTTCCGTTATCCCTTGATTCGGCCTTTGCAAAGCCCTCCATGTCCTGTTCGATCAGTGCTGCCAGGCGTAACAATATGTTGCTCCGCTCCTCGCGACCCATGGCCGACCAAGCGGGAAATGCGGCCTGTGCGGCATTAACGGCCGCGTCCACATCGCGTTCGTCACTGTCCGCGAGACGCGCGTACACTTTGCCAGTTGCGGGCTCGTGTACATCGATCCAGGTATGGCCAGCGGCCGGGGAAAGGTCTGCGCCGACCAGGTTGAGGATGTCTTCCATGATGCCCCGCGAAGGTAGCGGCTGTGGTGCCGCATTGGAACGGTACCAATGTTGAAAGGCCCCCGCCTTGGCGGGAGCCTTTCAACCCCTTGTTGCCCTGTAGCAGGACCCAAAACCCACCGTTCACCGGTGCTGCCGATACCGCTGTTCCCAACGTCCTTTCACCTTGGCGCGGTCTCGTGGGACAAAGGTCCGGCGGCCATGCATCGAGGTGTGTTAATCGCCTCCGAACGAACGTTAAGATGCGTTAAGGCACGGATGATCGGTCGGGGCACCGGTAGTTTCGCTTCGTGGATAAACGTTGGTCGGCCTTCTTGTTGGTTGCCCTCTGTGCCGCGCTGGTCGGTCTGCTGGCCCTGCAGGTGGTGTGGTTCAGTAAGACCATCGCGCTGCGCGGGTCCCAGTTCGATCAAACGGTGGACAATGCGTTGTTCGCTGTGAGCGAGCGCTTGGAGATGCAGGAGCGTATCGGTCGGTTGCGCCGTCACGCGGGAGGACAGCAATTGATCCAACATCTTGATTCGCTGAATGCTCTGCGCACAGCAGGCCTCCAAGGTTTAGGGACTTCGCCCGAGCTCACGGATGCGGACCACGAGGCCATGGTGGCGGACGTGGTGCGCGATATTCTACGCTCCAGTGCAGAGAGCGATCCGCGTGATCGGATCGACGCCAACCTGCTCGATTCGTTGCTGAAGGCCGAGTTCAACGCCAGAGGTCTACCCATGCCGCCGGCCTACGGCGTGTTCACCGGTGAGGGTGAACCGTTGTTGTTGGGAGGGCGCGAACCCTCTGCCTCCTTGTTGCACCCATCACCCTATTTCGACAGGCTCTTCCGCCATGATATCAGTGGTGCTCCCGTGTTCCTGCATGTGACCATGCCGGACCAGCGGGATATGGTGCTGCGAGGGACCGGCATCATGTTGTTCGCAGCAGTGCTCTTCACGCTCATCATTGTACTGGCCTTCATCTACACGCTCCGGACCATCAGGAGACAGAAGCAGCTCAGCGAGATCCGTACGGACCTGGTGAACAACCTCACCCACGAATTGAAAACGCCGATCAGTACGATCGGATTGGCCTGTGAGGCCTTGTCCGACCCATCCATGCCCAAGACCGAGGAACAGGTCCGCACCTACGTCAGCATGATCCGTGAGGAGAACAAACGGCTGGGGGCCCTGGTCGAGAATGTGTTGCAAAGTGCCGTGCTATTGCAGGGCCGGATGTTATTGAAGCCAGTGGAGCTGGACATGCACAAACTGGTGGAGGAGGTGGTGCGTGGCAGCAGTATTCGGGTGGCCAAGAGCAATGGCCGCATCGACACCCGGCTCGAGGCCGATATCCATGTGATCCAAGGTGATCGCATCCACCTCACGAACCTGTTGTATAACCTCGTGGACAACGCTGTGAAGTACACCGCGACCGAGCCCCGGATCGTGATCTCCACCACCAGCAATACGGAGGGGATCACGGTGAGCGTGATGGATAACGGAGTGGGCATACCGGTATCTGAACAGCGCAAGATCTTCGAGCGGCTGTACCGGATCCCCACAGGCAATGTGCATAATGCCAAGGGCTTCGGCCTGGGCCTTAGTTATGTGCGGACCGTGGTGGAGCGACACGGAGGCAGCATTCGCTTGGACAGCGCTCCTGGAAAGGGCAGTACCTTCCACATCTTCCTACCATTTGAACATGTCACAAGCCAAGAAGTTGCTCGTGGTCGAGGATGACCCCAATCTCGGCACCATGCTTTCCGAGTACCTGCGGGCCAAAGGCTTCGAAGTGGAACTGTGTATCGATGGGGCCCTCGGGCGCAAGGCCTACGACCGCGGTGGTCATGACCTGCTCCTGTTGGATGTGATGTTACCGTTGAAGGACGGGTTCACCCTGGCGCGTGAGATCAGGGAGAAGGATGGGTCCACACCCATCATTTTCCTCACGGCCAAGAGCATGAAGCAGGATACATTGAAGGGTTTTGAGAGCGGTGCCGACGATTACCTCACCAAGCCCTTCAGTATGGAGGAACTGATCCTGCGGGTGAATGCCGTGTTACGCCGCACCAATGGGGTGGCAGCTCCCGACCCGGAGCCTGAATCGTTCTCATTGGGAGGATGCACGTTCGACCCACGCAAACAAGTATTGCGCACACCAGTGGGGGAACGCAGGCTCACGACCAAGGAATCGGAATTGTTGCGCCTTCTGTGTCTGAACCGCAACAAGGTGTTGGAGCGTTCTGACGCCCTGCGTAAAGTGTGGGGCAACGACAGTTACTTCAGTGGGCGCAGCATGGACGTGTACATCGCCAAGCTGAGGAAATACCTGCGCGAGGACCCTTCCGTGGAGATCATTAATGTACATGGCCAAGGTTTCCGTCTGATCGCCGGCGAAGGGCAATGATCTGCTACCGGCCCGGGTTCTGTAAGCAAACACAGGTCCCATGGCACGCGCAGCACACCCCTGGCATTCGACACATCGCAACAGCACTAGGCGGCTGGCCTTGGGCCTGATGGTCGCCTTTTCGCTCACTCTGGTGGCGTTCGAATGGCGCACTGATCCACCACAGGTGATCCTGCCCGATCCCTGGGACGATGGGCTGGAAGAGCCCTTGGACCATGTGGTCGTCATTCGCGTGCCAAAGCCTGCGCCATCGCCCGCGCCCAAGCCGCGTTCTCGGCCTGCCAGTGCGTTCGGTGCTGTGAACCCCGTGGAACCGACCGGCCCCACCACCGAACCGATCGACCCGGTAGACCCCGGTCCGGGCGCTCCGGGAACGGACCCGGAGGACCCCGGTCCGGAAGTGCTGCGTAGCCCCGATGAAGCAACTGTGGCAGAGGTCTTTCTCTGGGGTACCGTTGGCGTAAGGCCCTACTTCATGGATTGTTTGAAGCGGTCCCCCAATGCACTGGACGAGTGTACCGAGGATCGTATCCAGCAGCATTTGGAGCGTCAATTCAAGGTGCCTTCCGGCGTGCGCAGCGAAGTCCGCACCACGGTCACTTTCGAGATCGATCGCGAAGGACGGATCGGCAAGCTGGTCTGTGCTCCCCGTGTCAATGCCGAGGTGGAACGCGAGATCGAACGCGTGCTTCGAGCCCTTCCGGCCTTTGTGCCCGGTAGCCAGGGCGGGATCCCCGTTCCGGTGTATTACCAGATCCCGTTGCGGGTACGCTCCATTTGATCGCAGGTCAGAGGCAGGCGGTCCTTCCTCCGTCAACGGGCAGGTTTATCCCGTTGATATAGGCCCCGTCAGGTCCCGAGAGGAAGGTGACCGCAGCAGCGATCTCCTCCGGCCTGGCAAAGCGACGCAGGGGGATCTCGTTCATCATGTCCTGGGCCGCAGCCTCCTCGCTGACCCCGCTTTTCGCGGCCTTGTTGCGGATGATCGCGGCCAGGCGCTCGGTGCTGGTGGCGCCGGGGAGCACGTTGTTCACGGTGATGTTGAACGGCCCCAGTTCGGTCGCAAGCGTTTTCGACCAGTTGGCCACTGCGCCACGTATGGTGTTGCTGACCCCGAGATTAGGCAGTGGCTGTTTCACACTGGTGCTGATCACATTGATAATGCGGCCGTGGTGGCGCGCCTTCATGCCGGGAACGATCGCTCGCACCAAGGTCTGGTAGCTGAGAAGATGTAACCGGAATGCTGCCTCGAACGCGGCCAGGTCCGCTTCGTGTGCCGGTCCGGGTGGTGGACCGCCCGTGTTGTTCACCAGAATGTCTATCGGGTGCTGGGATAGATGTTGCCCCACTGCATCGGCAAGAGCTTGTGTGGCGGACATATCCACTGCGAGCAGTTGGTGCTGTTGGCCATGGCCTCGATACAGTTCAGCCAAGGTGCGCTGCAAGGCGACCGGGTCCCTGGCCAACAGGGTCACGGTGGCACCTTGGTGCGCGAATGCCATGGCCACCGCCCTGCCGATACCTTGAGTGCTGCCACAGACCAGTGCATGCTGGCCGCTCAGTTTCTGCTCCATTCGCACAAAAGTAGCCCCGCCTGATCCTGTACGAAGCCCAGGAATGCAGTCGTTGGTGTACCTGAGCAAGTGATGAACGGTGAATAACTCAATCCGCGCAAGCCTATTATGCGGTGGTTGAGGTGATAGGTTTGTGGCGTTACTCTCGGATCAACCGGAATCCACAACACAACACATGAGGAATCTCTACCTTCCACTTACCGTGGCCCTGCTTGCATGGTCCACCACGGACGTAGGCGCCCAAGCCTACAAACCGCAACCAGTAAAGCCGGTCGCGCGGCCCGCCACGTTCGCTCCCTCCGTGCATCAGCGCGCTGTGCGTAGCGAAAGCGATCGCGGCGGAATTGCGAATGACGGATGCGCTGGGGCGATCACCCTTAACGTTGGCGCGAGCTGTGCGCCGCAGTCGCTGACGTCCACCGGCGCCACCGAATCGCAAGCCGCCATTCTGTGCAACGGATTCACTTCACCAGAGGCGAATGACGTGTGGTTCACCTTCACGGCCAACGGACCGGTGACCACGGTGGAAGTGAGCGGCGTCGACGATTATGACGCCGTGATGGAAGCGTTCACAGGCACCTGTGGAACGCTTCAGAGCATCGGATGCATGGATGCGACGTTCCCCCCGAACTCCACGCTCGAGGTGTTCCCGATCGCCACAGTGGCGGGTCAGACCTACTACGTGCGCCTTTATTCTTACTGGTCGCCAGTGCCGGTATCATCGAGCTTCACCATTTGTGCATACGCACCGGCCGGAGTGCCTGCCAATGACCAGTGCAACGCGGTCACACCGGTATCGCTCGCCGTTGGCGGTTCAGTGAATTTCACGGGCGACAATACGGGCGCCTTGGATACCGAGGGCCTTGGCTTTGCTTCTGTGTGGCATGCCTTCACGACGACCGAGTGCACCAGCCTTACACTCAACTATTGCGGCACCAGCCCGGCCTTCGAGAATGCCTTCCTGAACCTTTTCACCGGGTGCCCCTTGGACGGGTTCGTAGAGAGCGCGTCCTTTGATGTGACCTCCTGCCCCGATGGTAACGTGACCATCTTCTATGAGTACGTTCCGGCAGGCACGTACTACTATGCCGTGCTCACCGAACCTGGTGCGCAAGGCCCCTATTCCATCACCGTGAGCGCTACGGCCTGCCCCCCGGGTTATTGTGATGCCTTCGGCACGACCTGTGATGAGTTCATTGCCAACGTTGCGTTCGGTAGCATCAACAACGCTTCGGACTGTGCCGACGGGGCTCTGGTCGACTATACAGCGATCAGCACCACGGTCGCTCAGGGTTCCGTGGTGTCAATGACGGTGCTGAACGGACCGAACATTTATGCTGAGGACCAAGTGGTGGCCTGGTTCGACTGGAACCAGAACGAGAGCTTCTTTGATGCAGGCGAGTCCTACACGCTGACCTCTGCCAACGGCGGAGCCACCTTCACGGGCAATATTGCAGTTCCAGCAGGTGCCACACTGGGTTCCACCCGTATGCGGGTCCGCATGTTGTACACCGGCACACCCAGTCCCTGCGGCCCTGCCGAGTACGGCGAAGTGGAGGACTACACGGTGGTGGTGACCGCTGGTGGGGGAGCTCCTGCCAACGACAACTGCACGGGTGCTGTACCCGAGGCCCTCTCCACAGGAAGCACCATTACGCTCTCTGGCAACAATACAGGCGCCACCGTGGATGCCCCTACCGAATTTGTGATCGTATGGGAGGCATTCACCATCACGGAGTGCGCCAATATCGACATCGGTTACTGCGTGCCGGATTCCGAGTTCGATGATTTCCTCATCAACCTGACCACCGGTTGCCCCGATTTCATCACGGGACTGCTCACGGGTTCCGTTTCAACGGACCAGTGCACCGTGAGCTTCACGGAGATTCCTGCCGGCACGTACTACATCCCTGTGCTGGTGGATCCCGCGTCGACGCCGATCGGTGATTATAGCCTGACCGTGACCGCGACCGCTTGCCCGGTGGGCGTTTACTGCTCTGCCAGCGCCACCAACGCTACGTTTGAGTTGATCGGCAATGTGGCGTTCGCGGATATTGATAACGCCACCACGGCTGCCATCGGCTACGAGGACCAAACGGCTGTTGTGGCCACGGTGACCGCGGGTGTGGATTACCCCCTGTCAGTAACCATTGACGGGGGATTCGCGGAGGACCAGGTGCTGGTCTGGATCGACTTTGATCAGAGCAACTCCTTCGAGCCGAGCGAGCTGGTGCTGACCAGCGCCATTGGCGTTGGCCCACACAGCGGTACGGTGAGCATTCCGCTTACCGCAGCCCCGGGTAATACCCGGATGCGCATCCGCTTGCATGACACACATGACGGTAGCGAGTATCCCAACACGCCGAATACAACCCCTTGTGGCACCAGCACCTACGGTCAGGTGGAGGACTACACGGTCTTCGTGCAGGGCATCATTACCGGCGTTACGGCTAATGAAACGATGGCCTTCACGGTGTTCCCCAACCCAGGCAATGGCGACATGACCATCGGAACGGGCTCCATCGAGGGCCTCGTGCAGTTCGAGGTGATGGACATGACCGGACGACTGGTCCATGGCGAGCAGTTCCCGGTGAGCGCTGGTGCACAAGTGCAGCTGAACTTGGCCGGAAAGCTGGCGGCAGGCACCTATGTGCTTCGTCTGAGCAGCGAACAAGGTCGCACCGAGCAGCGCATCGTCGTGCGCTGATCGGTATCGATCATGAATGAAAGGGGCGGGCCATTGGCCCGCCCCTTTCATTCATGGTCGATACCGATCAACGCACCACGATGCGCTGTTCGGTGCGGCCTTCCGTACTGCTCAGGCGAAGCACGTACGTGCCTGCCGCCAGCTTTCCGGCCAAGTTCAGATGCACTTGTGCACCAGCGCTCACCGGGAACTGCTCACCATGGACCAGTCGTCCGG
>JBKDXR010000037.1:0-10585 GCA_046306055.1 Flavobacteriales bacterium
CACCCGTACTGAACTCCGCCACCAGCACGCTCGGCTCGGTGATCACCGGCGGGTTGAAGTCGAAGTAGATGTTGGCGAGGTTCTCGATGGTGGTGCCGGGGAGCACGGGCAGACGAGGGCGGATACGGAAGCCGACAAAGCCGTGGCTCAAGGGCTCGTTCACGTTACTGTCCGGCAGCAGGATGCCGGGGAAGTTGAAGGTGATGATCCCAGGTCCGCTCAAGCTCCAGTTGAAAGCGTGAGATGCAGCACCCACGTTCAAGGTGGCGGGGTCCAACGTGCCGGGCAGCGTGTCGGTGATCACCACGGTGAAGGCCGTGTCGGTGCCGGTGTTCTGGAAGCTGATGGTATAGTCGATCCACTCGTCGGCATCGATGAAATAGACCTCGTCGCTTTGGCCGGTGCTGGTGCGGGCCCGCTTGTCATTCGGGTCGTAGGCGGCGGTGATCACCTGCTGCGCCGTCCAGGTATTGTTGGCGGGTGCGGCATCCGTATTGGTGGTGGTCACGTTGGCCGTGGCAGTGAGCATGGTGCCGATGAGGCCGATGTCCGGCGGCACCTGGAAACGGATCCACCGATCGGAACTGGCATAGGCACCGATGCCCGGCAAGTTCCACGTGATGGTGTTGCCCACCACCGAGCTGGGCGCGGGCGATGCGGAGAGGAAGGTGAGCAGGGGGTCGAAGGTGAAGGTGAGCGTGCTGGCCCCGGCATTGGCCACGCTGTTGTTGCTCAGGTTCAGGACGTACTGCAGCTCGAAACCGGGACGCGCCGGACCGTTGCACACGCTCACCTCCGCATCCAGCGGATAGAGCGAGGAGCAGCCGATGGGACGGGAGACCGTGGCCTGTCCAGCGGTGATGGTGAACGGACCGGGGCATTCCTGCTGCGCGCCGGGATGGATGACGGTGTGGTCGTAGGTACCCAAAGGAAGGTTCACGCTGTACTGGCCCATGGTGAAGGTGGATGCGTAGAACGGCCCGGGCGTGAACTCCACGATCGCCTGGGGGATGCGGTTCTCGTTGATGTTCCAGGTGCAGCTGGTGTTGGCATCGATGAAGACCGGTCCGTTCACGTTCGCGCAGGTGTTGCCCAGGTCCTCGATCACCACGGTGGTCACGTCTGAACAGAGCTCATCCCCGAACGGGCCGCTGACCTCCGTCACGACCTGCAGCATATAGGTGCCCGGAGAAAGCTGTCCGTGTGCACCACTGGGGTCGTTGCCGGGCAGGGGTACCGATGACAGCAAGGACCCATTGGGCCGATACATGCGCAGGGTCATTCGCTGTGCGGACAAAGGCGTTACGGACCAGGCGAAACTTCCGTTGCTGCCGTTCGCGCAGCTGCCCTGTATGTTGTAAACGGACACGGCGGGCCAGACAGCCTCGGTGCTCATGATCACGATGCTCTCACCAGGGCAGCCGTTGGCGTCCTGCCATTGTATGGTCTGCAACGAGCCTGGCGGCACATCCATCTCTACCCGTACCAGCGACTCCATGCCCGTGCAGTTCAAGCATGGGACAACGGAGGTGGACATCACCGATGAGGGCCCGGTGATGGTGAAGGGCGGCTGCCCCCAGACGTATGCACCCCATTGCGCCTGGTTGTAGAGCGTAAGCTCCGCCATGGGATAGGCTCCTGGGCAATGCGCCAGGTCCACATAGGTCTGCCCGCCCTGCTGCATGGAGGAGACCATTACGTCACCTTGGGCCGAGGCTTCCACACCCACGGCGTCCGTCACGACGACGCTGTAAGTTCCAGGCAGCAAGCCGGTGATGACCGCGGTGGTGGCCCCTGTGCTCCACGCAATGCTGTAAGGAGGCACACCGCCGTCGATCTGCGCCTCCAATACGCCGGACGCGGCACCGCAATGCGATGGCACGGGACCGTAAACGTTCACGGATAGCGCTGAAGCCTCCAGGCCCCACAACAAGGCGATCAGCGTGCAGACGGTCTGGTGCGTTCTCATTCGTGTGTGTTCTTGACGAAGCGTTCATGGATCACGTTGGTCCCAAGTTGCAGTTGCAGCGCGTAGGTCCCGCTCCGCAGGCTGGTCACGTCAATGCCCTCCGACGGGAAGGGGCCTTTTCCGGAACGCACGATGCGGCCATCCATGGCGATGATGGACCAGGACCGCGCACGGGCGGCGACCAAGGGGTCGACCATGCGGATCCGGTCCGCAGCGGGGTTGGGAATGATGCCGGACGGCGTGTGGGCTGCCTCCTGGATCCCCGTACTGAACTCCGCCACCAGCACGCTCGGCTCGGTGATGATGGGCGGGTTGAAGTCGAAGTAGATGTTGGCGATGTTGGTGATGGTGGTGCCGGGCAGGATGGGCAGGTGCGGCCGGATGCGGAAGGTGACGAAGCCATGGCTGCGGGGCTCGTTCACGTTGCTGTCCGGCAGCAGGATGTTGGTGAAGCGGAACTTGAGGATGCCCTGGCCGGTGAGCTCCCACGTGTGCACATGAGAGGACGTGCCCACCTGCAGCGAACCGGCATCCAGCACGGCCGGCAGGGTATCCGTGATGAGGATGTTGAAGGCCGTATCCGTGCCTGTGTTCTGGAAGCGGATGGTGTAGTCGATCCATTCATCCGCGTCCAGGTCCCACACGGTGCTGCTGCCACTGGTGGTCGTAGCCAGCTTGTCGTTGGGGTCGTAGCTGCCGGTGACGATACGGTCGTTGGTGGCCGTGTTATTGGTGAGGTCGCCATCGGCATTGGCGGTGGAAAGCTGTGCCGTGGCCGTGAGCACTGTTCCCAGCAGGCCCACATCGGGTGGCACCTGTGTCACCACCTGATAGGTCCGCTCTTCCCAGGCGGTGAGCTGAGATTGCGTCCAGGTGATCACGTTGCCCACCACGGAGGTCGGGTTCGGCGTGGCGCTGACGAAGCCCAGCACTGGATCGATGGTGAGCGTGACCGTGACCGCTCCGCTCAGCGTGGGCGTAAGGTTGCGCACTGTCATGGCGTACTGGAACTGGAAGCCAGGCCTGGCCAGTCCGCTGCCCAGGGCGATCATCGCATCGAGGTCGACCAATGAGGTATCCGGGAACTGTACGGTGGAAAGCGCGGGCCACACATCCACTGTCACCGGTATGGGAGCACCCACGCAATGTTCGGCCAGCACCGTGCTCTGCTGTTCTAGTGTGTAGGCCCCGGGCGGCATGGCTATGGCAAAGGTCCCCAGGTCGTTCGTCACGCCGTACCATGGCCCCGGCAATGCCTCGATGATCATGCCCGGCACCCTGGGCTCGCCCAAATTGATGGAGCAGTTCTGGTTGTTATCCACGAACACGGTGCCGGTCACTACGCCACAGTCCGTGCCCAGGTCGGGCCCCGGGAAGGTGGTGATGGGTGCGCACCCCAGGTGTTCCTCATCGACCAGGGAAAAGAATTCCGGGTGGAAGTACACCTCGTGCTCACCGGGCAGCAAACCGGTGAGGTAAACCGGTTGCGGGTTCCAGCGATAGACCTGATAGGATGAACAGCCTGAAGGCACCCATTCTCCGGTGGACACCCGCTTCACACGGATCTTCATGTTGGTGCTTCCACCCGGCCCGCTCCACGTATCCATGGTCAGCAGCGCAGAACCATAGGGGGCATTGGTGCAAGTACCTTGGATGTTGGACACATCGATGGGCGGCTGTGGAATGGGATTTGGGATCAGCATCTGCCCGGTGCTCACACACCCGGCTCCGTCGGTCATGGTCACCGGCACAGAGGAGCCCGGTGGCGCATCCACCTGCAGCACGAACGGTCCGGTGGAACCGCTGCACTCGCCCTCCATGGTGTAGCTGCTGAATGCATAGCCCGGAACATCGAATGTGTAGGGCCCCTCAGCGAAATAGCCGATCCGGAAAGGGATCACATAGGGCGTGCTGCCGGCACAATGGCTGTACCGGTCATCCTGGGATGGATCATTGCCGATGCCCAGATACTCCGTGTACGTGGGTGTCACCACGATCTCGGCCCACTCGGTGACCTGGGTACCAAGGGCATCGGTCACCGTGATGGAATACCAGCCGGCCGGCACATACACATTTTCCTCGGTGGTCACCCCGTTGCTCCATAGCATCGTGTAGGGAGGCACACCACCCTCGATGTAGGCGTACATCGCCCCTGTGGCCTGCCCACAAGCGCTGGTGCCGTTCACGTAAATGGTAACGGTAAGCGCGTTGGCAGTGACAAGGCTCAAAGCGCTCAGAAAGAAGAGTAGCGATCGTGCCATGGTCTCAATCTTTGATGAATCGTGTCCGATGGATACGCCCATCGGTTCCGGTGGCTTGCAGGGTGTAGGCCCCCTCTGCAAGGTGGCCGATGACGAGTGTATGGTGCTCGCCCAAGGCAG
Source organism: Flavobacteriales bacterium (assembly GCA_046306055.1). Classification (GTDB taxonomy): domain Bacteria; phylum Bacteroidota; class Bacteroidia; order Flavobacteriales_F; family PHOS-HE28; genus PHOS-HE28. The sequence continues at coordinate 4,351 of JBKDXR010000037.1, forward strand.
TTCCCGTGGCCACGGTGCGTCCATCCATGGCATGCACCACGAGCTTCACCGGACCCTCGATGCCTTCCAGCACAAGCATCAGCCGATCGTCAGCGGGATTCGGGTATGCAGTCAATAGAGCTGCCGTTGATGCCTCACCCACCCCCGTACTGAACTCCGCCACCAGCACGCTCGGCTCGGTGATCACCGGCGGGTTGAAGTCGAAGTAGATGTTGGCGATGTTCTCGATGATCGTGCCGGGCAGCACCGGCAGGCGCGGGCGGATGCGGAAGCCCACGAAGCCGTGGCTCAGCGGCTCGTTCACGTTGCTGTCGGGCAGGAGGATGTTCGGGAAGGTGAACTTCAGCACTCCCTGGCCTTCGATCAGACGGGAATGGGTGTGCGAGGCCGCGCCCCAGATGATGCTGCCCGGATCGAGCGTGGGCGGCAGCGTATCGGTGATCACCACGGTGAAGGCGGTGTCGGTGCCGGTGTTCTGGAAGCGGATGGTGTAGTCGATCCACTCGTCCTCGTTGATCAGCCAGGCGCTGTTGCTGCCCAGGCTGGTCACCGCCAGCTTGTCGTTGGGGTCGTAACTGCCGGTGATGGTGCGGTAGTTGACGGCCGTGTTGTTGGCCGGTTCGCCATCCGTGTTGGCCGTGCCCACCGTGGCGGTGCCCACCAGTTCATAGCCCATCAGGCCCACATCGGGCGGCACCTGGAAGCGGACGGAGAAGGAACGGGTCTGCCATGCGGAGAGCTGGGCCTGGTTCCACGTGATGGTGTTGCCGACCACACTGCCCATGGGCGATGACGAGACGAACGTGAGGGTGGGGTCGAAGGTGAAGGTGACCGTGACCGCACCGCTGGTGGCCGGGGTCTGGTTCCACACGACCAGTGCGTAGTCGAACTGGAAGCCTGGGCGGGCGGCCCCGCTGGAGAGTGAGATGCTCACGTCCAGTGGCACCAACGCGGTGTCCGGGTGATGGACCGTGGAGGAAGCGCCGTTGGTGATGGTGAACGGGATGGGCGCACCTGTACAATGCTCGTTCAGGATGGTGCCTTGCTGCTGCACGGTGTAGGTGCCTGGGGGCAGCACGAGGTTGTACTGGCCGTTGGCATTGGTGGCCGTGTAATAGGGGCCGGGCAGCACCTCCATCAGCGCGTTGGGCACCCAGGGCTCGTTCGTTTGCCGGGTGCAGCTGAGGTTGTGGTCCACAAAAGCGGTACCGGTGAGCAGCCCGCAATCGATGCCCAGGTCGGGAATGGTGAAGGGCACCAGGTCCTGGCAGTCCTCGGGATGCCACATGAAGTAGCGTTTGGCGTAGTAGTTCCCGGCCGGCAGTCCCTCGCGGGTGGCCACGTTCTGGTCGGGTGCGGTGTTCAGTCCACCGATGGATCCGCCCACCTGTTGCATGGCCTCGTTCAGGATCACCACCTCCCAGACCGCGCCGAAGGGGCTGGTCGCGTCCAGACCGGCGTCGATGGTGACGCTGCCCGTGGCCAGGGCACCGCAGGCCGGGGTCACGCCCAGGATGCTCATGGGTGTGGGGGTGCTGCTTTCCGGCGTCCAGTTATCGATCACCTCGAGCTGGCAGCCTGTCCCATCGGTCACCGTGAACTCCAATTGCTCGCCCGGGCACAGGCCCGTGTACAGGCCGTAGGACCCGTCGATCGGCCCGCCGTTGTCAACGCTGAGCGGTGGCCAGAAGGTGACCGGAGGCGTGAGGTTGGGGGGCAAGGGGTAGATGGTGATGTTGCGCCCGCCATTGCACAGGCCGTTGCAACCGTGCAGGCCAGCGCCGGAAAAACTGGTGTACAGCGTGGTCGGCACTTCGCCGATCGTCACCTGCGCGGTGGCCACGTCCATCACAGCATCGGTCACCGTGACCGTGTAGGTGCCGGGTGCCAGGCCTATGGCTGTTGCATCGATGGCGCCATTGCTCCAGAAGTAGCTGTAAGGTGGTGTTCCGCCCCAGGCAGAGGCCGTGGCAAAGCCGTTGGGGTTGCCACAGAGGCAGTCGGCATAGTCCCAGATGCCGACATTCAGTGCCATGGCGAGGCCTGGCGCGAGGAACAGGACGAGGAATGGCGCGCGGATGCTCATGGGGTCATTGTTTGATGAGGACGGCTTGGTAGCGTGTTCCGGACATGCTTTCGGCTTGGACGATGTAGGTGCCAGGGGCGAGGTCTTCGATATCGATCATGGCCATCCCTCCCGCTGCACTTGACGATCGCACCATGCGTGCATCACTGGTGAACAGTGCCCAGCGGGTGATCCGCTCCTGCCCTGCGACGATGGTCACGGCATGCTGTGCCGGGTTGGGTGACAGGAGCAACCGCAACCGGCCGGGATCGTGCGCCACCCCCGTACTGAACTCTGCCACCAGCACGCTCGGCTCTGTGATCACCGGCGGATTATAGTCGAAGTAGATGTTGGCCATCAAGGGTTCGTTCCGTATGTATCTGGTATGATCACCGATCACTACGGGTTGTGACGAAGCGAGCCCGGATCTTCGAGCTGATACAAGCGAAGCGGCGCAGTAGAGCGTAGTGTTCCCGTTCATTCGTACATGGTCCGATAGGTAGACGCATGCACAAGATAAGGTTGTGCCTCAGGCACTTCCGGATGGTGGCAAGAACCTTAGTTCGTGAGGAACATGCTCGCCCCTGGACCGATCGGAAGCTCCAGTACCACCCACAGGATGAGCAAGGCCGTCCAGCCGATGAGGAAGACGATGGAGTAGGGGAGCATGGTGCTGATCACCGTGCCGATGCCTGCCTTGCTGTCGTAGCGCCCGATGAAGGCCACGATGAGCGCGAAGTAGCTCATCATGGGGCTGATGATGTTGGTGACGCTGTCGCCCACACGGTAGGCCATCTGCGTCAGCTCCGGCGAGAAGCCCAACAGCATGAACATGGGGATGAACACGGGCGCCATGATGGCCCACTTGGCGCTGGCACTGCCCATGATCAGGTTGATGGTGGCACTGATGAGCACGAAGGCGAGCAGCAAGGGGATGGGGCCGAGGTTGGCGGCCTTCAGCGCACCGGCGCCCTTGATGGCCAGGATGAGGCCGAGGTTGGTCCAGTTGAAGTAGGCCACGAACTGCGCCGCGAAGAACACGAGCACGATGTAGCTGCCGAGCGTCTCCATGCTCTTGGCCATGCCCTTCATCACATCGTTGTCGCTCTTGAAGGTGCCGGCACCGATCCCATAGGCGATACCGGCCAGGGAGGCACTGATGAAGATGAGCGTGACGATGCCGCTCATGAAGGGCGAATGCAGCACCTCGAAGGTCTCGGGGTCACGCAGGAACCCTTGTTCGGGCAGCAGTCCGGCGAGCACGAAGACGATCACGCCCAGTACGGTGATGCCCGCGTAAACCATGCCTCGTTTCTCTTCCTTGGTGGCCTTGCGGATCTCCTCGGCCTTCTCCGATCCGGTATAGGTACCGAGGCGCGGGATCACGATCCGCTCGGTGACCCAGGTGCCCAGCAGCGCGATCACGAAGGTGCTGGCCGCCATGAAGTAGTAGTTGCAGGCGGGGTTCACCAGATAGTCCGGACGGATGATACGGGCGGCCTCCTGGCTGAGGCCGGCGAGCAGGGGGTCGATGGTGCCCAGCAGCAGGTTGGCGCTGTAGCCACCGCTCACCCCCGCGAAGGCCGCGGCCAGTCCCGCCAAGGGATGCCGGCCGGCAGCGAGGAAGATCACCGCGGCCAGGGGCACCAGCAGCACATAGCCCACCTCACTGGCGGCGTTGCTCATCACCCCGGCGAACACGATGACGAACGTGAGCAGCCGCTTGGGAGAGGCCAGCACCACAGCGCGCAGCACGGCACCGATGAGGCCGCTGCCCTCGGCAATGCCGATACCGAGCAGCGCCACCAGCACCGTGCCCAACGGAGCGAAGCCGGTGAAGTTGGTCACGGTCCTGGTAAGGATCAGGTGCAGGCCCTCGGCGCTGAGCAGGTTCACCGGCACCACGGGTTCGTTGGTGGCGGGGTGCAGGGCACTGAGGCCGGCCGCGCTGGCGATCGCGCTCAGCACCATCACCAGCAGGGCCAGGATGGCGAAGAGCGTGGCAGGGTGCGGCAGGGCATTGCCGGCGCGTTCAATGATGGCCAGGAAACGGTCGACGCCGGAGCGCTTTGCGGGTGCGGTGGTCATGGGTGGTCCGGGTGGATGGACGAAGAAAGCGGATCCCGGGTCATGTTGGTGCACCGGTGGTTCATGGGTAGCTTCGCGGCATCGCACGCGATCTCACATACGCCGCCATCGACATCGGGTCCAACGCCGTGCGCCTGCTCGTGGGCGATGTGATCGAGCGCGACGACCACCCGGTGGTGAAGAAGCAGACCTTGGTGCGCGTGCCGATCCGCTTGGGCGAGGACGTGTTCGACACCGGTGTGATCAGCAACGCCAAGCGCGATTACCTCATCAAGAGCCTCAAGGCGTTCAGGCTGCTCACGGAGGTCTATGGCGTTACCCACATGCGTTGCTGCGCCACCAGTGCCATGCGCGAGGCCACCAATAGTGATGAGGTGCGCACCTTGGTGGAAATGGAGAGCGGCGTGCACATCGAGACCATTGCCGGCAGGGTGGAGGCGGAACTTATCGTGAACACCTTCTGGACCCAGGACCTGTTGAAGGACCGCAGCTACCTGTACATCGACGTGGGCGGAGGCAGCACGGAACTTACCTGGCTGGAGCAAGGACGCCGCGTAAAGAGCGCGAGCTTCAAGGTGGGCACCGTGCGTTCGCTGAAAGGGAAGGTGAACCCGGGCGTGTGGGACGAGATGCAGGCCTTCCTGGCAGACCTCCGCGCACAGCATGGCCACCTCATGGCCATCGGTACCGGCGGCAACATCAACCGCATCTTCAAGGAGAACGGCAACCTGTTCGGCGAGCCGCTGGCCCGTGCGGACATTCAGCGTCAACGCGATCGCATTGCGGCCTACAGCTTCGAGGACCGCATCAAGCTGCTTCGTCTGCGCCCCGACCGTGCGGACGTCATCATCCCTGCTGCGGACATCTTCCTGAAGGTGATGGCCTTCGCGGAGATCGAGGAGGTGTTCGTTCCGAAAGTGGGACTGGCCGATGGCGTGGTGTTCGATCTGTACATGAAGCAGTACGGCAACAAGCGCTATGCAGGCAAGGACATCCCCGTGATGAGCTGATCATGATCTGGCGAGGGTTCGGCATGGTGCTGGGCATGTTCCTGTCGCAGGGCGTGATGGCACAGGAGGCCGGGCAGCCGTTTTCCCTCGGCCTCCGAGCACACTATGGATTCCTGTGGCCGCACCGCCCCAGCAGCTGGGTGTTGGTGGAAGGGCACGCACCGGCTTTTGAGCTTTTCGCCGAGCGCCAGGTGAGCGGTGCGCAGCATTGGCACCACGACTACCTGATGCCCTCCTACGGTATGGGCCTGTTGTACAGCACCATGGCCAACCCGGGTCGCATCGGTGCGGGGGTCGGCCTGAAGCCGTTCATGTTCCTGCCGTTCGTGCGCGGTGAACGCAGTGCCTTCGGCATCCGGCTCGGTTGGGGCATCGGCTACATCGTGAAGGCCTACGACCGTCGCGACAACACCAAGCAGATCGCCATCGGGTCGCGCATCAACACGGCCATCCAGCTCATGCCCGAGTACCGTGCGCAAGCAGGGCGTTGGTCGCTCACCGCAGGGGTGGGGATCGATCATTGGAGCAACGGTTCGTTCCAGCTGCCCAACCTCGGGTTGAACTACCTGAGCATCGGCGTGGGCGCTGGTTATGCGCTGGCTGCTGCTGTTCCCGCTCCACCCCGTGCGCTCACCGATCAACGCGAACCTCCGTTGCGTGAGTGGAGCGTGGTAGGTGCCTTCGGGATCAACGAGACAGGCTCGCCGCTCAGTGGACAGTACACGGTGTATTCGCTCAGTGGGCAGCGCAGCTGGGGCATCTCGCGCAAGTCGGCGCTCAGTGCGGGTGCCGATCTGTTCAACAAAGGCACCCTTGCCGTGGTGAACCCCGAACTGGCCGATGAGGACCGCATGGCATTGACCCAGTTCGGTGTGCATGGCGGTTATGCGCTGCTGTTCGGCAAGGGCGAGCTGTTCCTGCACATGGGTGCCTATGTGTACACCCCGGCACCGGATGAAGCGCCCGTGTACCAGCGGATCGGTATTCGCTACCGCACGGGACGTCACCTCCTCTGGAACATGTCGCTCAAGAGCCACTACGCCGTGGCCGATCACTGGGAGTTCGGCGTCGG
>JBKDXR010000038.1:0-8353 GCA_046306055.1 Flavobacteriales bacterium
GCGGCTTCAGGTCGAAGACCACGCGCTCACCATGTGGGTACATCTCCTCGAGGTCGAGGGTGATGATCCCGCTCGATGCGACCTTGTTGATGATGGACTGCTCAGCCATTTGGGTCATCCGGCGTTGAGGGTCACCTGTCCAGAGTTCAATGTACTTAAGCCCGGTTCAATGGAACTTACCACGCTGGATCACCTGGCGCAGCAGGTCTAGTGCGTGGTTGATGTCGTTGGAGGCATTGTCAGGTGATGCATCGCTCACGAGGCCTCTCAGCGCGGTTTCGATTTGCTCGATGTTCCGCCGCTTTTCGCGGTTCTCCCGTTCGATCTGCCGGAGTGCGTCTTGGTATTCGCGCTCACTCACAGTGAAGGCGTGCTCCGTAAGCTGCTTGTCCCGTTCCATGGCTTGGAAGGCATCGTTCAGAGCATCCAGGAAGGCGTTCACCCCGGGGTCGGCCAACAGCGCGACCGGCAGGTTCTTCTGCATCAATCGCTCCAGGTGCTTGTGCCTTGGCATTGTCACGCTTCGCTCAGGGTGGTGATGGTCATCGTCTGGTTGTGCAAGTCGCACGCCACGCTGGGATTGAAAGGAGAGAGCTCGCCGTAGGAATAGAAGCCGGTGGTACAGGTATCGGTCCCAAGGACATCGCGAGCGGCCTCGACCTCCTCCTCCACACGGCCTTGGAGCACCAGCTTGCGGCCCACGCAGCTCACGAGCATCGCGAACTCCGGGCGCATGTCGCCGAGGGCTTTGAAACTGCCACGGGCCGCTGTGTTGGCCGCGTCGACCAGTCGGTCGAAGTTGGCCTTCATGAGCCGCACGCGCGCACCGTACGGTATGTCGCCGGCGAAGGTCATGCTGTCGTTCTCCTCGTTCACCGAAAGGATGGTGCGCACGAGCTTGTGGTCGGAGCCGTCCACTTGCATGGAGAGCGGAAAAAGCAAGGCTGAACCGGGTAGTTCCTTGGCATAGGATCCCAGGTATTCCTTGTAGAGGCTGAGGGCACTGCGTCCGTCGATCTTGTAAAGCACATTGCTTTCCGCGTAGGTCACCATGCGCACTGGACCGAACTCGTCCCAACCACCATGCGACCCGTGCCCGACCCGAAGTGCATCGCCATAGAGGCCGATGGCAACGACCAGACCGGTGCCGAGCTGTTCATTGAGCCCGCAAAGGGTGCGCTCAAAGCGTGCCGCATCACCGGCAAGACCACCTGTGATGGGCACCCCGCGCTGGTTCTCGCGGTTCAGCCCACGGGCCAGTTCCGACCCGTTGACCATGCCACCGTCCGAAAACACCAGCACGGCGGCCAGTCCATCCTTGGGCAGCTCACGCATCAAGTGGGTCCCCAGGTCCGCGCTGTCGCGGTGATCGCGAATGTGAGTGCAAACGGCTCTGATCAGTGTCCGCTCGAAGTGCAGACCGGTCACCACCAGGCAGCCATCAAGCACTTGTGACCCCGCGATCTCGCCGGCCGTGGAGGCGTAGGCGATCGCGGCCAGCGGGTACCGCTCACGCAGATAGGCGGTCAAGCCTGGTGCTTCAAGCGCCTCACGTGCGCCCATGGCGAGCACAAGCTGGCATTGACCCGGTTCGGCCGGATGGCTTGTGGTTTCATCCCGCCATGCACCGTCCTGGTGGATGGCCTGTGTGGTCCTTATCATGATAGAATTGACCTGAACGTTCTACCGAAGATTGCGGTTCGAATGTAAACTCGGAATGAGCGTTCTCAGGTTCCATGATCATCGGTTTACATGAATCCCAATTCCAGCTGTGCGGCCTCGCTCATCATCGTCCTGTCCCACGCGGGCTCAAAAGTGATCTCCACCTTGGCACCGTTCACACCTTGCACACTGGCCACCTTCTGCTCTACTTCACCGGGCAAGGTTCCCGCCACAGGGCACGCCGGACTGGTCAGGGTCATCTTGATGTACACGCTGGCATCATCGCGGATCACCACGTCGTAGATCAGCCCCAGCTCGTAGATGTCCACCGGGATCTCCGGGTCGTACACGCTCTTCAGCATGTCGATGACGCGTTCTTCCAGGTGTTTCTTTTCCTCAGGAGTCATGCTACTCGAAGTTTGGGCCAGGCGCGGAACATGGTAGCTGAGAGGATCAGAGAACAAGCAAGGATGATGGCAGGTGCCCCAACGATCATCATATTACCGTCAAAGAACCCCATTCCGTACTGAGAGAGGAAGTACCAAAAGCAGTACATAGCTGACCCAAGCATAACGGCCCATGTCATCGTCACCCATTTGCGAGTGATGAACAGCCAACCGAAAACGAATGGGAACAGGATGAACGGCAACGGAGCGAAGCTCCAAAGCAGTGTAGCCCTGCCACGCATTGAAAGATCCATGAACACCATGAAGAGACCCAGTTCTACGAGCACCCCAGTCAGGCCAAAAAGCAGGAGAAGCAGGGTGCGGCTGTTCATGACTTAGCGGAGTAAGCGAGGGCGTAGCGCTTCATCTGATCGAGCATCGCGACCAATCCGTTGCTGCGGTTCGGGCTCAGGTGCTCGCGCAGGCCGATGGCATCGATGAAGGTGAGCGGTGTTTCCAGGATCTCTTGGGGAGTGCGGTCGTTCAGCACGCGCACGAGCAAGGCGACGAGGCCCTTGGTGATCATCGCGTCGCTGTCGGCGGTGAAATGAACCCGTCCGTTCTGTGGGGCGGCATGCAACCACACGCGGCTCTGGCACCCACGCACGATGTTCTCGTCGGTCTTCTTCTCCGGCGCGATCAGCGGCAGCTCCTTGCCGAGCTCGATCAGATGCTCGTAGCGGTCCTGCCAGTCACTGAACATGGCGAACTCGTCGATGAGCTCTTGTTGGGTTTGGGTCAAAGACACGGAGAAAAAGGTGAGAAGGGTGAGGGTGGTAAGAAGGTGGCCTCAGCGCTTCGATCCGAGGTTGTTCATGAACCGGAGAAGTCCGGTGCTGATCCCGCCGATCTTGTCCAACGGCGGCTGAATGTCTTGCTGGGTCAGGAATTCCGACTCAACGCATGCCGGTAGTTGCGTTTCGATCTCATGAAGAGAGCCTCTTGAGTAGCTCAAGCCAAGCAACAGGTAACCCTTCTTATTCCGGCCCCAACCCTCAGCAATGTTGCTGGGAACCGATACAGCGGCGCGACGCAGTTGCGAGGTCAACCCGTAAAGTTCTTCTTTGGGCAGTTTTCGCGTGACCGTATAGACAGGCTTCAACAGCTCCATGCCGGTCTTCCACACCCAAAGGTCCTTGAAGTTGGTCACCTTTCGACCATCCGGTTCAGCTACCATAGATATGGTTTCACCGAGCTCATACAACCCATTCAGGTTCCAGTCGTGCTTCAATGGGTCGTTGGTCATGTTCTCCATGGTCCAGGATTTCGGTGCATTTCACGTTCTCTCCACTCTCTCCACCTTCACCATTCTCACCTAAGCATTTGGACAGCTTTCCGTATCGCCCCCATCATCACATCCACCTCTCCCATTGTATTGAAACACGCAAAGCTCGCCCGCGTCGTTCCGCTCACGCGGAAGCGCTCCATCAGCGGTTGGGTGCAGTGGTGACCCGTGCGCACGGCGATGCCCTGTTGGTCGAGCAGGGTGCCGAGGTCGTAGTGGTGAACACCGTCGATCACGAAGCTGATGACACCCACCTTCTCATTCGCCGTGCCGATGATGCGCAGGCCATCGATGGTGAGCAGCTCCTTGGTCGCGTGCTCGAGCAGGGCGTGTTCGTGCCTCGCCATCGCAGCCTTATCGTAATCCTCCATCCAACGGAAGGCCTCGCCCAGTCCGATGATGCCGGCGATGTGCGGTGTGCCCGCCTCGAACTTGAAGGGCAGCTTGGCGTAGGTGGTCTTCTCGAAGGTGACCACGTCGATCATCTCGCCGCCGCCTTGCCAGGGGGGCATCTCGTTAAGCAGCTCCTCGCGGCCGTACAGCACGCCGGTCCCGGTCGGGCCAAAGGCCTTGTGCCCGCTGAAGGCAGAGAGGTCGCAGCCGAGGTCCTGCACGTCAACGTTCAAGTGCGCGATCGCCTGTGCGCCGTCCACCACGGTGATGATGCCGCGCTTCTTCGCCTGTGCGATCAGCTTCTTCACCGGGTTGATCGTGCCTAGTGTGTTACTGACGTGGCTGATGGCGAGGATGCGGGTGCAATCAGATAATTGGTCGATCAGATGATCAGATGATACCAACGCCAGCTCGCCAGAGTCGGTCACTGGGATCACCTTAAGCTTCGCCCCGTGCCGCTCGCAGGCCATCTGCCACGGAACGATGTTCGCGTGGTGCTCCATGCCGGAGATCAGCACCTCGTCGCCCTTCTTCAGCAGCAATTGCCCCAGGCTGAACGCCGCCAGGTTCATGCTTGCCGTGGTGCCACTGGTGAAGATCACCTCGTGCGCATGCTTCGCGTTGATGTGCTGGCGGATCGTCTCGCGCGCGGCCTCCTGAGCTTCAGTGGCCTTTGTGCTCAGCGTATGCACGCCGCGGTGCACGTTGGCGTTGATCGTGGCGTAGTAAGCGCTCTCGGCCTTGATCACACGGCGCGGCTTCTGGCTGGTCGCCGCGTTGTCGAAGTACACCAGGGGCTTGCCATGCACCAGCTCCTTCAGGATCGGGAACTGCGCACGGATCTCCTCGATGTTATAGACCTTCCGCGCTACTGCTGGGGTATCCGTTTTCATTGCGAAGCGGAATTGCCAAAGTGGTGCTCCAGACCATCGAGCACCTTATCCAGATCATGGAAGGAATTGGACATGTGCGGCTCAGAGAGACCACTTACGCTCGGGAATCCATAGTAGTTCTCGCACTGGTCGACCATGTAGTCCTGTATCTCTTGTCTAGACTTGGAAGCATATATCATCTGCAGCACGCCCTTATTCATATCGTCGTACTCATCACTGCCGCACTTCAGTAAGGTGATGAATCCACTGGGGTCGAAATCACTGACCAAGGCGCGCACGACGGCTAAGTCGGTTTGGTACTTGTCCTTGATATCTGGATTGTTCGACATCCGTCAATCGCTTGCCTACAGTGCTTCGAGTTTTGCGTCGATGAGTCCGGCGAGATGCTTCCGCCAGTCCTCGTTCGTGATGCGCTCCAACACATCCGTCATGAAGGCGTGTGAAAGCATGCGCCGCGCTTCGGCCTCGCTCACCCCGCGGCTGCGCAGGTAGAACAGGCCTTTCTCGTCGAGGCGACCGATGGTGCACCCGTGGCTGCACTTCACGTCGTCGGCGTAGATCTCCAGTTCGGGCTTGGTGTACACCTTGGCATCATCGCCTTGCAGGATGTTCGCGTTGCTCTGGTAGGCGCGGGTGCGCTGGGCATCCTGCTTCACGTAGACCTTGCCGTTGAAGACACCGGTTCCCTTCTCCGCGATGATGCCCTTGTAGAGCTCGTCGCTGGTGCAGTCGGGAACATCGTGACCGATGTAGGTGTGGTTGTCGCAGTGCGTGGTGCCATTCAGCAGGTAGACGCCGTTCAACTCGGCGTGTGCCTCAGGGCCGACAAGTTGCACGTGCACATTGTTCCGTACCAGGTCTCCTTCTATCGTGGTAGTATCCATACTGAAGGTACCCCTTCCATGAACTATCACGCTCTCCTGACTGATATGCGCAGGTCCATTTACCTCATGCTGCACTTTGTGGACTGTCAAGCGGGCATCCTGCCCGACAACGAATTCGCGTACGCAGTTGAGCAGCGAAGTTTTGCCGTTGATGGCAATGTGCTCAATGATCAGTTCCAATGAAGCACCTTCATCGAGCCACACAATATCTCTTGGTTGCATCAACTGATGACCATCACGGGCGATGTGTAGAATGTGAATGGGAATGGAAGGACAATAATTGGCCTCAACGTGAATGAAGAGCCCGTCAGTAGGCTTAGCAGCATTCATCGCGGTGAAGAAATGGTCCTGCACATCACCGATCGTCCTGGGTAGGGCTGCCACCTTCGGATTTCTTGCCGCGGCCATGGCGGCTAGGTCGAGCCGAAGACGGTTGTCGGCACTGAGAATATCGTCGGACAGGTCCTTTCGGAAACGTCCGTTCAAAAAAACGATACGAAGCGCCGAGAACGGAAGGCGCTCAGGAAGTGCAATGAGACCGTCGTTCCGGGGCACTTCAAAGGGCTCGCCGAACAGACGAGCAACGCGTGTGTATTTCCAAGCTTCTGTCTTTGTGCCTGGGATGGGAAGGCCTTGGAACAGCTCAAGAGCTTCGTCTGAATGTGTCCAATGGCTGCCATCCAACAGATGCTGGACGGAAGCCTTGGGGTCGGTGGCGGTCGTTGTTGTCATTTCGTTGGGGCGGGAAATTTCCCGCCCGTACATCATTTATCCCTTCACCCAATCATACCCCTTCGCCTCCAGCTCCAGCGCCAGTTCCTTCGGACCGCTCTTGATGATGCGGCCATCGGCCATCACGTGTACTACGTCGGGCACGATGTAGTCCAACAGGCGCTGGTAGTGCGTCACCACGATGAAGGCGTTGTCGGTGCTGCGCAGCTTGTTCACGCCGCCGGCCACGATGCGCAGTGCGTCAATGTCCAGTCCGCTGTCGGTCTCGTCGAGGATGCCGAGCTTGGGCTGCAACATCGCCATCTGGAAGATCTCGTTGCGCTTCTTCTCGCCCCCGCTGAAGCCCACGTTCAGGTTGCGGTTCATCAGGTCGGCGTCCATCTCCACGAACTTGGCCCGTTCGCGCACCAGGGCGAGGAAGTCCTTGCCACCGAGCTCCGCGAGACCGTTCGCCTTGCGGGTCTCGTTCAACGCGGTGCGCAGGAAGTTCATGTTGCTCACGCCGGGGATCTCCACCGGGTATTGGAAGGCGAGGAAGATGCCTTTCCAAGCGCGTTGCTCCGGAGCGAGTTCGAGCAGGTCCTCGCCGAGGTAGGTCACAGAGCCCTGCGTCACTTCATACTCTTCACGACCAGCCAGCACATTGGCCAGGGTGCTCTTGCCCGAGCCGTTGGGGCCCATGATGGCGTGGACCTCTCCCGGCTTCACTTCCAGGTTCAGGCCTTTCAGGATCTCCTTGCCGTCGATGTTGGCGTGGAGGTTGGTGATCTTCAACATTGCTGATTCGCTGATTACTGATTCCTAATTCCTGATTCGCTGCTGCCTATGGTTTTCGCGGGTACTTGTTGCCTTTGATGTCCGTGGTACGCAGGTAGCGCATGAAGTTTCCGATGTCCTTGCTCTCGTCCTTGCACAGGTAGAATGCTCTGTCGAAATCCTCTTGCGTGATATGTCCCCGGTCCAGTGCGCGATACAGCTGTGAGCGGGTCTCACCGATGGAGCCTTTCGAGATGGACAGGAACTGGATGAACTCCCGGGTTCCATCACGCTCGAAGCCTTCTGCAATGTTGTCCATGCATGAACCCGACGAACGATTGATTTGGTCCTTTAGCGCAAAATCCCGCGAGAACGTGTCCTTCTGTGTTACTGCCCAGATCACCTTGCAGAGCTCGCGAGCCTTCTGCCAGATGCCGAGGTCTTCGAAGGTGGTGATCGTTGCCATTGTCGATTTCTAATTGCTGATTCCGAATTGACTGATTGCTGATCCGGGGCGGTGTGGTGTAGCTGAGGGGAAGTGATGAGGGCTGGAGTGGCGAATCAGCAATTAGAAATCAGCAATCATCCCACACTTCCTTCAAGCGATACGGCTAGAAGCTTCTGCGCTTCCACCGCAAACTCCATCGGCAACTGGTTCAGCACCTCCTTGCAGTAGCCGTTCACGATCAGGCTCACGGCCTTCTCCGTCTCGATGCCACGCTGGTTGAGGTAGAAGATCTGGTCTTCGCCGATCTTGCTGGTGGTGGCCTCGTGCTCCACCATCGCGGTCGGGTTCTCGCTCTCGATGTATGGGAAGGTGTGTGCACCGCAGCGGTCACCCAGCAGCAGGGAATCGCACTGGCTGAAGTTGCGTGCGCCCTTCGCACCCTTGCCGATCTTCACCAGGCCGCGGTAGCTGTTGTTGCTCAGACCCGCGCTGATGCCCTTGCTCACGATCGTGCTCTTGGTACCCTTGCCGATGTGGACCATCTTGGTGCCGGTGTCGGCCTGTTGGCGGTTGTTGGTCACCGCCACGCTGTAGAACTCACCGATGCTGTTGTCGCCCTTGAGCACGCAGCTAGGGTATTTCCACGTGATCGCACTGCCGGTCTCCACCTGCGTCCAGCTGATCTTGCTGTTATCGCCCAAGCAGATGCCGCGCTTGGTGACGAAGTTGTAGATGCCGCCCTTGCCCTCCTTGTCGCCGGGGTACCAGTTCTGGACGGTGCTGTACTTGATCTCGGCATCCTTCAGCGCCACCAGTTCCACCACGGCAGCGTGCAGCTGGTGCTCGTCGCGGAT
>JBKDXR010000039.1:0-193870 GCA_046306055.1 Flavobacteriales bacterium
CTGTTCATCAATGAACTGTAGTCCGTGATCTGGATCCAGTCATTGTCGTCCGTGGCCGTATTGTGGCATCCCGGAATGGCGCAATTGCTGATCAGGATCGGCAGCACTTGTTGCTGGAAGTAGACCGTGTTCGGGTCGCAAGTGGTACCCCCTCCTCCACCTCCACCATTGCCCCCATCGGTCACCTCTGGCCCACTAATGGGTTCATGCTGGCAGGCGCCCAATCCGATCACCACGGAAAAGGTGACCGCACCAACCTTCATTACGTTCTGCAAGGTCCTTTTTTGCATGGTGGGTCGGTTATTGGTCCAGGTCTCAGCGCTGATGATGCCCAAAGATCGGCCCATCATCCTGTTTGCCATCGGAGTTTCCGGACGAACCGGGATAATGAGCTGACGAACCGGGCCTTGGAGCACCTGGCGATGTTGGAAGTACAGGGAGTTCCTCATGATCAAGGAGTTCGGCCAAGATCACAAAGACGTTCAAACGCCGGTGATACCGCTGGACCTGGTTCAGCCGGATAATGGCGCCCAGAAGCCGATCGCGGCCAAGAGAAAGCAGTTCGCGCTGATCCGAAGCATCCAGATCTTGAAAGCGGTCAAACGTGTGCGGGTATTCCATGACGCGATGGGCACATTGGTCCGATCCTTCACCATGAGGACCTGTACGGGTGCCAAATTGGGCCATCGGGGCATGCACGGCCCTAAGCCTGTGGACGGAACGGGAAAAACGCCGGATGAAGCAGGAGGACCGGTCAACGGCCGGCGAGCCATCGTTTGAACTCGGCAGAGCGCTCACTGCTCACAATGGCATCATCCTCGTAAGGAGGGTCCAGCACCACCTTCACACGGCTCTTACTGTAGGCAAGAAGTTCGCGGATGCTGTGCAGGTGTACGATCAATTGGCGGTTCAACCGAATGAACATGCCCGGATCGAGCTGTTTCTCCAACTTGTCCAGACTCTCCTCCAAAGGGAGGTCCCTGCCCTCCCTGGTGCGGAGGAAGGTGTTCTTCATGAGGGAGTGGACGTAGGCGATCTGGTCCGGCTCAACCACCTTGAAATGTTCGCCATAGCGTATCAGAAAACGTCGCACAGGTGCCGAAGGCTTGTCGGCATCGGTCCGTGCGAGGGCCGAATGATCACGTACGACCATCCCCTTTCGGGCCCGTTGCAAGGCCTGTTGAAGGTCCTCGCGACGGATCGGCTTCAATAGGTAATCCAGTGCGTTCACGCGGAAGGCCCGCAAGGCATGCTCATCGAACGCCGTAATGAACACCACCGGAAAATCGACCTGAGTACGCTCGAAAATGGCAAAGCTCTCCCCGTCAGCCAGTTGAACATCCATCAAAGCGAGGTCCGGCGGAGCGTTCGCTTCGATCCATTCGACAGCACTGGAAATGGACGGCAGATCGGCCAACACCTCAACATCGGGGGCCAACTCGGAAAGCAGCTTGCGCAACCGCTTGACCGCTGCCTGCTCATCCTCTATGATCAGTAACCTCATGCGCTTGGACCTACCAAAGGTATGGCCACTGTGAAACGACCATTCTCCCTGTCGATCACGATCGGTCGCTCGGTAAGGGCCTGGTAGCGTCGTTGGATGCTGTGCAATCCGAATCCTGTGGACCGCGGCGATGTTGTACGAGGTCGGATCGTATTGCTGACCAATAGGAGATCGCCCTCGGACCGGATGGTCACGACCAAGGGGTGCTCTCGGCTCACCACGTTGTGCTTCAGCGCGTTCTCCACCAGCATTTGCAGGGTCATGGGCACAATGTGCCGGTGCATGGCGGCTTCATCCACCTCCACCTGCAGGGCAATGGCACTGCCGAAACGTTGTTCCTCAAGCTCGAAGTAGGTGCGCATCAAACGAAGGTCGTCGGCCACGGAGATCAACTCCTTGTCGCGCAGCTGCAGCAGGCTGCGGAACAGGTCACTGAGCTGCTCCACATGAAGGACGGCCTTCGAAGGCTCGGATTCGATAAGGTCCACGAGCGTGTTGAAACTATTGAACAGGAAATGAGGGTCCACCTGGTTCCTGAGGGCTTCGAGCTGGAAGCGCACCTTCTCCTGTTCGTGCAGTGAGCGTATGCGGGCACGTCGCTCGCGCGAACGCACCACGGCGAATACTGTTCCGACCACCAGAACGATCCATGCCAGTATGGCCCAGTTCGTTCGCCACCAAGGCTTGAGGACCACCAGATCGGCATGCACCCACCCTTGATCAGGCACTTCATCGCCCACGAACGCAATGACCCTGAACCGATAATCCCCAGGGGGAAGGGAGGAATAAGTGACCTCCCGATCACGCGTTACCAAGGGGTGCTCATCCAACCCGACCAGTTGATAGGCGAAGCGAAGCTCGGAGGGGTCGGCATAGTGGATGCCGGTGAACTGCACTGCGAGATCATTGCGGTCGTGAGGTGTGGTGATCCGCTCATCGCCTGCGTAGGTCTCGTTGGCCAAGCGAATGCCAGTGATGACGGCAGGTGCAGTTCGGGCAAAATGGCGCTCCTGGGGTTGGATCCGATACAACCCCTTGTTGCAAGCGAACCACAGGTCACCATCCACTCCGGTGCATACCGTGTTCAGCTCCGCTTCGGCCCCTTCCAGGCCAAAGCGCCGCGTCACATCGACCCACACATCGGAGGCGGGATCGTAGGCCATGGTCCCACGTCCGCCGAACGCCAGCAACCGCGTACCGGAGAGCCCAAGCGCGAACAGATCGCCAGCGAATGGCGCAAGATCCGACCCGGCGCAACGCACACTGTCCCCTTCCAAGCGACACAATCCGGTCCCTGGCCCCCCTGCCCATGTGCGGCCCTGGGCATCGTGGACAAGGGAGAAGTAGGTCCTTGGGCCGTTGCCCGTTCCGCGCATGACACCAGTGGCATCGCCATGTAGGATGCCATTTCCATCGCTCACGGCCCAAACGCCGCCCTTTCGGTCGGGCAATACATCGTAAATGAACTCACTACCCGGACCTGGCTGGGGATGGAACCGGCCTGCCCAGTAACCGACCACGCCACCCAAGGTGCCGAACCACAGCGAATCGCCCGCGCTGCGCACGGCGAGCACGTTATCATTGACCAGTCCGTCCTGCCCGGTGAAATGCCGGATGCGTTCGTTGCGGTCAATGGCATAAACGCCATCTCCGAAGGTGGCCGCCCAAATGGTCCCATTTGCATCGGCAGCAAGCGAGACCACTGGTGTACGTTGGCCACTTCCGAGTCCGACCTGGCGCAACACCTGCGTATCAGCAAGGGTGTTCGCATGCCGGAAAAGTCCACGATCCGTGGCGAACCAGACATTTCCGCTGTCATCACTGCATATGGCCTTGATGCCGCGCAGATCCGTATTCTCGTGCTCCGGAATGAACAGGACCGTGGGGTCGGAGCGATACAGGAATTCCTGTCCTGCACACCACCACGCCACGCCATCCGCATCCAGCATGAGGTCGTTCACAGGCAACAGGGCGGCCTCGCTCGATCCACGGAACACATAGTGTCCCTGACGCACTCCCAGGTCCACCATGCACAATCCGTGGTCCCGGGTACCCATCCAGACCAGTCCTTCCCGCACCGCCAACTGGACCACCGGCCCGTGGTTCACCGGGATCGGCAGCACTGACGGTGCCGATGGTCCGGGCTTCCAGCTGAACACGCCACCACGGTCGGTACCCGCCCACACCAGACCATCGTTTCCGGTCGCAACACTGAGCACCAGGTTGTCCGGAGCCCCTGAAGCCTCATCACAACGGGAATGAACACCGCTTGCGTTGCACAGCACAAGACCTTGGTCCGTTGCCGCCACCACGCCACCACCCCAAGTGACCAGATCGTTCACATGGTCATCGGGCATGCCTGTGGCCATGTCCAATCGATCCACTTCGTTCCCGCTCACCCGCCAAAGACCGGCACCATGAGTACCAAGCCAAAGTGCTCCGTCCTCCGCGGGGCACAAGGCGTTCACGCGGTGCTCCGAAAGAAGCGGGTCCATGAACAGCGTATCGCAGCCGAGCGTGTTGCAACGCAGGATCAATCCGCTCGACCAGGCCGCAATGATGGAAGTGTTCAGCCGCACGATGGCGGTCACTTGAGCGGTCCCGGAGCCGGACGCCCTTTCGGTGCGTTCTCCATCGGTCCAGAACAGACCCTTGTCCGTCCCGGCCCAGATCAAACCATGCTCATCCTGTGCAAGACAGCGGACCACCGGACGTTGCTGGCCGTGCCTGATCTCCAAGGTCCGGGTGAGCGGGAACTGTGCCATTGCCGGAACAAGGGCGGTCCAATACAGCAGGGTCAAGAGAACGCGGCTTCGCACGGTCAGGGTCTCCTTGAGAATAGGACATCCACTTTGACCTGCACCACTGCAGCGATCTTCTGTTGTACCACGCGCGGCACGCGGATGCCATGTTCATCCAAGGCCACATCGAACCCGGTGGTGATACGGACACCTGTGGACGAGACGACGAGGTTGCACGGCACGATCCGTTCCCTTGCCACCCCCTTGATGTTCAATTCCCCCTTGGCCCGCACAGTGTATGTGCCTGGAACAGCGAGGTCGACCGCCTCGATGATGCGGCCTGAGAACGTGGCCTTGGGGTATGCCGATGACTCGAGGTAATTCTCGTTGAAATGCTCGCGTTGCAATGGCGAGTTGAAGCCCATGAATTCCACCACGGGAACCTGGACAGCAAAGGTCCGGGCCTTGGCATCGAGCACCCCGGTCGACCTTTCATTCGTGGCCGCGATCGTCTCCATCGGCGCCTCGCTCAGGAAGGAAACAAGAGAGCGTTCAAGACGAAGCAAGACCCTGTCGCCCTGCCCCAGGGAAACGATCATCGAAGCGGATAGGACCAATGCGCGGAACATGCACTTTCAGATCACCGATCTCGTGCCGTGATCGTTCCGATCAACGGACCACCACGAATGGTACGGTCGTTACACGCTCCACGCCCTTGATGAACAAGTGGTAACGTCCGGCAGGCAGGTCCTCGAGCAATAGACGTCCATCGCTTTCCCAACGTCGCTCGTTCATCATCACACGCCCAGCGAGGTCAAGGACCTGGACCGTGGCAGGTCCTGATATACCGACCACGTTCAACTCCCCTTTGGTGGGCACTGGGAAAACGCGGACCGCCCCGTTCGAAATGGATGCATCGAGACCAGTGCTGATGCAGTTCAATTCTGCAATGACCCTGGAACTGCCCGCCACACTGTCCGAGAAGTTGGTGAACGCATTGGCATCGCCTTTCAGGAAATGGTCGAGCCACAGCCCGGCAAAGTCGTTGACGACCGCGTGCTGCGCGGCCCGCGAAATGGTCGCCGAACCACAGGTCAGCTCCCCAAAGCTGCAATTGAAGTTATTGTTGGCGAAATGACAATGCCCTCCGCCCTGGATGTTGACGAAAGCCTTGCACGAGGCCGCAGTGGCCGCATACATCGGCCCTTGGTGCTGCGGAATGGGCGTTATGCAATCAACGCTTCCTGCAAAGACCAATGTGGGAACAGTGACCGCGGCGGCCGCAGCAATGGCCGAAGGGTCCGTTTCAGCCGCTGCGAAATTGACCAAGGCTTGGATGGCGTAGTTGTTGGCCGCACCCAGAAAGCTGGCACCGCCACCCATGCTATGTCCCATGAGCGCGGTCGCCGGGGCCACATGCTCGAAAAAAGGCGATGAACCGCTGGTATTCTCAGCCTGCATGGCCCCGACAAGGAATGCAAGGTCCTGGCCGAACGCCGCGTGTGAGGGCGACAGACCACCTTCCGTAGTGGGAAGAACGAGAATGTATCCCCGGGGTACGAAGTGGTCCCTGAGGTTCATGTAGGCATCCACCGTCATCACGAAGCCATGCCCCATGATCAGGACCGGAAAGGCACCATCGGCCAAGGGCACATTATCCCCACTACTGCTGCCGGGATAGTAGATATCGACCGGAATGGCGCGGTTGCGGGCCGGGTCATTGAACGTGATGGACCGGTTCCCTATCGGAAATGATTGGGCAAGAAGCAGAGCAGGAAGAAATCCGATGCCAAGGAGGAGCGATCGCAGCATGTCGCCAAATTAGTGCAGAAGACGGCAGCACACTTGGTCCAAGAAGATCGGCCCACTGGCTTCCGCTATATTTGCCGCCCCGTATCGGAGAGGTGCCAGAGTGGTCGATCGGGTCTGTCTCGAAAACAGATGTGCCCGCAAGGGTACCGGGGGTTCGAATCCCTCCCTCTCCGCCAAGGAAGGCCCAGCCACGAAGTGGCCGGGCTTTTTCACATCCGGACCAGGCCAAGCTCGCTTGAGCCGGGGAGGGAGGTGAAAGAGTCCACGAGCATCCCGAGGCCTCGGGACGAGGTGGGCGTTCATTGAAGCCTCCCCCTCAACGGGAAAGCCCGCTTCGGGCGATCCCTCCCTCTCCGGTACGATCCGTTTCCGGTTGGCCATTGATCGAACGTCCATCCAAACATGGATAACTCCCAAGCGGTTCTCCCCCGCAACTCCCTCGATAGGCATCTCCCACTTTCTTTGCGCCATGACCCAAGCCCAAGTGCTCGCCGACCTGATGGACCATGCCCACGCGTTCACTCTTGAGCATGTGGGCCGCCTGCGCGAAAAGGACCTGCATCACCGATTCGTAGTGGAAAACCAGGAGCTCAACAGTCCTTATTGGATCGTGGCCCATCTGGCCGTTTCACAGAACTGGTTGATCCTGCGCGGCACGGGCGGGCCGTTCCAGAAGTTCAGCTGGGCCAAGCTGTTCACCCTTGGAGCAACTCCACCTCCACCCGCAGAATGTCCACCGTTCGAAGAGATCCTATCTACCTACCAGGCGATACACGACCTTTCCATGGCGCATGTGGGAGCCTTGAGCGATGGATCCCTGGGCGCCCCACATCAGGCGATGATGAAACTGGACGGTGGCGATGATGTACGAGCTGTGATCAAGCACCACATCCGGCACGAGAGCTCGCACAACGGCCAATTGGGCTGGCTGTGCAAGCTTCACGGGCTGCCAACGATCTGAACTGGCATAGAGGACATCTCCAAATTTTCCTTCGGGCTACGCGAGGGCCTTTCGCGACCATACTTCGTTGCACAACGCCTCACATAGCCACCGGCTATGCTCGGGTTTCGCGCCTCGTCTGGTCGCAAAATGCTCCCCGCTCGCTACCAAAGACAATTTTGAGATGCCCTCTAGTGGATGTTATGCCACATCAACCAGAACGTGGCGATGCCGCCGAAGTAGCCCAATGCCGCAGGGAAGGCCATACGGCGCAGGTACCACAGGAAGTCAATGCCCAGGATGCCCATGGAGGCCACGCCAGCGGCCGAACCGATGATGAGGATGCTGCCTCCAGTGCCCGCGCAGAAAGCGAGCAACTCCCAGAACGGGTGATCGGGAACGAACTGGGTCAATGGATACATACCCATGGCCGCGGCCACCAAGGGTACGTTGTCCACGATCGAACTCATCAGGCCGATGACCGTGTTCACTGCATATATGCTTCCCAGGTTCTCATCCAGGACATGTGCGGCATCGGTCAGGTGACCGGCCACCTGAAGGCCAGCCACGGCAGTGAGGATCCCGAGGAAGAAAAGCACGCTGGGCACGTCGATCCGGCGAAGCACGGAGGTGACCATGAGGTGGCCTTTATCGGTCTCGATGGTGTTCTTGTGCATGATCTCGGTGACGATCCACATGAGGCCCAGACCAAGCAGGATGCCCATGTAGGGAGGCAGGTGCGTATAGGTCTTGAAAAGTGGAACCCCGAGCAGGGCGATCAACCCCATGATCAACACCAACTGCTGCTGACCCGTTGATACGGCCTTGTGCCCCACGTTATCATCCGCAACAACCTCGGGACGCTGGATGGTGCCCTTGAAGGTGAAGGTGAACCAGATGAGGGGAAGCACCAGACAGACCAGACTGGGAAGAAAAAGTTTGGCGACGATATTACCCGCCGTCACCTGACCGCCGATCCAGAGCATGATGGTGGTAACGTCGCCGATCGGGCTCCAGGCACCACCGGCATTGGCCGCGATGATCACCATGCCCGCGAAGGTCCACAGGTCGTTCTTGTCCTTGATCAGCTTGCGCAGTAGTGCACACATCACAATGGCCGTGGTCATGTTGTCCAGGGCTGCGCTCAGAAAGAAGGTGATGATGCTCAACACCCAGATCAAAGCGACCTTATTAGTACCTGTGATCTTATCCGTGATCACCCGGAAGCCTTCGTGGGCATCGATAAGCTCCACGATCGTCATGGCCCCCATCAGGAAGAAGAGGATGCTGGCGATGTCGCCGAGGTGTTCCAATAGATGACCGGTGATGGCTGCATGACCGCCATGATCGGCCCCAGGGAACAGTTCATGCTGGCCGAACATGATCATCACCCAGATGAGAACGCCGGTGACCAGGGCCGATGCGGCCTTGTTGATGTGGAGCGGATGCTCCAGCGCAATGGCCAGGTATCCGATCACGAAGACCAGAGCAATGAGCGTGTACATTCAGTGAGTGGTTTGTTGGGCTAAATGTCTTGGGTGTCAGGCATTACCCGACCAAGGCCACCCGGAATAGTTATGAACCACTGTTAGTGCGCAGTGACACATGGCTCAATGCCACATGAGCCAGAAGGTGAGCATGCCCCCGAAATAGCCAAGAGCAGCCGGGAAGGTCATCTTCTTGATGTACCAGATGAAGTCGATGTGCATGATCCCCATGGCCGCCACACCCGCAGCAGACCCGATGATCAGCAAGCTTCCTCCGGTCCCTGCACAGAATGCCAGCAGTTCCCAGAACACGTGATCGGAAGGGAATTGCGTCATGGGATACATGCCCATGGCAGCGGCCACCAATGGAACGTTATCCACAATGGAGGACAGCATCCCGATCGCTCCATTGATCAGGTATATGTCGCCGAGGGTCTTGTCGAGCCCTTGGGCCAACAACGTGAGGTGACCGGCCACTTGAAGGCCCGCCACCGCGACGAGGATACCCAGGAAGAACAATACACTGGGAAGATCGATCCGGCGCAACACGGCGGTCACCATCAGGTCGCCTCGTTGGTCCACGCCGTGCTTCATGTGGATCAATTCGGTGACCACCCAGAGCACCCCGAGGCCGAGCATGACCCCCATGAACGGTGGCAAATGGGTGATGGCCTTGAAGACCGGGACGAACAGCAACGCTCCCACTCCTAGGCCGAAGACCAGGTTGCGTTCCCCTTGGGTGATGTTGCCTCCGTGGTGCCCCCCCTGACGCACATTATCCGGGCGTTCCACATTCCCTTTCAGGGTGAAGCTGAACCAGAGCAATGGTAAAATGAGGCAGACCAGGCTGGGCAGGAACAACTTCGCGATGATGTTCACCGTGGTGATCTGGCCACCCACCCAGAGCATGATGGTGGTCACGTCGCCAATGGGGCTCCAAGCGCCTCCTGCGTTGGCCGAGACCACGACCATCCCCGCGAACATCCACAGGGTCTCCTTGTCCTTGATGAGCTTGCGGAGAAGCGCACACATCACGATCGCTGTCGTTAGGTTGTCGAGTACAGCGCTCAAAAAGAAGGTAATGAGGCCGACCACCCAGAGCAGGGTGGTCTTCTTCGTGGAGGTGATGCGGTCGGTGATGACCCGGAAGCCTTCATGGACGTCGATCAGTTCCACGATCGTCATGGCACCCATCAGGAAGAAGAGGATGCTGGCAATGTCGCCCAGGTGTTCCAGCAGGTGATGGATCAGCCCTTCGTGCCCGTGAGCTTCCGCATCGGGAAAAATGCTGTGCTGACCGAGCATCAGGATGGTCCAGACAAGCGCACCAGTAAGAATGGCCGAAGCCGCTTTATTGATCCGCAGGGGGTGCTCCAATGCGATCGCGAGGTATCCCACGACGAAAACGACGGCCATCAAGGAGAACATGCAGTGGTGGACTTAGTAGGGAATTGCGCAAGGATACGCACACCGGACTGAATGTCCATTCACAGAAAGGCCGCCCCTGTTCGCAGAGGCGGCCTGACCGATCGGGCACCGGAGCGGCGCTACTTCTTCACAGGGCAGGTGTTCAGGCCCACCATGGCATAAAGGGGGCAGAACCCCACCAGTGCGGTGACCAGGAACACCCCGCCCAGGATGACAAGCACCAGGCCCAAGGTACCGGTAACAGTGCCTGTGAAATAGAGACCTGCGAAAATGAGCGCGAGCACGATGCGGATCACTTTGTCCATACTACCGACGTTGGTCTTCATGACTTGGGTTGTTTGAGATCAGTTGAATCGTTCAATGATGACGGCGAGCAACCAGGCCAACGACAGGCATGCCAGGCACACGATCCCGAGCTTGGTCCACTTGCCGAACTTCATGGCACAAAACTGACCTGAGGAGATCACCCATGGTGGTGACCGCGGTCACCGCTTCACACGCAGCCCTTTGGGGCCGATCTCCAGTCGACCATCCCGCTCGAGTTTCCGAAGCGTCCGGGTGATCACTTCACGCGCGGAACCGAGCTCCTGGGCCAGCCGCGAATGGCGGATATCCAGCCACTCGGTCCCGTTGACCAGCATCAATCGTTCCAGGTGTTCGACCAATCGCGTGGGCAGATCACCGAACGCCACCTGTTCCACCGTGTGAAGCATATCCTCATAGCGTTCATGGTACAGGCGGAACATCAGTTCAGCGAACGACGGGTGATCGCGCAACCAGCCACGCACCTCCCCTTCCGGTAACAGCAACAAGCGGGTCTCCCGCTCGGTGACCGCATTGATGCGACTGGGAGAGCGGCCAAGGACGGCCGAAAAGCTCATCACACAGCTCTCGGCAGGCTGAATGTAGTAGAGCAACAGCTCCTTCTCCTCGTGACCGATGTACACGCGCACCAGACCATCCAGTACGATCGGCAACTCCTTCACATAAGCGCCTTCACTGAGCAGCTCAACACCACCTGGCACTACAACCTGCCTGCCCTTCTCGAGCATGGCCCCGATGAGCTGGCCATCCAACGCACCAAGTGCACGACGGGCAAGAGCATGATCCTCCATGGACCGAAAGTAAGCCTCTGAACGTCCTATACTTGAGGCGTGAACACAGCCCGCTCGAACATTGGCTTCCAAGCCCAGGTGCTCGCCATTGGTGCAGTGCTGATGGGGATCAAGTTCGTGGCATGGCGGATCACGCACAGCAACACCATCCTGAGCGATGCGCTGGAGAGCATTGTGAACGTGGTGGCCGGGGCATTCGCCCTGTACAGTCTCATGCTCGCGGCCAAACCAAGGGACCGCGAACATCCATATGGGCATGGCAAGGTGGAGTTCATCAGCGCTGGCATTGAGGGCATCCTGGTGGTCCTTGCCGGCGTGCTGATCATCTGGCGGGCCGTGCAGGCCCTGATGGAGCATCAGCAGCTCCATGACCTGGACAAGGGCATCCTCTTGACCGGGGCGGCCGGTGCCATCAACCTCATCATGGGGCTCGCGCTCCAACGCCGGGGCAGGAAGGCGCGCTCGATCACCATGGAGGCATCCGGCGCGCATCTGCTCAGTGATGCGTGGAGCACAGTGGCCATGCTCATCGGCCTGGTGCTGATCCGGCTGACCGGGCTGCTCTGGCTCGACCAGTTGTTCGCCATCCTCTTCGCGCTTTACATCATCATCACCGGCCTTCGCATTTTCAGGCGATCGGTAGCGGGGATCATGGACGAAGCGGATGTTGAGGTCGCCTCCACCGTCATCGGCCTGTTGGAGGAACATCGGAAACCCCAATGGGTGGACATCCACAACTTCCGGATCATCAAGTATGGCCGTGTCCTTCACATCGACTGCCACGCCACGTTGCCCTGGTACTATTCCCTGGAGGATGCCCACGCAGAGATCAGTGCCATGGAGCAGCTGGTGAATGACCGGCATGACCAGGACCTGGAACTGTTCATCCACATGGACCCCTGCATCCCCAGTTCCTGTGGGATCTGCGAACTGGCGGACTGTCCTCAGCGGAAATTCCCTTTCCGGGAGCGCATCACCTGGGACCCGAGCACCGTTCTGGCGAATGCCAAGCATGGCAGCATGCACCCCAACGTTTCCCCGGCAGCGTGATCCCGGACCTTTGGCCGGGTCTGAAATGAACTCGGCTTAAAATATCGAACGCCCCATTCGGGGCGTTCGATCGTCGAGGGTGGTAGACCGGGCTTGAACCGGCGACCTCCGGAACCACAATCCGGCGCTCTAACCAACTGAGCTACAACCACCATTACCATTCACCGAGGTGAACAGGGCCGCAAATATAGGCGTATGGCAGCTACATCACCAAGGTCCTACCCTTGCTGACCGGTCCCTGCCGCGTGGCCAGGGGATCTGAGCGCGTCGAGCGGAACAGGCCTGCACCCTATGTATTTTGCGCCCGTTCCATGCATGTGCTGATCATACCCAAGTGGTATCCCGGTCGGAAGGACCCCCAGTTGGGTGATTTCCTGCGCAAGCAGGCCTTGGCCACGGCGCAGCAGTTGAAGGTAAGTGTCTTGTACATCACGGCCGACCCGAAGCAATCCGCAGATCACGAGCAGGAACTTGAAACGGCGGATGGAGCGTGGGAACTGCGATGCTACTACCGCTCCAGCACCCATCCTTGGAGCCTCTGGCGAAAGGCCGCGAACCTCTGGGGCTACCTGCATGCCGCACGCCATGGATGGAAGCGCATGGAACAAGAGCGGGGACTGCCAAAAGTGGTTCAGGCCTACATATTGGCCCGACCGGCATTGGTGGCCTTGTGGGCCAAATGGCGGTACGGCATCCCCTATCTGATCAGCGAACAAAGCAGCGAGTTCCTGGATGGGAGCTACGCCGCCAAAAGCCGGACCTACAAAGCCCTGTGCCGATACATCTGCAGGAAGGCTGTGACCGTTACGGCTGTTAGCGCTTGGTTGGGCGATGCCTTGGTCGGCCATGGTCTATGCCGCACCTACGAAGTGGTGCCCAATGTGGTGCCCGGACTGGACAGGCCGTTGCCTCCTGCCGGAAAGCCTGGCCACCTCTTGATGGTGGCCGACCTGGTGGACAAAACGAAGAACGTTAGCGGTGTACTGCGGGCCTTGGCCGTGGCAAGGGAAGCGGAACCCCGCCTGAGGCTCGACCTGATCGGCGATGGACCGGACCGGACCCATTTGGAAGGGCTGGTGCGTGAACTGGGACTGGAACAGGTGGTGAGACCCCATGGCCGACTGCCGAACAGCGCGGTGCTGGACCAGGTGGGCCGTTGCTTTGCCATGGTCATCAACAGCAACGTGGAGACCTTCAGCGTGGTCACGGGCGAAGCCTTGGCTCAAGGCAGACCGGTGATCGCTACACGATGCGGTGGTCCTGTTGCGTTCGTGACCCCGACGAATGGCATGCTCATTGAACCCCAGGACGACCGCGCACTGGCCGAGGCCATGATCCACTTGACACGCAACGCCGCCAAATATGACCCGGCCACCATCCGCAGCAGCGTGAGCGATCGTTTCAGCCCTGCGGCGGTCGGTGCCGGATTCGCGGCCATCCATCAACGCATTGCGAGCGCCCATGGCTGAAGGACCCATGACCAAGGTGGCGGTCATCGTCACTGGTGACCCTCCACCCCGCTGGCAGGTGGACGCCCTTCTGCAGATCGGCGAACTATCCTCTGTGGAGATCACGACGGTACTCGCAGTGCCCACTCCCGTGCCGAGATCCTCTGTGGCCACGATACTGCGCGATCGCTGGATACGAGGTCAGCCGCGACTTGAGGCCAACCAGCGCACAGCCATGCCTGACCATTTGAACCGGCTGGTGCGAACAACGAACGACCCTGACGCGGAGGTCGGTCGCATGAACGCGGATGTGGTCATCTGCCTCGCGCCGGATACTTGCCCATCCCCCAAAAGTGGTCGGGAGATCTGGAAGATCGTGGGGAATACCGAAGAGCTCGGCATGGACGAGGTCCTGGACCGTTCGAACGTGGCCTGCCTTGCCCTAGTGCGGCACGACGACACCGTGCTGATGCAGGCCTGCTTATCCGTCACGGCCTCGACCCTCTCTACGAATGCCGAACGCCTGTTGAAGGCTGCCTCCTCCTGGCCATCTCGATCACTTGCAGGGTGGACCGATGGCCACCGATCGGGAAGCGGATCCGTTCCGGGAACATTGCCGAAAGTGCGTCCAGCAGCGGGCAACCCCACCGTGCTTCGTTACCTGTTGAAGGGTCTCATTCGGCGCTCCGAACAACGGAACACACCAACGATCGGGGAGGAATGGAACATCGGTGTTCTGTACCAACCTATCAGCAGTCTGCTGACCGATGGCAATAGTGTGAACGTTCGCTGGCTACCCACTCCAGCGGAAGGAAGCCAACGGATGCAACCCTTCGGGTACATGGACCACGAGGACCGTCTGACGGCCTTGTACATCAAGGTCGATGGTCGGGATGGAAAGTGGTCGATCGCCCGCGTAAGGCCCAAGGGCGACAATGTGCTCAAGCGCTCACGGCTCCTGTTGGACCTTGAGCCTGGGAGTGGTTATCCCTTTGTACTGGCCGGTGCTGAAGGCCCCTTGGTGGTGATCGGTTCGCATGAGGGTCGTACCACTGCTTTATACCGGTTCAATGCGACAGGCGATGCATTGGAACCCGCACAGATCGTTCTGGAAAGACCGCTCTGCTCCCCCACCCTTTTTCAGCATGGCGGAAAGTGGTGGCTCATGGGTACCAGCGTCGACCAACCGGATGCCGAACTGTTGGCCTTCCACAGCGAACGGGTTGAAGGACCCTACCGCCCTCATCAACATGCTCCGCTTAAACTGGACCTTCGGTCCGTGCGACCTGCGGGAACACCATTCGTTGTGGACGGGCACCTGTACCGACCGGCCATTGATGCCTCCGTTCCCGATCAGCCGAGAATTGTGATCCAGCATATTGACCTGCTAACGCCCGAGCGGTTCGAGGAGCACACCGCACGCCACGTCCCTTTGTACCACGGCACCACCTACCCGCACGGTACACGAACGCTTTGTGCCATGGGCGATGTGACCTTGGTGGATGGTCTTCGCTTGAGCGGCAACAAGACGCCGCAGAAACCTCCTTCGAAACGGCACCGTTCCTCACGCAAAAAGCGTTCATGATACGCCCTGTTGTTGGCACCATTGGCACCCGTGTGGCGCTGGCCCTGCTCAACCTGGCCATGGTGGTGGTCGCAAGCCAGCGACTGGGGGCCGAAGGTGTGGGCGTTATCAGCCTGATCATACTGGGGATCACGTTCATTCTGTTGATGAACAATATCGTGGGCGGCGGCGGACTGGTGTACCTCACGCCCCGCCATGGCCTCGGCACGCTTCGATGGGCCTCCTACGGCTGGGCGTTGGTGACCGCACTTACCGCCAGCCTCGTGGTCAGTATGGTCCCCTTGGTCCCTTCTGAATATGCGTTACACCTCGTGGCCCTGGCCTTTCTTCAGTCGCTATGCACGATCCACCTGGGCTTGTTGCTGGGCCGCCAGCGGATCGCTGCACACAATGCCGTCCTCGTCGTTCAGGCGGGCACCCTGCTGCTTGCTTTCCTCTGGTTCCTGGACCACGGCAATGCCGAAGTGATGGACCATGTCCGTGCCGGCTATCTCGCCCATGGACTCACCGCCTTGGTATCCGGGATCCTGAGCCGGGTTCCCGGATCATCCCGCTCCCGACCGAACAGCTCGAACGCCATTCGTGACCTGTTCCGGCAAGGTGGCCTGGCCCAGGCGGCGAACGGACTGCAGTTGCTCAACTACCGGTTCACCTACCTGCTCATCCAGAAATGGCTGGGGGCTTCATCACTGGGCCTTTTCGCCATCACCACACAACTTTCGGAGAGCGCGTGGCTGGTGCCCAAGAGCCTTGGACAGGTGTTGTATGCCCGGGTGAGCAATACCCACGAGGCCGATGAACAACGTGCCCAGACCCTGGCCGCCCTGAAAGCCTCCATGGCCTTCACGCTGGTGGTGGTCGGTGCACTGCTGATCCTGCCGGACTTTTTTTATCGAGCGGTCTTCGGTCCTGAGATCACCGGTCTGGCCCCGCTTGTACTGGTGTTGGCCCCCGGCCTGTTGGCCATGGCCGCCTCTCAGGCCATCAGCCATTACCTGAGCGGCACCGGCCGTGTGCGCCACAACACCATCGGTTCGGGTCTGGGCACCGTGCTGACCTTGGTGCTGGGACTTTACCTAGTACCCCGTTACGGACTCATGGGCGCCGCTGCCACCGCCAGCTCCGCATATTGCTGCGCCACGCTTTACCAATGGATCGTCTTCAGCAGGTTGGCAATGGTGAAGTTGCACCACCTGTTACCGGATGCCCGTGATGCACAGCGACTACGTACGCTCTGGCGGAGAGCGCTCGGTCGTTGACCAACTCAGTCCAATGCGGTCAGGTCCCTTGCTCCGGGAGGTCTGGAAGTGGTGAACCCCTCACCGAAAGTGGAACCGATCAGCCGCCCCATTTCGCGGGCCCGGCCTTCGAGAAAAGGCAAAAAATCAGGACGGGAGATGGGGCTCACGGGCTCCGTGCTGGACGGATCGTGAAATTGCGAGCGAAAACAGCGCAATGCCTCCTCCTTCCCGCTCCAGAAGGGAGTTATGTCGATGACCACATCGGGGTCGATCCACCGGTCCTGGACCGCATGCCACACGGAGGTTGGCCGCCAGGGGGCCTGATCCTCACTGGCAACGCTGGTGGCGATACGCCGAAGACCGCTCAAGAAGGCGGCCTGTGCCACCAGTTCGGCCGCACGACCATGGTCAGGATGGCGATCGCGAATGGCATTGGTGAGAATGACCCGTGGACGATGGGCCCGGATGGACCGGACAACCATCAACAGGCTTTCCTCATCCACCCTGAAAAAACCATCGGCCATGCCCAATTGGTAGCGAAAACGAACGCCCAGCACGGATGCAGCCGCCTCCGCTTCCTTCGCCCGCAGTTCCGGAGTGCCGCGCGTACCCAGCTCACCAGCGGTCAGTTCCACAAGACCGACCGAACGCCCAAGGGAGGCATGGTGCAGGACCGTTCCCGCCATGCTGATCTCCACGTCGTCAGGATGCGCAGTAATGCAGAGAATGTCCACCTGCTCAAGGGATACGATGCTCATGGCTTCCATCCCGCAAAGGTGCGCACGGAGCAGAGGACCTGATCGCGCGTCACTTCAACCAACCGATCACCTCCTCATCGAACGGGCCCACCCCGGAACCAAGGGACTTGACCAAACGGCCCTCCTCGTCCACCAGGAACTTATGGAAGTTCCATTTCACGGCACTGTCCATCACTCCGTTCTGGGCCTTGCTGGTGAGCCATTGGTAAACCGGATGCTGCTCGGCGCCTTTCGTATGCACTTTGCTCATCATGGGGAAACTGACGCCGTAGTTCTTCTGGCAGAACTGAGCGATGTCCGCCTCGCTCCCGGGTTCCTGTCCGCCGAAATCATTGCAGGGGAAACCGATGATGACCAAGCCCTTGTCCTTGTAGGCCTCGTAGAGTTCCTGCAACTGCTTGTACTGCGGTGTGTATCCGCACTCGCTGGCCGTGTTCACCACCATGACCTTTTTCCCCTTCAACTGGGCCATGTCGAACGGTTTCCCATTGATATCGGTGGCGGAAAGCTGATGGAAGGACATGGAAGGTTCGGTCGGGTTGGTGGTCGTGGGTGCTACCTGAACACTATTGAAGCAGCCCAAGCTCAGGACCGCGGCCATGGAAATGGAAAGGAAGTGGTTCATGCTGCAAGTAACGCCCAAAGTTCGCGATCGTTCGCTTTGGGTGAACCGTCGTGGAACCATCGAGACTGTTCAAGCCGGGTAATACTTGATGGTATCTTTCCTGCATCCGCCACGTATGAAGCGCCCATGAAGAACTGGATATTCCTGCTGACCTCCTTGACCTTCGGTCCGATCTGCCTCGGGCAGGACATGATGCGCATTGTGGACCCATCGACGATCGTTCCGCACGCCGAACTGTCCAAAGACCCGCTGGCCAAGGCCGGATTGCAGGCTGCTGGACTGGATGAGGCAGCCATGGGTGAAGTGTTGACCCTGAGCGATGAACGTCACTGGCCTGTAGGCCTTCGAACGGACAGTGCCCGCGCGGTCAACGCGAACGCCATCCGCAACTACGCCGTTCGCCGGGTCTGCGAATATGCCACGGACGAAGGACCACTGACCATCGTGGCGGTACGTGCCTTGGACAACCTCCACATGCCAGAGGAGCTCCGTAGCCGTAACGACCTCTACCTGGTGATGCGCAACGGTGGGCTGCAAGCGTTGGAGAAGGATTCACAACGGCCGGCACCGAGCAGAGGCCCCGTGTGGCGAAACCTGCCCACGGCCGTCATCATCAAACCGGACGATCTGTTCGCAACCTACGATCTCGCCTCGGACAGCCTCGCCTTGGCCGCCTTGGAAGCGCAGGGATTGAGCCGACCGGAGATCGAGGCCGTTATCTTTCGGAGCCATGAACGCAACTGGCCTGATGGCATCGACAGCTTCGATGAGCGATACCCTAGGCTGACGGAAATGAAAAAGTACAAGGCCCGTCTGCTTGCCCGTTGCGGTGATAAAGTGATCCTGGTGGTCCCGGCCGAACTGAACCGCAAGGCCCCGAGCGGCCTGCGTCCCTTTATGGACATTTACCTGGTGTACAGCACATCTGCCGTGCAGGTGAGGTCGAAGCGCAAGTGAGCGCGCGGCTACCTTTGACGCCGTGAATACGGCGGAGATAGCGCAATTACTGCGGTTGGAAGTAGCTCTCGACCTGCGCCAGCGCGCGGCCTGGGGGGGCATGCTTCTTTACGTCGTGAGCGCGGTCTATGTGTGCTTTTTGGCCGTGAAAGGCGGATTGGGCACTGCCACCTGGAACGCACTTTACTGGATCATCCTGCTGTTCGCAGCCTTCAACGCCCTTTCCCGCTCCTTCCAACGCGAGGAAGGAGGCCGGCAGCTCTATCTCTATACCCTCGCCGATCCCCGGAGCGTGGTGCTGGCACGTACGCTCTACAACGGCATCACCATGATGGTGCTCAGCCTGCTGAGCCTGATGTTCTATGCCCTGTTCCTGGGAAGCGAGGTCCTGTCCGAGGCCGACCTTCCGCAATTCCTGCTCGCCGTGGTGTTGGGCGGTATCGGGTTCGCCACGGTGCTCACCTTGATCTCGGCCATTGCCGCCCGGTCGGGCAACGGTCTGGGCCTGATGGCCATCCTGGGCTTCCCGTTGGTGTTGCCCATGCTACTGGCGGTGATGCGCGCGAGCAAGCTGGCCTTGGACGGAGTGGCCTGGAGCGTCACCAGCACCTATTTCGGTGGACTGCTCCTGCTGGACGTGATCACTGTTACACTGGCCTGGGTGCTGTTCCCGTACCTTTGGCGCGACTGAGCGATGAAGCATTGGTGGTGGAAATTCCTGGCGATCGCATTGTTGCTGGTCGCATCCATCGCAGCCCTCTGGGTGCCGCTCTCCCCAGCCTTGGTGCATGTGTCCCCGGGCCGGATCGCGCCTGGTGAGGTGGTCATCCATGTTACGGGCTACAACACGCGTTTCTCGCCGGATATGCGTGTCTTCCTGGAGAACGATGGCCAGCAGGTCTGTGCGTCGCAGGTGGAAGTGATCGATGCCCGCCATGCCCGGATCGTGATGAACGTGCCCAAGGGGTTGCGCGCCTCCATGACCGACCTTTCCGTCCAAGGACTTCGTTATCCCGGGGCATTCTACAACGATGACCTGGGCGATGGCATCGAAAGTGCCCCCTGTGGAAATGTGAACAAGGTGGACATGGCCTCGCTGGCGTTCACCTTTCCGAACCGCAGCATTCTGTACGAGAGCATCCGCAACCTGCATTTCCACGTGCCCATGTGGTTCACCATGATCGCGCTGATGGGCATCTCGGTCTGGCATAGTATCCGGGGCCTGGGCGGAAACTCGCTGGAACGGGACCGCAAGGCGGTGAGCGCAGTGCATGTGGGCTTGCTGTTCTGCGGTTTGGGTCTTGCCACCGGGGCGTTCTGGGCCAGGGCCACCTGGGGGGCGTTCTGGACCAACGATGTGAAATTGAACGGAGCGGCCGTGACCGCGTTGATCTACCTGGCCTATCTGGTCCTGCGAGGGTCCATACCCGATGCCCACAAACGCGCACGGTTGTCGGCCATCTACAACGTCTTCGCGTTCATGCTGCTGGTGCTCTTCCTCTTCGTGGTGCCGCGCCTCAACGCCATCGACAGCCTGCACCCCGGCAACGGCGGCAACAGCGGCTTCAACGACCTCGACCTGGACAACCGCCTTCGGTTGATCTTCTATCCGGCCGTGGCGGGATGGGTCCTGTTGGGAACATGGATGTATGACCTGCGCCAGCGATCGGCACGCTTGCGCGAACTGATCGAACAATGAGGAACATCTCCTTGCTCACCCTTCTGGTCCTGAACACCCTTTCGGTCCAAGCCCAGGACGCCGCTCCTGGTTGGCTGGAAAGCACCCTGTACGGCAATGGCAAGATCAACGTTGTCATCCTGGTGGTCGCGATCATCCTTTTGGGTGTCGGGCTGTGGATGTTTTCCATGGACCGTCGACTGCGACGGATGGAAAAGGACGTGAAGAAGTAATACCGACACTACACCGCACGACCATGAGACGCAGCCACATCATCGCCATCGTGATCATCGCGGTGGCCGTTGCCGCCCTGGTGGGATCACTGTACGACAGCAGCACGTACGCCGACCTCGACAAGGCCTTGGCCAACCCCGGCAAGGAATATCATGTGGTGGGCGTGCTGGACCGGACACAGGAGATCGTTTACGAACCCAGCCAGAACGCAAGCCTGACCACCTTCACCCTTCAGGACCTGAACGGCAAGACCTGCCGGGTGTTCCTGGACAAGGCCAAACCGCAGGACTTCGAGCGCAGCGAGCGTCTGGTATTGATCGGGGAGGCCACGGAGAACGGGGATTTCCATGCCAGGGACATGCTGATGAAGTGCCCCAGCAAATACAACGAGGACAACAAAGTGAACGGGTGAACGGGAAATACCTTTTTATGACGAAGCGGCGCTGGCGCAGCCAACATTCGTGCCTGTATTTCAGCGCTTCATGAACCTCGCAGAACGCATTGTTGCCTCTGCAACCACCCTTACGGTGTAAAGACCAGGGCTCAGGGCCCCTACGGTGAACCATGGCCCTTCTGCACTCGACCGAACAGCGGTCCTCATAACGACAGAGCCGGTCATATCGAGCACTTCCACCAGATCTCCTCCTTCAGCCTCAATGGACAGCCACAAGTGCTCGTCCGCAGGATTGGGAAAAACGGTGAATGCTTGATGCAGGCGGCGGTGAATGGGACGCACAGGCCCCCAAACAACGCTGCCATCCAGATCGATCATCTTCAACCGATAGTAGGTAAGGCCATTCAGCGGGGCCCTATCGTGAGACACGTAATCGCGAACCTGTTGGCTATACCCCGAGGCCATGACCTGGGCTACTGCCGCATAGTTCACGTTATCGATGGATCGCTCCACTACAAATGCCGCTGCACCCTCCTCCTGGGCCGTGGTCCATTCCAGGCGTACATGGTCGTACTCGTTGACCGCTTCAAAACGCAATAGTTCCACCGGCAGAGGGTTCATCAGACTGGAACTGGCCAGCGTGAACGGGCCCAATGCAGTTGTCGTTATAGCGGTGGCAATGCTGCCGGAAGCGAACGTGCCCACAACGCTGCCCTGGCCCAGGTCGCGCCAAAGGGACCCATCCCACCGCGCCACACGAAGGTCAGCCATCCAATCGACCCCGCAGCTGCGAGGCGTCCCCCAGCTTAATGTCACTACCACTGCGCTGGTCCCGTGGGTCCGGTCCAGTTCCCAATACTCGCATTGGCTCAAGTGGTCGAGAGTGGACTCCTTCAGGTCGGTATCCCAGTTAGGGTCGGGATCCGCACGTCGGTAGCGTGCTGTGAAATGCTCTGACGTCAGGGCTGGTGCAGAGATCGACAAAGGAGCTGAGGCCCCACCATTTCCGAGCGGAAAGGTGAATGCGGCCGCCCCGATCTTGCGCACCCAGCCATCCGCATAGGAATTGTCGTCTGCGGGGTCGGAGACCGTGCATGAAGGCTGCAGGATGAGCAGCCCATTGGAAACACTGGTAGCGGCCATGGGCACTATCACACCTTGCACGAATGAGATGGACTGGCTCACCACAAGATCGGCGAAGAGCCGCACACGCGCGCCAGCACCACTGACCCTCAGCACCGGGACCTGGAATGGGAGTGATGGACTGCTTGACCAATCCCGCTGGCCGGTCCCGATCACCTCTACGGCACCTCCATTGTTGCCGAACGTTACAGGCAATAGGGTCCCTAACATGCTCAGATTACCGGCGAAGCGAGCATTGTTATTGTAGGCCACATGCAGCGCACCGCTTCCGGAACGCTGGAACCATGCCGGACCAAGGAAGGTATCAGGCTGCAAATGCGCCATAAAGAAGTCACCATTACCCAGCTGGCGGAGTCGAAAATCCCCATGGAATGTATTTCCACCGCGACATACGTTGACCACTGAGGCTGTTCGCACCGCATCGAACGAACCCAGAAAGACCGAACCGTCAAGCAACAGTCCAGCGCTGGTCACTGTAACGTCCCCTCCAAAGCTCGATCCTTGATCAAAGCGCAACAAGCCGTTGCCCGTAAGGTTAAGGACCTGCGCGGTCGGGCCAATTTGCTGAAAGTTCCTGAAGGAAAGGACACCGGCATTAAAGCCCGAATTGCCCACTGCGATCGAACGCCCGTTGGCCAAGGTCGCACTGCCACCCATCATGCCGAAAAAAATACCCCCTGAGCCTGCCGAACTCACACGGATATCGCCTTGGAACACATCCGTTCCAGTGGAATGGAGCCATACCGCTCCCGGTCCTGTAACGGTAAGGTCCATAGTGCCGAGAAAGGAGTTGCCGCCCGTGGAGGCATCCGCACCACCACCGGTCTTGACCACACGAATTGGAGCTTGGAACGTACTGCCATTCAGGAACACGGATGGCGCGATAATCTCCAAAGCCCCTTCAAAGGAGCACCCCTGCCCGATAATGGCACGCGCGGTCCCGCCCAGGTTAAGGGCCTGTGCCGTGTTGCCCAACTGGGTCATGCCCCGCAACTCCAAAGTGCCGGAGCTAAATGATGCAGGATCGCAGCTCATTGACGCGCCCGATGCCAAAATTCCGTTGCCAGTAGTGGCTCCGAAGCGAATGGCGCCTGGACCGGAGTTATTGAACACGATGTTCGACTGAAAAAAGTCGGTACCAGTGGCATGTAGCTGAAACTCTCCGGTGCCTGACAGAACGATCTCTACAGGCCCATTGAACGTATTCCCACCAGTACTGGCATCCAGCATGGCCCCGGTCTTGTTCAGGTTCAAAGGACCATTGAACGAACTACCGTTAACGAAGATCCGTCCTGCAACGGCAGAGACAGGACCATTGAACGTGTTGGGGCCTTCGAATCTCAACGCTGCAGAGGATGACAGGAAAAGAGCCTGGGTGGCGCCACCGGACTGAACGATTCGGCTCAAATGAAGCAGCCCGCTCGTGAAGCCACCTACTACCGTGCTTATGGATTGACCGACCGGGATCGTGCTGGAACCACCACCCAGACCGAACTGGATGCCACCTGAACCTGAACAAGCAACGACCACTCCGGCATTGTACACGTCGGACCCAAAAGCAGCCGGGTTCAAAAACCCCGGGCCGGAGACCCTGAGCAATACAGGCCCGTTAAAAATGCAACCACCTGCCCCATTATCGGATCCCGCTCCCGTCTTCGTAAAGTTGGCAGCACCGTAATACGTGCCTCCATTGAGAAAGATGCGCGGTGCGCTGACGGAAAGAGCCCCCCCGAAATTGCATCCGGACTGGAACGAGAGTTGGGACGTGCCACTGAGCACTAAGCTCTGCGCAGCAGAGCCCTGCTGGTTGAAATTCCGCAACTGCAACTGCCCGGATGCGAACCCTGCGGGCCCCACGGCGATCGTCTGACCAAACGGCAGAAGGGTGGTGCCGCCACTGCCTCCGAACTGTATGGACCCAGAACTGAGGCAGGCCAACAGTACCCCACCTTCAAACCTGGTCAACCCCGTATGGGACAATGACCATAATCCCGTTCCAGCCTGTACCAGCGAGACCTGCTGTTGAAAAATGGTGGCTCCAGTACAAACATCGTTGCCAGTACCTGTGCGGGCAAGAAAGACCGGTTGCTGAAAAGTCGAACCATTGAACACAATGGACGTAGCGGTTCCGGTAACCGAAACTCCAATCAATGCACCATTGAATGCATGCGTTCCGCCAGGAGCATTGAGTTCCAAGGTGCCTTGGGACATACCCCCACCAACATAGTTCCCAGAACCGGTCACCGTAAGGGTATGTCCGGCCAGGTCGACCAGTCCTGAACTGATGCCGAAGCCGGTGATCGTGCGTGGTCCATCAAGAACCAGTGGATTCGGAGCGGCTTGGACCTGAACATTGTCCAGCGGACCCGGCACTCCGAGAGGGAACCAGTTCGTTGGCACTGTCCACTGAGTGGAGCTAGCCCCGGTCCATGAATAGCTTACTTGTCCTATTCCGATCGAAATGAAGCCAACGCAAGCCACCAGCGAGGAGACCAGCCTTGATGATACAGCCGTAGAATAGGTCGTTGTTCGAGCCAAGCTAACCTTGTGTGTACCCCTTACTACGATAGAGTGACCGAAATGGATATAAAAGTTCATTAGAAGAACCCGTGATGTTCACGATGTGTTTGCAGGTATCCGATGAACGTGTACATTTGCAGCCGCCTCGCTGAAAAGTGAGGTTGAACGGACCGGTAGTTCAGCTGGTTAGAATGCCGCCCTGTCACGGCGGAGGTCGCGGGTTCGAGTCCCGTCCGGTCCGCAAAAAGCCCCTTTCGAGGGGCTTTTTT
This sequence comes from Flavobacteriales bacterium, assembly GCA_046306055.1. GTDB lineage: Bacteria > Bacteroidota > Bacteroidia > Flavobacteriales_F > PHOS-HE28 > PHOS-HE28. The sequence continues at coordinate 24,930 of JBKDXR010000039.1, forward strand.
CATTTGAACCGATCTGAAAATGGTCTCCTTCCGGATCCAGCGTTGTGGATATGCCGGCACGGATCTGACCGCCATACAAACACGGTGATCATCGTGCTTCCCTAGGTGGGGGTCGCCCTCACGGCAGCTCCTCATAGCGGGTGTTCGTCGGTACTACACCACCAATGTTCAGGAGGATAACATCTCGGTCGTTCATGTCACCAGAGTACTTTATCACGCCATCCATGTTCACGTCCGAACGGTGTTAACCGTTCAGGGTATTGGACGGAACGATGCCACCAACAGCCTACAGAACGGCATCCCTGTCGATACCTCCACCGAGCAACCGATAGCCGGCCATGGTGTAGGGCTGGAAGTTCACGTTACGATAACCGGCGTGGACCGTGAGCCATTTGTAGCGCGGACTGATACCGTACTGGTTGAAGGGCTGATAGAAACGGTTCTCGAAGTTGCCGAACAGGAACTGGAAGGGCATTTGCACACCCAGGACCGTCAAGGTCGGAGCGCCGTTCAGGGTCCAGGTGAAGGGCTGCCGGCGCGCCTCGATACCGTTCACCGAATAGTTCTCCATGGAGAAACTGATGTTGCCGCTCAGCCGCACCGGTCGTTTCAGGTCCACCTGCTCAATGTCCTGGGCGCCAACCGCGAACGGTAGAAGCAGCACCCCGAACAGGATCGTGCGGCATGCGAGGAATGGGGCCAACAGCTTCGCGGTCATGATGGACAAGACTATTCCGTGTTGCCCCCTCAACACCAGTCCGATCGATCCAGCGGTGTCTCCTTCTATCCGATGGCGCCTTGGAACAAGACCTGACGAATCGCATTGCCGCCCGTAGCAGGGCACCTTAGCTTCATCCCATGGGCCCATTCATCACCTGGCTTTGCGATGTGCGCAATACCGATGTACTTACTGTTGGCGGCAAGAACGCCTCGTTGGGCGAAATGATCGCCACACTGGCCGGCAAGGGGATCCGGGTCCCCAACGGGTTCGCCATGACCGCGCAGGCCTACTGGCACTTCCTTGACGTCAATGGTATACGAGAGGCCCTATCCTCCTGCATGGGGCGCCTGGAGCGAAAGGACCTCTCCAACCTGTCTACCATCTCCCTTGAGGCTCGCGACCTGATCATGAAGGCCACATGGCCTGAAGATCTGGCACAGGGCATCCGTGAGGCCTACGATGTGCTATCCGAGGAAGGTGCATCGGTCGCCGTGCGTAGCAGTGCCACGGCCGAAGACCTGCCAACGGCCAGTTTCGCGGGAAGGCACGAGAGCTTCCTGAACATCCAGGGCGGGGACGCACTGCTGGAGGCCGCGAAACGCTGCTACGCCTCCCTCTTCACGGAACGCGCCATCAAGTACCGGCACGACATGGGCTTCCCCGACATGGAGGTGGCCTTGTCCATCGGCGTGCAACACATGGTGCGGTCGGACATCGGTGGAGCAGGCGTGATCTTCACCCTGGAGCCCGAGAGCGGCTTCCGCAACGTGGTGCACATCGCGGCCAACTGGGGCCTCGGCGAGAACGTGGTGCAGGGTGCCGTGGAGACCGATGAATACCAGGTCTTCAAGCCGACCCTGCTCGCGAGGAAGCACGCCATCCTGCAGCACAAGCTCGGAGCGAAACAGAAAACGATGGTCTTGGAACCCGCGGGCGATGGTCGCCCAGGATATAGCACCGTGAACCTCGAAACACCCGCGGAACAGCGCGAACGCTTCGTGCTGACGAACGAAGAGGTCCACCAGCTCGCCCACTGGGCGTTGATCATCGAGGACCACTATGGGATGCCCATGGACATCGAGTGGGCCAAGGACGGGCTCACTGGCGAACTGTACATCGTGCAGGCGCGGCCCGAGACCGTGCATTCCGCGAAAGACCCCTTCGAGCTGAAGGAATATGCCCTGAACGGCAAGGGCGCAGTGCTCATCACCGGCAGCGCGGTGGGCAGCAAGATCGCGGCCGGACGGGTACGAAAGCTCGATTCACCCGCACAGGCGGACCAGTTGCAGGACGGCGAAGTGCTCGTCACCGACATCACCAACCCGGACTGGGACCCGGTGTTGAAACGGGCCTCGGCGATCATCACCAACAAGGGTGGTCGCACCAGTCATGCGGCCATTGTGGCCCGCGAGATGGGCACCGTGGCCATCGTGGGTGCGCTGAACGCAACGGATGCGCTGGAAGATGGACAACTCGTAACGGTCAGCTGTGCCGAAGGAAGGACCGGCAAGGTCTACGACGGGCAACTGGACTGGAGCGAGACCCACATCGACCTGAAGAGCGTGCAATTGCCGCGCACCGATGCCATGTTGATCCTGGCCGATCCTGAGAAGGCCTTTCGCTACTCCTTCTATCCGAACCGTGGGGTGGGCCTGATGCGCCTGGAGTTCGTGATCAACAACACCATCCGCGTGCATCCCATGGCACTTGTGAAGTATGATGAGCTGACCGATGCCAAGGCGAAAGCGGAGATCGGGAGGCTCACGCAGCATCACCCCGACAAGCGCCGCTATTTCATTGAGCACCTGGCGGAAGCTGTGGCCACCATAGCAGCGGCCTTCCATCCGCATGACGTGATCGTGCGCATGAGCGACTTCAAGACCAACGAGTACGCCAGCCTGTTGGGTGGAGCGCAGTTCGAACCCGAGGAGCAGAACCCGATGATCGGTTTCCGCGGGGCCTCGCGCTACTACAACGAGCGCTACCGCGAAGGTTTCCGGCTGGAGTGCGCCGCCATGAAGCGCGTGCGCGAGGAAATGGGCCTCACCAATGTGAAGCTGATGATCCCCTTCTGCCGCACCGTGGGTGAGGCAAAGCGTGTGGTGGAGCTGATGGCGGAGTTCGGCCTGAAGCGCGGGGAGAACGGGTTGCAGCTTTACATGATGACGGAGATCCCCAGCAACGTGATCCGGGCGAAGGACTTCGCGCAGCACTTCGACGGCTTCAGCATCGGCAGCAACGACCTCACGCAGCTCACGCTCGGCATCGATCGCGACTCGGCGATCATCAGCGACCTTTTCAGCGAGAACGATGCGGCGGTGAAGGACATGATCGCCTCCGTGATCGCCTCGGCGCACAGCACCGGCACCCGCATCGGGCTCTGCGGACAGGCACCGAGCGATGATCCATCGTTCGCCAGGTTCCTCGTGGACCAAGGCATCAACAGCATCTCCTTTAACCCCGATGCGCTGATCAACGGCATCACGAACATCCGTGAGGCCGAGAACATACGTTGATCGTTAACCTCTGAACAATACCCCATGAACCTTCAACCCAAGGACCCGGACCGTCCCACCCCCGAACGACCGACAACAGTACCGCACGAGCCACCCACACGGCACGTACCGGACCATCCGATCACGCGCCCTCAACCACCGAATTCGCCACCAAGCGAACCACCAACACGGCCACAACCAGGTTCCAGGCATTGACCCATGGAAAGGGCAGGCTTTGTGGACAGGGCCGAGGCCGGCGTGCTCTTGGCGCAGGCTCTTGAGCACTACCGCGGAACCGATGCCTTGATACTGGCCATTCCACGCGGTGGCGTGGTCGTGGGACATGCCATGGCCACGGCACTGGACCTGCCACTGGACATCGTGCTCGCCAAGAAGATCGGCCATCCGGCGAACCCCGAGTTGGCCATTGGTGCCGTTTCGCTCGACTCGCAACTGGTGGACCCTCGCTATGATGTGTCACGGACCTACCTCGATACCGAAGTGAAACGCATCAGGTCCAGATCACAGGAAAAAGCCCTCATGTACCGAGGGGAACGACCACCACCCGGCGTCAAGGACCGCCCTGTGATCGTGGTGGATGACGGCGTTGCGACCGGGAATACGCTGCTGGCCACACTGGAACTACTGCGCCGACAGCATCCGTCGAAGCTCGTGGTGGCCATGCCGGTGGTTCCGCCACGGTTCATTCGCAAGGGACGCATATTGGCGGATGAGCTCATTCACCTCCTGGCACCACCCCATTTCCAGGGTGTGGGCCAGTTCTACGACAATTTCCAGCCCGTGGAGGACGAAGGGGTGGTGCGGCTGCTGAACGATGCTTGGAAGAGCGCAGGTCGATGACCTTGGAATGTGAAGCGATGGACCGGTAGATCGGGCCTCATGGTCCTACCTTGGCTTCGCCATGGCCATCAACCCCTTCCCCTTCACCGGCCTTTCCGACCCGGAAGTGGAGGTTTCGCGGAATGCGCACGGCGACAACGCTCTTGAAGCCCGCGAACACAGCGGCTTCTGGAAGGTGCTGCGAACGGCCGTCACCGAGCCGATGTTCCTGTTGCTCGTGGTGGCGGCGACCATCTATTTCATCCTTGGTGATACCGGCGAGGCCTGGTTCATGCTCGGCGCCATTGTGCTGGTAAGCACCATCTCGCTCTACCAGGACCAGCGTAGTCGCAAAGCATTGGAGGCTCTGGCACAGTTCAGCCAGGCAAAGGCGCGGGTGATCCGCAACAACACCGTGGTGGAGATCCCCACCGAGGACCTGGTGGTGGGCGATCACGTGGTGGTGAACGAAGGTGAACTACTGCCCGCGGATGGGCTGGTGGTGCATGCCAACGACTTCGCAGTGAACGAGTCGATCCTGACGGGCGAACCGTTCTCTGTCCACAAGGACACCGAGGGTGGGAAGAACAGCGCGGTGTTCAGAGGTACGCAGGCCGTGGGCGGGTTGGCGGTCGTGCGCATCACCCAGGTGGGTGCGGCATCGGCCTTGGGCAAGATCGGCACTTCGATGACGGCGATCACCGAAACCCGCTCACCGTTGGAGCAGCAGATCGGTCGTTTCGCACGGAACATGGCGATCGTGGGCATGGCCTTCTTCCTGGTGGTCTGGGGCGTCAACTTCAATGCTTCGGGCGATGTACTGGACAGCCTGTTGAAGGGCCTGACGCTGGCGATGAGCATCCTGCCCGAAGAGATCCCCGTGGCATTCACCACCTTCATGGCGCTCGGGGCCTGGCGCTTGATGAAACTGGGCATCCTGGTGAAGCATGCCAAAACGGTGGAGACCCTCGGTTCTGCCACGGTGATCTGCACCGACAAGACCGGCACCATCACCGAGAACCGCATGGAACTGGCCGCGCTCCACGTGTGGGGTGAAGAGACCTCGCGTGAACTGAAGCACTTGGACACGGACGCGGCGCGGCACCTGATCACCACCGCGATGTGGGCCAGCGAACCCGTGCCCTTCGACCCCATGGAAACGGCGCTGCACAAGGCCTATGGCGACACGAGCGCGGAGGATGAACGGCCCACCTTCCGCATGGTGCACGAGTATCCCTTGAGCGGCAAGCCGCCGATGATGACCCACGTCTTCGCCAAGGATGGCGGTCCGCGCATCATCGCCGCGAAGGGTGCGCCGGAAGCGATCATCGCCTGCTCCGCATTGGAGGATGAGGAACGCCATGCCGTGCTCGCCCAGGTGGATGCACTGGCCGTGCAGGGCTACCGTGTGCTGGCGGTGGGCGAAACGACTTTGGAAGGCGACCACTACCCCGCCGAACAGCAGGACTTCACCTTCACCTACCTCGGCCTGGTGGCCTTCCATGATCCGCCGAAGAAGAACATCGCTCAGGTGTTCAAGAGTTTCAGTGATGCAGGGATCCGCGTCGATATCATCACCGGCGACAATGCGGTGACCACCCGCGCGATCGCCAGGGAGGTGGGCTTCACCGTGGAAGGGCGAGCGCTGGACGGCGATGAGGTCCTGGCAATGAGCGATGGCGATCTGGACGCCGCGTTGCGGACGAGCAACCTCTTCACCCGCATGTTCCCCGAGGCCAAGCTGCGTGTGGTGAACGCGCTGAAGGCCCAGGGCCATGTGGTGGCAATGACCGGCGATGGCGTGAACGATGGCCCTGCATTGAAGGCCGCGCACATCGGCATCGCCATGGGCAAGCGTGGTAGCGAACTGGCCAAGGAGGCCGCTGCGCTGATCCTGCTGGATGATGACCTGGGCCGCATGGTGGACGCCGTGGCCATGGGCCGCAAGATCTATGGCAACCTGAAGAAGGCCATCCAGTACATCATCAGCATCCATATCCCCATCATCCTCACCGTGGCATTGCCACTGCTGCTGGGTTGGCTGTATCCCAACATCTTCACGCCGGTCCACGTCATCTTCCTGGAACTGCTGATGGGCCCCACCTGCAGCATCGCCTACGAGAGCGAACCGATCGAAGCGGGCAGCATGCAACGCAAGCCCCGTCGCATGGACCTCACCTTCCTCTCGTGGAGCGAGTTGCGCACAAGCTTGATGCAAGGGCTGATGATCACCGCCGGCACGCTGTTCTGCTACCAGTGGGGGGTGATGCACGACCTGGGCGAGGACATGACGCGCACGCTCGTCTTCACGGCATTGGTGGTGGCGAACATCGCGCTCACCCTGGTGAACCGCTCCTTCGAACGGTCGATCTGGAGCACGCTGAGCTATCGGAACTGGCTGCTGCGCGGCATCATCGCGGGCACGGTACTGCTGCTCGCCGCACTGCTCTACGTTCCGCTTTTCCGGGACTTCTTTCAACTGGCCTCACCTGACGCCGCACTGCTCGCACTGGCCAGTGGTGTGGGGCTGTTGAGCGTGCTGTGGTACGAAGGCGTGAAGTGCTGGGGAAGGCGCTCACATCGGCCGACGACCTGATCCGAAAGGCGCAGTCGGCAACTGACAATATGCGCCCTTCGACGCTCACCGGTGCGCGCTCACCCTTGCGCCTTCCGCCATTTCGCGATCGCATCCAGGAAGGCCTTCCCGAATTGGCTGGCCTTGTGGTCGCCCACCCCGTTCACCAAACGGAACTCATAGATGTTCGAGGGTCTCTTCTCCGCCATGTCCAGCAAGGAAGCATCGCTGAACACGATGTAGGCGGGCTTCTTCAGATCCGCAGCGATGTTGCGCCGCAGGGCCTTCAATTCGGCCAGCAGGTCCTCCGCCGCAGATGACGGACCGGCCACCAGCACATCCTTGCGCTGCTTGGGGCGCTCCTGCCGTTCCTTGATGGTCTCCGGCGATACCAGTCTCACAGGCCGTTCTCCTTGCAGAACAGTCTCACCGGACCGCGTGATGCGGAGGTGATAATGGTCCGCATAGGCGATCTCCAACAGCCCCAATTGCAGGAACTGTTGAATGAACATGATCCATGCGAACGCGCTGACATCATTCCCGGCACCAAAGGTCTTGATACGGTCCCAGCCGTTCTCCTGTACAGCGGGGCTGTGGGTGCCTTTCAATACATCGACCAGCACGCTCATGGGCAATTGTTGCCGACTGCGGAACACTGCGCTGAGCGCCTTCTGCGCGAGCACCGTCCCATCAAAGTACTTCGGCGGGTCCTTGCACACATCGCAGTTGCCGCAGGCCTCCACCGTCTCTTCGCTGAAGTAGCTGAGCAGGATGGTGCGACGACACACCTGTGCTTCCGCGTATTCCTTCATTCGGTCCAGCTTCGCGATCACCACCTCCTTGTAGCGCGGGTCCTGGATCTCCTCAGCGAAGTGCATGTGCGTCTGCACATCGGCATAACTGTAGAAGAGAATGGTCTCGGCCGGCTTGCCATCACGACCGGCACGACCGATCTCCTGGTAGTAGCCTTCCACCGTACCCGGCATGTTGTAGTGGACCACGAAACGCACATCGGCCTTGTCGATTCCCATACCGAAGGCGATGGTGGCACAGATCACATGCAGCTTGCCCTGGATGAAATCATCCTGCACGCGGCTTCGTTCCAACGCGTCAAGCTTCGCGTGGTAGTGGTCCGCATTCACTCCGATGGCTTGCAACTTCGCGGCCAGTTTTTCGGCACCGGCTCGACTGTTACAGTAGATGATACCACTTTTACCAGCATGCCGGCCCATGATGCGCTCAATGGCGCGCCATCGGTCCTGGCCAGGCAGCACCGCCAAGGACAGGTTCGGCCGGTCGAAGCTGCTGATGAACACCTGCGGCTCACGCAGACCGAGACTATGCGCGATATCACCACGTACGGTGCGATCGGCAGTGGCCGTCAGCGCGATCAGCGGCACCTCCGGGTATCGCTGCTTCAACACGTGCAACTGCTTGTACTCCGGACGGAACGAGTGGCCCCAACTGCTGATGCAGTGCGCCTCATCCACCGCGAACAGGTTCACGTTCAGTTCGGCCAGACGGTCCAGGAAGCCCGGTTGAAAAAGCCGTTCCGGTGATAGGTACAGCAACTTCAGGTCCCCATTGCGCAATTGCTGGTGGATCTGGCGCTCCTCATCGAACTCCAGCGAACTGTTCAGGAACGCCGCCGGAACACCATTGCCCTGAAGGGCCTGCACCTGGTCCTTCATCAAGGCGATGAGCGGCGACATCACAACGGTGAGACCCGGTAAGGCCAATGCTGGAAGTTGATAGCAAATGCTCTTGCCGCCGCCCGTGGGCATCAGCACCAGGGCATCGCGTCCATGCAGCACATGCTCGATGACCTCCAACTGAAGCGGACGGAAGGACCTGTATCCGAAATGACGTTCGAGCAGCTCCAGCAACGGTGCCTGAGGTGGACCGTAGGAGCTTGGCGGCTCGGCGAGTGTGATGGATTCCATGGCGATCGGGAACCGGCAAGCTATCAGCGCTGGCCGGTCCGGCAGCGATCACACCTGTCCAAGTTGTTCACAGGCGACCTGACCCACTTATCTTTCAATAATATTTGGAAGTACAGCTATTATGATCATACCTTTGGGCCATCATCACGGGCACCATGGAACTCCACGAAGCAAAGGACAAGTTCATCCAGGCCTGGGGCGCTTTCGGGAGCCAATGGGGCATCAACCGCAGTATGGCCCAAGTGCATGCCTTGCTCTTGATCAGCCCTGACCCTTTGAGCACCGAGGATGTGATGGACCAGTTGAACATCAGCCGGGGGAATGCCAACATGAACCTGCGCGCGTTGATCGACTGGCATCTGGTGGACCGCATCCTGAAGACCGGGGAACGCCGCGAGTTCTTCCAGGCCGAGAAGGACGTGTGGAAGATCGCCACGAACATCACCCGCGAACGCAAGAAGCGCGAACTGGAACCCATGGTGCGCCTGTTGGGCGAACTGAAACAGACCAGCGGTACCAGCAACGAGAGCAAGGCGTTCAAACAAATGGCCAACGACCTGCACGACATCACCAGCCGGATCGATGCCGTGCTGGAACGCAGCACGCGCAGCGATGTACAGTGGTTCCTCAAGGCCGCTTCCACCCTGCTACGATAGCTTGTTTCTTTTGACCCAATGTTTCATTTTTTCTTGAAACTTCAACACATAAGCGCAATGACAACCAACGAGCTTCTCGCCTCGCCCACGGTCGACATTGACCCACGCGTTGTGGACCACTTCCACGCCAGCGCAGCACTGTACAAGCTCTGGAGCCAGGAAGGTCACCTGCATTTCGGGCACTGGCAATGGCCTACCGCACCGTGGGACCGGAGCACCATGCTCGAAGACCTGGTGCATCGCGTGGTGGGTGAACTGCGGCCCCGACCGGGTCAACAGCTCGCCGACCTGGGTTGTGGCTACGGCAGCTCCGCCAGGTTGGTGGCACGCACCTACACGTGTGCCGTGCAGGCATTCACCGTGGTGCGTGAACAGGTGGAGGAAGGCCGGGCCCTTGCCGTACGAGCGCACCTCCCCGTTACCATGCACCTGCGCGATTTCCGTGGAACGGGCCTGCGCTCCGGCACGATGGACGGTGTATATGCCTTGGAAAGCCTATGTTACGGAAGCGGCCAGGGCAAATCCGATGTGCTGTCCGAGGCCGCCCGCATCCTGCGACCCGGTGGCCGGATCGCACTGGTTGACGGGTTCATACTCAAGCCACCCACGGGGTTGCGTAAACGCATGGTGCGCACCGTGGAAAAAGGCTGGGCCGTCCCCTGCTTTCCCCGGCAACAGGCCTTCGTGCGCGCGATGGAACGCGTTGGGTTCGCCGATATCCGCATTGCTGACCTCAGTTACCGGGTTGCGCCCAGCGCTGTGCACGGTCTTCCCCTCATGGCCTGGACCAGGCTCCGCAACCTCTTCACCGGAAAACGGCTGGATCCACTGGAGAACGCCCACCTGAAAAGCTGCCTGTACGGTATTGCCTTGGGCACCCAGCGCGATCTGTTCCGCTACCTCCTGATCACCGCTCGAAAACACTGAACATCTGACGACATGAGCATCCCAAGACATATCGTAATGGCCGGCGGCACAGGCTTGATGGGCCGTGTTCTCGCCCGACACTTCAGCGAACGCGACATCCCGGTCATTGTGCTGACCCGAGGTCCCAGCGAGGAGCGCAGCGGGATCAGCCATGTGCACTGGGACCCCGAACGCCCGCGGGACCTTGAACAACACTTGAACGGTGCCCGCGCAGTGGTCGGACTTGCTGGCGCCACTGTGGACCGTCGATACAACGCCAGTGGCAAATGGACCATCCTGCACAGCCGTCTGAGCAGCACGATCGCTTTGGGCGATGCCCTGTCCCGCTGTACCGACCCGCCAGAGGCGTGGCTTCAACTCAGCACCGCCACCATCTATCGCCATGCTGAGGACCGGGCCATGGACCAATACACAGGCGAACTGGGCGAAGGCTTCAGCGTGGAAGTGGCCCGGAGCTGGGAGGCCATGGCCCTGAGCTTCCAGCTGCCACGCACACGGGTGGCCCTGTTGCGCAGCGCCATGGTGCTGAGCCCCGAAGGTGGCGTGCTGCCCAGGTTGGTACAGCTCACCCGTTCAGGGCTTGGCGGCAGGCACGCCGGTGGTGAACAGTTCGTGAGCTGGATACATGCGTTGGACCTGTGCCGCGCCGTGGACCACCTGCTCGAAAGGTCCGATGCGAGCGGTGTATACGATATAGCGGCCCCGGAGCCCGCACGCGATGGCTACCTGATGGAACTGCTTCGGGCGCGCTACCGTCCGCTGATCGCGCTGCCGCAACCGCGCTGGATGCTGGAACTGGGGGCCCTGCTCCTGGGCACCGAAACAGAGCTCATCCTGAAGAGCCGGCGCGTGGTCCCCTCCCGCCTGCTGCGTGAAGGGTTCCGGTTCACACACCCTGGCATCACAGAGGCCTTGGTGGACCTTCTTGGCACCACCCGCGACGAATTGACAACCGCCACAGCGGGATGAGTGAGCGACATGTGCTCCTGAACCATTCCTCCCCGCTCCTCACCGTTCGTGTATACGCCCTGTTGCCGAACAGCCCTCCCGGTACTTTCGTAGCGTTCCCGTAAAGGGCACACGCAGCTACCACGCATGATCCAGCTTACCGGCATCCGCAAATCCTACCGAACAGGCGCCAACATCCTGCAGGTGCTCAAAGGGATCGACCTGCACATTGATGCCGGGGAACTGGTGAGCATCATGGGCAGCAGCGGATCGGGAAAAAGCACCCTGCTGAACATCATCGGAATCCTGGACAACTACGACAGCGGCGAGTACCTGTTGGACAACATGCTGATCCGAAGCCAGAGCGAGACCGAGAACGCCCTGTTGCGTAGCAAATACATCGGCTTCGTCTTCCAGAGCTTCAATCTGATCACGTTCAAGAACGCCATGGAGAACGTGGCCTTGCCGCTGTACTACCAGGGTGTGGCAAGGCGCAAGCGTAACGAAATGGCCTTGGAGATGCTGGGACGCGTAGGCCTGCGCGAGTGGGCCCACCACATGCCCAACGAGATGAGCGGTGGCCAGAAGCAACGTGTGGCCATCGCCCGGGCACTGATCAGCGAACCCAAGATCATCCTGGCCGACGAACCCACTGGCGCCTTGGACAGCAAGACCAGCCATGAGGTGATGGATCTCCTGACCCAGGTGAACCGCGACCTGGGCAAGACCGTGGTGATCGTGACCCACGAACGCGAAGTGGCGGCCGCCACGGAACGTGTGATCTATCTGCGCGATGGACTGATCGAGAACGCCCACCTGGACCCCAAGAGCCTGAGCACCCGGATGGATGGCGTGTTGGATGTGAAAAAGCCCGCTGGCGATGTTCGATAAGGAGAAGTGGGGCGAGGTGTTCCAGAGCATCGGCAAGAACAAGCTGAGGGCCGTGCTCACCGGCTTCGCTGTGTTCTGGGGGATCTTCATGCTCATCATCCTTCTCGGTGCCGGGGCCGGGTTGCGCAACGGCTTCAGTTACAATTTCCGCAATACCGCCACCAACAGCATCCGCATCTGGGGAAACGAGACCAGCAAACCGTGGAAGGGCCTGCCCCCTAACCGTAAGATCGAGCTGGAGGACAGCGATATCGACGCCCTTCGGAACGCCATACCGGGCATCGAGTTCATCAGTGGCCAGTATAGCGTGTGGCGCGGCCAGAGCAAGCTGCAGTACGGCATGAACACGGGCAACTACACCATCCGGGGTATCGAACCGGAGTTCCGCGAGCTGCAGCATCAGCAGATCGTGCAAGGCCGTTTCATCAATGAGGTGGACCAGGTGCAGCAGCGCAAGGTCATCGTCATCGCCCAGGATTGCCGCGAGGAACTGTTCAAGAAGGAGGACCCACTGCACAAGTGGGTGAACGTGAACGGCATCCCCTTCGAGGTGGTGGGCCTTTACGAGTACGAGACCGGCGGCCCCGAACGCGGCGAGCGCAGCCCCGTGTTCATACCCCTTGCCGCCGCGCAAAAGGTCTTCAATGCGAAGGGCATCGTGGACGATATCATGTTCAGTTTCGCGGATGCCAGCATAGCCGGTGCCAAACAAGCCCAGGAACGTGCAGTACACACCCTGGCACGGCGTCATGATTTCGACCCCACCGACGAACGCGCGCTGTGGGTGAACAACAATGTGGAGAACGTGGGCACCATGAGCAACATCTTCAACGGGATCACGGCGTTTCTCTGGTTCGTGGGCATCGGTTCGCTCATTGCCGGCATCGTGGGTGTCAGCAATATCATGCTCATCGTGGTGAAGGAGCGCACGCGGGAGATCGGCATCCGCAAGGCCTTGGGTGCCACGCCTGCCAACGTCGTCGGTCAGGTCATCCTGGAAGCCGTCTTCATCACCGCACTGGCCGGATGGATGGGGCTGGTGCTCGGGGTGTTCCTCATGGAGGGCATCGCGAGCGTGGTGCCCGGCAGCGAGTTCTTCCGCGACCCCACCATCCAGGTCGATGTGGCCATCTATGCCTTGATCGCGCTCATCGTCTCCGGTGCTCTGGCCGGTTTCATCCCCGCACGCCGCGCCGCCGCCATCCGTCCCATTGAAGCCTTACGCGACGAATAACGCCATGTTCGACAGCGACCGCTGGGGAGAGATCTGGAACACGCTGAGCCGCAACAAGCTCCGCAGCTTCCTCACCATGTTCGGTGTGGGCTGGGGCATCTTCATGCTGGTGGTGATGCTGGGCATGGGCAATGGCCTGAAGAACGCAGTGTTGGGCGGCTTCGAAGGCTTCGCCACGAACAGCGCCTTCCTGTGGACCATGCCCACCACCAAGCCGTACGCGGGCTTCCAGAAGGGACGCAGCTTCACCTTCGACAACGAGGACATCAGCATCATCCGCAACAACGTACCGGGCATTGAGGTCTGTTCACCACAGTTGCAACTGGGCGGCTGGCAGGGCGGCAACAACGTCAGCTACAACGGCAAGGTGGGCGCCTTCAGCGTGTATGGCAGCGAGCCCGAAGTGATCCAGGTGGAAGCCATCCGCCTGCCGCAGGGGCGCTTCCTCAACCATGCCGACCTCAGCGAAGAGCGCAAGGTGGCAGTGATCGGCCAGGATGTGGTGGACCAGATCTTCAAGCCCGAAGAGCCCATCGGCAAATACATCAAGATCAACGGCGTCTACTTCCAGGTCATCGGTGTGAGCAAGAAGAAGAGCAGCGCCGAGATGGGCGACAACCCCGATGCCAAGATCTATGTGCCCTTCACCACCTTCCAGAAGGCCTTCAACGCCTTGAACGAAGTGCATTGGTTCACCATCGTTGCCAAACCGGGTGTGGACGTGGCCGAAGTGGAGAAGCAGATCCGCTCACTGATGGCCCGCAAACACCGCGTGGACCCCACGGACGAAAGCGCTTTTGGCAGTTGGAACATGCAGGAGTTCTACGGCATGATGAACGGTCTCTTCATCGGTATCGGTGGCCTCAGCTGGTTCGTGGGCATCTGCACATTGCTTGCGGGTGCCATCGGCATCGGCAACATCATGCTCGTGAGCATCCAGGAGCGCACCAAGGAGATCGGCATCCGCCGCAGCCTCGGTGCCACACCGCGCAACATCACCGGCCAGATCGTGCAGGAGGCCCTCACGCTCACCTTCATCGCCGGCTACTTCGGGCTGTTGGTCGGGGTGGGTGTCCTGGAGGTCATCCGATCGGTGGCCGGCGATGCGGATTTCTTCAAGAACCCCGGGGTTGACCTCTTCGTGGCCCTGGTGGCCTTCGCCGTTCTCATTGCCAGCGGGTTATTGGCCGGTCTGCTGCCCGCGCGAAGAGCCCTTGCCATCAAAGCCGTGGACGCACTAAGAGCAGAGTAGATCCCATACGCGATGCCGGCCGGGCCGGTACGACAACAACACACCATGAACCGCATTGTCAAATACCTCCTCTTCCTCGGACTTGGCGTCCTCTTCATCTGGACCATGTACTTCCTCTACCAGAAGAGCGCCAGCAAGCCGGATGAGTTCACCATCGAAACGCTGAAGCGCAATAACGTGGTGAAGAAGACCGTGGCCAACGGCAAGATCGTGCCGCGCAAGGAGATCCTCATCAAACCCGTGGTCAGCGGCATCATCGCCGAGCTTTATGTGGAAGCGGGCGATATCGTGAAGAAGGACCAGCCCCTGGCCAAGATCAAGATCGTGCCCGACATGCTGAGCCTGAGCAACGCCGAGAACCGCTTGCGCAATGCCGAGATCGCGCAGCAGAACGCCCAGCTCAACTTCGACCGGAACAAGCCCCTGGCCGACAAGGGTGTGATCAGCGCGGCCGAGATGCAGACGTTCGATATTGCCCTGAAGAACGCCAAACAGGAAGTGGCCGCAGCACAGGAGGCGCTACAAGTGGTACGCGACGGCATCAGTCGCAGCAGTGCGGGCAACACCATCGTGCGAAGCACCATCAACGGCATGGTGCTCGATGTGCCCGTGAAGGAGGGCAACAGCGTGATCGAGCGCAACAACTTCAATGAGGGTACCACCATAGCGGCCATTGCCGACATGAACGACCTGATCTTCCAAGGAAAGGTGGACGAGAGCGAAGTGGGCAAGGTGAAACTGGGCATGCCCGTTGTGCTTACGGTGGGTGCCATTGACAATGCCAAGTGGGATGCCGAACTGGAATACATCGCTCCGAAGGGTGTGGAAGAGAACGGCGCCATCCAGTTCGAGATCCGCGCCGCCGTGAAACTGAAGGAGGGGCAAACGTTGCGCAGCGGATACAGCGCCAACGCTGACATCGTGCTCGAAGAACGGGACAGCGTGCTAACCGTGCCCGAGAGCATCGTGGAGTTCAACGTGAAGGGCGACAGTGCCTTTGTTCAAGTGAAGGACGGTGAAGACTGGAAAAGGACCTACATCAAGACCGGACTGAGCGATGGCATCAACCTGGAGGTAATTGAAGGAGTGACCGCTGAGACCAAGTTGAAGGGAGCCAAGGTCATGCCTTCGGAGATCGAGGTCAGTGTCGGGTCTGAATAGACCGGGCATTTTGTTTCCTGGCCATGGATGATGCTGTGTTGACACGGTCAAGAAAGCCAACGATCCACCACCGGACAACGAACTACAGGGTCCGTATCGAGAACAGAAGGCCACAGTGAGAATGCAGGCCGGCTTTGCCCGGTGTTGTTCGTCGTGGGCCGCTCCCCTACCCATCGGCTTCACCCTGTTCGTACTGCAAAAACGATGTCGACAGACCAGAAAAGATACCGATCGACCATCTTCGCACCATGAGCATCCGACCCATCCTCGCCAGCCTTGCGCTCGTTCTCTCGCTTGGCCTTTCAGCCCAACAACCGGACCTGAACGCCCTTGATGCCTACGTCGCGGACGCTGTGGTGAAGTTCGACCAGCCCGGGTTGGCCGTAGGCATCGTGAAGGATGGCCAGTTGGTCTGGAGCAAGGGCTACGGCAAGCTCGACCTGGCCAAGGCCGATCCCGTGACCCCGAACTCCATCTTCTTCATCGCCAGCATAAGCAAGGCCTTCACAGCTTGTGCCATAGGCCTGTTGGTCGATGACGGCAAGCTGGCCTGGAACGACCCCGTCGTGAAACACATGCCCTGGTTCAGGACACCGGACCCGTATGTGACGGAACACATGATGGTGAAGGACCTGCTCTGCCACCGGAGCGGCTGGATCACCTTCGACGGCGACCTGCTGTGGTACGGCACCGACCACGACCAGCGCAGTATTCTGGAGCGTCACGCCAACGAACCCTTCACCCATGCCTTCCGCGACGAATTCGGGTACAGCAACCTGATGTACATCGCAGCCGCGCAGCTCATCGAGGCCGTGAGCGGCAAGACCTGGGACGCATTCGTCACCGAGCGCATCCTTCAACCGCTGGGCATGACGCGCACCACTGTCGAGACAGCCGACCTGGCCAACTTCACCGACGTCGCGCTTCCCCATGTACGCAAGGGACAGGACCCGGCCGCGCCACAGAAGAGCATGCCCTACCAGGCGCTCAAGGGCGCCGATGGGGCCACGGGCATCAACAGCTGCATCACCGACCTGGCCAAGTGGGACGCCATGTGGGCCAATGAAGGCAAGGTGGGCGACAAGGCCTTCCTCAAGGCCGGCACCTTCCGCACGCTCACCACCACGCATCTGGCCATGAGCGGTCGACGCGACGGAGCAGCACTGGGTTGGTTCGTGGAATACAACAACGGAAACAAGGTGATCACCCACAGCGGAGGCATGCCCGGTTTCATCCTCAACCATGCTGTGGTGCCCGACAGGGACCTTGCTGTGATCTGTCTGGGCAATGGCGAGAGCTACAGCGTGTTCGCCATCACCAACAAGGTGCTGGACCTCTATCTCGGAGAGGGGAAGGCCGACCCCGTTGCGCAAATGCTGCCCCGCGTGAAGGCCAACCAGGAGGAGGACGCCAAGCGCCGCGCGGAACGTCTGGCATCCAGAACGGTGAAGACCAAGCCCTCCCTCCCTCTATCTGCCTATACGGGCACCTATACCGACAAGATCTACGGCAGCGCAACGGTCACCGAGACGAACGGCATCCTCCATCTCACCTTCCTGCCTGCCAAGGACCTCTTCACCGGCAACCTGGCCCACTGGCATTTCGATACGTTCGAGTGGCAACACACCGACCCCTTCCTCGAACCAGGCTACATCACCTTCCAGTTCGACGGCGACCATAAGGTCACCGGCTTCAAGGTGGAATTGCATAGTCCCGACTTCCACTTCTACAAGCTGGAGTTCAGGAAGCAATAAGCTATCGCTCGAGTAGTGGTGACGATGACGATCTGAGAGGCATCAGGTCCCCACTTGGACGTGCAAGACGGCGCGGCACTATTCCGGGCTGCCTCACATTACCTTAACGCAGTATTCACTCCCCGGAAATGAGGCTGCGGGACCTTTACACCGTAAGCCATGGACAGTTTTCTCGCAATCGTTATTGTGCTGCTGATATTGGCAGTGGCCGACCTGGTGGTCGGGGTCAGTAACGATGCGGCCAACTTCCTCAACTCGGCCATCGGCTCGAACGTGGCCTCCCGAAAGGTGATCCTCACGGTGGCTTCCGTTGGCATCCTACTGGGTGCGCTCGCCTCCACGGGCATGATGGAGATCGCCCGCAAAGGTATCTTCAACCCCGCCTATTTCAGCTTCGCCGACGTGGTGGTGATCTTCCTCGCCGTGATGCTGGCCGACATCATCCTGCTTGACCTGTACAATTCGCTGGGGCTACCCACAAGCACCACCGTTTCCATCGTCTTCGAACTGTTGGGCGCCGCTGTCATGGTAGCCTGGTTGAAGATCCATTTCGGCACCACCGATGCCAGCTCCATCTGGCAGATGATCAACACCTCGAAGCTGGGCGAGATCATCAGTGGCATTTTCCTCTCCGTGCTTATCGCGTTCAGCGTTGGTGCAGTGGTGATGTGGCTGGCCCGTTTCGCGCTAACCTTTCATTTCCAGCGTGCCGTGGACCGCTTCGGGTCGCTCATTGCCGGAATGGCCATTTCCTTCATTGTCTATTTCATGCTGGTGAAGGGCCTGAAGGGCACCGACCTGATGAAAGGCGGTACTGGCCAATGGATAGAGGCCAACATCGGTGGCGTAATGGCGGCCACCTTCAGTTTGCTGTCAGTGGTGGCGTTCTTCGCGCAGCGCGTGCTGAAGGTGGACCCCTTGCGCCTGATCGTGCTGGCCGGGACCTTTTCCCTGGCCATGGCCTTCGCGGGCAACGACCTGGTGAACTTCATCGGCGTGCCCATCACGGGATTGCAATCGTTCCAAATGTGGTTGGCCAGCGGCCTTTCCGCCGATCGGTTCATGATGGGCGCCATGGCGGATGCGGCACATACCCCGACCTACCTGCTCTACGTGGCCGGGTTGGTGATGGTGCTGACCCTCTGGTTCAGCGCCAAGGCCCGTAAGGTGACCGAAACGGAAGTGAACCTGGCCCGCCAGGGTAGCGGCACCGAGCAGTTCCGGAGCCACCTGCTGGCCCGTGTCATCGTACGCAGTGCACAGCGGGCCGGCAACCTTTTTTCCACGGTGCTCGGCCGGCGCAACCGCGCCATCATCAACAGGCGGTTCAGCGGACATGGAACGAAGCATGCTGATGCACCGGCCTTTGACCTGCTGCGAGCCGCCATGAACCTCATGTTGTCGAGCGTGCTCATCGCTGCTGCGACCAAATTGAAGCTGCCCCTGAGCACCACGTACGTCACCTTCATGGTGGCCATGGGCACTTCGCTGAGCGACCGTGCATGGGGCGCCGAAAGTGCCGCGCAACGCGTGGCCGGCGTGCTCAACGTGATCGGTGGCTGGTTGCTCACTGCGCTACTGGCCTTCGCTGCGGCCGCTATCATGGCGTTGCTCATCCACTTCGGTGGCAACTGGACCGGTGTTGCGCTCTTCGTACTGGTGGGCGCCTTCCTGGTGCGCAGTCACCTCCCACGCAAACCGCGCGTGCTGGAGGAAGCGGCCGCTCCCGATGCTCCTGTGGGCGCCTAGTTCGCTGCCTGCCCTTTGTGCATCTTTACGGCCATGCCGCAGTGCCTGCGTCCCTTGGTCTTTTTCCTGCTGGCCCTGCTCCTGTGCAGCTGGCACCTGGACAGCGGCCACAACGCTAACACCCTGAGCCGAGCCGCCATGGTGGCTGCATTGGTGGAGCATGGTACCCTGCAGATCGATGCCTACCATACCCTCACGGAGGACAAGGCCCTGGTGAAGGGCCACTACTACTCCGAAAAGGCCCCCCTCCCCGCTCTGTTGGTGGCACCCTTCTGGTGGGCCGCCTATCACCTGCACCTGATCACACCCGGCGAACATGGCCTGCTCACGGACGACCTTCTACAGTTGGGAGGATCCCTTTGCGGTAGTCTTCCGCTCGCGCTGATCATCACGCTCACCTGGCTGCGCCTACGGGAACGGGAGACCCCATTGCCCGCCGCGTGGATGGCCCTGCTACCCTTCCTCGGGTCGTTCCTTTTCGTATACAGCGGCAGTTTTCATGGCCATTTGCTGGCCGCGTTGTTCATTCTGCTAGGCTGGCGGGCGCGCACCGATGAAAGGCAATCACTCGCCGGAGTTTTCGCCAGCGCGGCCGTGCTGAGCGAATACAGCCTGTTCGTTTTCCCGCTGGCCTGGGTGCTACAGGACCTGGTCCAACAGCGCTGGCGTTCACTGCTCCGGCTTGGCACGGGCGGTGTACCCGGTGTACTGCTGCTCCTTACCGCCAACTGGAAAGTGACCGGATCTCCGTTCACGTTGCCTTACAGCCACGTGGCCGCTCATGTGGATACGGCAAGCGTGTTCGGCATGTCGGTGCCTGCATTGCCTGCGCTGTGGGGACTGCTCTTCTCCTTCTACCGTGGCCTGTTCACGCATGCTCCCGTGGCGCTGCTCTGCCTCATGACCTTCCTCGTGCTCAAGCCCCGTGCGGGATGGCGTGAATGGCTTACCCATCCGCTGGCATTGCCCTCGGTCGTGCTGGTGCTCATGATGAGCGCGCACAGCATGTGGTGGGGTGGCTGGGCGTTCGGGCCAAGACACCTGACAGCGGTGGCCGTGCTGCTGCTGGCCGGTGGCGTTCCACTGTTGCCCGACCGGCCCTGGGTGAAGTGGACCCTTGCCGCGCTTTCGGCATGGGGACTATTACTGGCCTTCGCGGCGAAGAACACCACATGGTACGGCCTCCCCACCGAAGTGCGCCATCCTTTCGCTGAGATGATCCTTCCGGCGGTGCGCCACAAACAGTTCACGGATATGCAATGGCCATTGGCAGCAGGATTCTCCGCCACCTTGGGTGCCTTCCTGTTCCTGCTCACCTTTGCGGCTGTGCTGTACGCCACACGTCGCCAAACCGCTCAGTGATGCACCTGTTCCACTGCCCTGACCTGGACACCGATACGGTACAACTACCCGAAGAGGAGGCCCACCATGCCACCAGCGTGCTGCGCCTGGGACAGGGCGTGCGTGTGGGCCTGCTGAACGGAAGGGGACTACGCGTGGAGGCGGAACTGGAACATGTGGGCCGTCGCGAGGTGATCGCTCGCGTGGTGGAACGCGTCCAGATGCCGTTGGAACGGGAGCATCACATCCACCTGGCCGTAGCCCCCACCAAGCAAATGGAGCGTTTCGAGTGGTTCGTGGAGAAGGCCGTGGAGATCGGCGTGGACCGTATCACCCCTCTGGTCACCGCACGAACGGAACGGTCCAAATTGCGCATCGATCGTCTGGACCGTGTGGCCATCAGTGCCATGAAACAGAGCCAGCGGGCCTGGCTTCCGACCATTGACGAACTGACGCCACTGGACGAACTGCTGCAACGCGAACTGCCCACGCAGCGCTACTTCGGATGGTGCGAAGGGGAGCATACTTCACTGATGCATGGCTACTCCGGCCATGCCGACTCCCTGGTGCTCGTGGGCCCCGAAGGCGACTTCACCAACACCGAGGCCGATGCTCTTCGGGAACGGCATTTCAAGGCCGTGAGCCTTGGCAGCGCCCGTTTGCGCACCGAGACCGCTGCCCTGGCCGCCTGCACGTGGATGAGCCTTGCGCAGCAGCGGTAACTTCGCACCATGCTGAGCCGCCTCCTATTCCTGCTTGTCCTGGGTACCCTTTCCCTTGCGCATACCACCACCAAGGCCCAAGGCACCTATCAACTGGCGGTGCTCAAGTACAACGGAGGCGGTGACTGGTACTCCAACCCCACTGCGGTCCCCAACCTGGTGCGCTTTTGCAACCAGCAATTGGGCATGGGCATCAACCCCGAAGTACCCGTGGTCGAAGTAGGGGCACCCGACCTCTTTACATACCCGCTCGTGCATATGACCGGCCACGGAAACGTGGTGTTCAGTCCACAGGAGGCCCAGAATCTGCGCAACTACCTGGTCGGTGGCGGTTTCCTGCACATCAGTGATAACTACGGCATGGACGAGTTCATCCGGCCCATGATGAAGCGCGTTTTCCCCGAGCTGGAGTTCGTGGAGCTTCCCTTTGCGCACCCCATCTATCACCAGAAGTTCAACTTCTCACAAGGTCTTCCCAAGGTGCACGAACACGATGGCAAGCCTCCACGCGGCTATGGTTTGTTCTGGGAAGGTCGCTTGGTGTGCTTCTACGATGTGGAGTGCGACCTCGGCGATGGCTGGGAGGACGCCGATGTGCATGGCGACAGCGAGGCCACCCGAACCAAGGCCTTGCAGATGGGCGCCAACATCGTGCGCTACGCCTTCAGCGGGGCGGAGAACTGACAAGGGGCAGCAACGGCCGATCGCCGTCACCACCCCTTGCCCGGGACCGTTGCTCTAACGGTGTGCCGCTTATTCCGTGATGATCAGTTGCACAGAGCTGCGCTCACCGCGCAGGTCCAACGTCATGCGGTAAGCTCCGGGGACCATGTTGGCGGGCAGGTCCACCCGCAAACCATCCTGTACGCGCTGGAGACCGTTGGCCTGGAACTCGGCCACACGACGACCATCGCCGGCGATAATGCTCAGGCGTGCGCGACCATCCACCCCAACATGCAACTGCCAGACCACCGAGGTGCCGGCCACAGCGGGGTTGGGAAACAGCACCTCCTTGCCCGTCGCGGCATTCGCTTCCACACCGCTCACCAGGTCGTTGCGCAGGCGTGCCGTGAGGAAGTGGTTCTGGTTCTCTGGCGTGCGGGCCTGGCCACCGATCACGATGTTACCGTCGGCCTGCAGGTCCATGCCATAGATCATGGCGCTGTAACCGGGCAGCACGGGTTGGGCAACACCCCCATTGCCGAATGAAAGATCACGCGATCCGTCGGCATTGTACTTCCACACCGCCATGTCGAAGGCATTGGGAGGCCCTTCACCCGAGGTGCCGGCCATGACCACGCGACCATCGGTCTGCACCTCGACCATGGCCGCATAGTCGTATTGGTCCAGGTCCTCCTCCACGATACCGTCCTCGCTAAAGGTGGCGTCCAAGATGCCCTCCGGGGTGAACTTCATCAGCAGGGCGCTGTAGTTGAAGGACTGCGTTGCAGTGAAACCGGCCACGAGAATGGAACCATCCGGAAGCAAGGCCAGGTCCTCGGCCTCGTCGTCCACGTTGCCGTAGTTGTACTGCACCACGCCATTGGTGCCAAAGCCGCTGTCCAGGCTGCCATCCGCCTCGAAACGTGCAAGCAGAAACACCCACCACTGAAGACCGCTGCCATAGGTGCCGGCGGCCACGATCTTGCCATCGGGCTGCACGGCGATCGCCTTGAAGTCGCACGGGTACTCGCCCACCGGGATGGTGGCCACCCCGTTGGTGCCGAAGCTGGTGTCCAGGGCACCCGCAGGCGTGAACCGCAGGACCACGGGACGGTCCACATAGTCCGCACTGAAGGAAGTGCCGGCCACCAGGATATTCCCATCCGCATCGAGCGTCAGGTCAAAGCCCTTGTCCTCGCCGAACGCGGATACTTCCGTCACCGCCTGGGCCACCACGCCACCCGTACCGAAGTCATTGTCGAGCGTGCCGTCCGCGTTCAGACGGATGAGCAGCACCCGGTAGGTCTGGTAGTCGGTGGTGCTGCCCACGAGCACGATCTTGCCCTCCGAAGTGAGCGCGGCCGAGTAGAGGTTGGCCTCGAAATCCAAAGTGTAGGTGAAGCCGCCATCGGTGCCGAAGTCAGTATCCAGTGTGCCATCGGGGAGGTAGCGGAACACCTGGGCCCGAGAGGTAAAGGTGGCATCGAAGCTCATGCCTACCGTCAGCACTTTCTGGTCTGGCTGTACCAGGATCTTCTGGGCATTGTCGCCATTATTCACAGGTGTGACCACATAGCCCGCACCGTTGAAGTCGGGATCCAAAGTACCGGGCTGGGCGCTCAGTGCGCCGGACAGGGCCAGTTGAAGGCCCACGCAGGCCTGGAGGGGTAATTGCTTGGTCATCATGCGTTCGTGTGATCGTAGGGTTTCTCGTTCATGCGTTTCCGTTTTGCTTCGTCCAGGCTTTCCAGCAGCTTGCGCCAAGCTTCCTGTTCGGCCTTCATCCGCTGGTGGATCAGCTGCAATCGATCGAACTCGTCGAGCGGTACGGGCTGCTGTTCAGGGTCGGTCACGGTGTGATGTATTGATGCGGCGAAGGTGAGGGCGTTCCGGACCGCCCCTTTCGCCCAAGGCCTTACATCGAGCGCACAGGCCGAACCATTGCCCTTACACCTCCATAACAGGGACCTGAAATGGCCTTACATGGGCCATACAGACACACTCAATCGACTGATATACAGAAACTTACAAAACAACCTGCCGCCCCCCTCAAATGGCCTGAAGAAAGTCCACCAGGTTCACGTCCTCCCCCTCGATCTGGAGCTTCTTGCGCAACCGCGACCGGGCCACGGTGATGCTGTTGAGGCTCTGTTGGGTGATGGCCGAAATGTCCTTGGTGGACATATTGAGCCGTAGGAAAGCGCACAGCTTGCGCTCGTTCGGGGTAAGCGAGGGGAATCGCTCTTGAAGGGTCTGGTAGAAGGTGGAATGCACCCGGGTAAAGTGCACTTCGAACTCCTTCCAGTTGTGGTCGTCCTCACTGGCCTGCAGGTCGCGAACGATCTCCTGGATGATCGGCTGGTTCTCCTGTTTGAAGGTGGACTTCGCTTTCAGCAGGCGTTCGGCGATGTGGGCGATCAGCTCGTTCTTCTTGAGCAGGAACAAGGCATTGGCCGTAAGCTCCCGTTCCCGCGACTCCAGGTTCTCGCGCAGGGCCACTTGTTCGGCCTCCAACTTCTCGCGCTCCAATCGAAGCTTCTCCTGTTCCAGCAGACCGTTGCGCACCCGGGCACGCATCACTTTGAAGAGCAGGAATGCGGTAAGCAACAAGAAGAAGAGCGCGCCTACCAGGGCCACGTTCCACGTGCGCTGTCGGGCGGCCTCCGCATCCCTGCGTCGCACCTCCAGTTCGAACACCTTCTTCTCCTTGTCGCGGCGGAACCCTTCTTCCAACCTGGCGATGTTGGCCCTGCTCTCGGTGCTGTACAGGCTGTCGTTCAGTGCCTTGTATTCCCGGTGGGCCGCCAATGCCGCCTTGTATGCACCCAGGGTATCGTACACGGAAGCGAGCGACTCCAGCGAGATGACCATCGAACCCGGACTGTCGATCCGCCGGCCGATCTCAAGCGCCTGCTCGAACCGGTCGCGAGCGGCCTGGAAGTTCCCTAAGTTCACCTGGTTCTTGCCCAGGTTGTTCAACACCTGTGCTTGCCCTCGCAGGTCTCCGTTCTGTTTGCGCACGGCCAGCGCCTTCAGGAAATACTGTTCGGCGAGGTCGTAGCGCCCCACCTCCATGTGGCAGATGCCGATATTGTTGTTCAGCGAGCTCTCGTTGCGCAGGTCGTTCAACGGACGGTTCAGTTCCACGGCCTGTTGGAAGTAGGGCAATGCGGTGGCGTGGTCCCCGCGCTGGATGTACACGCCGGCGATGTTGTTGAACAGGCGCACCTTGCGGATGGCCATTTCCGCATCCGGGATGCTATTCTCCGTTGCGTCCAGGATACGCATGGCCTCATTGTAGCAGGCAACGCTCTTCTCCCAGTTGCGCATATAGAAGTGCAGGGCACCGATCTTCAACTGGATGTCGGAACGGGCCAGGACCAACGGCACTTGCAAGCCCTCCGCTTCCAGTGCGTCCTCCACCAGCAACTGTGCGCGTTGGTAGGCGTCCAGTGCGGCGGGCATGTCGCCGGTACCCAGGTTGGCATCGCCCAGGGTGATCAGTGCCGCCGCCTGCCGGTCCTTGCCGGCCAGTTGGTCCATGCAAGCGATCGCCGCCCGCGCATACACCAGTGCGGAATCCGGTTCGTTCACCAGCAGTTCCTTCGCTTTCGACACGTTCGCCTCACATGCCGCGGTCGTGGCGGACGACCGGGCATGTCCTGCGTCCATGATGAACCAGAGCGTAGCACATGCGGCCAGCATCCCGCGCATCGCAACTCCACGGAAGGTGTAGGCAACAGAACGACGAATGGAGCGCATCACAAGACCCATGCTCGGTGAATGAACC
Organism: Flavobacteriales bacterium; assembly: GCA_046306055.1. GTDB lineage: Bacteria > Bacteroidota > Bacteroidia > Flavobacteriales_F > PHOS-HE28 > PHOS-HE28. The sequence goes on from JBKDXR010000039.1 coordinate 50,592, forward strand.
AAAACTACGGGTTGCCCCCTGAAACGGCCATTGCTGGGACCACCAACGACCTACGCCTTCACTGCCGCCGTGATCAGCGCCCTCAGCACCTTCGCATCCACAATCCGCCAGCCGCTTGATGTAAAGACAGCCTTTGCCCGTAGTGTGCTTGCCCAACTTATCCAAGTGATCGCCATACTGAGCAATGTCGCACGTGAAGTAGAGCGTGATGGCCGCTTTGCGTGGGCTGAAACCGCACTTCATCCATTCCACCTCGCGGTCTGAATCGTACCTTAATGTGGTGCTGCCGAAACCTACGATGCTGGGTCCCCACAGCTTGGGCGGACTCTTGGTGATGCCGCCCATCAACTTCACCAAGGCACGACTATCGTCGCGTTGCTGTTCGTTGGGCAGGGCATCCATGAAGGCATCGACAGAGGCTTCGGTCTGGTTGGTCTTCAGCTCGGCTTTGGCCATGACAGGAGTACATTACGGGCGTCCAAAATAGCAGGCCACCTTATTACCTTGGGGCCATGCGCATGCTGACCTTGCTGCTGGTGCTGCTGGCCATGCCGCTCAGTGCCCAACAAACGCTCACCCTGCGCGTGGTGGACAAGTTGGACGGAAGGCCATTGCCGTATGCCACGGTCCTTCTGAAGCGTACTGCACGGGGCACCATCACGAACACGGACGGCTACTTCAGCCTGCCGCCCAATGTCGCGGGTGATACCATGCGCATTTCCTTCGTGGGCTACCAGACCAGCTTCCTGGCCGTGAACGACCTGCGGAACGGACAGTCCATCACGCTGCAGCAGAGCTCGCAACAGTTGCGCGAGGTCACCATCCGTCCGGATGACCTCATCTATCGGCGCGTCGCCGCCATTGCGCGCGACCTGCATCGAACGCCGGCGGTGGAAGGGCGGCTGTTCTTCGGCATGGAAACCCATAGCGACACCCTGCCGGTGGAGATGATCCACGGGTACTACAACGCGCGCACGGTGGGTGCACGGCTCAACGGCATCACCCTGAAACAGGGCCGCATCGGCATCGCGCCCAAGGACGACCGCTACTACATCAACTACAACACCACCCGGGCCTTCGCGCTCATGGACATCCAGGCCGAGGAAAGCCCCTACCCCCACTCGCCGCTGCGCTTCACCAAAGCAGCCGACCTGAAGCGTGGCTTCCATGCCGAAGTGGTGTCCACGGGCAGTGGCCCCGATGCAGTGGACCACCTGCGTGTGGTACCCCGAGCGCACAACCCCGAGGCTTTCACCCTTGACCTGTGGGTAGAGCCCAAGACCGAATGGATACGCGCATTGGAACTGCAGTGTACCAACTGTCCCAAGCATCCATTCATCCCATTGTTCGACCACGGGCGCATCGACACCGTGGACCTGCGCTACCGCCAGACCTGGACCACCTCAGGCTGGCGACAGCCGGAAGTGATGGAACTGATGTTGCGCGTGGCTTACACCGGGCCTGGCTTCAGCGAAGCGTACCGCACACATGCTGTCATGCACCTTTTCGACCGCAAGGGCAAGTTCATAGAGCCGCTCTTCGCCTTTTCAGGCGACCTGCCCGACTACCTGCGCATGAACTGGTTGCCGGAGGATACCGCGTTCTGGGAACGCATGCACCCGCCATTGCCCACCGCACGGCAACAGCGCGACATGGAATTCCTTCGGAAGAACGACCTGCGAGATGGGCAATGGCTGCTGCGCCTGGGGCCCGACACCCGATTTCTTGCCAGCCACTATGCCCGCTGGGACCCCACCGAAAGGGTGTGGTTGCAAGGCGTGGCCACCCATGTGCCCACGGAACCTTTTCAACGCGTGCGCATCTCCGATCTTACCGGGGAATACAGCATTTACAATGGTCCCTTGCCCGTGAACCTCGTGGCCCAGATCTACCTGGACCTTGACACCGTGAACGGCGAACTGCTCCACCGCTCGACCACGGTGCTCGATGGCCACCACAGTTTCGACATGGTGGCCGACCAGCCATGGAGCTCCGCCTTTCACAACATCTGGTTCGACCTATGCGAGATGGAGCGCCGCGAACTGGAAAAACGCCTGAACATGCCAGGCACCAACCTGCTGCGAGCCCGCGCCCTGCATGCCGAATTCACCGCACGGTTGAATGCCCTGACCCAGCGCTACCTGGACGAGACCGGATACGGCGACCGGTTCTCGGGCCTGAAGCTGTGGAACGATCTGGTGAAGAAGGAACTGGGCATCGACAACCTGGCCTTGTTCGGGTTCTGATGCGTGCGGCTGGTGGGATTGGTTGCCCAAGGCCGACCTAGGCGCCCAGGGGTTCGACCAGGACGGAGCAGCAGTTCCTTGGCGCCCTGTAGCACGGACAAGGAGCGAGTTGTTCCCATCGGACCCTTTCCTCCCGGAACGCCCCTGCTCCCTACCTTTGGAAGATTCGATAAGGACAGCCCATGGCAACGACCAAACAAGCCGCCGACGTGGAGGAAGGCATGACCCTGGATGAAGTGCGCGCCGAGATCCTGCGCGACTACGAACTGTGCGTACTGAGCCGCGAGGCCAGCCTCATTGGCCGAAAGGAAGTGCTGGGCGGCAAGGCCAAGTTCGGCATCTTCGGCGATGGCAAGGAACTGGCCCAGGTCTGCATGGCCAAACAGTTCCGCAATGGTGACTGGCGAAGCGGCTACTACCGCGACATGACCTTCATGTTCGCCATCGGCGAGCTTACCGTGCAGCAGTGGTTCGCACAACTGTATGCCCATGCCGATGTGAACGCCGACCCCAGCAGCGCCGGACGCAGCATGAACGGCCACTTCGCCACCCGCAGCCTCGATGAGCGCGGCGAGTGGAAGGACCTGATGGCCCAACCCAACAGCAGCCCCGATATCAGTCCAACCGCCGGACAGATGCCCCGCCTGCTCGGCCTGGCGCAGGCCAGCAAGGTGTTCCGCCACAGCCCCGCGCTGCACGGTCACACCCACCTCACCGACAAGGGCGATGAGGTGGCCTTCGGCACCATTGGCGATGCCAGCACCAGCGAGGGACACTTCTGGGAGACCATGAACGCGGCCGGTGTGCTACAAGTGCCCCTGGCCATGAGCGTATGGGACGATGGCTGGGGCATCAGCGTGAGCAAGCAGTTCCAGACCACCAAGGGCAGCATCAGCACCCTTTTGCAGGGCTTCCAGAAGGAAGAAGGCACCAATGGCATCCGCATCTACAAGACCAAGGGCTGGGATTACGCCGGCCTGAACCGCACCTACGAAGAGGCCATTGCCACCTGCCGCGAGGAACAGGTGCCCTGCCTCATCCATGTGGAAGAGGTGACACAGCCACAGGGGCATAGCACCAGCGGCAGTCACGAGCGCTACAAGAGCACTGTGAGCGACTGGATCCGCGACAAGGACGGCAGCCCCCTGGAGGAGGTACCCCTGCTGGACTGGTACAAGGTGTACGACTGCAACGTGAAGTTCCGCGATTGGATCCTGCAGTTCCGTCCGGGTGGTGCCACCATTGCCACGGCCGATGAGCTGGATGCGCTGGAGAGCAAGGCCAAGGCCGATGCCCGCGCGGGACAGAAGGCCGCGTGGGCCGCGTTCCAGAGCGAGATCAAGGCCGAGCGCGATGAAGTGCTGCCCCTGATCGAGGCCATTGCACCCTCCATCGCCGCCGAACTGAAGGCCGAGATGAGCCCCGGCCGCAAGGAAGTACTGAGCGCTGCACGCCGTGCCCTGCTCGAGGCAGGTAACAACGAGCCACAGCTTCAAGCCTGGGTGGACCGCTCGCTTGCCGACAATGCCGACCGCTACGGCAGTCACCTCTACAGCCAGAGCGCCAAGAGCTGCCTGAACGTACCCGAAGTGCCTGTGCGCTACGATAGCGACGAACAGGTGGACGGACGCCTGATCATCCGCGACAACTTCGCCGCCCTGTTCGAGAAGGAACCGCTGCTGCTCACCTTCGGGGAGGACACGGGCAAGATCGGCGATGTGAACCAGGGCATGGAAGGCATGCAGGCCCGCTTCGGAGAGGTGCGGGTGAGCGATACCGGCATCCGGGAGGCCACCATCCTGGGCCAGGGCATCGGCATGGCGCTGCGGGGGCTGCGTCCCGTGGCCGAGATCCAATACCTCGATTACCTGCTGTATTGCCTGCAGGGCCTCAGCGACGACCTGGCCACCGTGCAATGGCGCACCAAGGGAGGCCAGAAATGCCCGCTCATCATCCGTACGCGTGGCCACCGACTGGAAGGCGTTTGGCACAGCGGCAGCCCAATGGGCATGATCGTGAACAGCGTGCGCGGCGTGGTGGTGTGCGTGCCCCGCAACATGCAGCAGGCCGCAGGTTTTTACAACACCTTGATCCAAAGCGACGATGCCGCCTTGGTGATCGAGTGCCTCAACGGCTACCGCAGCAAGGAACGCATGCCCGCGAACATGGGTGAGTTCACCGTGCCCATCGGCGTGCCGGAAATGGTGCGCGAAGGCACGGACCTTACGCTGGTGAGCTACGGCAGCACCTTCAACATCTGCGCAAAGGCAGCTGAAACGTTGGAGGCCATGGGCATCAGCGTGGAACTGGTGGACGTGCGCACGCTACTTCCCTTCGACCGCGAGCACCTGATCGTGGAGAGCCTGAAAAAGACCAACCGCCTGCTGGTGGTGGACGAGGACGTGCCCGGCGGCGCCAGTGCCTTCATTCTGCAGCACATCCTCGAAGAACAGGGTGGCTACCGTTACCTCGATGCCACGCCCAGCACCCTCACCGCCAAGGCCCATCGCCCTGCCTACGGCAGCGACGGCGACTACTTCAGCAAGCCCAGCGTGGAGGATGTGGTGGAGAAGGTGATCTCCATGTTGGCGGAGTAGATCGTTGCCGCGCGGGAGACTCTGTGCTATGCCATGTGCGAAGTGGGACCCACCTTACTTCCGAGACCATTCAGCAACCATTACTGGTGGATCCCGTCTATTCACTATGACGCGGCCGAACATGCATTGCACGGGTCCATTACTGTTGCTTGTCGTCTTTCTGCAGACCCCATCTGCAGTGGCCCAATGCGGCCCTTATGTGGGCCATCCGATCTGGCCGGATACCGAGGGGACGGCCTTCGTGAACCCGAACGAATGCGGCGATGGAATCACCACCTGCCTATGGGATAATGGCAGCACAGCATGGGACGCTACCGGCCTTTCCGTGGGCATGCACACCGTTGACCTGTATGTCAATGGCGCGCAGGTGCAGACCCTCTCGTTCGAGGTTGAACAGCTGGAGTGGGAACTGAACCAGTCGGTGTTCACCTATGTGGGTGCCGTCTCCGTCTCCATGTGGGCCGAGGTGCCGTATTGCGGTACTTCCATTTTCAATTATCACCGCTGTCCACCCGACCCGGAGCAGACCGTGGTATACCTGCTGCAGGACGGTGAGGCCATTGACAGTCTGAGCCCCGTAGGATGCCTGGCCACCCAGCACGCATGGAGCGGGCTGCCCTTCGGTTACACCTACCAACTGCACCTGGTGGACCATGGGGCCTGCGGTTCGGAGGCCTGGGGTGCCGCCGTGCAAACGTGGAGCTGTGGCGGTGCCGATGTGGCGCTGGACGTGCAGCCCTCCATGGGAGGCACAGGCTCCATTGAAGTGCTGGAGGTCATGCCCGACCCCGGCTCCATCAACCCTCCTGCCGGTCCGCTGGAAGGCACCTTCCGCCTTTGGTCGCTGCCCGACTACACGCAAGTGGGCGATGAACAAACCGGCACCACCGCCTTCTGGGATGCACTTCCGCCTGGTGACTATGAAGTGCTCTTCGTGCCTGAACTGCTGTGCGACCCGGTGCTCACGCCTGTGACCATTGACCTTGTCTCGGGTCTGAGCAACCGTACCATGGACGAACCGGTTCTTTGGCCCCAACCAGCGCAGCACATGTTGTATTGGAGCAGGTCTATGAGCGGAGCGGCACACATTACCGACCTGCACGGCCGCCTATTGTTACAGGCCAGCAGTACCGATCGCATGGACATTTCGACCTTGGCTCCGGGCATTTATCTATTGCGGGTGGAAGGCTGCAAGGCCATGCGCTTCGTCAAGGACTAAGGTGTAACGCCACCGATATGCGCTTGGGGCCTGGGGTCGCAGCAACCGGTCCGCTCCTTTTAGCCTTCCTGTCCACATCCGATCGTGGAAGCCCAGATGGTCAAAGTACCCATTTGCTGGGCGACCTTTGGGTCTCGTTATCCGTCATTTTCCGTGATGCGCTACCTCCTTCTACTGCCCTGCCTCTGGACATTCGTGCACACCAATGTGCACGCCCAGTGTAATGGCTCCATTTCGTTGGGCCCCGATGTTGTGCTTTGCGAAGGACAGACCACCCTGCTGACGCCCGGCCCCGGTTACATCAGCTACCTATGGAACGATGGCTTCACCGGAGCGGTGCGTAACGAGGGTACGGCAGGAGTTTACTCATGCACCGTACAGGAACTGGCCGTGGGCGTGAACCTGGTGGTGAACGGAGACTTTTCCGCCGGGGCCTCGGGCTTCACCAGCGGCTACATTCCCGGCACGGGTGGTACTTATGGATTGCTTTCCTCCGAAGGGCAGTATGCGGTAGCCAGCAACGGCACTGCCACGCACACCAACTTTCCGCCCTGCACGGATCATACCGGCGGGGGCAACATGATGGTGGTGAACGGGGCCGCCACACCGGGCGTATCCATCTGGTGCCAGTCCATCACCGTAACGCCCAACACCAACTACGCCTTCTCTGCCTGGCTTTCCACCATGGTGGTCTCCAATCCAGCCGTGTTGCAGTTCACCATTAATGGCCAGGTGCTCGGGAACCCCTTCACGGCGCCATCCACCTCGTGCACGTGGGACCAGTTCTCTGAACTGTGGAATTCCGGCACCAACACCACCGCCGAGATCTGCATCACCAACCAGAACACCCAGACCAGCGGCAACGACTTCGCTCTGGATGATATCACCTTCACGCCCTACTGCAACTACACCGATACCGTGGAGGTGTTCGTGAACGCCTACCCCGAGCCGGACCTGGGACCCGACCAGGTGTATTGCGGCCCCGGCACGGTCGTGCTCGATGCCACCACACCCACTGTTGATACCTTCATCTGGAACGATGGCCAGGCCACCGGCCCGCAGCTCACGGTCACCACCAGTGGCACCTACTGGGTGAACGTGTTCACTGGCGCCTGCTTCGGTCGCGATTCGGTGACGGTGACGTTCCTCCCACAACCCACGCTCGATCTGGGCGGCGACCAAGGCGCATGCACCGGCGACAGCGTGACCATTTTCCCCTTCCCGCAGGATGCCGACTACCTGTGGCACGATGGATCAACCAACAACAGTTACACCACGTCCACCAGCGAAGTGGTCTGGCTGCAGATATCGCAAGGCCCCTGCACCGCATCGGACACGGTGCTCGTGAGCATTGACCCGTGTACCGCCGTGGTGGAAATGCCCAACGTGTTCAGCCCCAACAGCGATGGGCACAACGACCAGTTCCAAGCCATTGTGCTCGATGGTGTGAGCGGCGTTCAACTGAACATCTTCAACCGCTGGGGTCAACTGGTTTATGAGAGCAAGGGCCCGCAATTCGCATGGGATGGCCGCAGCGGCGCGGGCATGAGCGTATCCGATGGCGTTTACTTCTGGACCCTCACCTACAATGGCCCCAGTGGCAATGGCGAGCAGTACGGCACCGTGACGCTGCTGCGCTGAGGACGCGTTTATTCAGGAAGCCGGGCTTGTCGGCGTGAGCCAATGGCTGGCGTGATCTTCGATCGACACGCCGATAACCGGTCTCAGTAAGGCAGATTGATCTGGGTGCGCACGGCCGTTGGGTTCACCCCACCGATCACCTGCAAGACAAGGTCGCGGTCGTTGTTCTGGCCTGTGTACTTGATCACCCCGTCCATGTTCACATCGGCGTTGGCATACACACCCACCACAGTGGCCGAGGGTACCGCACCTCCTATCGCCACTAGGATGGGATCGCGGTCGTTGTCCGCCCCCGTGTATTTGGTCTGTCCGTTGAACGTGACATCTCCACACCACATGCGCCGGTCGTCCGGTAACAATGGGTCCACGAACACGGCACTGGGATAACACACCGTGCCCGAGATGTCCGTGAAATCGACCGTGATGGTGTCCGCGTCGTAATAGGTCCCGAATTTCTCCACCACTCCCAAATGGTTCCTATGCCTTACCGCCGTGACGTAACCACCTTGGTGGTTCATGTATACAGGCAGGGGCCACGAGCCGTCCAACGCCACCACATCACCATCACGCTGCAACAAGGCGGGGCGATTATACCGCACCGCATTATGCCGCTGCGAGGCAACGGGGTCCGGTATCATATCCACGATCACCCAGTCCACGATCGCATCAGGGCCGGTAACATCCAGCAAGGCGGGATCGAACACATCGGGCCAGCCATTGCCGCTATAGGTGAAGCCCAATGCCGTGTAGGGTTCCGTCTGAGGCAAAAGACCCTGTGTCCGTAGATCATCGCGCATCAGCATGGTGCCATCATCGAACGGCCCTTGAAGCAGTACCTGCAACATCAGGTGCGGTGGCGGTATGTAGCACGGTGCGTTGCTGTCGCAAAGTCCTGGGGTGAACCCGAAATTGGCCGCGTTCATTTGCAGCTGTAGCGGTTGGTTGGGCAGGCAGCTGAAGGAATTACCCTGACAGCGCAGTACCTCCAGGTCCTTGTTCAGGTAGGGCAGACAGCCCAGCGTGGTGCTATCGATGTACAGCTCCTGCAGCATCACCGGAAGGGCTGCCACCGATGTGATCGGGTTGTTGCCCACATCCAGCCGGTACAATCGTGTTTGGATCATATTGGCCACCGTGCTGATCTGGTTGTGGCTCACATCCAGCAGGCCCATGTAGCTGGTCCAGTTGCCGCTCAGGGTGGTCAGTTGGTTGTGGTGCGCCAGCAGGTTGCCCAAACTGGTCTGTGGCCCCACCTGTGGCAGGGAGGTGAACTGGTTGTAGCTGATGTCCAAAAGGTCACACCACGTGGGAATGCCCAGGCTGCTCAGCTGGTTATGATGGGCAATAAGCTGGTACACCGAACTGGGCAGGTCCAGCAATGCCGTCAACTGGTTGTGGCTGCAATCAACCCAGTTCAACGTCGGAGGCCAACCATTGAAGTCGAGCGTGGTCAATTGGTTATTGCTGCAGCGTAGTTCCACCAGCGCATAGATGGACGATACGTCCAAGGTGGTCAGCGCATTATTCCGAAGGAACAGGTATTCCACCGTGCTGGGCGCGTAGGTGAAGGTGGTGAACTGTGGGCAGTTGTCGACGACCAGGAAGGTGAGCTGCGGAGGTAGCTGCTCCTCCAACTGGATGCCTGTGATGGGAAGACCATACACCCACAATTGTGTGACATTGGCAAAGGCGGAAAGTCCACTCAGGTTGGCAATGGGCTGGTTATTTATGGATAGCATCGTCTCCGCCATCACTCCAGGGTGGCTCTCATCAATGTAGTTGCCCGAAACGCAACCGGGGTAGTTGCTATTGGCCCACGCGCGCAGGTTGGCATCCGGCGCGTAGGTAAGGGCCTTGGCACTGGGTACCAGCAGGCACATGGCGAACAGTATCGGTAACCGCATAGTGTGAAATTAACCTGTAGACGCAGAGCTGCGTTATGGGCTGCCTGCGATGCAGGTCCAGAGTTGAGCTGGCCATGCCCTTTGAGCTCTTGCTTCCTGGGTGCCCAACGAACTTGTGCGTGGCACCGGGAATGGTCCTCGAACGGAGACCCCATCAAACCCACGCTCACCCCCACCACACCGCATACCCCTTCCGGCGCAGTTCCAAGGCCAGACCCTCTTCCACTTCCAATGCCTCGGCGCGGGTCAGCGGACCGATGTGCTGGTAGAGACTGGGACGCAGGTAACGACCGTATTTGCGCACGATGTCGCTGCTCAGCTTGAGCCCCTTTGCGGAACGTGCGCCGCTCTTGTGCTGGGCCAGGCGTTCCTGCGGGGTCTTGGCCGTTTGCCCCACGTACAGGCATTCAAGCACTCCATTGTACTGTGGGTTGGCCTCGCGGAAACGACGGTCCTCGGTAAAGACCTTCCGGCTCAGCTCGATCACGTACACGGTGTAGGCAGTAGGCATGGTCGGGGTGCAAAGTTGCACATGCATGAATGCGGTAGCAGGGAAGAGCACACAGCGGGATACCTGCCAAGATCCGGCAATTTCGCAGCACCCAAGTAGATCGAAGGTCCGCCATTCCCCGCTCGCCCGAACTTCGCCCCATGCCGCACCACCATCACACCATCGCCCAACGCTGGTTCGCTGCCTTCAACGCCCACGAACTGGAGGCCCTGCTGGCCTTATATGCCGATGACGCTGAGCACTACAGCCCTAAACTGAAAGTGCGCCACCCGGAAACCCAAGGCCTGGTGCGCGGCAAAGCGGCCCTGCGCGCTTGGTGGGCCGAAGCCTTCGAGCGCCTACCCAGCCTGCGCTACACGGTGTGGAACCTGGTGGCCGGGGACGATGTCGTGTTCATGGAATACACGCGCCATGTGGATGGTGAAGCAGACCTGCGGGTGGGTGAAGTGCTGGTGATACGTGAGAGGTTGATCGTGGCCAGCCGCGTGTACCATGGGTGAGAGGGCGCTACCTTCAGGCTTTGATCATGCCACTCCCATCCACGGCCGACATGGCCGTTACTTGAACCGTTCACCTTGCCTGCGGGCCTTGGAGAGGACCAAGATCGATCGATCCATGAATGAACCTGACCGCACCTTGAACCTCCGATGAGCCGCGGCTTTGTCAAAGAGGACGACCAGGAGGAGGCGCCCTTCATACCACCACGGGCCGCGCTGCCCGATGGCACGCCCAACCATGTGACACCACGCGGGCTTCAGTTGTTATTGGAAGAGCGCACCGCATTGGAGGCCGAACGTGCGGCCGCTGCTGGAAGCGATGATGAAAGGCGCCGCCAGCATGCCGAGATCGATGGAAGACTGGCCTTGCTGAACGAACGCATCGTGACGGCGCATGTAGTGGAGCCTTTGCCCGGCAAGGCCACCGAGGTGCGCTTCGGCAACACGGTCACCTTCGAGCACACGGCCGGCAGGCTGAAGGGCACGCAGCTTACGTTCACCATTGTGGGGGTTGATGAAGCCAATGTCAAGGAAGGCCGCATCGCTTTCACGGCACCCCTGGCACGTGCGCTCATTGCCAAACGCAAGGGCGGTGTAGCCGAACTGCGCTTGGGCACCGAGCTGCAGAAGCTGAAGGTGCTGGCGATCGGATAGGGCGATCAGTTGCCGCCGCCGTTGTCGTCGCCGGGAGGATCGTCGTTGCCGTGGCCGCCGTTATCGTCCACCTGACCATTGCCGGATGTGTTCGGTGAAACCACCTCATCGCGCTGGCAGGCGGTGAGCGAGCCCATCACGATGAGCAGAATGACGAGCTTGAGCAGCAGGCTTGCAGGACGGAGAGTGTGCGCGGTGTTCATGGCCTAACGTGTTTGATGATGCGAACCTATCCCCATGCACCACGGCCCAACGAACGCATGCGGACGGAACAGGCTATAAGGGCGATGAAGCGGGATGGGAGCTGCCATGGCTGTTAGCCAGAGTTAGCCGAACCGACCATGTAGTTCCTTTGCGGCATGGAACGCACCACCTTCGATCTGCGAGGCGAATACATTGAACTGAACCAATTGCTGAAACTGACGGGCGTGTGCGAGAGCGGTGGCCAGGGTAAACAGTTGGTGGCCGAGGGTCTGGTGCTGGTGGATGGCCAGGTGGAGCTGCGCAAGACCCGTAAGATCAGGCCGGGCCAGGTGGTGCGCTTCCAGGACCTGGAAATCGAGGTGGTGGCGCCGTAAGCGACCGTGATCTCACATACCTACAGCAGCTGCCTGCGATAGGTGCCATCAAGCAACACCACCAGCACCACCAGTGTGCCGAAGGCCACGATATCGCCCACACCGGCCACGGAGCCCAATAACGGGTGCCCCCCCTTGGCGAAGAGCATGAACGCTCCGGCGCTGCCATTAATGACCCCGTGCAGAATGCAGCTGCTCCACACCGTGCCACTGCGCGTGCGGGTCCAGTCGAACAGGAAACCGATCACGATGCAGAAAGCGGTCATCATGAGGATGCCCTGTACAGGGTGGCCGGGATAGTTGCGCCCTATGGCGATGAGCGGCGCATGCCATAGCCCCCAAACGATGCCCGTAAAGCTTGCATGCTTGATGCCCCTCCAGTGCTGGATGCGTTACCAGAGGTAGCCGCGCCAGCCAAGCTCCTCTCCGAGCATGAAGGGCAGGTTCACCGAGAAGGCGCCGCCCACCGAACCCAACGCAACGAAGACGAGCACCAAGGCCGGGGGAATACGGGTCAGCTTCTCCGTGGTCTCTGCATCGAGAGGTGCGTTGCGGTACTGAATGCTCAGTTCGTTCGCTGTGGCCAGCATGTGCTCCGAGGTAAGGGCCACATCGCCGAAACCCAGGAGCGGAAAGGCCCCTGCCAGCAGGAAGCACGCCAACAGGCTCAGCGGAACAATGGTGATGCCCACCAGCGCGGCGAGGGCGAGCACACCCCAACGCGTACCCTTCACGGCAATGCCGAGACCGGTCCACGGGGCTCTGTCGAACACGCGTTGCTGCACCACGGCCGCGATGGCCGGGGCCAGCATGCACAGTGCGGCCATGATGATATAGCTGGTGCCAGAGTTGGTGTCGATACCCAGGCCGAAGATCCCGACGGCCGCAATGACCCACACGATGCCGAAAGCCATGAGCAGGAAAGAGAGGATGCGTTTATCCACGTTCATGGCATTGAAGATCGGCAGCAGAACAGAAAGGGGAATGCCGTTCGTCACATCGAGGGCCGCTGTACGCGCACATGGTCGAGCTTCAACGTGGTCTGGCCCAGGAGGGGTTGGCGAAGCTCCAACACACCCGACCGCGTGGCAGCACCGCCCACCTTGGCATCCACTTTCAGTGCACTGTGGCAGCGGTCCACGTTGATGCGTGGTGCAGAAACACGCGTGGCGATGACAAAACCCTGGTCCCACCAACCGATGTCCGTGAGGTTCAGCTGGCCGCTCAGGTAAAGGACCACAGGTGCGGTCTGCGGGCCGTTCCAGTACACGTTCTGCAGGTCCACCACCGCTTTCACGGGCATGTTCACGTAGATGGAGGCCTTCCGCGCTTTGTGCTCCACATGGAAGTTGGAGAGGTGGAACGACTTCACCACGGGGTTGCGTGCCAGCGACTCCTCGTTACCGTCCATGGTGGCGCTCAGGAAGAGATCGTGCTCCGGCCCCGCACCTTCGCTGATACAATCGACCATGCGCACTCCGCCGGTGTTCAGCACAGTGAAGGCTTGCGTGGTGGTCTTGCTGCAGAACACGCGGCACTGGTCCAGCACGGTACTGTTGCTCTGGCTGTTGGTGCCATTGGCGCCGGGCCAGTCGCCCTGCCTCACCACGATGCCACGTCTGGTGGGATTGGTGACCAGCACGTTCTGCACGCGCGCCATCAGGCAAAAGCGCAGGTCAATGGCGGTCTCGGACTGTCCGGTGAACCGGCAGTTGCTGATGGTACTGCCCAACGTGGCCTTGAGGTCGATGGCCTTGCGCCCGCCCTCGATGGCCGCGAAGTCACGGATGGTGTAGCGCGAGGAGGTGCGCCTGTTGGCCTCCTGCTGATCGGCAATGCGCACCGTGAACCCATTGGAATTGGGCCCCAGGATCAACTTGGCCCCTGCCCCATCGATCACCAACAACTGACGTGCAGGCAGAACGATATCACCGTTCGCCCTGTACTCCGCTGCTGCGCTGAACCGGACAATGGTCGCATCGGCGGGCAGCTTGGCGAAGAAGGAGCCCACATCGCCTGTGGGAACCACGTATTCCTTGCAACGGCCGATCACCGGCAGCAGTGTGATGATGACAAGGACCAAGCAACGAGCCATGCTCTGCATGGGGACCAAGCTATGCACAAGCCTACCTTTCGCCCATGGCCAAAGCACGTCCCACCTTGCTCTGCATCCACGGCTTCCCGCTGGACCACACCCTGTGGGACCCTCAAGTGGCGGGGCTCCGCGATGTGGCCGATGTGCTGGCCCCGGACCTGCGCGGCTTCGGTAGTGACCGGCGAATACTACCCGAGGTCATGACCATGGAAGCCTTTGCCACCGATCTGAAAGCGCTGTTGGATGAGCGTGGTGTGGACCGGGCCGTGCTGTGCGGACTGAGCATGGGCGGCTACATCGCCATGGCCTTCCTGGAGCTATGGCCTGAACGTGTGGCGGGGCTGATCCTCTGCAACACCCGCGCGAACGCAGATACGCCCGAAGGCCGGGCCGCCCGAAAGGCCACCGCACAGAACGCGTTCGAGAAAGGCGTTGACGTGATCGCACGGGCCATGGCGCCCACCTTGCTCAGCGAGCATTCCAAACGCGAGCACCCCGGACTGATGGCAAGTATGGAGGCCATGATCGCGCGCCAGCGACCCGAGGCCGTGGCCGCAGCCGCCTTGGGCATGAGCGAACGACCCGACCGGCATCACGTGCTGCGCAGCTGTACCGTGCCCGCACTGGTGATCACAGGCAGCCATGACGCACTGATGCCCCTGCCCACCAGCCAGGCCATGGCCGATGCCCTGCCCAACGGACGTTTGGTGATTTTGGAGCAGACGGGTCACCTGAGCAATCTGGAGGCCACAGAGGCCTTCAACGGCACGGTGCGCGAGTTCGTCGAAATGATTCCCTGAGGAACAGGGAGGTGGGTTCCCAAGGAAAGCACATGGGGCGACATTGGACCTTGGGCCGTCGGATTACCTTCACGCCACCTACGGCAGACCCATGCAACAACGCCACAAAACCCTTTTGGCCACTGGCCTGTTAACGGCACTCGCTGTCACCGCACAGGCCCAGTGCCCCGCCGGTGAAGTGAGCGTGGAGATCAACGTGCTCACCGACGATTACGGCAACGAGACCTACTGGCAGTTGGTACCCACTGGCAATGCCTGCGGCACCGGCACCATCTATTCCGGCGGCAACCCTGCTTTGGACTGCACCTCGGCTGGCAGCCAGACCTCCCCGGCCGGAGGCTACGGCAACAACACCACCATTTCCACCGGACCGTGGTGCCTCTCAGAGGGCGCTGCGTTCGACATCATCTCCATCGACAGTTATGGGGATGGACAGGCCACGTTCCAAGTGTTCGTGGAAGGCGGTGTGGTGGGCACCTTCAACGCGGCCGGCGGGTTGAACGTTTGGACCTTCACTGCCTTGCCACCGCAGGAATATGACCTGGGTGTATCGAAGCTCACCACATCCATCTACAGCGAAGTGGGTGCAACGGTGGAAGTGCACGGAACGATCTTCAATTTCGGTTCGGCCACGATGGACAGCTACACACTGAACTACCGTATTGATGGTGGCGCCACCGTTAGCGAGAACTTCACTGGCATTGCACTGGTCAGCGGTGCATCAAGCTCCTTTGAGCATTCCGTTCCTTGGACGCCGAACAGCGAAGGCAGCGTATTGCTCGAAGTGTGGGCCAGCGACCTCAACGGACAGCCTGACCAGGCACCAGCGAACGATGTGCTCACCGCACAGCTGGTGGTGAACCCGGCCATTCCCGACATCATGGACCAATACCTTGAAGCACCGCCCACACTGACCGTGGTGGCCGATGATGATGAGGACCTGCTGGTGCCCCGTGATCTTGACTTCCACCCCGACCGCTCGCGTAACGAGCTGTGGGTGATCAACAAGGACGTGGAGCAGAGCGGAGGTAGCACCGTGCGCTTCTTCAACCCTGGTGAAGCGAACATGGACTTCCTCTGGCAGCGCGACCCCAACGCATGGCACTTCATGAGCCTGCCCACCGCCATCGCCATGGGCGACAACGGCAATTTCTCCACCAGTCCTGGCGTGTTTGATGCCAATCACAACGGTGGCACGCCCTTCACGGGCCCTACGCTCTGGAGCGCCGATCCCGCGATCTACGCACAAGGAATTTTCGGTCCGTTGGGCAGCCACCTGGACATGCTCCACGTGAACCCGAACAGCCAGGGCATCGCGCACGAGCAGTGGAACCGCTTCTGGGTCGTGGATGGCTACGTGGGCGACATCGTAATGAACGACTTCCGCGAGGACCATACGCCCGGCATGAGTTACCACGGCGATGCGCTCATTCGCCGCTACGCCGACTTCACCATCACACGCGACCCCAACGACCATATTGTCAGCCACAACGTGTTCGACAAGGCCACTGGCTGGCTTTACGTGGTCGATCACGGCGGGCAGCGCGTGCTACGCATGGACACCCGCACAGGCACCGTGGGAGGCACCCCCACACTGGGCCCTTGGGAGAGCTATGTGGAATATACCATGGTGACCGGCTACACCTGGGAGGAGATCATCACAGAGGGACTGGTGGAGCCGGCCGGTATCGACATCATCGGCGACCATCTGCTGGTGAGCGACCACGCCACGGGCGATATCGTGATCTATGACAAGAGCGGCGCCAACGTGGTGGAGCTCGGACGCATCAACACCGGTTCCGCGGGCATCATGGGCATCAAGGTGGGCCCCGATGGCCGCATCTGGTATGTGAACGCCACAACACATGCCTTGGTGCGCTTGGACCCGGCGTTGAACGTGGGCATTGCGGACGCGCCCCCGACCAACGACCTGCGCCTGCACCCCAACCCGGCCACCGATCGGCTGTACATCACGTTCACGGGTGCTGCCAACAGTGGCACACGCACCGTGCAGGTGATGGACGCCGCCGGCCGCAATTGCCTGCAGCAAATGACCAATGACCTGCGCCAAGGCATCGACGTGTCGGCACTGGCCAATGGCACCTACGTGCTGCAGATCGATGGCGGTGAGGCACAGCGCTTCACCATTTCGCGCTGATCTGAGCGTCCAACGGAAGGGGCGGCGTACTGACCAGTGCGCCGCCCTTCGCATGAGCACCTCTGCCACTTGACGAGCAGTAGCCCATTTCCTTTGCACCATGCCCATCAATATCCAACAGGACAAGGCCTACATCAACGGCAAATGGACCACGGCCGCGGACGGACGACGGTTCAGAGTGAACGACCCGTACACCGATGAGCCCATCGGCGACGTACCGGACCTTGGACCCGCTGAGACCCAGGACGCCATTGTCGCAGCGCATGCAGCGTTCGCACCTTGGTCGAAGAAGCTGGCGGTGGAACGGGCCGATGTGCTGTGGCGCTGGCATCAGCTGGTGCTGGAACACACCCGCGAACTGTCGGAGCTGATCACCCGCGAGTGCGGTAAACCACTGGCCGAAAGCATCGCTGAGGTGCGTTATGGGAACTCCTTCATCCGCTGGAGCGCGGAAGAAGCACGCCGCCTCCATGGCGAGGTGATCCCCTCGGACCAGGCCGACCGGCGCCTGTTGGTGCTGAGGCAGCCGCTGGGCGTGGTAGCTGCCATCACGCCATGGAACTTCCCCTTCAGCATGATCACGCGCAAGGTGGCCCCCGCGATCGCAGCAGGGTGCACGGTGGCATTGAAGCCCAGCGAGGAGACCCCGCTCTCTGCACTGGCGCTTGCTGCACTGGCCCATGAAGCGGGCCTGCCTGCCGGTGTATTGAACGTGCTGACCACCACCAATGCCAAGGGTGTGGGCGAGGTGCTGACCACCCACCCGCTCGTGCGAAAGGTCACTTTTACCGGTAGCACCTCAGTTGGCAAACAACTGATGGCCCAGGCCGCCGGCACGGTGAAGAAGGTCTCGCTGGAACTGGGGGGCAACGCCCCCTTCATCGTGTTCGATGATGCCGATCTCGAGGCCTCAGTGGAAGGCGCCATGGCCAGTAAGTTCCGCAATGCGGGACAGACCTGCGTGTGCGCCAACCGCATCCTCGTTCAACGCGGCATTTCCGATCGCTTCGTGCCCATGCTCGCCGAACGGATCCGCACCTTACAGATCGGCCATGGACTGGAGCCGGGTACACAAGTGGGACCCTTGATCAGCGACAAGGCCCTTGCCAACGTGGAACGTGTGGTGGCCGATGCCGTGGCCCAAGGCGCACAAGTGCTTTCCGGTGGCACACGCGCGGGCAAACGGGCCTTCCACCCCACACTGCTTACCGGTGTTACACCCGGAATGGCGTGCTTCAGGGAGGAAGTGTTCGGTCCTGTCGCCCCCGTAACGGTGTTCGACACGGAAGAAGAGGCCATCACCTTGGCGAACGACACGCGCTATGGACTGGCCGCCTATGTGTATACGCGTGATCTGGCGCGGAGCTGGCGCATGGCCGAGGCCTTGGAATACGGCATGGTGGGCCTCAACACCGGCTTGATCAGCACGGCGGTGGCGCCCTTTGGTGGTGTGAAGGAGAGCGGAATGGGCCGGGAGGGCTCGCACCATGCCCTCGAGGAATTCACCGAGATGAAATACCTTGCCATGGCCGGACTGTGAGCAATAAACCTTTGGCACGGTCCGTGCGTCTTATCTTTCGAAACAACGACCAGACCAACATGAAACGTATCCTCCTCGCCTCCCTGCTCATCGCCTCCCTGGGCGTGCACGCCCAAACGACCACCCAGCCGACCGTGGCCACCAAGGCGCAAGCCGAAAAGACATCACCCGAGGCCCGCGCAGACCAACTGACCGCTGAAATGGTGAAGGAGCTCGGGTTGAACGATGAGCAAGCCACCCAGCTCGCAGGCATCAACAAGGACCACGCCGCCGCCATGGACCAACTGAACAAGGCCGGTCTGGAAGGCGAGGCCAAGAAGGCCCGCGCACAGGTCCTCGCCGACAAGTACGATGGTCGCGTGAAGGCGCTGCTCACGGCCGAACAATACGAGAAATTCGTAGTGATGCGCAAGGCGAAGCGTGATGCAGCCATGGAGAAGCGCCAGCAGCTCCAGGCCGCACCCTCGTCGAAGTGATCACATTCAGGTGTCAAGTACGGAACGCGCCCAATGGGCGCGTTCTGCTTTATGGCACATCGCAAAACATCAGGACTTTTCAGGGTCCGACGAGATCAACGCGGCTCGTATTGCAAGGGCAGTCGTAACAACGTACGCACTGCGCGGCCGTCCTTGGCACCCGGCGTGAACCGCTGCAAGGTCCCTGCGGCACAACTTGCATGGCGGCGCAACGCAGCGTCCACTGGCTCGTCGATGGTCAATTGCGAGACCGAACCGTTCGCTTCCACCACGAAGCGGAGCATGACCTTGGTCCGCGCCATCCCATCGGCGTTCCATCCCTCCAGCACGCAACCAGGCGCCTGCGCCAAATGCCCGAACAAGGCCCCATCGCCACCTGGATAGACCGGTGCCACGTCCACTGCGGCCAGTTCGTGAACCGTGGTATCAATAGGAGCTGAAGCGCGTTGGACACGCTGGTCGAACACCCGCTGACCGGCATCGGAAGAGGAACGCAAAGGTGCTACCCCGGTCTGGGCCGATACGGAGCCCATGAACAGGAGGCACACACACACGGACATGCGGGGCAACAGCATGCTTCGAAGGTATGCCACCACGGCACTGACCGCGATCAGGACCGGTACACCGGTGCCGGTTACATTTGGCGCGGACCCTTTGAAGCGTGGTCCCTGTAAGCGTATGAGCAACGTGTACTACCCCGACTACCTGCAACTGGACAAGATCCTGGGCGCGCAGGCCCCTGAGAGCGACAAGCACGGCGTGAAGGCGCACGACGAGATGTTGTTCATCGTGATCCACCAGGCCTATGAGCTCTGGTTCAAACAGGTGCTGCACGAGGTGGGTAGTGTGATCGAGTTGTTCTCCGACCACCATGTGGATGATAATGGCGGGGAGTTGAACATCGCCGTGCATCGCATGCATCGCGTGAAGACCATCCTTGGTGTACTGGTGCATCAGATGGACATCATGGAGACGATGACCCCGTTGGATTTCCTGGACTTCCGCGACCTGCTTCGGCCGGCCAGCGGTTTCCAGAGCATGCAGTTCAAGGTCTTGGAGGCACGGCTCGGCCTGCGCATGGAGGCACGCTTCGGTAAGCAGTACTACACCAGCCAGCTGAAGCCCGAGCACAAGGCGCAGATCGAAGCTTTGGAGACCATGCCCACTTTGCTCGAACTGGTGAACAAGTGGCTGGAGCGCATGCCGTTCCTGGAAGCGCGCTACTGGCCGCAGGGAGGCAAGGCCTTCTTCCAGCAACTGGAGGAACTCTATTCCGCCAGTCTGGTGCAGGGCGAGACCGAGAACGCCGCCCTATGGAAGAAGATCTTCGTGGATGGCGATGCGGATCGCAGGCTATCCCCCGCTGCGGCCCGCAATGCGCTCTTCATCATGCTGTACCGCGACGAACCGATCTTTCAGCAGCCCTTCCGGTTCCTGGAGATTTTGCTCGACATTGATGCGGGTATGGCCGCCTGGCGCAGCCGCCACATCAACATGGTGCACCGCATGATCGGACTGCGCGTGGGCACCGGAGGAAGCACGGGCAAGGCCTACCTCAAGGGCGCCATGGACAGCCACTACATCTTCAGCGAGGTGGCCGACCTGAGCAGCTTCCTGTTCGAGCGGCGCAAATTGCCCGCGCTACCATCTGAACTTCGTAGCGTGCTCGGATTCCGGAGCTGAGCTTTGAACACCGCGCTTACCAGGGTGCCGACCCCGGTTCACAAGGAAGTGACCCCTTAACGCACCAGTGTCACATGCCCCAACTGGCGTTCGAGCTCCTGTGTGCAGGGGTTCTTGCGTTCCACAAGCACGGCATACACGCCCACCTGCGCCTGTTCGCCGGAAAGACTGCCATCCCACTGCACCAAGGGGTCGGTGGTGGTCCATACCTCCGCACCCCAAC
The DNA here is from genome assembly GCA_046306055.1 of Flavobacteriales bacterium. GTDB lineage: Bacteria > Bacteroidota > Bacteroidia > Flavobacteriales_F > PHOS-HE28 > PHOS-HE28. Next base: position 71,414 of record JBKDXR010000039.1, read on the forward strand.
GATCGAAGATGCGCATGGTGTAGTTGGATGGATCATCGTAGACCACTGCAGGGAACACATCATTGATCCCATCATTGTTGGGCGAGAAGGCGTTCGGCAGGTAGAGCAGCGGTTCCTCGGCGACCGAAACCTGCTGCATCAACGTGTCGTTGCAACCATCCAGGCGGTAGGCGAAATAGACCAGGTCGAAGTCGCCCTCACTGGGCAATACCACGCTCACGAACCCGTCGCAGGCGGTGTTCACCAGTTCATCGTTCAAGAAGAGCGCACAACTGTCGGACCGTTGCGCATCGAGCAGGAACCGTACTTCGTTCGAACACGTCACGGGATTGATGCGCAAGGAGGCCAGCGCCGACTCCCGCACGAACACACTATCCACAATGAGCGGGCTCGGACACCCTACCTCCTGGAACGCTTGGAACGTGACCTCGTTCCATCCGGGTGTCTGGAAAACGGCAAGCGGCACCGCATCGTTGCTGAACCCATCATCACCCCAGGTCCACACCAACGAATCGGCTCCCTGCACGAAGGCCTGTAATACGATGCCAAGACCGGCGCACGCCGTATCGGCCACCGCGATGGTGGCGATCGGCGCCGGTTCCGTATCCACCAGCACGTTGGCCGTCACGGAGCAACCTGTTGCATCGGTCACCGTGAGCGTGTATTGCGTGTCGTTCAACGGGGCCACCGTCTCGGTCTCACCCGCACCACCAGAGCTCCACGCATACTGGTAGGGCTCCGTGCCTCCCTCAACATCCGCTTCAAGCAATGCCGGACTGCCCGCACAGACAACACCTGGTGCGAATACCTGCACGTTCATGGGGTCCGGGTCGGTGAGCACCCGCGTGATGGTGGTATCGCACACATCATTGGCCACGGTCACTGTATACGTGCCTGGTCCCAGATCGGTAATGGTGGCGGTTGTCTGCGGAGGTACGGTGTTCCAGGTGTAGGTGAACGGTCCGGGGCCGGTGGCCGAAGCGGTGAGGCTGCCATTGTTCGCTCCGGCACAGGTGATGGCCGTTACAGCAACGTCCGCATCGAGCCCGCAGCAAGGCAGCACCACGATGGTATCACTGAGGTAGTTGGTGTTGATGTTGGTGTGGCAATAGTCGGTGGCTGTGAACCAGTAGGTGCCCGGCTGTGTCACCGTGAGCGTTGGGCCGGTGGCGCCGGTGCTCCAGAGATATCCGGTATAGGCCGGCGGTTGCACCAGCAACGGATAAATGGCGCCTGGGTTCAGCGTGATGCTGGGCGTGCAGAGCACTGTATCGGGCGGAAAAAAGGAATACTGGTCGCGGTCCACGTAGATGGGATTGATCGTCCCCGAGGGCGCTTGAAGGCAACAGGTGCCTCCATCGCTCACATTGAGGGTACCTGGAAAGCAGTTGTAATCGGTCCAATGGGCATACAGCGAACTGCCTGGCCCGAAAATGTCCAGGTAAAAAGCCACGATCTGCGGGCTGCTGTTGCCGCCACCGGTGTTCAACTGGTTGCAGGCATCACCCGAAACGATGCAGTTCACCAGCGAAACGCCTCCGATGACCTGCCCCAGGTGCGTGGCAATGGGCACATCGCCGGCGGAGATGCTGTAGTTGCTGACGATGTTCGGAGGTACACCGATCATGGAGACCGCAGGGATGTTGGGGCCGCAAGCGGTGTTGTTCACATCGCCGTACCCGGCATACACCACCTCGGTGATGTTGCCCACAAAGGGTCCTACGAAGGTGACCTGTGTGGCCTCGTAAGTGGTGATGCCGACCTTCAAGTTCGGGATGTTCTGGTCCACGTTGATGGTGAGGTAGCCACCCTCGTAGTTCGAGTAGATCAGCACATTGCCCGCGGGGTCACAGATGGGCTGAGCGACCGCGGTCGTCGCGAAGAACATGGCCAACAGATGGAAGGTGCACCAAAGCCTTCCTCGAACACCTGACATGACTTCCTTCAACATATGCCTCAGATCACGAAATGTTCGCCGTTGCGTGGAATGGCAATATCCTTGAAGCCTTGCTGCATGAACAGGTCCTTGAGCCCCAGCAACGCGCGCTCCACGCCATGGACCAGGAACAACTGGCGCACCTTTTCAGGTCGCTGGCAGGAGAGAAATCGTACCAGTTCGCCCCGATCGGCATGGGCACTGTAGAACTCCATCCGCAGGATCTCGGCGTTCACCGGCACCGGTTCGCCGAAAATGCGCACCTCGCGCGCACCGCTCAGCAGTTCGTGCCCCAGCGTGCCAGGCGCACAGAACCCCACCGCCAGGACCGCATTGTTGGGGTCGGGCAGTGCATGCCGCAAATGATGTCGTACACGTCCTGCTTCCATCATGCCACTGGCACTGATGACGATGCACGGACGCTTGACGTTGTTCAGCCGTTTGCTTTCCTCCGGCTCACGTACGAACTGCACACCAGGGAACGAGAACAGGTCCGGGTCGCGGAACAGTTCCTCACGCACCTCCTCGCGGAACAAATGCGGGTAACGACGTACGATCCCGGTGGCACTGATGGCCAGCGGACTGTCCACGAAGACCGGGATGCGCGGCAGGCGACCTGCATTGCTCAGTGCGTTCAGGGTGTACAGGATCTCCTGGGTCTTGCCAATGCTGAAGGCAGGGATCACCAATCGGCCCTGGCGCTCCACGCACACCTCGGTCACATGGCGCAGAAGCTCCTCCTCGGCCTCGGCCACGGGAGAATGGTCCCGGTCGCCGTAGGTGCTCTCGCAGACGATCACATCCGCCTGCGGAAAGCGGACCGGCTCGGGTAGTAGGCGGTCCACGTAGCGCCCCACATCACCGGTGAAGGTGAACCGCACCACCTCCGTGCCATCATCGATGGTAAGATGAACGGCCGCGCTGCCAAGGATGTGGCCCGTGTCCGTGAACAACAACGTGATGCCCGGTGCGATCTCCCTGGGTTGCGCGTAGTCAAGCGCTTCGAACAGGGCCAGCGCCGGTGGCACATCGGCGCTGGTGTACAACGGACCCTCGTGCTCCAAGGCACGGCCACGTTTGCGGGCGCGCTTCACCTCGAACTCGAAATCGTACTCCTGAATGCGGGCGCTGTCCTCCAACATGATCGCGCACAGGTCGCGCGTGGCCGGGGTGGACCAGATGGGGCCGTTGTAGCCCTCGGCCACGAAGCGCGGGATCAGCCCGCTGTGGTCCACATGGGCATGACTGAGCACCAGCACATCGATATCCGTCGGGTCGAAGCCGAAATGCCGGTTGGGGTCGCGGTGGCGCGATGCCGCCAAGGCCTCCCCTTGGAACATACCACAGTCCAGCAGCAATCGCGTGCTGGAGCCATCCGCTCGTTGAACCTCCAACTGGTGTTTACTGCCCGTAACGGTACCCGAGGCGCCAAAACTGGTGAAATGGATGGCCATGGGCCCAAAGTTCGGGTAAACGCACCAACGGTGCCGACCGCTATGTTCGCATCCGGACAACCACCGCCGAACCATGGACCTGCGCTACACCCTGGCCGTTCTTCACCTGCTCCCGCTGGCCATCGGGTTGGCGGCGGTGTATGCCCGCGCCAGGGCCCTCCGGCGCACAACGGACACCAACGATCTGCCAGCCGTGTTCCTGGCGGACAATTGGTACGGCGTGGCCGCGCTATTGTGGTTGACCACCGGCCTGTGGCGCGCGTTCGGAGGCCTGGAGAAAGGCACCAGCTACTATGTGGAAAGCCCTTGGTTCCTGGCCAAGATGGGGCTGTTCGGTCTGGTGTTCCTGTTCGAGCTGTTGCCCATGGTCACACTGGTGCGCTGGCGCATGGACCTGCGAAAGGGCCGTGTGCCCGGGCTTTCACAAGCACCCCTCCTGGCGCTGCTTTCCCTGGCCCAGCTGCCCCCGTTGATCCTGATGGTGGCGATGGCCTCGGCCATGGCCCGGGGCATGTGAACAACACGAACAGGACACCATTTGTATCGAATGTTCCACCGTCTATCTTGGAGCCCGACTCCACTGAACACCCCACGCGGATGAAGGCCGATACACAGCACTTGTCGCGAATCCTGCACCTGGCCATCCTGCTTTTCCTCTCTGCTGCCATGCAGGCACAGACGCAGCGGTTACGCGGCATGGTCACGGATGCCGTTACCGGCGAGACCCTGATCGGGGCGAACGTGGTGCTGAAGGGCACAACCACCGGCGCCGTGACCGACATCGATGGCAAGTTCGACATGACCGTGGAGACGGCACTGCCCTGCACGCTCACCGTGAGCTTCATCGGATATACCGCACAGGACGTGGTGGTGAAGACCACCGACCAACCCATCAAGGTGAAGCTGGGCACTGATCAGGTACTGCTGAAAGAGGCCGAGGTGGTGGGAAGCCGCATCACTGAAAAGCAGAAGCAGGCACCGCTCACCGTGGAAAGCATGGATGTGCTCGCCATTCGCGAGGCCCCGAGCGGCGACTTCTACGAGAGCCTGGGCACATTGAAAGGTGTGGACATGACGGCTGCCAGCATGGGCTTCAAAGTGATCAACACCCGCGGCTTCAACAGCACCAGCCCGGTGCGCTCCCTGCAACTGATCGATGGGGTGGACAACCAGAGCCCCGGGCTCAATTTCTCGTTGGGCAACTTCCTTGGCGCCAGTGACCTGGACGTGATGAAAGTGGAGGTGATCGCCGGGGCCAGCACGGCCTACTTCGGCCCGGGTGCCTTCAACGGGGTGATCAACATGACCACCAAAAGCCCCTGGATGTTCCCCGGGCTCAGCATCAGTGCAAAGGCCGGCGAACGCAGCCTGTTGGAAGGCGCCGTGCGCTGGGCAGAGGTTTTCAAGGATAAGAACGGAAAGAACCGATTTGCCTACAAGCTCAACCTGTTCGCCATGCAGGCCGAGGACTGGTATGCCGAGGACTACCGGGCAACGGTCAACTCGCCAACACCAGTGGGCAACCCTGGCCGCTACGATGCGGTGAACATCTACGGGGACGAGAACACGACGGTGAACAACAACTACAGCCGCACGGCCGCCGAACGTCGCGACTACCATGGTCTCGGCATCTTCCTGCGCCCCGGCTATAAGGAGACCGACCTGGTGGATTACGGCACGAACAACCTTAAGGCCGGCCTTAGCCTGCACTATATGATCCGTGACAGCGTGGAAGCCATCCTGGCCAGCAACTACAGCACGGGCAGCACGGTATATCAAGGTGAGAACCGCTACCGCCTGCAGAACGTGCAGTTCTTCCAGCACCGCTTGGAATTCCGCAAGGAGGGTACCTGGTTCGTACGGGGTTATGTCACACATGAGGATGCCGGCCAGACCTACGACATTTTCACCACCGGCGTGCGCCTCCAGGAAGCAAGCGGTACAACGAAGGATTGGAACACGGCCTATTTCAATCTTTGGGACAGCTGGATCGGTTCGGCGTTGAACCCCGGACTGTTGAACGAGACGGTGCCTGGGTATTACACCCCATCCGAAGCACCGGCACAGGGCATCACCTCGGCAGAAGCCTATGATGCGTACATCACCCAGTTCGTGGCCGACAACCAGGACCTGTACACCATGTACCACCAGATGGTGGCCGATTCGGTGAACCGCCTGAACAGCGCCCAGGTCCGCCTCACACCGGCCTATCTCGTGGGCACACAGCGTTTCGACGATAAACTGGCCGAGATCACTGGCAAGCGTTTCACGGAGGGAGGCTCCCTGTTCTACGATCGAAGCATGCTGGCCCATGGCATGGGCGAATACCGCTTCAAGCCGGCCTTCGGCGAAGTGATCCTCGGTGGAAGTTACCGCCAATACCTGCCCAACAGCGCGGGCACCATTTTCCGCGATACGGGCAATGTGGTGATCCGCAACAGCGAATTCGGCGTGTATTCCGGTCTGGAGAAGAAATTCATGGAGAACAAGTTGAAGACCACGGTCACGATCCGGATGGACAAGAACCAGAACTTCAACGCCCTCTTCTCCCCTGCTGCCACGCTGGTATATACACCGAAGGAGGACCGCGTGTTCCGCGTTTCGTTCAGCAGTGCCATCCGCAATCCCACCCTGGCCGACCAGTACCTGTACTACAACGTGGGCCGGGCGATCCTGTTGGGTAACGTGGATGGCCAGTTCGAGGCCGGAAAGGACAGCCTGATCACCATTGAAAGCTTCAATGAATATCGTTCGACACCCTCCCTGCTGGAAGGCCTGTCGAAGCTGGAATACTTCAATGTGGACCGGATCCGTCCCGAACAGGTGAGGACCATTGAGGCCGGTTACCGTGGAACGCATTGGGAGAAATTCTACATCGACGCCAGCGCCTACAGCAGTTGGTATACCGACTTCATCGGATTCATTTTCGGGGTGAGCGCACGGTTCGATGATCCGTTGGCCCCAGGATTCCCTTCCGGTGGGATCCAAGCCTATCGCCTTTCGGCCAATGCCACCAGCATGGTACGGACCCAGGGGGCGAACCTCGGCGTGAGCTACTACCGCAAGAAAATGACCTACGGCGTGAACTACAGCTACAACAAGCTGGTGACCGGTGAGGACGACCCCATCATCCCCGCCTTCAATACGCCCGAGAACAAATTCAACTTGAGTTTCACCGGCCATGACCTGAAAGTGCCGTTCACAGGCAAACCCAACCTTGGGTTCGGCATCAATTGGAAATTCGTTCAGGGCTTCACGTTCACCGGCTCACCCCAGTTCACGGGCCCGATTCCGAGCTACGATATGGTGGACGCACAGGTGAACGTGCGTTTCCCCGTGCAGCATCTGACGGTTAAACTGGGGGCCAGCAACCTTTTGGGCCTGGTGCCCCTGTTCGACCCTGAAGTGCCCGGGGATGAGCGGTTGGACCGCATGGTGGACAACCGCGTCCTGATGGTGTTCGGCGGACCCTTTGTGGGCCGACTCGCCTACCTCCAATTGGTTTATGAACTGGACAAGCGCTGATACGCCGATCCGCACCTACCTTTAGCCACACAAACGATCGACCACATGAACCGAACGCTACCCCTTGCCCTTGTAACCGCGGCACTTGGCCTGGCCACTGCGGCCAGCGCCCAGCAGCGATACATCAACGAGGTGTTCACGAACGCCCAGATCACCATCACCAACGATGTGACCTACGGCACCAACGTGAACTTCCTGACCTCGAACCTTTCCTCGCCCCTGGTGCCCACCGATCTGGTGGCGCTGCAGACCGCAGTGTCCTTGGGCCAGCCCATCCCCGCTGCCTACTTCAACCCAGCGGACCCCAGCACGGCAGTGAAAGTGTTGGACATCAAGATGGATATCTACCAGCCTGACCAGGCCCTCGACGCTGTAACGGAACGTCCGCTGGTGATCTACGTGCACACCGGCAACGCCCTGCCCCCGCCCATCAATGGCAGCCCGAACGGGACCCGCAAGGACAGCAGTGCCGTGGAGATGTGCAAGCGCATGGCCCGCCGTGGCTATGTGGCCGTGAGCATGAGCTACCGCGGCGGCTGGAACCCTTTGGCAGCCACCGAACAGGAGCGTCGCGGGCAGTTGCTCAATGCCATCTACCGGGCCGTTCATGATGTGCGCCAGTGCACCCGTACCCTGAAAGCCGATGCGAACACCTACCGGATCGATCCTGACAAGGTGATCGTGATCGGTGAGGGTACTGGCGGTTACATATCATTGGCCAACGCTACGTTGGACGAGGGCGCCGAACTTTTCATCGAGAAGTTCCGGCCTGATCCGTTCAATCCCAATGTGAGCTACGTGGACACGAACCTGGTGGGTAACCTGGACGGTTTCAATGGCCAACTGACCTTGTATCGCCCTAATGGCCAGAACCACGACGCCCAGTTCTGCGTGAACATGGGTGGCGCCTTGGCCGATACCAGCTGGCTCGCTCCTGGCGATGCGCCGATGGTGGCCTTCCACACGGTGTTCGACCCCTTCGCTCCCTTCACCGAGGGGATCGTGATCGTGCCCACCACCGGCGGTCCTGTGGTTCCGGTGCAGGGTTCGAACCTGTTCATGCAATTGGTGAACACTTACGGCAACAACAGCAGCTTCGATAACCTGCCCAGCAACAACCCCTTCACCAACCGCGCACGTGCCCTCTACGGCACCACGCAGACGCACGCCGCCAACAGCGTGCTGATCAACACCGGTACAGAAGGCCTGTTCCCGATGGTCCGCCCATTGTGGCCAGCACCCGCCCAGGAAGAGGCCAGCCCCTGGCAGTGGTGGGACCCGAACAGCGCCATCGCCCAGACCGAAGTGGCCCCAGGCATCACTGCGCACATGGCCAGCTTGTCCAGCAACCCGGACATGAGCCCCACCAAGGGCCGCACCTACATCGACACCGTCATGGGCTACATGAACCCGCGTATCGTGTGCGCCCTGCAACTGGGCCCCTGCTCTTTGGTGGGTATCGATGAGGCCAGTGCCATCGCCCAAGGTGTGGAGCTGTACCCCAACCCGGCCAGCGATCGCTTCACGGTGACCAGCGCCGAGGCCATCATCCAGCGTTACGAGATCTACGACATCAACGGCCGCCTGGTGCGTACCGCCAACGTGAACGGTCGCCAGGTCACTATCGAGCGTCAGGGCCTCACCGCCGGTGCCTACCATGTGAGCTTGCGCTTCGCGGAGGGTGCCGTGACCCGCAAGCTGATGCTTGACTAAGGTCATCCTGAACTACCTGAAGAAAGGGCTGCCTCCGGGCGGCCCTTTCCTTTTCCGGTGAACGATCTTTGCACCACCATGGAACGTCTCACCGAAAGCACCTCGCGCTATAACGATCTGGAGCACATGTCCACAGGCGACCTGCTCCGCCACATGAACACCGAGGACCGCAGTGTGCCCCTGGCCGTGGAAAAGACCTTGCCGGCCATTGAGGCATTGGTGGACGCGATCGTAGAACGCATGCGGCGCGGTGGCCGACTGTTCTACATCGGTGCCGGTACCAGTGGACGGCTGGGCATTGTGGATGCCAGTGAGTGCCCGCCCACTTTTGGCGTACCGCACGGGCTGGTGATCGGTATCATAGCCGGGGGCGACACCGCCATCCGCAAGGCCGTGGAGTTCGCGGAGGACGACACCCAACAAGCATACATGGACCTTCAGGAGCACCACATCGGCCCGGACGATACGGTGATCGGCATAGCGGCCAGCGGAACCACACCTTACGTGATCGGAGGGCTTGAGGAGTGCAATGAGCACGGAGTCCTTACCGGCTGCATCACGTGCAACCCGGGCAGTCCGGTGGCCGCCATCGCGAAGCATCCCATCGTGGTGGCCGTTGGACCGGAGTTCGTGACCGGAAGTACCCGCATGAAGAGCGGCACCGCCCAGAAGCTGGTGCTGAACATGATCAGCACCAGCGTGATGATCAAGCTTGGACGCGTGAAAGACAACCGCATGGTGGACATGCAGCTCAGCAACAACAAGCTCATTGATCGGGGAACTCGGATGGTGATGGACAGCCTGAAGGTGGACTACACCAAGGCCAACGAAATGCTGCGCCACTACGGGAGTGTGCGTCGCGCCATTGAGGCTGGACACAACCTCTAAGCCCTCCACAGGGAACAGGCATCACCCTTTCACTCCCGGTCATGCACGACATCGAGCCATTCTGGAACTGGCGGCACAAGTACACCGCCGAGGAGGATGACCGCTCCCCCTTCTTCGGAGAGGAGCATAGCGAGTTCGAGTTCACGAATGCCGTGTACGACCATGTGATCCATCCCCAGTGGGAGAGCATCGGCAGCGCCACGCTCTACCTGAAGCAGCTTTACACCGACTACGACGAAGGCTATGTGATCCTGGAGCTCATCGGCGAGTGGAACGACCTGCTGCATAACGACATCATGATCTTGAAGCGCAACATCGTGGAACACCTGATGGCGCAAGGGATCGGCAAGTTCATCCTGATCGGCGAGAACGTGCTGAACTTCCACGCGAGCGACGAGGAGTACTATAGCGAATGGTTCGATGAAGTGAACGACGCGGATGGATGGATCGCGCTGCTCAACTTCAGGCCGCACGTGCAGGAGGACCTGCAACGCGCCAACATCGATCAGTACTTCCTGCTGGGAGGAAAGCTCAATGCCCTGCAGTGGCGTACGCTGGAACCCGACGCGTTGTTCGAGCGCGTCGAATCGTTCGTGATGCGGAGGCTTGGGGCCTGACGCCAGCCCAGTGCGCAGTAAAAGATGCCGATCAGAACACGCCGAACTTGAGCGTCATTCTACCCATGGCCGTTCGGAGCAGATCGGCCGAGGTGGCGGGCAGGTCCAGGTCGCTCGTGTACAGGAACGATCCACCCACGCCGAGCCGGAGCGCGCTCACGATGCTCAGTTCCAGCTCAAGGCCCGGTTCCAAGGCGAAGAAGGCCTGGCCGTCCGTACGGTTGCGCTGGTAATTGTTGCTGTTCGGTGGTGGATAGCTGTAGGAAACACCACCAACGCCAATGATCACCGGCACGGACAGGTGCACTGCGGATCGATGGAAGATGATGGGTTCAATGAGGAAACCACCATATCCGTAGCGCAGTTCCAGGCCCGATAGGTCGATGTTCGGTTCGCGTTCGCGCAGCACCTGCTCATAGGCCGGGTTCTTCAGCACGCTTGTGCTCCAACAACCGGCCAGACCGATGTTGATCCGATGACCAATGACAACACCACCGCTGAATCCCAGCAATACGGCATCATTGGACAGCACATTGGTGTAACGCGCGGTCATACCGAAATAGCCGCCGGTCAGGTCCAGGCTGTCGCCGAACAGGGTGCGAGGTTGACCGGCAGGCTGCGCGATCAAGGGGAACACTGCAAGGAGCAGGAAGAGGACAACGATGTATCTCATGAGCAATGTCGATCGGTGGACGTTTACCAAAGTTAGTCGCTCGACCAACCCTCTGCATTAGCCTCCCACCAGCATCCGCCACACGACCCGATCGATGGGCAGGCTGAGCAGCTCCTCCTTGTCCTGCAGGAGGGGAACCCACCGGAACACCTCCGGACCACCTGGCGTTACCAACCCTTGGAAGGGCTCGTCGACCACCGGGATCGAGGACGGATCATGCACACGGAACAGGTAGTACACACTGATCACCTGAAGGGGATCATGGTGGAACGCGCTCTGCTGGAAGAAGTCGGTGGTGTAGAAATGCCGGACATCCAAGGCCTCGACCCCGATCTCCTCCCACACCTCGCGCACCAGGCAGTCCTTCAGTCCCTCACCATATTCCAATCCTCCTCCCGGGAACTTGGTGATGCGTTGCCCCTTGATCAGCTCATCAGAGACCAGCACACGCCCGCTCTCGATCAACAGGCCATAGACGCGAATGGTGAACATGGTCAGGGTTAACGTAGGTATCGCTACAACAACTGGACCGGTCGTTCCAGTTCACATGGGTCGTTTGGTGGCACGGAGCATTTCGCGTTTACCGGGCGGTCCCTGCAAGCGCTCCACGTGGAATCCGGCGGCCTGCATGGTGCGGCGCACATCGCCTTTCGCGCAATAGGTCACCAGCACTCCCCCCGCACGCAACGCACGATACATCCGGTCGAAGACCTCCTTCGTCCACATACCGGGTTGTGTGTCGGGACTAAATGCATCAAAGAAGACCACGTCATAGGCATCCTCCTCTTCCAGTTCCTGCACGGGCGTTGCCATCCTCCGGAAGGCGAGACCACCCATGGGCTCCTGCCATACACCCGATCGGGCCGTCATGTTCCTGATGAAGGGCTCATGCAGTCCGGGCCATGCCAGTTCCTCACAATGCCCCAGTTCATCCAGTCGATCCTGCGATAACGGGAATGGCTCCAAGGCGGTGTATCGAACGGTCCATTTCCCTTCGAGGCATCGTACCCAGGTCAGCAGCAGGTTCAAACCGGTACCCAGGCCCACTTCCAGCACGTCCAGTTCGCGCTTTTGGACATGCTCGGCCCCGGCCTTGATGAAGACGTGCGTGCTTTCCTGAACGGCACCATGCATGCTGTGGTACTGCTCACCCCATTGCGCACTGCGCAACGTGAGCGAACCGTCGGCCGTTCGTAACGGGGCGGGATCCCCTGGCGGAGTGGTGATATCCATGCGCAGCCGCGCCTCTTGGGCGCAGCGCCAAAGTTACCGGGTGGTGGCGGGCACCACGCTCGCCACTTTGTCCATGATCACATGGTACAGGTCGTCGTCGCCCATGCCTTCGGACCGTATGGAACTGAAGTAACCGGAATGCCCATCGGGCGACAGTACGAAGTACAGATCATCGTCCGGCGAGTTGATCGGCCACCCCAGGTTCTCCGGCTTGGTCCAGCGACCATCCACCAATCGCGTACGGAAAATGTCGTAGCCGCCCATGGTGGCATGACCCCGGCTGCTGAAGTACAAGGTCTGCCCATCGGGATGTAGGAACACGCCCTCCTCATCGTGAATGGTGTTCACATCGGGGCCCAGGTTCTCTGCTGGTCCCCACGCGTTCAAGGTGGCGTCCCAGCGGCTGCGGTAGATGTCCTGGCCGCCCACATTGTCGTCCGGGCGGTCGCTTACGAAGTAGATCCACTGCCTGTCCGCGCTGAGCCAGGCACTGCTTTCGTGTGCAGCTGAATTAATGGCGGGGCCGAACGGCACCGGTGCGGACCATTGGCCATTCAGTTGATGGCACTCGAAAAGATCACCTTTCCCCTTCATATCCCGGTACAGGATCATGGTGCCATCGCTGGCGAGCAGACCCACGCTGGCATCATTCCCAGGAGTGTTCAAAGGGGCAGGCTCGGGCACGGGTGCCGTCCACTGACCGTTCACCAGGCGGCTCACCAGGATCTCCTCGAAATGGTCACCGGTGGCCTTGTTCACTTTGGCATCGTCGCTCAGCTTCCTGCGGGAGGTGAACCAGAGCGTGTTCCCATCGGCGGACAAAAGGGCCCCATAATCCGAACGATCGGAATTCAGGTCCGTGCCAAGGCCGCGCACTTCGGCCTGCACAGGACCGCCCATGAAGGTGCGGCCGTTACGGCATTCGGCCAGGTGCTTGTCGGCCATGTTATAGCGTGGATCGGTATCGGGCATCACATTGGCGCGCTTGTGCCGCTCGTAACACGCAATGGCGTTGTCCCACTGGGCATTGAGCTGGTAGGCATAACCAGTGAGAAAATGGATACGGGGCTGGTCCGGCGCGAGCTCCTGTGCCTTGATGAAATAGGCAAGCGCCTTGTGGCGATGCGGTCCGTTCAACTGGCAAAGGCCCATGCGGGTGTTCAGTTCCACGTTGTCGGGGTCCAGCTTCAGGGCCTCCTCGAACAGGGTCTCAGCGTGAACGAACTGGGCTGGTCCGGCCTGTGCGGCACGGTCGGCCTGCTTCATGAGCTCGGCGGCGCGCTTGCTGCTCGCAGGGTCCGTGGCGCCTGCGGATTGGGCACTGAGCGGAAGCATGGATAGCGCCATGAACGCTACGAACAGAAGGCGATGCAATGCGTTGAGCATGGGTCATGCATGTTAATACGGCGCTGTTCATACGCGATCGGCTCTTTCAAGGTTCCCACACGATGAGTCGGATAGCTTTGCCGGGCATCCGATAGGATCACCGCTCGTTGACCGAACGTACCATTCCACCATGGCCAAGAAGACCACCACCAAGAGCATACTCGACCAGAAAGCGCTTGATTTCCTGGAACGCTACCTGAACAACCCCTCACCCACCGGCTTTGAGAGCGAAGGCCAGAAGCTGTGGTTGAACTACGTGAAGCCCTACGTGGACGACCACATCGTGGACCCCTATGGTACCGTGGTGGGCGTGATCAACCCGGAGGCGAAGTACAAGGTGGTGATCGAAGCCCATGCCGACGAGATCAGCTGGTTCGTCCACTACATCACCAAGGAGGGCTTCATCTATGTGCGACGGAACGGGGGAAGCGACCACATGATCGCCCCCAGCATGCGGGTGAACATCCACACGGAAAAAGGCATTGTGAAGGCCGTGTTCGGGTGGCCTGCCATCCATGTTCGCAATGGCAAGACGGAGATCGTGCCCACCACGGAGAACATCTTCCTGGACTGCGGTTGCGACAGCAAGGAGGAAGTGGAGAAACTTGGTGTACATGTGGGCTGCGTGGTCACTTTCGTGGACGAGTTCATGGTGCTGAACGGCCGCAACTTCACCGGGCGAGCGCTGGACAATCGCATGGGCGGCTTCATGATCGCGCAGGTGGCCCGCATGCTGAAGGAGAGCCGGACCAAGCTCCCGTTCGGCCTGTACGTAACGAACAGCGTGCAGGAGGAAGTCGGCCTCCGTGGCGCTGAAATGATCGTGGAACGGATCAAGCCCGATCTGGCGATAGTGACCGATGTAACACACGACACGCAGACCCCGATGATGAACAAGGTGCAGAGCGGGGACATCGCCTGCGGACAGGGCCCCGTGCTGAGCTATGCACCGGCCGTGCATAACAAGTTGCTCAAGCACATCGTGAACGTTGCCGGAAAGGAGAAGATCCCCTTCCAACGGCTGGCGGCGAGCCGCGCCACAGGTACGGACACAGATGCTTTCGCCTATGGAGCTGCGGGCGTGCCCAGCGCCTTGATCAGCCTGCCCTTGCGCTACATGCACACCACCGTGGAGACCGTCCACCGTTCCGATGTGGAGAACGTCATCCGCCTGATCCTGGCAGCGGTGAAGGGCTTGAAGCCGGGCGACGATATGCGCTATTTCAAATAACATGAAGGCCGAAGGGTCGGACAATGCGCGGGAGGCCTTCCAGTTCCTGGCGCTCGCATTGGGCCTCGTTCTGGCCCTACGCTTGGGCTATTGGGGACTGGAGCACTGGATGAGCCCGGCATCGGACGATGCCCTCGGCCATGCGTTCGCACCGTTCCGCGCCGGATACTTGGTCGATACCAGGACGCTCGTGCTTTCCGCCGGACCGCTTCTTGAAAGGCTCGGCATTGCCGTGCTTCTCGCGATCGGTAGCGCAGCCGGGTTCGCTGTATTGGCGGCCGGGCTGGCGCGCCCTTTGGGCGGCGATCAAGTGAAATGGTCGGCCAGGTCCGCGCGCTGGTCGCTGATCATCGCCCTCCCCCTCCTGGTCGTTGGCGCCTTGGCCCTACCCGAACGTTCCGTTCATGTTGACGGAGAAGGGTTCCGGTTGGTTGAACGGACATGGTACAGCGCCGACCTCATGGATCATTCAACCCTCTGGACCTGGCATGCCGTGCAAGGGTTCACTGCAGCGCAGCACTTGCCGGACGGTGACGGTGCCGGTCTGCTGATGAAGGTCTCGGACGGCAGCACGATCACGCTGGACCTGGGGGAACAGGTCCACATGAGCGACCTGGAACACTTGGTCGCCGCATTGGAAGGCGAGGTGCGATCCCGTCGGACCGAACAACACTGAGCCATGCATGTCGTGCGCATCACCGCCGAGGAAACGCACCCACTGCGTTTATTGGTGCTGCGGCCTGGCGGCACCTTGGACGATTGCCACTGGCCAATCGACCAGGCCACTGATGCGTTCCACCTTGCCGTGGAAAGGGACGGCAAACGCATCTGCATCGCCTCCTTTCAGCCCGCGTTGCACCCTGCACTCCCAGGCGAACGCTCCTGGCAACTGCGTGGCATGGCCACCCATCCCGTTCATCGGGGTATTGGGGCCGGTCGGCTTCTTGTGGAACAGGCCCTAGAAGAACTTCGTGGCCTTCACGCCGACATCCTTTGGTGCAATGCCAGGCTGCTAGCGCTACCGTTCTACGAGCGGCTCGGCTTCAGCACCATCGGCCCCTCGTTCGAGATACCCGGGATCGGAACGCATTATGTGATGTGGCGCACAGCGTAGGCCACCTGGTTAGCTTCGCGCGGATGTCGGCCATTACCCGAACGGAACGCCTGTTCCTACTTGTGTTCGTGCTGCTCAACCTGGCGCTCAAACTGGCGTGGCTCGGCGTGAACGAACTGGCACACGATGAGCCCTTCACGGTGTTCTGGTCGCAAGCAACATGGGAGAGGCTTGGGACCATGTTCCGCACAGAGAACAACCCGCCACTCTATTTCCTGCTGATCAAGGCTTGGAGCGCGCTGGTACCGTTCGAAGCGGCCTGGCTTCGTTTTCCGTCAGCCGTGTTCAGCGCATTGGCGGTCTGGCCCCTGTTCCTGCTGGCGCGCCACCTCGGCAGCATGCGCGTGGCCGTGTTGGCGAGCATCCTTTTCACCTGTAGCAACTACCACTATGGCTTTGCCCATGAGGTGCGCGCCTATTCGCTCTTCACCCTGTTGACCATAACGGGCATGTGGGTGTTAGTGCGGGCCACGGAAAGCGCTGAACGCCCAGGAGGTCCCATGCGGCACATGCTGCACCTTTCCATGCTGAATGTGCTCCTGGTCTACACCCACTTCTTCGGCTGGCTGGTGGTGGGCTTGCAGGGCCTGCTGGTCCTTACGATGCCGGAATTGCGTCCACTTCGGCGCGGCTTTCTCTACAGTGCCATGTTCACGATGGTCTGGTTCCTTCCCTACGGCCTCATCTTCGCTGAACGCTTCTCCCAGAGCGCAGGTAAAGGGACCTGGCTTACGCCTCCGGTCCCGGAGGAGTTATACAACATGGTCTGGCGGTGGAGCAATGTCCCGGTGCTCGCCGTCGGTTCCCTCGTGCTCATCGCTGCGGCCTGTGTAAAGGACCGCTGCCGTTCGCTCGGCATGCGCTGGGGCCTGGTCTGGGCCTTCATTCCAATGTTCGGCATGTTCGCAGTGAGCTTCGTCGTTCCCATGTTCCTGGACCGCTACCTGGTGTACGCTGCGCCTGGTTTCGCGCTGTTGGCAGCCCTTTCCGTGGAAACCATTGCCACCATGGACCGGCTTCGGAACGTGCTCGCGACCTTGATCGGGCTGGGCATGGTGGTCACCTTTACGCCTTGGAAGGACAATGGGCTTCATCCGAGCCGTGTAGTGCAACAGGTGGAAGCTTGGCGGTCGCCCGGCGCCCCTGTGCTCCTCTATCCCTGGTACTACATGCATACCTATGCCTGGCATGCCGACCGCGATCTATTGGACGTTCCAGAGAACCTTCAGGCCAACCTGGCCAAGGGCTTTGTTTACCCGGTGGATGAGCAAGGCGAACTTCCGGTGGACCTCGGAGCGCGGAAGACCTGGGTGCTGGTGGTGGCCGCGAACGAGGTCGAACGAACGACCGCGTTACGGTCAGGGCTGCGGAGCAGCTTGCCAGAGGTCGATTCCGTGGAGGCGGACCACAAGGTGTGGGTGTACCGCTTCGGTCGGTAAGGCCCAACTGCTCATCCCTCGCACCAACCGTCCATGGAGTTTAGTGCCTCCATTGGTCCCCGGAGCGCACCTTTGAGGTCACTTTCACCACAACCAGCATGAAAACCCTTTGTTCCATGACCCAAGGCAGGCACTTCGCCGTGGCCGTGGGTATTACCGCAGCCCTGTTCACCGCCTGCGGCGATGGCAAGCAGGAGGCCGCCAATACCGTGGTCCCTCCCCCCATCATCGCCATGAAGGACTTCTTCAAGAACCCGGAGAAGGCGGGATTCCGCATCAGCCCGGACGGTCAGTACTTCAGCTACCGGGCGCCTTGGAATAACCGCATGAACATCTTCGTGCAGAAGATCGGCGACAGCACCGCCACGCAGATCACCCAGGACACCGTGCGCGACATCGGCGGCTACTTCTGGAAGGGCGACCGCATCGTGTACAGCCGCGACATCAACGGCGATGAGAACTTCATCGTGTTCAGTGTGGGCACCAATGGCGCCGACGCCAAGCCGCTCACCCCTACCAAGGGCGTACGAGCAGGCACCTTGGACGACCTCCACAACATCCCGGGCATGGAGAAGCACATCATGGTACAGATGAACCAACGCGACCCCGGCATCTTCGACCCCTACCTCATCAACGTGGAAACGGGCGAGGCCAGGTCGCTGTACGACAACAAGGAGAACTATGAGAGCTGGATGACCGACCACAACGGCGTGATCCGCATCGCCACCCGCACCGAGGGTGTCACCAGTGTGTACTACCACCGCGCCAGCGACAAGGAACCCTTCAAGGAGTTCATGCGCACCGACTTCAAGGACAGCTTCAGCCCGTTGTTCTTCACCTTCGACAACAAGAACCTCTACGCCAGCAGCAACCTCAACGGCCGCGACAAGAGCGCCATCGTGGAGTATGACATGGCCACCGGCAAGGAAGTGAAGGAACTGTTCGCCAACGCCGACAACGACGTGGATGGGTTGGACTACAGCCGCAAGCGCAAGGTGCTCACCATGGTCACGTGGACCGGCGCAAAAAGCGAGCGCCACTTCCTGGACAAGGAGACCGAGGCCATGTACGCCAAGATGGACGCCAAGTTCGAGGGCTACGAGACCTGGGTCTACGGATCGGACGATACCGAGACCAAGTCCATTGTTTGGGTGGGCAGCGACCGCATGCCGGGCAAGTACTTCTTCTATGATGCCACGGCTGACAAGGTGGAAGAACTGGCCACGCTCTACCCCTGGTTGAACGAGAACGATCTGGCGGAGATGAAGCCGATCAGCTACAAGAGCCGCGATGGCCTTACCATCCACGGCTACCTCACCATGCCCAAGGGCCGCGGCGAAAAGAACCTGCCCGTGGTGATGATGGTTCACGGCGGACCCTGGGCCCGCGACCAGTGGGGCTACGACCCTGAGGCACAGTTCCTGGCCAACCGTGGCTATGCCGTGCTCCAAGTGAACTTCCGTGGCAGCACCGGCTATGGCCGTGAGTTCTGGATGAAGAGCTTCAAACAGTGGGGCAAGACCATGCAGGACGACGTGACCGATGGTGTGGAGTGGCTGAAGGCCGAAGGCATCGCCGACCCCAAGCGCGTGGCGATCTATGGTGGCAGCTACGGTGGATACGCCACCCTGGCCGGCCTGGCCTTCACCCCCGACCTGTACGCCTGCGGCATCGACTACGTGGGAGTGAGCAACCTCTTCACCTTCCAACGCACCATTCCGCCCTACTGGGGCCCCTGGCGTGAGGTGTTGTATGAGCAAGTAGGCCATCCTGAGAAGGACAGCCTTATGCTGGCCTCTGCTTCACCCGCCCTTCACGCCGACAAGATCAAGGCCCCGCTCTTCGTGGCCCAAGGCGCCAACGACCCGCGGGTGGTGAAGGCCGAGAGCGACCAGATGGTGGAAGCCCTGAAGAAGCTGGGGGTCACCGTGGATTACATGGTGAAGGACGACGAAGGACATGGCTTCCGCAACGAGGAGAACCGCTTCGAATTCTACGAGGCCATGGAGAAGTTCCTGGCCCAGCATCTGGCCAGCGCAGACAGCACCAAGGCAGAGGCAGCACACTGATCGTAACGACCACTATGGGAAAAGGCGGGGCCAAATGGTCCCGCCTTTTTAATTTATGTTGAGCTCAGGCGCCGAAAGACGGCCCGGGTCCGTCACCCTGCGGGTGAAGCTTAGGAAACCTGTCCTTAACGATCTTCCGTCAGCCTGCCCCGTGTTGGAATGCCGTACTTTCGTCTACCTGCAAGTCCCTGTCCATCAATGAGAACCGCCCCACTGCTTTGGCTCGCTATGGCGACCATGTGCGTTTCCAGCATGCAAGCCCAGGTCGTAGTGAACGAGGTATGTGCCTCGAACATGAACGGCTACGCCGACAATTACGGTGAGTTCGAGGACTGGTTCGAACTGTACAACACGACCGGTGCCGCAGTGGACATCAGTGGTTGGTGGGTGAGCAACCGCGCCGGCAATCCGTTGAAGTGGCAGGTGCCTGCAGGCACCACCATACCTGCCGGGGGACGACAGGTCTTCATCTGCAGCAAGCGGAACACGGTGGTGGGCGCCTTCATCCACACCAGCTTCAACCTGAACCAGGCGGAAAGTGACCATGTACTGTTGAGCAACGCTGCCGGTGACCCGGTGGACGACTTCGAGTTCGCTCCGGATATGCGCACCATGATCGGACACAGCCGCGGCCGCACAACGGACGGGGCCGCGACCTGGAGCCTGTTCAACAACCCCACTCCTAATGCGGCGAACGCCGGTGCTTCTCCAGAGTACCTGGCCAAGCCCGTACTGAACCCAGGGCCCGGTTTTTATGGAGGTGCCCAGAACGTCACCATCACAGGCCCTGCGGGTTCCACCATCAGGTATACCCTCGATGGGTCGGCGCCCACAGCGACCTCCACGACCTATGCAGGTCCTATTACAGTGAACAGCACCACGGTGATCCGAGCGGTCGCTTTCGGTGGTGGCGGAACGCAACCGAGCTTCATTGAGACCAACACCTACTTCATCAATGCAACACATACCGTCGCGGTATTGAGCATTGCTGGTGATCAATTGGACGAACTGTTGAACGGCGACGGAGGTATTCAACCTTTTGGCAGCTTCGAGTACTTCGGGGAGGACGGGCAATTACGTGATGAGGCCGTGGGCGAGTTCAATGAGCACGGCCAGGACAGCTGGGCCTACGATCAGCGTGGGTTCGATTATGTGGTACGCGATCAGACCGGATACAACGATGCCATCCACTATCCGGTGTTCCGCACCAAGGACCGCGACAAGTACCAGCGCCTGATCATCAAGGCGGCCGCCGGCGATAACCTCAACTTCGGTCCCGGCCAGCCTGCCCACATCCGTGATGCCTATGTACAGGCCCTGAGCCAGACGGGCGAACTGCGATTGGATGAACGCAGTTATGAACCCGCCGTGCTGTACGTGAACGGGCAGTACTGGGGTGTTTACGATATGCGCGAAAAGGTGGACGACCACGACTACACCCGCTATTACTACGACCAGGACGAGTTCAACATACAGATGCTGAAGACCTGGGGTGGTACTTGGAGCGAGTATGGTGGCGGCCAGGCCCAGACCGATTGGGACAACCTGCGCAACTACATCAACTCCAACAACATGGGCGACCCGGTGGCCTTCGCCAATGTGGATGCCCAATACAACTGGAAAAGCCTGGTGGATTATTTCTGCCTGAACAGCTACACCGTATGCGCTGACTGGCTGAACTGGAACACCGGATGGTGGCGCGGGCTTGACCCCAGCGGCGATCACAAGAAGTGGGGCTACATCCTATGGGACATGGACGCCACCTTTGGACACTACACCAACTTCACGGGTATTCCCAACCAGTCGGCCACCGCCGACCCCTGCGATGCAGAGCAACTCCCAGACCCTGGTGGACAGGGACACACACTGATCCTGGAGAAATTGATCGCAGAGAACCAGATGGTCCACGACTATTACGTGAACCGTTACATCGATCTGGGCAATTCCCTCTTCAAGTGCGATCACATGCTGCCTTTCCTCGACAGTCTGGTCGCCCTGATCGCCCCGGAAATGCCCGGCCAGATCGGACGCTGGGGCGGAAGCATGGCGGAATGGCAGGCCAATGTCCAGGTGATGCGCAACTTCATCGTGCAGCGTTGTGTGGCCATCGAGGAGGGCATGGTCGATTGCTATGAACTGGAAGGCCCCTTCGATGTGGTCTTCAATGTAAACCCACCCTTGAGCGGACAGATCGTGATCAATTCCATCCAGCCGGGCACCTACCCATGGAGCGGCACGTTCTATGGAGGCATCAACACCACCCTGGCGCCGATACCGGCCACAGGTTACGAGTTCAGCCATTGGGAAGTGTTCAGCACCAACACCGTGCTGCCCTCCCTCACCGATTCGCTCGTGACCATTGACTTCCTCACTGCGGACAGCGTGGTGGCGCATTTCGTGCCACCTGTGCGATATGAGGTGGTGCTGGACGTCATGCCCAAGAGCGAAGCCGCGACGATCACCTTTGATGGTGCCACCTACTCCACCTTCCCGGTGCTGGTCAGCGCGGCCGAGGGCGTGGATGTGGACATTACCGTGGGACCTGCCCCCTATTACGACTTCCTCTACTGGACCTTGAAGAACAACCCGTTCATTCCGGACAGCACGGCAACCTCCATTACGGCACAGTTCTTCACCACCGACACCGTGATCGCCTGGCTGAAGCCCCAGGAGTACGTGTTCTATGCCCCGAACTCCTTCACCCCGAACGGCGATGGCATCAATGATGTGTTCATTCCGGTGAGCAACGTGGTGGATCTGCTCAGCTATGAGTTCGACGTGTTCGATCGCTGGGGCGCGGTGATCTACTCCACACGTAACCCGAATGCTGCATGGGATGGAACCGCTGGTGGTACTCCCCTGCCAAACGGGGTGTATGTGTTCAGGGCCTATGCCGTGGACGCCGTAAAAAAGGACCGGCACGAGCTGTTCGGCCACGTGACCCTGTTCCGGTAGGGCAGTTTGTCATTGATCCGTCATGCTTGTTCGGGTATTTGTCGAAATGCCTGAACAAAATTTTGCGGGCATTGTTCTTGACATGTTGTTGAACATAAACCCTAGAACAACACGATCATGAACCGGAAACTCTTCTCTGTCCTAATTGCAGCAGGCATGCTGACCAGCTACGAAGCTTGGTCACAGGCCCGCGTACAGGTCATCCACAACAGCGCTGATGCCGCTGCTGCCGTGGTGGACGTGTACATCAACGGTGGCGCTCAACCTGCCATCAACGACTTCGCCTTCCGTACCGCTACCCCCTTCATCGACCTGCCCGCAGGCGTTGACCTGACGATCGGTATCGCTCCCGGCAACAGCACGGGACCCCAGGATATCATTACCGCGCTGAACACCACCGTGAACCTCGCTGATGGTGAGACCTACGTGGTGGTGGCCAATGGCATTGTGAGCCCCACGGGTTACACCCCTGCCACGCCGTTCCAACTGTACGTGCAAGCCGCTGCTCGTGAGACCGCCACCAGCGGTGCTGGCAACACCGACATCCTGGTGTTCCATGGCTGCACGGATGCTCCTGTAGTGGACGTGGCAGAGACCGCTGTACTGGGCGGCGCCACGATCGTGGACGACCTGGCCTACGGTGCCTTTGATGGTTACTTGGAAGTGCCTACGCTGGACTTCACCCTTCAGGTGCAGACCGCCGATGGTACGCCCCTGCTGAACTACCTGGCCCCTCTGCAGACCCTCGGTCTGGAGGGTACCGCCCTCACTGTGGTGGCCAGTGGATTCCTCGATCCCTCTGTGAACAGCAACGGTGCTGGTTTCGGCCTTTGGGTGGCCCTGCCCACCGGTGGCAACTTGGTGCAATTGCCCATCGCCACCTCCATCGCCGACAACTCCGTGATCAGCAGTGTATCGGCCTGGCCGAACCCTGCCAATGACCTGCTCACCGTTGATGTGGAGACGAGCGAGATGCTGCAGGCTGAAGTGCGCCTGACCGACATGACCGGTCGCGTGGTGCGCAACCTGGCCGGCAGCAGCCTTGCCAACGGCGCGAACCGTCTTGTGCTTGATGTGACCGGTCTCGCTACGGGCAGCTACTCGCTGAGCGTTGTGGGCGACCGCGCCATCCGCACCCTGCCTGTGCAGATCGTACGCTGATCCCTTCAGGATATTGAAAAGCCCCCGCCGATCGGCGGGGGCTTTTCTTTTCCCGATCGCGAACCTTCCTTCCAGTTCCCTGTTCTTCAATGTCGTTCCCTTATTCCGGAACGACCTACTTTCAACCACTACCATGGGCCCTTTCCCAAACCGGTTCCAGATCCGCGACCTCGAGGAGTTCTCGGGGGTCAAGGCGCACACCATACGGATCTGGGAAAAGCGCTACGGGCTGCTTGAACCGTCACGTACGGATACCAACATCCGGTACTATGGTGCCGAAGACCTCAAAACGATCCTGAACGTATCGTTCCTGAACCAGCACGGGTTCAAGATCTCCAAGATCGCGGCCATGGACCGCGCCACCCGGGACCGCATGGTACAGGAAGTGGCCTTGACAAAGGATGAAGTCGGCGATGTGCTGAACACGTTGAAGATGGCCATGCTCGCCTTCAACGAGGATGAACTGATCCGGACCTCGGACCGGTTCGAACAAGCGCATGGTTTCAGGTCCTTGGTGGAGCGTATCTACGTGCCTTTGCTGGAACATATCGGCGTGTTGTGGCAGACCAACTCCATCTGCCCCGCCCAAGAGCACTTCGTCAGCAACTTCATCCGGCACAAGATCATTCTGGCCACATACGCGCTGCCGAAGAACACTACGGCCAATGGCCTCACGCACGTGCTTTACTTGCCTGAGAACGAGATCCACGAGCTGGGCCTGATCTACCTGAATTATATCCTTCGCTCGCTTGGCGACCGGACCGTTTACCTGGGCCAAAGCGTACCCCGGGAAGACCTGCGTCAGGTGTGCGATCTTCATCCCGGGCCTTTGAACCTGGTGAGCGTGCTGATGGCGAACCCTCCGGCCAGTGAGGTTCCGGACTATTTGAAGGAACTCCGGGAACTTGTGCCGGAGGAGCGAGTCACGTTCTGGATCACCGGAAGCCAACTGGCCAGGATCGAGAAGATGGATGTTCCGCGCGGTATGCGGCTGCACCCCTCCTTGACCGCACTGCTTCAATCCATAGACAGCGATCAGGCCTGAGGGAGCACTTTACCTGGGTTCATGATCCCTTTGGGGTCGAAGGCCTGCTTCACGGCCCGCATCAAGGCCAACTGCCGGGGATTGAAAGCGATATCCATATAGGGCCTTTGGACCAGGCCGATGCCGTGCTCGCCACTGATGGTGCCGCCCAGGGAAACGGTCAGTTCGAAGATCTCCCGTATAGCCTTGGGCAGTTCATGCTCCCAGAACGCATCGCTGAGATCGCCCTTGATGATATTAACGTGGAGGTTGCCATCGCCCGCATGCCCATAGCACACGCTGGAGAATCCGTGGCGTGCACCGATCGCCTTCACGCCTTGTAACAACCGGGGCAGCTCGAAGCGCGGCACCACGGTATCCTCCTCCTTGTAGACACTGTGGGCCTTCACGCTGACCGGTACGCTGCGCCGCATACGCCAAAGGGCGTCCTTTTCGGGCGTGGTCTCTGCAAAGAGCACCTCGCCGCATTCATGCGCCTCCATCACCCCAAGAATGGTCTCACAATCGCGCATCAGCAGATCGCCGTGGTCACCGTCCACTTCGATGAGCAGGTAGGCGCCGGGTTCAGCGCTCAACTGCGTTGGCAACCCCTCAGTGAACCGCATGGTCCATGTGATGGCGTCGCGCTCCATGAACTCCAGGGTACTGGGAATGATCCCGGCCCTGAAGGTGGCACTGACCGCCTCGCAGGCCTTGATCGCACTGGCGAAGGGCACCAGCATCAAGCGGGTCTCCTTGGGCAGCGGCACCAAGCGGAGAACGGCCTTGGTGATGATGCCCAGCGTGCCTTCACTGCCCACCACCAAACGGGTAAGATCGTATCCCGTGGCGTTCTTCAGGGTGTTGGCCCCGGTCCAAACCACTTCCCCATCGGGCAACACCACTTCCAAGTTCAGCACGAAGTCACGGGTCACGCCGTACTTCACGGCCCTGGGACCACCAGCGTTCTCGGCCAGATTGCCTCCAATGGTACAGCTGCCGCGGCTCGATGGATCGGGCGGGTAGTACAATCCCTTTGAAGCCACCGCCTCCTGTAATACCTGGGTGATCACCCCTGGCTGCACCACCACCTGCAGGTTCTGCTCATCAATGCGTTCGATGGCGTTCATGCGGTCCAGCGACAGGCCCACGCCACCATGTACACACAAGGCTCCTCCGCTCAGACCGGTCCGTCCTCCGATCGGAGTGACGGGTATCTGGTGCTGGGAGCACAGCTTCACCACGGCGGCCACCTCGGCCGTGCTCGTGGCGCGCACCACCACCTCTGGCGGATGCACCAGGTCTTCTGTCTCATCGTGGCCGTAGTGCTCCAGGTCCTCTTGGGACACCAGTACGTCTCCATTGCCGATCGCGTGGCGCAAACGCTCGATGAACGCACCATCAACTCGCTGAAATACCATGGTGCGA
Organism: Flavobacteriales bacterium; assembly: GCA_046306055.1. GTDB lineage: Bacteria > Bacteroidota > Bacteroidia > Flavobacteriales_F > PHOS-HE28 > PHOS-HE28. The sequence continues at coordinate 97,260 of JBKDXR010000039.1, forward strand.
AAGTAGCTGCGTAGCGGTCGCCATCTTTGTATCATGTCCAACGAACCATCGAGCTTGACGATCAAAGAGCGCCTGTACCGCATCATCTTCGGATCGGATACCCCGGCAGGCCGTCGGTTCGATGTGGCCCTGCTCTATCTGATCCTGATCAGTATGGCCTTGGTCATGCTGGAAAGTGTGCAGGAGGTGGAGCGGGATTGGGGTACCTGGTTGCGCACGGCCGAGTGGTCCATCACCGTCCTCTTCACCGTGGAGTACATCCTTCGCCTTTGGGTCTCACCGAAGCCCTGGCACTATGCGACCAGTTTCTTCGGCATCGTGGACCTGCTCGCCATCATTCCCACCTATCTGGGATTACTCGTACCAGGGGCTGGATCGCTTACGCTGGTCCGCGCATTGCGGCTCGTACGTGTCTTCCGTATCCTCAATCTGTTGGAGTATGTCCGCGAGGCCCGGCTGCTGTTGCTCGCCTTGCTGGCCAGTAGGCACCGGATCATTGTGTTCATGCTCGCCGTGCTGGCCATGGTCACTGTGTTCGGCGCCATCATGTACGTGGTGGAGACGCCCGGGTCCGGGTTCACGAGCATACCCCGCAGCATCTACTGGGCCATCGTTACGCTGACCACGGTGGGTTACGGCGACATCGCCCCGACAACCACCCTGGGACAGACCATTGCCTCGGCCATCATGATCCTGGGCTACGCGATCATTGCCATACCAACGGGCATCGTGAGCGTGGAGCTCGCCCGGCAGAGCCGCGGAGGGGCGAAAAAGGCCTGTACCAACTGCGGGCGCACTGAGCACCCGGACGACGCACGCTACTGCGCCTCCTGCGGTAAACCGCTCTAGGTGAAAGTCGAACTCATTGCACCAAGGTGACGTGCCCGACGAAGTCGCGGGCATCGCCATCCCTTTCCACGATCACCTTCCACACGTAGACGTCGATCACGGTCTCCTGGCCTCCCACCCGGCCATCCCATTCCGCCTCGCGGTCGGTGGTCCGGTAGATCTCCTTGCCCCATCGATCGAAGATCAGCAACGTGTAGTTCCATGTACTGAAGCCGTTCAGCACCGGCCTGAACCCTTCATTGCGTCCATCGCCATTGGGACTGAACGCGTTGGGCACATACACCAACGGATCGGCCCGCACACCGATCAACTTGCAGGTGGTGTCCGGGCAACCAAGCTCGTTGATGGCCACCAGGCAAGTGGTGAACGGACCGCCATCGGCAGGATACAGGTGCAACGGATGCACGTCGGTACTGGTAGTGGCGTCGCCGAAGTCCCAGTTGTAGTTCACCGCGCCCTGGCTCTCGTTGTTGAACCGGACCGCATTTCGCACATTGGCCACGGTGTCGGTACTGAACGCTGCCGTTGGCGTCGGATGCACCAGTACTGCTCCGGGCACAACCAAGGTATCTGCACACCCGCCGGCCCCTGTGGCGATCAGGGTCACGCTGTATGAACCCTCGTTGGCGTAAGTGTGCTGGGGAGCATCGGCCTGGGATGAGCTGCCATCACCCAGGGTCCATTGATAGCTCTGTGCGTTCACCGAGGTATTGATGAACTGCAGCGGGTATCGGGCGCATGCTGGCTGAGGTTGTAACGTGAAGGATGCATCGGGTGTAGGATGCACAATGAACTGCTGCGTGGCCACATGCTCACAACCATACTGGTTCGTAGACGTGAGCGAGACCGTATAGGTGCCCGGTCCATCGAACGTGATCGAAGGTTCGTTCAGCACCGACGTGTTCCCGTTACCCAGGTCCCACGCGTAACCAATGGCCGACTGCGAATTATTGATGGTCTGCACGGTCACAGGTGAAGTACAGCTGGAATAGGCCGATAGCTCGAACGCACTGGTGGGCAAGGGGAATGCCACCACTGGCATGCTCAGAGTGTCGGTGCATCCATTGAGGTTCTCTGCAACGAGCGTTACCGAATAAGTGTCCGCAGTGGTGTATGTGTGCGTTGGCGTGGATGAGCCTGAGGTATTGCCGTCACCGAAGTCCCATTGATAGAAATCAGCGCCAGTGCTGCTGTTGGCGAAGTTGACCTCCAGATCAATGCACCCCGATCCGGGCTGTGGAGTGAATGAAGCCACGGGCGTTGTGCCGACAGTGACCTGTTGCACAAGCGTGGCCGTGCAACCATCGGGCGCTGAGGTGACGGTCAGCGACACGGCATAAGTGCCTCCGGTGGCATAGGCATGCTCCGGTGCGGATAGTAGGGAACCGGTGCCATCGCCAAAGTCCCAGCTCACGCTGGCACTGTTCGGCGTGGTGTTCGTGAAGGTGAACGGCTCACCAGCGCATACCGTGCTTGGAGTGGTGGTAAAGCTGACCGCTGGTGAAGGCAATACAGTGACCGTGGTGGCATACTGATCGAACCCGCAACCGAAAGCGGACAGTTCGATGACGTAGGTGCCAGCGTTCACGAAGGTGTGCGAGGGTGCATCGGCAATGCTGAAGTTCCCATCACCGAACGACCACAAGAGAGCGGTATCGCCGCTGCTATAGTTGGTCAGGTCCACTGTGAGCGGACCACAACCCACCACCGGGTCCGTATTGAAAAAGGCCGTTACCTCGTTAGGCACCACACCGATCACCTGTTGGGCCGTATCGCTTCCACACTGGTTGGCCACGACCAAGGTGATCGTGTAGTGGACCGTGGAATCCACATCCACCAAATAGGCATGCGTCACAATGGGACCGGGATCGCTGCTCGTACCGCCATCGCCGAAATCCCACGTGAACGTGTCGGGCAAACCATAGCTCGCATTCCCGAAAGGGACATCGCTATAGGCGCAATGCAGGTTCACGTTCGGCCCGAAGACCGCCGTGGGGGATGGGATGACAGTTACCGGGGCACTATCGCTGTCCGCCCCACAGGCGTTCGTGGCCGTGAGGGTCACGTTGTAAACGGCGGCCTGCTGTGGATCGGGTGGGAAGGTGAAACTGCCGGGCCACTGGTCGGTGCTACTTCCAAGGCCGCCGAAGTCCCACACATAGGTTAGGCCATCGCCTAACGAGGTATTGTCCGGATCTACGGTCAGGGGGCCGCATCCTTCATCGGTGCTGAGTGCCAATTGAGCTTCAGGCACATCCCAAACCTGTACCGTACTGTAAGTGGTATCGGAACAACCGGCTCCGGTAATGGCCACCAAGCGTACCGTGTAAATTCCAGTTGTTGTGTAGGTGTGCTGTGGCGACATCGCGAACGATACACCTCCGTCGCCGAAGTCCCACTCCGCACTTGTGGCACCAATGCTGGCATTCGCGAAGCCAAAGGACACACCGGCGCAAGCCACCGGCCCATTCGTGAAGTCGGCCACTGGCAGGGGTTGAACGGTCACGGTGGCCCCGTCGCTATTGCTGCAACCGCTGGCTGGATCGGTGTACAGATAGGTCACTGGGTTGCCGCCCGGTAAGGCCAGCAATGGATCGAACTCGCCGGTGATGGGGTCCACTCCCACCCCGCTCCATGTACCACCGGTTGGCGTAGCTGTCAGCACTTGCACACCACCATCGAGACAAACGGCGATATCGTTGCCGGCATCGACCACCGGCAGATCGTTCACCACCACGTTCACCTGGTCCTGAAGCAAGCAGGTGCCCGTTCCAATGGAATAAGTCAACGTGTAGCTACCAGCGACCGATGTGGAGAGCACACCTGCAGGGCTCACCTGCGGACCGCTCCAGGTGCCGCCGACAGGCGTTGCATTCAATTGCAGCGGACCACTTCCCACGCACACAGCGGTATCGGCTCCCGCATTGGCCGGATCGATCACGGGCTGCACGTCCACCGTGGCCTGGTCGCTCGCTGTGCATCCATTGGCATCGACCAACGTGTAGGTGATCACATCAGAGCCCACACCGGAAGGCAACAGCTCATTGGATGCGTTGATGGTCATCCAACCCGCGCTCCACGTGCCTCCCGCAGGTGAACCGCTCAACGGGAAGGGTATCGGCTGATCGCACAGGACCAGGTCCGGCCCTGCGTTCACTGTAGGAATGGCGTTCACCGTGGCATTCACGGTGGCGGTGGAAACGCACCCGTTCGCGTTCTGGTAGGTGTAGGTCAGCACTTGTGTTCCGGGAGAAACAGCGCCGGGATCAAAGCTCCAGGGCGGCCCTGAAACGCCATTGCCCGTCCAGCTACCTCCTGCGGGAGTACCTGTCAGCGCAACAGCGGCAGCATCGGCACAACGGCTGAAGGCAGGCATAACGTTGAGCAAGGTTGCGGGCACAACGCTCACTTGTACTTGATCGCTCGTAGCGCACGTGCCTGTGCCGTAGGCATAGGTCAGCGTGAAATTCCCGGTGGCACTGGGCGTGTACCAACCGCCGGCTGCGGCGCCGGTCCACGTTCCACCGGCCGGCGACGAACCTTGCAATTGCACGGGTGTGGTCCCCTGACACAAAGTGGTATCCGCACCTGCATTGGCGAACTGCGGAACATCCTGGACCGTTATCGGGACCTGGGCCGTGCTCGTGCAGCCATTTGCATTCACGTAGGTATAGGTCAGTACGAACACCCCGAGCGAATCCGGTATCGGGGTGAAGACACCGCCAGCGGTCACCAAGGGACCGCTCCATGTACCTCCTGTCGGCGATGCGCCCGCCAACGTGACAGGTATGGCCTGGTCGCAAAAGGTCTGAGCGGTGCCTGCTGTGGTGGGTGTAGGCTGATACACGGTCATGGTCACCGTGGTATTTCCCGGACAGCCACCCACATCACCGGTCACGGTGTAGGTCGTGGTAACGGTCGGAGTCGCCGTAAAGGTCGGACCCGTACCCACCTGGGTTGATCCGATATACCATTGGTAATTACCCGCGCCGCTCGCCGTGAAGGTGGCACTGCCGCCGTTACACACGGCCGCGGTATTCGGCGTTACAGAGACCGTTGGTGCCGCAACCACCAGCACGTTCACGATGGTGGCCGGGCTCTGGCAACCATTGCTCACCGCCACCACGGTATACTGACCGGCATTGGCAGCCGACGCGTTCGGAATGGTGAATGCCGCCTGGTTGGAGACCACGTTGCCTCCCGGACCGGTCCAGATGTAGCTCACTCCTGCCCCGCCGTTGGCCGTAAAGGAAATGGTCTGTCCGGCGCATACCGGACTGTTGCTCGATGCAGCAGGCGCAGCAGGTGCCGTGCCAATGGACAGGTTCGCGTTGGACGTGGCTTGTCCGCATGCATTCACCACAGTGAGGGATAGCGTGGGGTTTCCCGCATTCGCAAAACACACCTGACCCGGTGCCAGCGTGTTCGCGTTGGCAGGAGTTCCTCCCGGGAAGTTCCACGTGTAACTGGTGATCGGCGCGCCGCAATCCTGCACCGTGGCAGAGGGGTTCACACATTGCCCGGCACAGATGCCGCTCAAGGCCGCGGTGCTCACCTGTGGCGGCGCGTTCACCACCACCTGCTGCGTGATCGGCGGTACGTTGCAGGTGTTCACTGCGCGGAACTGAACGGTATACGTTCCGGGCTGATCGAACAGGAAGCTCGGCTGGAACGCCGTGGAAGAAATGCTCGTGGCCGTACCCGTGGCACAGGATGATGCAGTGCCGTTCACGTTCCACTGCCAGGTGGTCTGGCAACTGTTCGGGCTGTTCGTCGAGTTGGTGGTGGTCACGTTCAGCGGAACACAACCGGTATTGGCGGAAAGCGTGAACGCAGGCACCGGAGGTTCTTCCACACAAATGGTGCGCGACAGGGTATGAAGTCCGCAACTATTACCGGTAAGGTCGGTGATGGTGTAGGTGCCCGCCACGGTGAACTGCAGGTTCAAGGTGGTACTACCATCGGTCCACAAGCCGGGGTTGGCCGGGTTGCCATTGTCGTTGCCCAAGGTGCCTGACGCAATGTTCCATCCCGTGGATGGCGTGACGGACCAGATGTTGCGCGGAGCCGTGGCACAACCCGGTGCTGTAAGCCCGATGCTCTGGTCGGTGAAGCTCACCGTGGTGTTCACACAAGCCGTATCGTTCGGCGCCAGGGTGAACTGTGCCTGCGGAGTTTCGCTCACCCGGATGGGGCCGATCTGCCCCTGCGTCTGGTCGCACGGGTTCTGTGCAGTGAATGTGACGTTGAGCTGCCCTCCAGCAAGGCCGCAGGTGGACGTGGTGTACGTGTGATTGACAACGGCAGGCGGCGGATGGGCCAGGGTCACGCTATTGCCATCGCCGAAGTTGATGATGTAGGTGGTGCCCGGCGAATTGCCCGCAACGGAATTGATGTAGAAGGGCAGCGTGCCACCCGTACAGATGTTCGTGTTCGGGTCCGTACTGATACCTCCGCCGGGGTTGGTACCAAGAAAGACCTGGTATTGCTGGCTGCGAATGCATCCGTTCGGGTAGGCGATGGTGTAGGTCATCGTCCAGAGCCCTTGCGCATAGTTGTGGCTCAAGCTCCATCCTTGCGAGGGGTTCTCGACCGGCGAGCCATCGCCCCAGTTGATGCTGCGCACCGCGCCCGGTACGTTGGCGCTCTGGTCAGTGAAGCTGAAGTTCCAAGAACCACTGGGATCGCAGATGCTGAACGTGGTGAGGTTGTTGAACGTGGTGATCTGCTCCGGACCGGTGGTGGTGAGCAAGGCCGGTGGCGCAGGGTTCACGTTGATCGTGATGCTGTCCGTGGCCGTGCAATTGTTGTCGTCGGTGACCGTGAGCGTGTACACGGTGGTCACCGTGGGTGATGCGCTCGGGTTGGCAACGTTGGGGTTGCTCAACCCTGTGGCGGGCGACCAGCTGTAACTGTAGGGCTGCTGTCCATTATTGGCCGAACCGTTCAATTGCTGCGACGCACCCTCGCAAATGGTATACTGCGTTGGCCCCGCGTTCGCAGTGAAATTACAGGGCTGGGCATGTACGACCTGCACCCAGAACAAGGGCACAAGCACGGCAAGCCAGCGTAGCGGACCGTTCATTTTTCGAGCACACATTAGCACCTACGAAGGTACCCGGACCTGTAGACGCGTGCAGCGTCAAGACCACTGGTTATCAACGGCATCGTGTGATCAAGACGTTCGTTTGTGACGAACAGTTGCCCTTTGCGCCGATCAGCAGTTCCAGCGATCAACTTCCCGTCAAGGCCGTCCGGATGCGCTCGGAGACCTCTGCCGCGCGATCGAACACCATGAAATGGCCACCTCCTTTGACCACAATAGGCTGTTCGATGTACCCGATGGGCATCAGCCGGTCGTGGTCGCCATGGATATGGACCAGGCCCTTGGCGCGTGCCAAAGGACCATCCCAGCTCAGGCAGGCATTGATCTGCACTTTCAACTGGGCCAGCGTGTGCACCATCAGCAGGCCGTCGAAGAGCGTGCTGCTCTCGGCCGACTCCACCCCCATCTGCCAGCGCATGAACGGCAGCGAACGCTGGATGAACACCTTGGAAAGAATGCGCTCGGGATGTGTGCCACGCAACAACTTCAGCGGCGGCGGCATTTCCTGCGGACCCTTCCAGCTGGAAACGATCACCACTCGTTCGGGCCTCGACAAAATGGCCAGTTCCTGCGCTACCATACCGCCCATGCTCACGCCGATCAGGGTATGAGGTCGCTTGGTATCCACTTTTGCGGCCAATACCGAAGCATAGTCCCGCAAGAGGCTGCCTTCGGGCATTTCCGGCCAATCCAGGTAGTGGATCGTGTGACCGGGCAGATCGAGCTTGCCGAACAACCGATGATCGGCACCCAGTCCCGGTAACAGGTACAGGTCCATGCTCAGAACAAGGGGCAGCTGCGCACGAAGGCCAGCGCGGCCTCCATTCGATCATGCATCACCACATCGGTGCGCACGAAGGCCACCTCCTCCCGGAACGCGGCAACCAACGACTCCAGTTTGGAAGAGCTCCGCTGCGGACGCCGGAACTCCAGCGCCTGGGCCGCAGTGAACAGCTCGATGGCGAGCACGCGCTCCACATCGTGCACCACCTGCCAGGTCTTGATCGCTGCGGCGGCGCCCATGCTCACATGATCCTCCTGTCCGTTGCTGCTGTCGATGGTGTCCACGCTGTTGGGCATGCACCGCTGTTTATTGGCGCTTACCAGTGATGCAGCGGTGTACTGCGGGATCATGAAGCCACTGTTGAGGCCCGGTTCGGCCACCAGGAAAGCGGGCAAGCCGCGCTGACCGCCGATGAGCTTGAAGGTTCGGCGCTCACTAATGCTGCCCAGTTCGGCAACGGCGATGGCCAGGAAGTCGAGGGCCAGGGCCAGGGGTTGTCCGTGGAAATTACCGGCGCTGACGATCAGGTCCTCGTCATCGAACACCGTGGGGTTGTCGGTCACGCTCTCCAGCTCGCGCTCCACCACGCGCTCCACGTAGGCAATGGCATCGCGACTGGCCCCATGCACCTGGGGGATGCAACGGAAGGAGTAAGGGTCCTGCACGTGGGCCTTCTTCCGTTTGATAAGTTCACTGCCCTTGAGCAGCTCACGGAAATGGCCGGCCACCACCGCCTGTCCCGGATGCGGACGTACGGCATGCACCGAGGCATGGAACGGCTCCAGGCGGCCATCGAAGGCATCGAGCGAGACCGCACCGATGATGTCCGCCAATTGGGCCAGGCGTGTGGCCTTCAGTGTGAGCAGCGACGCATAGGCGTTCATGAACTGCGTACCGTTCAACAGGGCCAGGCCTTCCTTGGGCCCCAGTTCCAGCGGCTTCCAGCCGAGCTTCTTCAACGCCTGTGCACTGCTCATTCGCTTGCCGGCCAGCACCACTTCACCCAGGCCCAGCAAGGGCAGGCTCAGGTGCGCCAACGGGGCCAGGTCGCCACTGGCGCCGAGCGAGCCGCGCTCGTACACCACCGGTAGCATATCGGCATTGTACATGTCCACCAATCGCTGAACGGTGGCCAGCGCCACGGCGCTGTGCCCGAAGGCCATGTTCTGGACCTTCAGCACCAGCATGGCCCGCACGATCTCGGAAGGCACCGGGTCACCGCTGCCGCAGGCGTGGCTCATCACCAGGTTCTTCTGCAACTGCGCCAGGTCCTTCTTCGCAATGGACCTGTCGTAGAGCGAACCGAAACCCGTGTTGACGCCATAGATGGGGGCATCGCTCTGCTTCAGTTTGTTGCTGAGGTAGGCGTGGCTGCGCTTGATGGCGGCCACTGCTTCGGGGCTCAGACCAATGGGGGTACCACTGTTGAGGATGTGGGCCAGTTCGCTCAGTTCGAGGCCAACGGTGCCGATGGGATGGTGTGTCGGAGGCATGGGGTTCATTGTGGAATGGTCGACCCGGAGGTCGACGGTGCCGACGGTGTTCGATCAGTGTTGCTGAAGCCTTTGGATCAGCGCTTCGATGGACATGGCCGTTCCTTTCTCGTTGGCGCCCATGCGTTTCAGCGTTACCAGGCCTTGCTGCATCTCGCTCTCGCCCACGATGGCCACGAAAGGGATGCCCTTCTTTTCGGCATAGGTGAACTGCTTGGGCAGCTTGGTGGTATCGGGATAGATCTCCGCCGCGATGCCGGCCTCGCGCACTTGGCGCAACAGCTTCAGGCAATGCATCGCTTCCAACTCGCCGAAGTTGGCGAACAACAATTGCGTGCTTCCACCCAGCTCTGCAGGGAACTTGTTCGTCTCCAGCAGCACGTCGTAGATGCGGTCGGCACCGAAGCTGATGCCCACGCCGCTCATGCCCTTCAGCCCGAACACGCCGGTGAGGTCGTCGTAACGGCCGCCACCACAGATACTGCTCTGGAGCGTACCCTCAGCGGCCTTCACCTCGAATATGGCTCCGGTATAGTAGTCGAGGCCACGGGCGAGGGTGGGGTCGAACTCGAGCACTGCGCTCTTCAGTTGGCCGACCGCCGCGAAGGTGAACGAGAGGTCCTTCAAGCCTTGCTGTGCCACATCGGATGAGGCCAACCATTGTTCCAGTCCGGCCCGCTGCTCGTCCCAACTGCCTTTCAGGTCGAACAAGGGAGCAATGCCTTTGATCGCCGCTTCGCTCACACCTTTCTCCCGCATCTCCTCCTCCACCTTCTCGCGCCCGATCTTATCCAGCTTGTCAATGGCGGTGACGATATCCACCACTTTCTCCGGCTGGCCGCACACTTCGGCGATACCACTGAGCACCTTGCGGTCATTGATCTTCACCACCACCTTCAATCCGAGTGTGGTGAAGACACCATCGAAGAGCTGCACCAGTTCCACCTCGCTCAGCAAACTCGTGCTCCCGATCACATCCGCATCGCACTGGTAGAACTCGCGGTAGCGCCCCTTCTGCGGACGATCGGCGCGCCACACGGGCTGTATCTGGTAGCGCTTGAAGGGGAAGACCAGTTCGTTCTGGTGTTGTACCACGTAGCGGGCGAAGGGGACGGTGAGGTCGTAACGGAGTGCTTCATCTGCAAATCCCTTGCTGCGGTCCTCAAGGGCGCGATCCAGTTCAGCCCCCCGTTTCAGGACCTTGAATATCAACCGATCCCCCTCCTCCCCATACTTTCCGGTGAGCGTTTCCAAGTGCTCCATGGCGGGCGTTTCCAGCGGCAGGAAGCCATACTTCTGGAAGACCTTCTCGATGGTGTTGAAGATGTACTTGCGACGCAGCATCTCCTGCGGACCGAAGTCGCGGGTGCCTTTGGGGATGGAGGGCTTCATTAAGCGTTAAGCTTCAAGTACCAAGTGGCACGTGTCAATGGGCCCAACAAAGGGCCTCGACACGACCGTTCGGCGGCCGCGAAGGTAAACGGCACCGGACCTACATGCCCGGTCCGACCGTTACGCGCGGTGGATGAAGTGAACGAAGAACAGCTACCTATTCCTTCACAAAGCGCACCGGGGCCAAGGTCGGGACCTGCGCGATGCGGGCGACATAGACCCCCGTAGGCAGGGCGGAAAGATCCAACGATACGCGCTGTGCCTGCGCCGTGGTACGTTCCAGAACAGCACCGCGCATATCCACCAGTTCGATCTGCGCACCCACAGCAGCATCGGGGACGAGCACCACCAGTTGGTCACCGTCCAGGAACGTGCGAAGACGAGGCGCCTGCTCATCAAAACCGGTGGTCAGCAACGAAACGCTCCGGAAACTGAAGGCTTCGAGGAAGACCCCGCTGTCGAACACGCCATCACCCACATCGGCAATGGCCACCTTGAAGTGGTACTCCCCATCGGGCTCCACCACCGCGAAGGCCGTAAGGTTCGTGGTGAAGCCATCGTAGGCCACATGAACTCCCGCAGCGGCCTCGTTGTCATGGAAGTACTCTTCGTTGATCAGCCCGTTCACGTTGTTGATGGCCACGGGTGTACCGTCCGGGAGTGCAGCCACATTGGTGGGCATTGGGAAACCCGGACCGGTGAGGTAGATGGCGAACACATCGTTGAACGCCGACCCGACGAACTCGGGATACTCCTCACTACCAAAGCTGAAATTGAACAGCAGCGTATCACCCAAGGGGATGCAATCGAACTCGAGGACACACGCATCGTAGGTGGGCATCATCACCACCTCGATATCCAGGTCAGCATCGCCAGGCGTTCCGAGGTAGCCCGATGCGAAGCCACTGACCGGTCCGGCCAGTTGGTCCGCTGTGCCGCTGGTCAGAACAAGCCCTTCGCTGATCGCCAGTTCGGAGGAACCCGCGAAATGTCCCATGGCCTGGTCGGGACAGTTCACCTCCACGTTCAGGATGCTCACGTTGAGGCCTTCGAGCAATTGGGCGATGGCCCCTACGGTAAGGCTATCCGTAACGGTGAGCTGTGCCGAGGCGAGCGAGGCTGAACCGGCGAAGACAAGTGCAAGGATCGATCTCATCGGAGCGGGATGACATGGTGGAATGGAAGGTGAACTTACGGAACTCCTCCTTTCCCATACGCCTGCAACAGACCCCCAGAAACAGCGGAACCGCCCTGGCTGTGCCTTTGGGCGGTCCGCCGACCAGAACGTACCCTGTTGTTCAGGCAGGGCCTTCGCTCATGCCAAGGTTACGCTGAACGGACCGCATTAGCTTCATTGTGGCCTGCCTTCCGCTCGCCGGGATATACACCTCCACCGTCACTGATATATTGCACCATGGTGATGTCCGAACATGAACGAACAGCCCCGGGGTGGGCCACAGGTATCCTCCCGTTGAAAGGGGTGCTGCTGACTGCGCTCGTTACGCTATCCGTGAGCCCCGCCGCGGCCCAGATCGGCATCAAGCTCATGCAGTTCAGGCCAACGGGGGACCTGGGGTATGTGGTGGAACGTAAGTGGACACCTGAGTTCCTGTACATCCAGGACTTCGAGGAGAAGACCCGCATGCGCGCTTCCTTCCTCTACATGAACCTGCAACCACGCCTGGATACCTTCCCGACCACCGGCCTCATTTCGGACAGCAACGGCTTCCGTGTACTACCCGGCTGGCAGACCTTCTCGAAGATCAACATGTACCTCATCACCGGTGGACTGGACTATGCCGTGGTGGAGCTCTTCGACTACGACCTGGCCCTGTATCCCGGACTCGACATCATTTTCGGCGGTATCGGCATGGAATACGAGAGCTACACCCCCGAGATCAGTTCAAGCGGGTTCTCCGGCGGTTTCATGATCGGCGGGCTGCGATTGCGTCTTGGGGCCGAGTGGGCCTTTAACGACCACTTCGGCGCCAACCTGGAATGGAGCACCGCCACCTATTATCAGGAAGAAGGCGGCCGCTACACCTTCAACGACCTGGGTATCGGCGTCCGCTATCAGTTCTGAGCCATGAAACACATCACCCTGACCGCCCTTGCCTTTGCTGTGCTGACCCAGGCCTGCAAGAAGCCATTGGACGAAATGGCCGACTACTATCCCACTGTGCGCACGGAATCGGTGACCCTGATGCCCAATGGCACCGTGAAAGTGGTGGGACGCATACTCTCCGAAGGCGATGCCCCGGTGGAATATGTCGGCTTTTGTGCGGATACCACGGCCAAACCGGAAATGCTCGATGGCCAGGCCATAGCCGAGCTGAACGGCGATCAGTTCACGGCCATCTATAGTGGTTTCGACCCCTACGCCACCTACTATTTCAGGTCATGGGCCACCAATGAACATGGCTACAGCTACGGCAATGTGCTCTCGCTGGACAGCATCGCTGCCGTGCCGGTGGAGCCTCCCTGCATGCCCGCGAACAACACGGCCAGCATTGGCACCGGTACTCCTGCCCAGACCTACTACCCCATTGAAGCCCCGGAGGAGTACTTCAACGTGTGGAGCTTCCAAGCGAACACCAACGCACACTTCATTACGTACCGGTTCGGGGGCGGCATGGGCACTGGTATCTACACCACCACCACGAACATGGACCCCGCCCCTGGGTACGCACGCATCAGTTTCTTTTCCGGGTTCTACAACGGTGTTCTTGCATCAGGCTCATCGGTGTACATGGAACAACTGTCGCCTACCAGTTGGCGCATCACGGTTTGCCAGGCCCCATGGACCACCGGTTCCAGCACGTTCTATTTCAACACGCGGTTCACGGTTAACAGTTGAACCCCGGCCCGGTCTTTGTCCCGAAAGTCGCACGAACTTTGCACCGACCCGGGTCCCCCCATGGCACTTTCGCGCACCTTCTCTTTCCTCGTTCTGCTTGCGGCGCTGGCCGTGGGCACCAATGCAGCCGCCCAGCACCTTACGTATGCCGAGTGGCAGGAACGTTCGGCCAAGGACCTGCGGCTGCTTCCGCGCTATGGTAACAAGGAAAAGACCGCGGAACAAGTGTTGGCAGACACGGTGCTGGTTCAGCGCGTGATGGAATCGGAACCCGATCGGCGCAAGGCATCGGACCGACTGGCAGGCATGGGCATGGGACTGCTCGCGGGCGGCGACATGGTGAGCGCGATGTACCGCTTCAACCACGCCTTCCTGCTGGACCAGCACAACCCGATGGTGTTCAACGGCTATGGCGCCTTCTTCATGGCCCTGGACCGCACCACAGAGGCCGGACAGCAATACCTGGAGGGCCTGACCTACGACAGCACGAACGTGCAGCTCCTGAACGGGTTGGCCACGGCGTTCATCGCTGAACAATATGCCCAACGACCCACGGATGCCACACGCGCCGACCAATCGACCAAGGCGGCATTGGAACTGCTGCAACGGGCACAGAACAGTGATCCACGCCACGCGGACAGCGCTTACAAACGCTCAGTTTGCCATCTGTTGCTGAAGGAATGTCCTGCGGCATGGGAGTGGTACCGGAAGTACCTGGAACTCGGCGGTGCCACGGCGTCTTCGAGCTATCGGCAGCAGCTGGAAACAGCCTGCCCTCCGACCAAGGACCGCTGAACCCTCGGCTTTCGGGCTGAAATGGCGACCTTTGCCGCCCGAAAGCCCCACCATGAAGAAGATCATCGACAGCCGCAAGTTGCTCGGCGCCACCGCCAAGAGCGACCTGCAGGAACTGGCCAAGCTCTACAAGGGGCTGATGAAACAGCACCATCCGGACCGTTTCCAGGACGAGACCGAGCGCGCCGAGGCCGAGCAGTTGAGCACCAAGATCATCGAGGCCTACAAGTTCCTGGAGAGCATTCACCCCGAGACCCACGCGGCCAACGCCACCGACTTCGAGGCCACCGTGGCCACCAACATCTCCAACTGGCACTACCAGCACCAGACCCTGCATCTTACGTTCGGCGATGGCAGCGTGTACGAATACTACAGCGTGCCGGCCAACGTCTACAACAAATTCGTGGCCACCAATGGCCAACCCCGTTTCGCCCGTCGCCACATTTTCGGATCATACGCCGGCCGTAAGGTGAGCGGACCGAAGGCGAAGGAATAAGCCAACGGCACACCATGGAATGTGGAGAAGCCCGCTGCTGAGCGGGCTTCTGCGTTCTTTGATCATTCTTCGACCGGCACCGCACTGGCCACTTTCGCCTGCATCTGCGGAAAAGGTCATTGTTCGTCATACCCGCCGATAGCCCTTCTCCACCTTCTTCGCACGCACCTTTTCCATCTCTCGGCGCGCCGAGGTCTCGTCGACGAATTGCTTGGTGAGCGATTGACCGGCTGTTCCGATCCGACCGTAGCGTACGATGTAGGATGCGCCTTCCACCCTCACCTCCCAGAACTTGCTGCTTCCATCCTCCACGCATTCGTAGCGCTCGAAGGCTCTGTCGCTCTCTGTGACCAGAGGCTCGGGCATGGGTTCAACAGAAGCCGTTGAAGGCTTCGGGGCTGTTGGTGTTAGAGCGCCCGGCACTTGCTCAACACCAGGTCCAGGCGCCACGACCACCTCAGGCGCGACCTCCTCCACGCCAGCAAGTACACGATCCAAGCGCCCCATCACCTGTTCCGGATCATTGAACCAATCCTTGGCGAGGATAGTGATCACCTGCCAACCGAAGGCGCGCAGCAAGGCCGGGCGCTGGCAGTACTGCTCCAATACATTGTCGTTGCGGTAGTGCACATCGGAATCGATGAGGATGCCGAGGCGGTAGCCCTTGCCATCGGTAGCACGTACGGCCAGGTCGCACCGGAAATAAGAACTGCCCACGTTGCGATCCACCTGTAGGCCTTGGGCCTGGAGCCGTTCCTCGATCCGCGTGGTCACTGAGGATACCTGATCGCTGCTGTGCTCTGCGCCACGCAGGGATAGCCCATCAAGCACAGTGGCCGCGCCATCCTGCTCACCCGCCGATAAGCGCTCGGCATATTGCAGGAACCGCCGCAGGTAATTGGCCCCCTCGTTGTGCTCGTTCTTGATATCGTTGGCGGTGATGCTGCTCACCACGGCCATGTGTCGCTTGGCCCGCGAGAAGATCACATTCAGGCGCTTCTCCCCGCCCCTACGATTGATCGGCCCGAAGTTCATGAGCATCCGGCCGTTCGCATTGGGCGCATAGCATACGCTCATGATGATCACATCGCGTTCATCGCCCTGCACGTTCTCCAGGTTCTTGATGAAAAGCCCCACGAACTGATCGTCCTCCACGCGCTGGTACTCCTCTTCCAACCTGGCCTCGAACGCCTTGTCGGCGGCCGCCAGTTCCTGCAACGCCTCTTCGATGGCCGATTGCTGCTCGATGGAGAAGGCCACCACCCCGATGCTGCGACCCTGGCCGATGAGCTGTTGAATGAGCAGGGCGATGTAGCGTGCTTCCTGGTCATTGCGTCGCTCGTGGTACACGCCGTTCCGCAGGTGGTGGAAACTGATGGGGCGGTCGGACAATGCGTTAACATGCCGTACCGCATCCGCTGGATCCACAACGCTGATGGGAGCTTGTTGGGCCTGCAGCAGTTGCTGGTCCGGGATGGTGAGCAGTCCGCGCCCGTAGAACGCCGCGTTGCTGAAGCTGATGAGGCTTTCATGACGACTGCGGTAGTGCCAGCCCAGCATCACGCCCCGCAACTTGCGAACGCCCTGGCTCAGCAGACTGTCCGCATCCAAGGCAATGCCGATTCGTTCCTCGGTGGCCTCCTCTTCCTCGTCCACATCGCCGCTGGTGGTGTTGAAGAAATTAGTGGGCGGCATCTGCATCTCATCGCCCACGATGATGGTCTGCGCGGTGCGGAACAAGGCGGGCACTCCTTCCTCCAAGGTGATCTGGCTGGCCTCGTCGTAGATCACCACATCGAAGAGCTTGGTGTCCAGCGGCAGGATGTCCGATACGCTTTGCGGGCTCATCAGCCATACGGGTTTCAGGCCCATCACCACCGGACCGCTCTCTTTACCGATCAGCTCTCGTACGCTCTTGTAGCGCATCGACTTGCCGAACTCGTTCTCCAGGATGCGCCGACCTGCGGTCCACTCCTTCTTGATGGACCGCTCCTCTGGTCCCATGCCCGTGACACTCGTATCCGATATCCGTACATGGTGCTTGAAACGGGCCCGTACCGTTGAACGGATCAGGTCCGCGTTCACATCGAGGTAGCGCTTCTCCAGGGCATTGAGCTGCTTCACGCTTTGGAGAATGGACAGCCCGTCCAGGCGATCGAACAGCCGGTCGGTACGGTACACCTCGTGCAATGACCTGTAGGCCGTGAGGTAAGCCATGGCATCGGCACTGATGCGCTGCCTGGTGATGAAAGCGCGCAGGCGTGGCTCCAACGCCGCGATCTCGCGCACATAGGGAACCAGGCCACTGAACCCGTTCAGCGCTTTTCTCGCAGCCACCATCCATTGCTCAACGCCATTCAGCGGAAGCTCTTCGCAGAAGGTGTTCAGGGTGCGCGCCTGCTCGGTAAAGCGATCGAGGTCGGCACCGAGCTCCACCAGCTCAGCGATCTCCGAAGGCGGCATGGCGAGCAGGGCGTTCCACTTGGCATCGCGCTGGCGATCACGCAGGGCGCGCACCAGTTCACGGCTCAGCGTATTGTCCTCCAGGCCGTAACGATCCTGCATGCCTTGCTCCAGGTCAGCAAGTTTCTCCGACGCTTCATGATCCGCACAGAGGTCGTCCAGCAAGCGCGCTATCTCAGGGGCCACCTGGTGTTTACCGAGATCATAGCTTCTCGCGACCATCGCCTTGATGCGCCGATAGGTGCCGTTCAGGAACTTGAAGAAACCCTTGTTCACGCGCTGCCATTGCTCGCGTGCTGCCTGCGCATCCGCAGCGTTGGGCCTCTGCTTCCAGTGCACCGTGGCCTTGGCGGCTTTCGCCAACGCCTTCCTCTGGCGCTCGATGGAATCCACATCCGTATCGTAGCGGCGCGCATCCTCATGACCGTTCTCGAAAATGCCGAGCCTGTCCCGCGCGGCCACCGGCCTCAATTGGCGCGCACCACCCACCAGCATCATCAGCTCGCCCAATGTGGGGCTCAAGCCATCCGGCAGGTCGATGGTATCCAATTGTTCGTTGATGCGCTCCCACACCTGTTCGGCTTTCCCCAACGCATCAGCGATGCGTCCAAGGGGCTGCTCGTCGTGCAGCAATTGCGCCTGCACCGCGATCAACGGATGCTCTGCCGGAACGGGGGCATGACCGAGCTCTTTCAATGCCACGGCCAGCTCGTGTACCAGCCGTTCCACCGACAGCCATGCGGCGTGGTCCGGTATGCGCTCCAAGGCAAGCGCATCCACTTGGTGCAGGCTCTCGTCGCGCTGCGCGATCAAGCGGTCCAACAGGGTATGCAAGGGGATCCCTGTGGACGCATGGGCCTCACGCATGCGCTGGTGGAAATGCTCCAACCGTCCGATCTCCTCCTCCATCCTGCCTAACACGGCGGCCCGTTCGCGCGCGATGGAAGCCTCGTCCATGGTGCTCTTCAGGAAGGCATCGTAGGTCTGCTTCAGGTCCTGGATGAAAGCCTTCTTATCGGCCTGCGAGTCGTGTACGCGGCAGCAGACCTCATCGAGCTCACGTTGCTTCAGGCGATGGAAGACCACGTCGAGCGCTGCGCGTTTCTCGCAGACGAAGAGCACCTTCTTACCAGCACCGACATAATAGGCGATGAGGTTGGTGATGGTCTGAGACTTGCCTGTGCCCGGAGGCCCTTGGATGATGTAGCTACCACCGCTCGCCGCCTGTTCGATGGCGCGGGTCTGTGTGGGATCGGCCTGGATGATAGGGAACCGATCGGCAAGCGGGGCACGCACCGGAGCGGCATCCTGCAACGGTCTTGGTTGATCGCTGAAGAGCATGCTGAACACGTCATCCTTGGCGTTCGCCTCGATGATGTGGTCGTAATCGCGCACAAGGGACATGCGCCGTGCATTGAAGTTGCCCAGCGTAACGTTGCAGAGGTCCACCTCCCAATGGTAGGGGTTGGTATCGCCCTCTTCCACCGTGTTGTAAAAGCTGCGACCGCCGTTGCCCTTGGCATGATCGACACCGGGTCGGAGGTCTTCGTTGATGATGTACTCGAAGGTGCTCGCGGCCGGACGCACCTTGCGCTGGTAGAGCTGAAGGCCCAGCGGCGTGAAGCCTTCCGTGCCGTAAGAATAGCTGAAGCTGCGCGTATCGCGGCCACTGGCGTGCCGACGCGTGCGACGCAGGATGCGCGAGAACGCCTGCCGTGCAGCGGCATGCACCACTTCGATGCGGGGCTTGTCCACCAGGTCAAGTTCGATCTCCGACCCGCTGCTCTTGGATTGCTGGCCTATGCTGCTTACCAGGTCCTCCACACTGGACTCCTCCAGATCGATGGAGTCAGGCAATTGTATCCCGTACAACTCGCGGAAATAATGGACGAGCACAGGGTTCACCTCGGCCTCTGCGGTGCGGCATTCCAGTACGTACTGGTCCTTCACGCCCTTGCGCTTGACCAGTTCCACGGGCAGCAGGATTAGCGGCGTATTGATCTTCTCGTTGCCGTAGTCCTTGAAGTTGGTCCACCGCAGGAAGGCGATCACCAGCCGTAAGGGATCCACGCCGTATTCGTTCACCGCTTTGCGCGCCTCGCTGCGCACTTTGTCCAAGCGTGCGGGCAAGGTGGGGCGCTCCTTCATGTCGAGGTAGCTGGTAAGCACCAAGCGCTTCTTGCCGATCACTTTGTCCCGCACGGAACCGCTCCATGTGATCAGTGAAGCAGGGTCGATGTTCTTGTGGTCCAGCAAGGGCGGTACGCTGGCTACGGTGAGGTTCACAAAGCCCTCGGTATCGCGGAAGTAGAGCAGCCTGTTGCGACGGCTCAGATCGAAGAGGCGCGCCTTGAGCTTGGCAAGGATCCAGTTGTCGCGCGAGCTCAGGTCCTGCTGGCGGAACCCGGAAGTGCGCGTGAGGTCCACATAGTTGTCCGGGTCGTACTGCCTGAAGTTCTTCAGCTTGGCGATGACCTCATCGAGGCTGCGCGGACGGTCCTCGCGATAGAGCTGCGTACATTCCGTGATCACGCTCACCAGTGTGGGGTGCACCTGTTCGTTCAGGGCGAAGAGGTTATCACGACGCTCCACGAAGGCCTCAAGGTCCTCGGGATCGTTGAAGTCCAGACCGAACGCGAGGCTGGCAAGGATGAGCCCGCAGATATGGATGTCGGTGATGGGGTCGTGATGGCCGATCTCCAGTTCCCAAGCAGCGTAGCCCAGCAGGTATTTCGGGGCGCTCAGCGTCTCCCCTTCCTGACGGATCAGCGCATTTCGGTAAGCATGATGATCATCGTCCAATTCGGTCACTTCGCGCGTCACCACCACCGGACCTTCCTGCCTGGGCTTCGTGAACAGAAAGCGCGTGTGGGATATAGGGCCGCTGGTGCGTCCCAGGTCCAGGTACAATCGCCCTTCTTCCACACGTACGGCATCCGCATTGCGCAAACGGGCCACACGCCCTTCCATGTGTACACCGTGCAATGCTTCCAGCAAGGGCATGACCACGGCGATCACGTCATCGGTGCGCAGGCCGCCCTGTTCATCGCAATACCGCAGGAACCCTCGGAAATCCAGCCCTTCGTTCATCGCTTATTCCTCTTGCAGGCTTTCCTCACCAACGTCCTTCATCTTCGACAACCCTTCCAGCGCACGCTCCTTGAGCTGCTTGAGCTCGCGGGCACCCAGCTTCAGCTCCTTGCGCAGGATGGCATCGAACTCCGCCGACAGATCCAACAGCTCCGCCAGTTCCAACATGTGGCCCAAAGGCACTTCCTCCTGTTCGCTGTCGCAACGGGCCACATCAAGCAGCACATAACTCAGGTAGTTGCGTGTGTCCTTGGCGGCGCTCTTCACCTGCTCGCGCAAGGCATCGGTCACATAGGTATCCGGGCTGCGCTTCATCTCGGGGAAATAGGACCGGCACAAAGCGGCCACCGCCGTACTGAATATCCATCCGGGCTTCACGGCCAACAACAACAGTTCCTGCGTGAGGCGATGCAGCTCCTTCTGCCGGAACAGGTCCAGGTTGTTGATGTCAAGCGGGCCGCGTATGAGGCGCTCGATGCGCTCGGTGGAGGCCGAAGGATCATTGTGCCAATGGTGCAGTGCCAGGCAGCGCAGGTAATTCTCCGGATGCGTGGCGGCCTCACTGCCTTCATTCGCGGCGTTCACCACTTCCTCGGCCTGCTGCACGTAGCTGGCGGTGTTCACCTGGGCCAGGCCCGTGTGCAACTTGATCAAACAACTGAGCACGGCCTCCGCATCCTGCGCAGCGAGCATGGCCCCGCGGTCGCAGAACAGCTCCATGTAAAGGCTGTAGAGGCGCGCGGTCTCCACGTGCACATCCTCGCTACGTTCATCGTTGGCAATGGCATACACCACACGCGCGGTAACCTCGTGCTCGCCTCCATCCAATACATAGAACAGGTAGTGCGCCAGCTCGTGGCCCAGTAGCGCGAGGAGCTCCTTCTCGGTCAGCAATTCCATCAGCCGGCCGCTGAGCACAATGTGCGCCTCCTTGCCGAGGATGGAGATACCTGCGTTCAGATGCGTCGTGTTCTGCTCCTGGTACAGCGTCACCACGGCATCGATGTTCAGTGCCTTCACCGCTTGTTCGGCCGATCTGTAGGCACCGGCGTAGGTCGTCGCGTCCAGCCGATAGGTGTTCTTGAGCAGGGCCGTGCGGTGTGCCTTGGCCTGCTCCTCCTTCACCTGTTGCCCGCTGAACCACTTCCACGTGCGCTCGCGCTGCTTGAAGTGATCACGCAGTTGGGCGTGGAAGGGGAATGGCACGAGGGCGACCCCGTTGGAAAGGGATGATGCGGATGCTTCCATGGCGGGATCCGAATCTACGGATCGGATGTGAGCTGGGCGTGAACGCTGTAGGGATGAGGCTTTCCGCAGCGTTCAGGCAGCAGGTTCCAAGAGGGGATACAAGGTTGCGATGTGCTCCCGGCATTAGCGTTCGTATCCGACCAAAAGACGCCTACGGCATGTTCTTCATTTGTGAGTATTTTAATGTTGTACTTTAGATTTCTCAAAACAGACCCATGCGCCACATCGACCGCGAACTCGCTCCTGTGCTACTGAAAGCATCGCGTGGCTTCCCTGCTGTGGTGCTCACAGGACCACGGCGGGCGGGAAAGACCGTGCTATTGCGCAAGCTGTTCCCGAAGGCTTCGTACACCCTGTTGGAGGACCCCGATGTGATCGCGCGGCTTCGGGCCGACCCTCAAGGATTTCTCGATGGATTGGCCCTGCCTGCGATCCTGGACGAGGTGCAGAACGTGCCGGAGCTACTCTCCTACATCCGCTCGCGGATCGATGCGAAGCCGCGACGGACCGGCCAGTGGTTCATCACCGGCTCGCAGGAAGCGCCCTTGATGCGCGGTGTTACGGAAAGCATGGCGGGACGGGCGGCCATCCTGCATCTGTATCCCTTGTCCACCACGGAATCAGCGAAGGTGGACCTGCTGCACGGCGGCTATCCGGAAGCCGTGGCGCGGCCGAAGAGCTCAGCGCTCTGGTTCAGCTCCTACGTGCAGACCTACCTGGAGCGCGATGTGCGCGCTGTGACCAACGTGCGCGACTTGGCGACCTTCCGTCGCCTCATGGCGCTGCTGGCCACACGGCACGGTCAGATCCTGAACCGCAGCGAATTCGCCGGCCCCTTGGGCGTGAGCGTACCCACGATCAACCAATGGCTTGGCGTGTTGGAGACCACCCAGCAGCTCATCATCGTACCGCCGTTCTACGACAACCTGGGGAAGCGCCTCACCAAGTCGCCGAAGATCTACTTCACCGACAGCGGGCTGGCCTGCCATCTGTTGGGCATCACCAGCAAGAGCGAACTGGAACGGTCACCCTTTCTGGGTGCCTTGTTCGAGGGCTTTGTGGCGGCTGAGATCGTGAAGCGGCAGGTGAACGCCGGAGAGCGCCGGGAACTGTATCACTTCCGCGACGAACAAGGGCTGGAGGTGGACTTCCTGGTACCCGGTCGCAACGGTGCGCTCACCTTGATCGAGTGCAAGGCCACGCGCTCTCCCTTCCCGGCCATGGCCGGGAACCTGATCAAACTGAAGGCCAACCTCGCCAAGAAACAAAAGACGCGCACGAAAGTGGATGCCGTTCTCGTTCACCGCAAAGGGACCAAGGACACTTCCCGTGCTCTACTACCGGAGGTTACGGCCCTATCGCTGGAGCGTTGGCTGGGCTGATATCACCGATCTCAAGATATGAGTTATTTAAAGTTTCACTTTATAATTCTCATAAATACTATGACCCATTACCAAGCAAAAAGCCCGGCTCATCACCGGGCTTCGTCCTGTTACGTTGACGTGGATCAGCTCTGCATGAACTGCCTGTGCTTGTGATCTTGCCGCGTGATGTCGACCAAGAGGTGCTCCCTGGGACTCAGTGAATACGCGTGAACACCTGCCCCCTGCCGCGCTCACTTCCCTCGTCATACACCTCGGCGATCAAGCGATCGGCACCGGCAAAGTCAGCATAGATGACCTTCTCGCGCTGCGTTCGCCCGTTCCTCAAGGTGCACTTTACGTGCTTTCCATCCGGATCGAAATGGCAGGCACCGGTCCATCGTTCCTGCTCCGCAGCCTCCTTCCATCCGGTCCCGTCCGAGCGATCCGTCTCGATCTCCTTATGCAGGGTCACGTCGCCGTTATTCGCGAACGTGAGAACCTCTGAAAAGACGACACCGAAAATGGAACCACCGTTGTGCATGTCCGTCAGCACGAGCGGCCCCGCGCGGAAGGTCATACCCAGCACCTTGGTGATCTGCATAGCCCCGGGATCAGGCCATCAACTCACCCCCGCACCAGCTTCTTGTACTTCAGTCGCTTGGGGACGATATCGCCCACACGCTTCTTGTAGTTCTCCTCGTAGTCACTGAAACCGCCCTCGAACCAGTAGACCTTGCTGTCGCCCTCGAAGGCGAGGATGTGGGTACACACCCGGTCCATGAACCAGCGGTCGTGGCTGATGATCACAGCGCAGCCGCTGTAGTCCTGGATGGCTTCTTCCAAGGCCCGGAGCGTGTTCACGTCCAGGTCGTTGGTCGGTTCATCAAGGAGCAGCACGTTGCTGCTCTGTTTCACGGTCATGGCCAGGTGAAGGCGGTTACGCTCACCACCGGACAGTATGCCCACCTTTTTATTCTGGTCGGTACCACTGAAGTTGAAGCGCGAGAGATAGGCACGGGAGTTCATCACCACGTTGCCGAAGGTGATGTTCTCCAAGCCACCGGTGAGCACTTCATACACGGTCTTATCGGGCAGCAGGTCCTTGTGGCTCTGGTCCACATAGGCGATCTGCACGGTCTCCCCGATGGTGATGGTACCACTGTCCGGCTGCTCCGCACCCATGACCATGCGGAACAAGGTGGTCTTACCCGCACCGTTGGGACCGATGATGCCCACGATGCCGGCCGGTGGCAGCGCGAAGCTGAGGTCTTCGATCAACAAGCGGTCGCCGAAGCCCTTGCTCACGTTCTTGAACTCGATCACCTTGTCGCCCAAGCGGGGTCCGTTGGGAATAAAGATCTCCAGCTTGGCCTCTTTCTCCTTCACGCTCTCGCTCTGCATCTTCTCGTAGTTGGCGAGACGGGCCTTGCTCTTGGTGCGGCGGGCACTGGCATTGCTTCGCACCCACTCCAATTCCTGCTTCAGTACGCGCTGGCGTTTGCTTTCGCTCTTTTCCTCCTGTGCCAGGCGGGCGGTCTTCTGCTCCAGCCAGTTGGTGTAGTTGCCCTTGTAGGGAATGCCCTCTCCACGGTCGAGTTCCAGGATCCAGCCGGCCACGTTGTCCAGGAAGTAACGATCGTGGGTGATGGCGATGACCGTGCCCTTGTAATCGGCCAGGTGGTGCTCCAACCAGGCCACGCTCTCGGCGTCCAGGTGGTTGGTGGGTTCGTCCAGCAGGAGGATGTCCGGGCTTTGCAGCAGCAGGCGGCACAGGGCCACACGGCGGCGCTCACCACCGGAGAGCACGCTGATCTTCTGGTCCGGCTCGGGGCAGCGCAGGGCATCCATGGCGATATCCAGCTTCTGGTCGATGTTCCAGGCATCCACCGCTTCGATCTTGTCCTGCAGCACACCCTGACGCGCGATGAGCTTGTCCATCTTGTCCGGGTCGTTCAGGACGTCCTCGTCGGCGAACTTGTTGTTCACCTCCTCGTACTCCTTCAGCAGGTCCATGATGGGCTGTACACCTTCACGCACGATCTCGATCACGGTCTTGCTCTCATCCAGTTCAGGCTCCTGCTCCAGGTGGCCGATGGTGTAACCCGGGGTGAGGTGGATGTCGCCATCGAAGTTCTTGTCCTTGCCTGCAATGATCCGCATGAGCGTGGACTTACCCGATCCGTTGAGACCGAGGATACCGATCTTGGCCCCGTAGTAGAACCCGAGGTAGATATCGTTGAGGATCTTCTTACCGGAAGGCAGGGTCTTGCCCACCTTCACCATGTTGAAGATTATCTGACGTCCTTCTTCTGCCATCGCTGATCGTGCTGGTTCGCTGTTCGTGTATCGTGTGGCCGCTGGCCGATGACCGACCGGTCCATCTGGGAACGACTTCCTAATGGGTCCCGGCCGAGGCTCCCCTATCGTACCGGGCCGCGAAGATCTGTGATCCTTCCCGTTCCCCGACCAATTCAGGTGTGGAAAACGATCCCGGATCGAGCTGGTGCAGCCGAAGCACTTGGTCCACGCTCCAATCCTTGCGGTCGCTGAGCACCACAAAGACCTTCCCCCCGGGTCCTGGAGGCCCCTTCAACTGGGCCAATGGGACGCCTTCGCACCGAAGCATGAACCTGGCCACCGCATCGGTCCGGGGTTCGCCCACCACGCGGTCGCTGGCCTCCAACAAGGGACGCACCTGTGCCACCAGCCGCACCACTTCATGCTCACGTGGCACCCTGTCCACAATGACCCGTGCACCCGCGAACCCAAGACCGATGAACAATAGGACACTTGCGGCCGCCGAACGCTCCCGTTTGCCCAACGAAGGGAACACCCTTTCCTGCAGGAATTTCAGCAGGTAGAACAGCGCAATGGCCGAGCTTAAATGGAAAATGAAGAGGGTGTAAAGCCATTTCCGAGGCTGCCCCACATCGGCAATGACCAGTACCATGGGCACCGCTCCCAGGATCATGGCCAAAAGCAAGGTCCTGAACTTGGTGGAGATATAGGCCGCGTGCACCAGGCCTGCGAAACCCAAAAAGGCCACCCAAATGGTGGCGGTCTCCGAGAGGTACACCCAAACGTTCAAGGCGGCATCAGCGTGGCCTGCCGCGAATCGGCCCCAGTTCCGTTCGGAATGATCGCCGTGCCGGAAGACCTGTTCCACGCCCTGGTCCATGATCACCGGCAAATAGAACAGTACGGCCAAGACCAAGGTCAACATGAACGATAGCCCCAACCGCAACAAGCGACCATCCAACGAACGCTCATAATTGACCAACAGCGAGAGCAGCACCCAGATATAGACCATCAGTATGCCGTACATGGCCGTTGGCACGGACCATATCCCAAGTGCAGCGGACAGGCCCATCACCAGTCCGGAGACGAGGTTGTCCTCCTTGATGAAATGCCTGCCCGCCAGCAACGCCATCACCATGAACAACCAGGCCAGGCTGAAGCCATGGGAAAGGGCCGAGTACTCCACCAGTCCACCGGAGCCGGCCACCAACGCCAAGGCCATGAGCGCGATGTAACGGTTGAACATGGCCCTGACGAACAGGTAGAACAACGGCATGACCAGCACTCCGGCCAGATATGAGGGGAGCCTCACGGATATCAACGACACGCCGAACAGCCCCGTACTGGCCTTCACAAGCATCGTATGCAGAACATGGTTGGTGTAATGGCCCATATCCCCGACAAGCTGACCGACCGGAAGGGTGGCGAAACGCAAATACCCCATGGCCTCGTCGGCCGTAATGGGCTGGAACAACATCCAGCCGCGCAACAAGGCACCACCGATCACCAGGAAGGCCACCCAACGCTTGTGCGGTGTGGAGGTCCGTTTCATATACCGCTCCCGTACATCCTTCAGGTCGGCAACGAACCGCTGCCATACGCTGCCCTGCAGCGGGCGCGGGGCCGAACGCGACCTGCGCCCTTTGCGAGATGGTTCGTAGTGGCTCTCCGACATGCCCAAGCTGCGGTTATCCGATCCGGTCCGTGAGCAAAGCCCCTACCGGTGTACCTGTTTCATGGAGACGATGCTGTCCACCACGAACTTGCTGTGACCACGCCATGGCAAGGAGGCCAGGTACTCCCGGTAATGCAGGTTGAACTGGTTGCCGCTGTTCACCATGAGCTCCTGGGCAACATGGGGGTCCTGCACTGAGAACAGGAACTCGAAGCTCTCCAGCGTACCGTTCTGGCTGCGAATGCCGGTCTGGATCATCTTGCCTTCGTAGGTCTTGAACAGGACCCCTTTGTGCACGATGTAATTGAGCTCGCCGGATTTCACGCCGGTGCCGAAGACCCAGAAATAACGCACGTATCCCACCACCCCGAGCACCAGCACCAGGATCAACAGGACCTTCCACAGGTGTTTTCGCATGACCTCCCCTTTGGGCCGAAGATAGCCCGGTCCGATGCACGGGCAGGATGACACCGCTCATCCACTGCTCAATACCGCTCATCACTAAATAGTACTTTTCTTTGCATAGTACCAACAGTTACATATATGTTTGCATCGTCAAGTACCATCCGCAACAGAACACCGGACGCATGAACGTCGAGAACACCAAGGCACAGATGCGGAAAGGCGTGCTGGAATACTGTATCCTCAGCACCCTTTCGCAGGGAGAGCTGTACCCCTCGGACATCCTGGCCAAACTGAAGGAGGCCAAGCTGATCGTGGTGGAAGGCACGCTCTACCCCCTATTGAACCGTCTGAAGGACGCCGGACTGCTCACCTACCGTTGGGAGGAATCGCGTTCGGGTCCACCACGCAAGTACTTCACCCTGACCCCCTTGGGCGAGAAATTCCTCGCCGAACTGGACCAGACCTGGGACGAATTGAGCCTCGCCGTAAAAAAGACCACCCGCAGGACGCGTTAACGAACGACCGATGAAAAAGACCCTCACAGCCAACATCAGCGGCACGGTGTTCCACATTGAGGAGGACGCCTATGAGCAACTGAGCAGGTACCTCGCCACCATTCGAGGCCAATTCGCAAGCACCGAAGGTCGCGACGAGATCATGGCGGATATCGAGGCCCGCATCGCGGAGCTCTTCACCGAACTACTGGGCGGTACGCGCAGCGTGGTGACCATTGCCGACGTGGAGCAGGTCATGCGCACCATGGGCCGTCCCGAGGACTATGCCGGCGAAGGCACGAACGACCAAGGCCCGACAGGCGCGCAACAAGACCCCGGCTTCCAGCAGGGCTCCGGCCGCAAGCGCCTGTTCCGGCATCCGCTGGACAAGTGGGTGGGCGGAGTGCTGGGCGGCATTGGGGCCTACTTCGGTACCGACCCGCTATGGCTGCGCATTCTCTTTATCGTATTGTTCATCTTCGGCCTGGGCTCCCCCATCCTCATCTACCTCATCCTGTGGATCCTCGTCCCTATGGCCGACAGCGCTGCGGAGCGGCTGATGATGGAAGGCGAGCCCGTTACGGTGGACAACCTGAAGCGCGCCTTCGAAGAAGGTGCCGACCGGATGAAACGCGGAGCCGAGCAGATGGCCCGCGAAGCCGATGAACTGGGCCGCAAATGGTCCAGCGAACAGGGTCGGCAACGTCAGCGGGAAGCATTCAGCGGGGTCGAGCGGTTCGCCCAGGGGATCGTCGGGGTCCTCGCCAAGATCGTCGGTTTCCTGATGCTCATTGGTGGCGCCGCGATAACCATCGCGCTGTTGGGGCTGCTCATTGGCGGTGGCACCATCACCTACGACAGCATCATTGGCCTTGGCGATATCGCCATGTTCGACCTGGCCTCCGTGGTGTTCGACAGCGCACAACAAGGCATGTGGTTCACGATCTGCTTCGTGCTGCTTGCGCTGATCCCAGCGATCGGGGCGTTCATTGGCGGGCTACGCCTGCTCACCGGCCTGCGCGCACCGCAGTGGATGGGCTGGATGATGGGCACTGCATGGATGGCCGCAATGGTTGTGGTGATCATCATCGGCATTCGCTTGGGCAACGACATGGGCCACGATCAGCGCATCATTGAAGAGGTCCCTCTGGCCCAGCCAGCAGGCCAGACCCTGTACCTCGGTGCCGACGACATGCGTGGCCTGGGACATGAATGGAGCATGAAACTCGATGATGGCCGAGTGGACTGGGACATGGACGGCCTTCGATTGACACCGGACAGCATCCACATCGCGTGGGCCGAACTGGACGTGAAACCCAGCCCCGACAGCCTGTTCCACCTGCTGGTACATCGCCGGGGCCATGGCCGGAGCGACAAGATGGCCACAGCACGGGCCAGTCACATCCACTACAACTATGCGCAACAGGACTCGCTGGTACTGTTCTCCCCGTGGGTGAACATACCGGCCAACGACAAACTTCGAGCCCAGTACGTGCGCTTCGTGGTGCAGGTACCCGTTGGACGCGCCGTTCACTTCCAAGGTGGTGTGGGCTTTCTGTTGGACGACGTGAAGAACGTGACCAATACGTGGGACGAGGACATGGTGGGCCAAACTTGGACCATGACCACCAATGGGCTCAGCAGCAGTGTGAGGCCGGAGGACATCCCCGATGACCTTCCCCTACCGAACGGAAATGAACAAGACAAGCCTTCCGCACCCGTGAACACGACCGTGCAGAACAGGTCCGAACGTCAACCGGTGCCTGCAACGCTGCCGAACATCATTTCGCTACTGGACCTCTCGGACCATTGACCCCGCGCAGGCGCAGTGAGGGCTGAACACCGCGCGGGACCCATCGCCCTGTCCGCTATCCAGTGGACGGGGCGATCTCTTTTCACACCTGTATCAATTCAACTTGACCACGCGGCCGTGGCGTTCCTCACTGGCCGTTGCGATCCGGACCTGGTAGGTCCCTGCCGGAAGGTCTTCCAGGTCACCGATCCGGACCGATGAACCGTACACCAGCACCACGTGATGTTCAAGCACCACCCGACCATCGGCCGCAAGCAACGTGAGCGCGGCCTTGCCGGCCAGTTCCGGTACATCCACGAAGAAGTGGTCCACCACAGGATTGGGCGAAATGCGGCATGGCATGTTCCTGGAGGCTCCCTCATCAATGCCGACCGGGAGCAGACCGCCCTTGGACACGTTCAGGGTATACGCCGAAGAACCCTGCCGATGGGTGATATAGCCGACCACACGCAGGTTGCTGATATTCCATTCCACAGGAACGCTTCGCGTGAAGGTGTGGTTGTATACCGTACCAGCGACCGGTGAGGCCGGCACCACACCTGCAACACCCAATGTACCTCCCATTACATCGCGCACGATCTGCTCATGCACGTAATTGGCAGAAGCATTGCTCTGAGTACCGGGCATATTGTCCTCCAGCAGGTAGGCGTTGAGGGTGAATTCTCCACTGAAGGCCGTCTGGAAGTTCACCGAGACCGTTACCGTGAGATCACGCGTCCATTCGTTCACCGTGGAGTTCACCGTTACTGAGACCGGAGAAACACCCTGCATTCGGGCTTGCGTTTGCGCATCCCATAGGTCGTAGTTCGGGTTGGGGGCGTACATACCATACTCCCCTTGGTCCATGACACCCGCCGGCGTGTAGGTAACGTCGTACTGTCCGAAATAGGCCGTGCTGGATGGCGACGAGTACTCGTCCACCGCATGATGCTTGGCAACAATGATGTGCGGATCGGTATCCAGC
The DNA here is from genome assembly GCA_046306055.1 of Flavobacteriales bacterium. Lineage (GTDB taxonomy): Bacteria > Bacteroidota > Bacteroidia > Flavobacteriales_F > PHOS-HE28 > PHOS-HE28. The sequence goes on from JBKDXR010000039.1 coordinate 127,846, forward strand.
AGGTTGCCCATGGTGTTGGCCGGAGGACAGTTCGGGCACCACGTACCGGTCCACGCATCCAGCAACACCGACTTCTCGCTCCACTGGGTGATCGCCGTCACAGGAAAGAACAAGGTATCATTGGCCGGGTTGGTCTCCCCGAACGTGACCACCCAGATCTTCAACATGCCCGTTCCCGGGGATGCAGGCTCGAACGCTACCGGGTGTGTATATGGCCAGTACTGATTCCCAGTGATGCCCGTTGTGTTCTGCCAGAACCCTTCGTTCACCGCACCATTGCCCCAACGCCAATCCACCCGGAAGGTGAACAATGGCGAACTGCTGTAGTTGCGCACCCGCACATCAATGGTGTTGGGCGCCGCGGTGCGGATGAACCGGGGGATGTAGTAGTTCGTGAGATACGCATCCTGGGCGCTGGCCATGGTGGCCGCAGCGAACAAGGAGACCATCAACAGGTTACGTGGCATACCGCGCATGTGCTGGTTGTTCAGGGTGGACGAAGGTAATCCGCCGACCTTGGTCGTTCCGTGGGACCTTACCTTCGTGCCTTGCATTCATACGCCATGAGCAAAGCATCCAAGATCAAGCAGTTCGACCCGAACAGCCCCGCCTCGGCCAGCGCCAATATCTATGGTCTCCCCTTCACGGCCGAAGAGAGCGACATGGTGCTTGTGCCGGTGCCTTGGGAAGTGACCACGAGCTATGGCGGGGGTACATCACACGGCCCGGCCGCCATCCGCGAGGCCAGCTTCCAGGTGGACCTGTATCACCCGGAGTTCCCTGACCTGTGGAAACGGGGCATCCATTTCGACGAGCTGCCCAAGGCGCTGTTGGAGCAGAGCAAGGCGCTGAAGAAGGAGGCGGCCCACGTGATAGATGTGCTCGTGAACGGCGGCAACGAGAAGCAGAAAGCCCGTGCCCAAAAAGCCTTGGAAAAGGTGAACGCCGAGTGCGCTGTGATGAACGACTGGGTGGAACAGCGCTGCGGCTATTGGATGGACCAGGGCAAACTGTTAGGCCTGGTCGGCGGTGATCACAGCACGCCATTGGGCCTCTTCCGCGCCCAGGCCGCACGCCACAAGAAGTTCGGCATCCTGCACATCGATGCGCACCTCGACCTGCGCATCGCCTATGAAGGCTTCACGTACAGCCACGCCAGCATTCTGTACAACGCGCTTCCCATCAAGCAGTTGGAGCGGGTGGTGAGCGTGGGCATCCGCGATTTCTGTGCCCAGGAGAACGAGGTCTTCCTGAAAGAAAAGGGACGCGTCCGCATTGTGCGCAGCGCCGACATCCGTCGTCAACAGTTCGACGGCGTAACGTGGAAGGAGCAATGCGATGCGATCATCGATGCCCTGCCTGAGAAGGTGCACATCAGCTTCGATATCGATGGGCTGGACCCCACGCTTTGCCCGAACACCGGAACTCCGGTACCCGGCGGATTCCAGTTCGAGGAGGCCACCTACCTGCTATCCAGGTTGGCTAGAAAGCGCACCATCATTGGATTCGACCTGGTGGAAGTGACCCCCGGCAAGGATGAGTGGGACGCCAACGTAGGTGCCCGGCTCCTTTGGCATTTGTGCGGAGTGATGGCCGGGAATAAGCGCTAACGCGTTCCCCACGCCTGCTGCAAAGCGCCCAGGAAGGTGGTGTCAGCCTGCGCACCGCTGACCGCGAAGCGCCGGTCGAACACGAAGAACGGCACGCCCCTCACTCCTATATGTCGCGCTTCCTCCTCATCGGCACGCACCTCAGCGGTGAAGGCGGTCGTGCTCAACATTCCGGCCACTTCACTGCCATCGAGACCAGCCTCGGTCCCGAGCCTGATCAGTGTGGGTACATCGGCCAGATGGGCGCCTTCGGTGAAATACGCCTTGAACAGCCGCTCCTTCATGGCATCCCCGAGACCCTTGGTCTTCGCGAACTGCAACAATCGGTGTGCGTCGAAACTGCTGCCCATCACCGCAATGTCCATGTTGTAGTTCAATCCAACACTGCTGGCCCGTTGCACCACACTGGCCACACGTGCTTGGGCATCCTCCCTGGTGCCCCCGTACTTGGCCACCAACATGCCGTACATGTCCTGCTCGCTGCGAACGGGGGCGCTGGGATCCAGCTCAAAGCTTCGCCACACCACATTCACCTGTTCCCGGTCCGGGAACTGAGCCAATGCGCTCTCGAACTCGCGTTTCCCGATGTAACAGAACGGACAGACCACATCGCTCCAGATCTCGACCGTCATTGAGTGCTTCTGCTTCTCCATGTTCAATGTATCCGATGCCAAGGGCTGTGCAGCGCAGTTGTTCTTGCCCAGCAGGTATCCCGCCGCGCATATCACCAAAAACGTGAGGTGCGATCGCATCGGCGCAAAGGTCGATAGTGTGCTCAACACCCCATCGTGAAGAATTGTGAAGGTCGGACCAGCGATCCCTCGGGTACATGGGGTTGCTTTACCTACTGAACCATGCGCGTCCAACTTGTACGTGAACTAGCATTGGCGGTATGTATTTCCGCCGGGCTGAATGCGTGGGGACAATCCACCTGGCGGGTGGATAGTGCCATGGTCACCTGGTCCATGCAGCAAGCGGTGCAAATGGACCGTGCCCGCACGGCACCAGGGGTGATCAAAGCGATGGACACCCGGGACCTGCACACCTCATTGAAGCGATCGGCGCCCGGAATACCCGTGTTCGCCGACAGTCTGGTGGCTTATTACGTTGACCTTTACGGAGAGCGTAACCGAGAGCAGTTCAAGGCCATGCTCGGGATGGCTGACCATTACTTTCCGCTGATCACATCGGAACTGGCCCAGGCCGGGTTGCCCGCCGAGCTCAAGTACCTACCCATGGCCTTGAGCGGCATGAACACACTGGCCGGTTCGACGCAGGGCGAGGCAGGCCTGTGGATGCTCACCTACCCTGTAGCGGTCCGGCAGGGCCTTACCATTTCGGCAGGTGTTGATGAACGTAGGGACCCTTTGCTGGCCACCATGGCCGCCATCGCCGAACTGGAACGACTGCGCACACGTTTCCCGGGACCGGACCTGTTCCTGTTGGCCGCCGCCTGTGGTCCGGCGAACGTGGAACGGGCTTTGGTCCGCAGCAAAGGCGCCAAGGACCTGGGCACCTTGTATCAGCACGTGGACCCTGCCCAACGCGATGTTCTGCCCTTGTTGATGGCCTTCATTCATCTGGCCATGAACGCGGGAACTTTCGGCATCAACCCTATTCCGGCAATTCCATTTGAACTGGCCGATACCGTGCGGACCACCACCGAATTGCGCCCGGCCGATCTCGCCAACTGTATGGACCTATCACTTGCGCGGCTCACCGCATTGAATCCCACGCTTTGTGGCCGGACATGGCCCGCACACGCCACAGCGCTATTGCCTCAAGGCTGTAGCGAACGCTTCATTCAGTGCATCACACAGTCCGTCCAGGACGTTGAGCAACAGAACAATGATGCCGGACGAGCTCCGCAACCCAAGGACAGGAAGGCCATAACGTACCGTGTCAGGCCGGGAGATAATCTGGGGAGCATCGCACAAAGGCACGGTGTCACCGTGTCCGAGATCAAGGCATGGAACGATCTGCGTAGCGACCGCATCGATGCTGGTGACCAGCTGCTCCTGTATGCCCGGTCAACATACACCCCATCGCCCGAGGTCCGTGGAACGGCACCTTCGAACACTTCAGGGACCCAGGGCCAGGAGGAGTTCGTTTGGTACACGGTGCGAAAAGGCGATTCCCTGTATGCCATTGCGAAACGCCATCCCGGAGTGGATGCCAACGACCTGATGCGCATCAATGGCATCTCTGACGGCCTGCGGCCCGGCCAGCGCATCAAGATCCCCAAGAGCAAATGAGGCCTGGGAGAATACTGCTATTCCTGCTGGCAACCCTGGCCATGCTGGCGCTCATCGGGCAGTTGGTCCCTTCCCAAGGCCTTCGGCTAACCCCTTCGTTCACGCTGCATTTCCCAAGCGCCCGCGATGTCCTGTTCCCTCGACCCGTGGAGCGCGCCGATATTGGATTCATCCTTGACCTGGCGACGGACTCCACGGATGAAACCACAGCAGATGCCTTTCCCGACTCCCTGTTGGATGAGCGGGCGGTCCGAGTGGACACCTCCAAGCTCGCGTCCTTGGCGGAACGCATCAGGCTCCACTACCCCAATGGCGACAGGGCCCTGTTGTTCCCGCTGTTCGCAGCCTTGGAGAGCGCACCAGGCACGCCACATCCGGTGCGCGTCCTCCACTATGGTGACTCACAGCTAGAAGGTGATCGGATCACGGCCTACCTCCGCAACAAGCTGCAGGTCCTTTTTGGTGGCCATGGCCCGGGGCTGGTGTCAGTGGTGGAGATCACACCGCATTTCAGCGTATTGCATGACGCCACCGAGAACTGGGAGCGGTTCAGCGTGATGGAGCGCCGTCAACCCACTGGGCTTTCACGACGGTTCGGCGCCATGGGTGCACTGGCACGCTACACACCGGTATTGTCGGACACGATCGCTGTTGACACCACTATACGGACGGCTTCGTTCACCCTGCGCCCCAACGAACGGGCCTACAATAAAGCACGCACCTGGCATCGCTGCCGCATCTGGTTCGGACATCACCGGGCACCCGTAACGCTTGAACTGTTCGCTGATGGTGCAAGCCTCGGTCGTGAAACGATCGCTCCATCGGTAGACCTGCTGGAACGCAGCTGGACGTTCAATACGCCACCCAACGAACTGCGTTTTTCATTCACCGGCGCCCATTCTCCGAACGTGTATGGTGTTTCGATGGAAGGACGCAACGGCGTGGTGATGGACAACCTCGCCATGCGCGGTGCCTCGGGCCTCGAACTGCGCAGCACCGACCAAAGCGTGCTCCGCGCCATGTACAACGCGCTTGCCCCATCGCTCTTCATCCTGCAATATGGCGGCAATGTGCTTCCATACATGAAAAGCACCGAACAGGCGAAGGACTACGGACGTGCCATCGGCAATGACATAGCGCGCATCAAGCGCATGGTGCCCGGGGCCTGCGTCATCGTCATCGGCCCCTCTGATATGAGCATCAAGGAAGGCGATCAATATGTCACACGCCCCTACCTCGAGGACGTTCGTGACGCGATGAAGGCCAGTTCACTCGCTGCCGGTGCAGCATTCTGGGACATGTACGACGCGATGGGCGGGCGGAACAGCATGGCCAGCTGGGTGGCCGCCGATCCTCCACTCGCTGCAGAGGACTACACCCATTTCAGTCCGCTCGGCGCGCGCAAGATCGCCGAGCTCTTCCACGAGGCCCTGATCCGCGACCTCGCCATTTATCAACGTCAACAGCCATGAACGCGCTACGATGGGGCATCTTCGGTCTGCTGCTCGGCGTGGCCACGGGGATGGTCGCACAGCCCGGTCCGATCATTGCACCAGAGCACCCGTTCATCAACCATGCGGCCAACCGCATCGTTATGAAGGGCAGCCCTGACAGTTGGCTGAACTACCACCGCAAGCTCGACCAGCTGGTGTTCGACGGCAAGGGCCAGATCAATGTGGTGCACTTCGGCGGATCGCATGTACAGGCCGATATGTGGACCATGGAACTGCGCCAACGGTTGCAGACACTGGTCCCCGGGATCCGGTCCGGAAGAGGGCTCATCTTCCCCTATAAAATGGCGCGGACCAACAATCCGCACTGGTACGAACCCATGTACACCGGCAATTGGACCGCTGTACGCAACGTAGCTCAGGCCGACTCGTCCGTGCTCGGCGTGACCGGCATATCCGTGACCACCAGGGACACGGCCTCCGAACTGAAGGTCCATTTCCGCGGCGAGGCCTATCCCGGTTACACGTTCGACCGGGTGCGCGTGTTGCATCGCATGGACAGCAGCTTCGAGGTGCACGCTTGGTCCATCGATAGCACGATGCGGATAACCCGCAAGGTGAACGAGGCACAGGGATACACCGAGTTCGTTTTCGACCGCTACGCCGACACGCTCCGTCTGCGGTTCCTGCGCACGGATACTGTCCAGCAAAGGCAGTTCACGCTACGGGGCATACTGCTCGACAGTCCTGACCCAGGGGTGATCGTGCATTCGTGCGGCGTGAACGGAGCGAGCACCCGGAGCTGGTTGCGCTGCCAGGACATGCCTCGCGAACTGGCCCTGCTCACACCCGACCTGGTCATCCTCTCCATTGGCATCAATGATGCGCACGACCCTGACTTCGCTCCTTCCGTTTACGAGGCCAACTACCGCGAGCTGATCCGAAGGATACGCAGTGTGGCGCCGGATGCTGCGATCCTGCTCACCACGAACACGGACAGCTTCATGAAGCGCAAATACCCGAACAGGAACGCGAGCAGTATCCGGGATGTGATGCTCCGCCTATCGGCAAGCGAGAACGTGGCCGTGTGGGACACCTACGGTGTAATGGGGGGTGAAGGCAGCATCAAGCTCTGGGAGAGGGCCGGACTTGCCCAACGCGACCGGATACACCTGAAACGGGAAGGCTATGTCCTGCTGGGCGACCTGCTCTTCACGGCATTGACAGAAACCTACGGTACCTACCTGCGCACAAGCGATCATTGAACCCGATGTCGGCACCAGCCACTTCCCCCTCCCTTCCGGCCGCAGGTCCGGACTGGCTCTCGGTGCTGCACTATGACCCTGCGGCACCGCTCATCTTCACGCGCTTCTTCTTCTGGGGGTTCTTTGCCGTGGTACTGGCCGTGTTCGCCATTGTTTACAAGCGCAACCTGGCCCGCAGCGCCTGGTTGTTCGCGGTAAGCCTCTTCTTCTATTGGAAGACCAGCGGTCTTTTCGTCGGCCTGCTGGCGTTCGCCATCGTGTTCGATTTCCTGCTGGGGCGGGCGAGCGAAGCCTCCACAACGCTTCTGCGCAAGCGACTGGTGCTGGCCACCAGCATCACCGTGAACCTTTTGGTGCTCGGCTATTTCAAATACGCGCACTTCGTGGTGGACAATGTGAACGCGATGTTCGGCACCACGTTCGCTCCGGTGAACCTCTTCGCCCATTGGGCCAACGCCGCGTGGGATGCCCACTTCGTGGAGAACAAGATCATGCTTCCCGTAGGCATCAGTTTCTACACCTTCCAGTGCATGAGCTACGCAGTGGATGTGTACCGAGGCCAATTGAAACCGGTCCGCAACCTGTTGGATTTCGGTTTCTACGTGAGCTTCTTCCCGCAACTGGTCGCCGGCCCTATTGTCCGGGCTTCCGAGTTCATTCCACAGATCCAGCAACCCTATGCACTTACACGAGCACAGTTCGGCATCGCCGTGTTCTGGGTGCTCAATGGTCTGGCGAAAAAGATGATCCTGGGCGACCACATCGCCGTGAACTTCATCGACCGCGTTTTCGCAGACCCTCTTCGCTACACCGGTTTCGAGAACGTCATGGCCCTGTATGCATACTCCCTGCAGGTCTACGCCGACTTCAGCGGGTACACCGATATCGCCATCGGTGTGGCGCTGCTCATGGGCTTCACGCTCACCACCAATTTCAACAGCCCCTACAAGGCCCGCAACGTGGCTGATTTCTGGAAGCGCTGGCACATTAGCCTCAGCACCTGGCTGCGCGACTACCTCTATATCCCCATGGGAGGCAATCGCGGCGGATCGATCTTCTCCTGGGCCATGCTCAGCGTGATCGGCGCGGCCCTCATCCTGCTCACCGGGCTCTGGTGGCTGCCTGCACTGTACCTGTCACTGGTGGCGGTTTTCGTTCTCCTAGGCCGCTTTGTTCCTTCTGCCACACAATGGGTAACCACCAACATCAACCTGCTCATCACCATGCTCATTGGGGGGTTGTGGCACGGGGCCAGCTGGATGTTCGTGATCTGGGGCGGTTTGAACGGCCTCGGTCTCGTGGTCTACAAGGGTTGGAAGCGCGTGAGCCCGTGGGAGAAAAGCTCGCATTGGGCCGCCCATGCCTGGATGGTCTTCCTCACGTTCTCGTTCATCACCTTCACACGCATCTGGTTCCGCAGCGATTCGCTTGATACAGCTTCGGCCATCCTTCACCAGATCGGCAACAACTTTGGCGCATCCGTTATCGGGGATGTGCTCTGGGCCTTTCACAGAGTGTTCCTGCTGATGACGGCCGGTCTGATCATCCATTGGTTGCCCGAACGCTTCAAACAGTCCTATCGGGAACGTTTCGCGGCACTACCGCTTTGGGCCATGGGACTGGCCTGCGTGCTCGTGGTAGTGGTCGTTTACCAGACCGTGACCGCGGAAATGGTCCCGTTCATTTACTTTCAGTTCTGAACGAACAACGGCATTGATCGATGCCATCTGATAAGGTCTACGACCACATCGTCATTGGATCCGGTTTCGGTGGCAGTGTCGCTGCTATGCGGTTATCGGAAAAAGGCTACGATGTGCTGGTCCTTGAGAAAGGAAAACGTTGGGCGGCCAAGGACTTCCCGCGATCCAATTGGAACATCCGCAAGTTCCTGTGGGCACCAGCACTGCGTTGTTTCGGACACCAGCAGATCGACCTGTTGGACCGTATCATGGTGCTGAGCGGCGCAGGTGTGGGTGGCGGAAGCCTTGTGTATGCCAACACGCACATGATGCCACCGGACAGCTTCTTCCAGCATCCGAGCTGGGCTGAACTCGGTGATTGGAAGGAACGGCTGGCCCCCTACTATGCAAAGGCCCGGTCAATGCTCGGCAGCACACCCTACATCAAGGAAGGCCCAGAGGACAAGGTCCTGCAAGGGATCGCCAAGGACATGGGGAAGGCTGATACCTACCGGCCCGTGGACCATGTTGGCGTTTATCTCGGAGATCCCAGCACATCCACCGACCCGTACTTCAAGGGGCTGGGGCCCCAACGAAACGGCTGTACTGAATGCGCAGGGTGCATGGTAGGTTGCCGGCACAACGCCAAGAACACGCTGGATAAGAACTACCTCTGGTTCGCGGAACGCAACGGCGTCCGCATTGAGGCCGGCACCAAGGTGGACCGCATCGAATACAAGGACGGCCTCTACCATGTGTACACCCGGAGCACGATGAACTGGCCCTGGGATGCGCGACGCGTGTTCAGGTCCAAAGGACTGGTGGTCAGCGCGGGAGTGCTGGGTACACTGCGGTTATTGATGCGGCAGAAACACGAACTGGGCACTTTGCCGGAACTGAGCGACACGCTCGGCGGAAGCCTGCGCACCAACAGTGAATCGCTCTGCGGCATCAGCGGTATCCCCGGGAAAATGAATCACGGCGTGGCCATCAGCCGTGTGTTCGCGCCCGATGACAACACGCACATCGAACTGGTGAAATACCCGGACGGCTCCGGAGTGATGGGCCTGCTCAGCGTTATGGCAGCAGGCGCCGGGCCTCCCCTGTTGCGAACGGCCAAAATGCTCTGGAACACCGTGAGCAGGCCCCATCGGGTCTTCCAGGTCCTGCGGCGCGACTGGGCCCGCCATTCGATCATTCTTCTGGTCATGCAGACCGTGGACAATGCCGTGGACCTGCGATGGAAGCGAGGGCTCTTCGGGGGACGACTTCGCGTGAACGAACAGCGGGAGCGAAGGGTCCCGGCCTACATCCCCATCGGGCAGGAGGTCATGCATCGCTATGCCGGGAAGGTGGGCGGTGTGGCCATGAACGCGGCGCCGGAAGTGTTGATGAACATGTCATCGACAGCACATATCCTGGGCGGATGCCCCATGGGAACAGATCGTTCCAATGGCGTGGTGAACGAACGGTTCGAGGTGTTCGGCTATCCGCGCATGCACATCCTCGATGGGTCCATCATACCAGCGAACCTCGGCGTGAACCCCAGCCTGACCATCACGGCCCTGAGCGAGTATGCCATGGCCCAGGTGGCCCCGAAGCCGGGAAATGACCGGCGCACGCTGGAGGAGGAACTGGACCTATTGGGTTAGGTCCTCGTCCGCTGCTCCGCCTCTGTTACGACGGACGATCGGTGGGAAAAAGAAACTCGCAGGTTCCTTGCGGAAATGTAGTCGCACGGCTGTCACGATCGGCGCGAGCTCGACCAAGGCGATGCCACGGGAACGCAAGGCCAAGGATAGTGATAACCCGAAGCTCACGGCGAAGTTGATGAAGCCGATCAGGCCGATGCCGAGCACCGACCACAGCACCATCCAAAGGTCCACGCTCCAGTTCGCACCCACCAGGCCGAGGCCCAGGTTACCCGCGGCGAACGTGATGTGGCGGATATCCAATGGCAGGCCGAAGAAGGTACCCACCATGCCTACGGACCCCATGAACACGCCGAACCAGAAATTGCTGATGATACCGCCAGCGTTCCGTTCGAAGAAACGGGCCAGACGCTCACGCTTATCGGGTCCGAGCCACACTTTGAGGACCGGGTGCTCGCGCAATCGCTGGGGGATCCGGCCATGAACGGACCAATTGCTCACGCTTCCCGCGATCAATCCTGAAATGAACAGGAAGATACCGGCAATGGCGGCATGCGGAACGGCCAGCGACCGCACTGGATGCAGTTCGTGAATAAGCTTGGCCGACTTGTGCGCGAACAGTTCCGGTCCGAAAAGGGCGTTCCACCCGTAAGCCAGCGCCACCGCTACCGGAAAGGCCATGAACACGTTCCCCACGAACGCTATGAACTGGGAGCGCCAGACCCGTGCGATCAGCCCCGCCAGAGCTTGGTAGCGCTCATCACCGGCCTGCCCCCTGCCCTCGTCGAGCGTTGCCGCTATGGTGGCAGCGGTCATGGCCGGCTGCTTGGTGGCCAGTGTGAGATGCAACAGATAAATGCCGATGAACACCCACGCGTAGTTCAGGCTGTAGAGCAAGGCATGCCCGAACAAGCTGCCCTCCAAGGTCCCCATCCAGGCCTTGATCACGCAGGCCAGGGCCACCAGAGCACCTCCGCCCAAGGCTGAACGCAGCATGTGGCGATACTCCGAAGCCGTGGTCGTGATGTAATGTTCGCCTGTACGACCGGTATGCTGCGTGATCTCGCGTGCCACCACATGCGTACTGGCGTTGAGAAAACCCATTACCCGGGTGCTTCCTGCGCTAAAGACCACGAGCGTCTTGAAGAGCTGAACTCGTTTGCTGACCGCTTCCCGACCATGGTCGATGGCAAGAATGTCAAGCACCACCTCCAGGCGGTCCAGCATGCGTTCCATGCGCATCAGCTGCTGATTGAGGCGCATCGTCATCCCCAAACGGGCCGAATTGGCGAACGCAGCGGCAATGGCCCGACGACAATCGGCCAGCAAGGATGTGGTCCGTACATGGTGCACGTTGGCCGTGGATCGCTGTCGGTGATCTTCACGCAACGCAGCGATCTGATCATCTACCGCATCTGCCAGGACGAAGAACGGATTATCGAACCCCTCCACCTCGGGAAGCATGCGCAACACATCCGCATCGAACGCCTTGCCCGCCACCCTGAGGCCCAGCACCTGCACCGCGAACAAGAGCTCCTGCACCGCGTTCCGCTCGAACTCCGCATCATCTGCCAGCCCGAGCAGGTGCAAGAAGCGAATGCAGCGGCCCTCGTTCAGGCCCGATACCCAGTCCGCATCACGCTCCTGGTAGAACACGTTCACGAGCAAGTGGTCGCTGGTGTGTTCCTCCGGTTGGGGTGGCAACAACTTGAAACCGATGCGTCGCCGCAATTCGGGCCAGAACTCGCCGCTCGGGAGACCGGCGTCCGTCAGCGTGCGATGAAAGGTCATGTCCTTCGTGAGACGGCGCAGGTAGGCCGACATGCCGGTACAGAGCACGGGGTCGTTCTCCAACAAGGTCACCAACGCATCGAACCGGGGCACTTTACGATCGCGCCACTCCAGCGCCGTGGGGCGCACCACCTGCACCAAGCGGGCCAGCGGCTCCGGACCATCACCATCGTATCTGGCGATCTCCTCAAGGCAAACGCGCAACGGCGTACGGGTCATGGTGGCAAGATAACCGCACCCGCGGCAACCAACGATGGATGGTTCATGAACCGACTGCCTTCTGTGGAACACAGCCCTCCGCAAATCGCATCTTTGCACCCGACATGGCAATACATTTGGTCACCGGCGGCTGCGGATTCGTGGGCCGCAACATGGTCCAGCGGCTGTTCAACAATACGCCCGACCGCATCCTGCTCATCGACGACCTCAGCGTAGGCACCCACCCCGATACCTGGGCGCCGTGGCCCTGCGACGGGGAGCAGAGCGGCGTTACCGCCTATGCCAGCGGCCGTGTGCTCTTCCTGAAGGCCGACCTGCGCGATGTGCTGCGCGAACTGAACAAGGACCCGGAATACCTGGTGAAGCAGCACGGACTGGACGTGGTCCGCTTCAAGGACATCTTCCACTTCGCGGCCATCGTGGGCGGGCGCAGCAAGATCGACGGCGACCCCATGCTCGTGGCCCAGGACCTGAGCATCGACGCGGAGATCTTCCTCTACGTGTGCCGGAATAAACCGCAGCGCTTCCTCTACCCCAGCAGTAGCGCCGCCTACCCCATCGACCTGCAGACCGAGAGCAACACGCTCAAACTGAAGGAGAGCGACATCGACTTCAAGAAGATGGGCGAGCCGGACATGACCTACGGTTGGAGCAAGCTCACGGGCGAGTTCCTGGCCAAGATCGCGGCCAGCCACTATGGTGTACATGTCACCTGCATCCGTCCATTTAGTGGCTACGGCGAGGACCAGGACCTCTCCTACCCTGTCCCTGCCATCGCCGCGCGTGCCGCGAAGAAGGAGAACCCCTTCGAGGTCTGGGGCACCGGCAAACAGGGCCGCGACTTCGTGCACATCGACGACGTGTTGGACCTCACGCTCCTGGCAATGGACAAGATCAGCGACGGCCGTGCCATCAACATCGGCATGGGCAGGCTCACCAGCTTCCTGGAGCTGATCGAGGTCTTCACCGGTTTCGCGGGCTATAAGCCGACCATCAAACCCTTGCTCGACAAACCCGTTGGCGTACACAGCCGCTTCTGCGACATGACATGGGTGGAGCAGAACCTCGGCTGGAAGGCGAAGATCAGTATCGAGGAAGGAATGCGGCGGGTGTATGAGGCAGCGTTGAAGAAGATCTGAATACAGGTGAATGGGAGTTGGTGAATGGTGAATGGGAAATGCAGAAGATCGACCCTCAGTTCCATTCACCATTGACCATTCGCCATTCACTTCGATGAACTCCCCCCACATCATCTGCTTCGGCCCCGGCCCCAAGTTCAAAGGCGGCATTGCGCAGTACAACACGGCGTTGGCGCGGGCGCTGAAGGATGAAGGCGCGCAGGTCACCATCGTCAGTTGGACGCAGCAGTACCCCGCGATCATTCCCCGCGAGTTCGTGGACAAGGCCAGCCGCAGCGATTTCCTGGAGGGCTACGACATCCCGGTGAAGTACCTCACCAACTGGAACGACCCGCGTACCTGGGGCGCCACTGCGAAGGCCATTGCCGCGCTGAAGCCGGACAAGGTCATCATCCAGTGGTACAACCCCACGCAGGGCATCCCGCTGAACAGCATAGCCAACTACCTGCGCAAACACTGCAAGCAGACCGAGATCCTATTCGACCTGCACTTCGTAGCGGCGAAAGAACAGAGCTCGTTGGATGCACGGCTTACGCGGATGGCTCTGCGGCACGGGCATAGTTTCATCGTACACGCTTACAGGACGGCCGAGGAATTGAAGGCGTTGATGACGGACCGGACCTTCGACCTCACCTTGGATGGGAAGAGGAGTGGCGAGTATCGAGTGGCGAGTGGCGAGTCTGGGCGCCACTCGCCACTCGTCACTCACCACTCGATACTCAAGCTTTATCACCCCATCTACTCCCTCTTCAAGCCCGATCCGGCGTTCGACAAGGAGGCGTGGAAGGCACAGCACGGCCTGCGGAAGCACGTCTTCCTCTTCTTTGGCTTCATTCGAAAGTACAAGGGGCTGCATTACTGCATTGAGGCCTTTGCAGAGCTCGCCAAACAGCGTGATGATGTGAGCCTGATGATCGTGGGTGAGCGCTTCTGGCAGACGGTGGACCAAAGCAAGCTGAGCACCAAATTGAAGAACGCGGTCTTCGGCACGCTGAAGAAGCTCTTCCTGAAGAAGGCCGACGACGAGCGCGACTACGATCCCTTGTCCTTGGTGGAGAAACTGGGACTTCAGGACAGTACACTGGTCGTTGACCGCTTCATCCCGAACGAGGAGGTGCCCCCCTACTTCCAAGCGGCGGATACCATCGTCCTCTTCTACGAGACGGCCACCCCCAGCGGAGTGGAAAGCCTCAGCTACAACTTTAAGCTTCCCGCCGTTGCCACGCGCGTGGGGCACTTCCCCGAGACCATCACCGACGGCTTCAACGGCTACCTCGCCAACCCGAAGGACATCGCAGATATGATGCGCGTGATGAACGCGAGCATCGAAAAGCCCATCCCGCGTGAGAACGTGGTGGAGGCCACCAAAACCATGAGCTGGGCGAACTACGCCAAGGCAGTGCTGGCGGGGTGAGCAGAACTCACTCCAGCGTCACCGTTCCGCGCGCCTCCACCTCCACGATGCGGCGTCCACCAGCACCGCCATTTGCCTGCTGCAGGCCCAAGGTGCGTGTGCGGGTCAGGTAGAGTTCGGCGGTGCCGGCAGCGAGGTTGGTCATCAGCGAGGGTGGCAGTTGGATGCTCTCCGCGCCGGAGGTCGTCACCGTGACCGATGAGGTGGTCGTGCTCCCCTGCTTCAGCTTCGCGGAGACCGTTTCGCCCGGTTCCAACCCGATGCCCCACCAATACACCTGTCCGCCGTTCGTGCGGGAGATCACCACGCCGTTCGGCACATCGATGTCGTTCGTATCAGTGCGTGCAATGGTGTTCACGAACTGGCCCACGCCTTCCTTGGTGTAGCGGAACGCCACGTCCACCATGCCATCCGCGGCCCAGCGGTAGAAGTAGTTGTCCAGCTCGGTGTAGGTCGTGTAGTTGTTGCCGTTGAAGGTGATGGACGAGCCCCCGGTGAGTTGCAGGCGGACACCCAGGCTGCTGTTCTTGCGAAAGGTGGCATAGGCCCGGGTCCGGTTCTCCGGCTTGTCGAAAAGGACCTTGTAGTCCTGATAGATGGGGGTCTCAACGGGGAGGTCGTCGCTTTCCACATTGGCGCAGGAGGTGAGCACCGAAGCGACGACGAACACTGACAAAAGGCGTAGAGCGTTCATTTCCAAAAGGATCTTATGCGAACCAGACAACAATGATACCGATCATGTTTGAACGGCTGGAACAACCTCCCGAACGACAACAATCAGGTCTCTATCGACGTATAAATAAGGTATGGGATCATGTGTTAAATTCACGTCCCCGATGTCCTTCTGCGAACTGGAACCTCGCTTAAGGAAGGGCATTGGAATAACCTGCCTGGAACAATGGTGAACGCACCACTGCTCTTGATATTCCTTTTTTCCTGGCTGATCGGCGGGGAGCGTCCTGTCGCACGGACCGGAACAATGCTTGCGGAGCGTTCTGCCAGCGCTTCGGCAGGGCTTTCTGCCAATGTGCTGTATGCCGAGATCGGGCTGCAAGGCCAACTTGGTGAACAGGTGTTCACCGCGGGACTGCGCAGTGCGGAACGCCTTGGCCAGCGGTCGGGCATCCTGGCCATTGCGGATATGACCCAGCCCAGCACGGCCAAACGGTTGTTCGTGATCGACCTGGATAGCAAAATGCTGCTGGTGCGCACCTACGTTGCCCACGGCCAAGGCTCGGGCGACCTGCATTGCACCGCTTTCAGCAACCGGGAAGGCTCCCACCAGACCAGTAAAGGGCTCTACCGTGTAGGCTCGGAGATCGTCAGCCCGAAACACGGTCCGGCACTTCTGCTGCACGGACTGGACAAAGGCCTGAACGACCAGGCCCTTGCCCGCGAGGTGATCATCCATGGTGCAGATTACGTGAGCCCGACCTTCATCGCCCAGCACGGAAGGTTAGGGCGCAGCTGGGGCTGTCCGGCCGTGGAACGCCAGTTGATGCCGCAGCTGATCGATCTGCTGGCCGACGGTGGACTGCTGTACGTGCACGGGCGCTGATCGCTGCGCGGCCCGCTTGTTGTTCCTTTGCCGCCCATGGGCAGGTATACCCCTTTAGTTGCGTTCGTTTGTGCGGCATTGACCACGGCTTGCCACGAATCACGCGTTTCGAACGGCACCGGGTCTGACACGGTTGAGGAACTCAATGCCGTGTTCGAATCCGAGCAGGTCTATTCGGTGCGCAGGCTTGCTGTGGATGACATTGCCGAGTTCCTGTACAAGCATCCCGAGTTCCGAACGGACTCGCTGGACATCATGGCCTTCTACCATCGGCGCGACATGCAGTACGCATGGTTCGTGAACGACTCCCTTTCGCAGTCCGCTTCCGGTTTCCTGGCCTTGTTCAGTAGTGCCGACACCGCATTTCGCGAAGTGGCCTACCTGCGCGACCGTCTCAGCGACCTGATCAGCGGTTCGCAACAGACCCAAGGCAGTGAAGCAAAATGCGATAGCTGCAGGCTCCAGTTGGAGCTCAACCTCACCGCACAGTTCTTCCATTCCGCGGCCAAGAAATACAGTGGACTGGCCAGCACGGACCCGCGCGATCTGGACTGGTTCATTCCGCGGCGCAAGAAGGACTATGCACGTCTGCTCGACTCGTTGGTGGCGGGCAGCATCGACCTCTCTCCGCTGGAACCCCTTCACCCGCAGTATGCCCGTCTGAAGGCCCATTTGGAACGCTACCATCAGCTGGCACAGGATACCGCATGGTCCACCCTTTCGCTCGGCGAGCTCCGCAAGTTGGAGCCGGGCAATGTTCACCCCATCCTACCGGAGATCCGCAGGCGCCTGCAGCTCTTGGGCGACCTCGACAGCATCCCAACGTCCCCTTCAACCGCTGAACGTTTCGACACGACCCTGGTCGCGGCCGTGAAGCGCTTCCAGACCAGGCACGGACTACATCCTGACGCGGTCATCGGACAAGGTTTCCTCAACGCGATCAACACCACGCCCCAACAACGACTGCGCACCCTGCTGGTGAACATGGAACGGCTGCGGTGGGTACCCGAAGTGGTGGCACGGGACCTGCTGCTCGTGAACATTCCGGAGTTCAGGTTGCATGTGTTCGAGGGTGGCTCGGAGGTGTTGAGCATGGACGTGGTGGTCGGTGCAACGGCCACGCGCACGGTCATTTTCAGTGATACCCTTTCCACCGTTGTCTTCAGTCCGACCTGGACCGTGCCCATGAGCATTGTGCGGAACGAGATCCTCCCGGCCATGGCCAAGGACCCCAACTACCTTCGGAAGAAAGGGATGGAGAAGATCGGTGGAAGCGCGAAGAACCCCATTATCCGACAGAAACCGGGGGCCAGCAACGCCTTGGGACGCGTGAAATTCCTGTTCCCGAACAGCTACAGCATCTATCTGCACGACACGCCCTCGAAGAGCTTCTTTGCGCGTGAACAGCGTGCGTTCAGCCATGGCTGCATCCGCGTGAGCCAGCCCAGGGAACTGACGGAATACCTGCTGCGCAACGACACCATGTGGACCAAAGCGAAGATCCACAAGGCCATGTACGATGGCAAGGAGACCTTCGTGAAGCTGAAAGAAAAGCGACCGGTCACCATTGGCTATTTCACGGCCTGGGTGGACCAGGCTGGGCGATTGAACTTCCGGGATGACGTCTACGGTCTGGACCTGCGGCTCGGCAACGAGCTGTTCACGCCGGAGGTGAAGGAGCCTGCGCTCAGCGCGGTCACTGTGCCGGGCCAGTAGTGCTTTCCGAACCAACGATCAGCCGGAGGTCGCTCCCCCCGAAGTAGCGCACCAACTGGCTGTTGCCCCAATGACCGGGATCGGGTCCGGCATCCAGGATGCGCAGGCTGCGAGGCATGGGGTCGATGGCTTCCAAGCGAAGCTCGGCGGCGCCGGAAGCCACTGCGGTCCGTATCGCTTCGTAACGGGAACTTACTCCACGGTCATAGTGGCCCAGTCGTCCTTCCTGCAGATCAACACCTGCACGGAACCCATTGCCCGTGAAGAACAGCGCAACGAAAAACACGGCCCATACCATGCGTTGCCTCACCGGCGCCGCGACCATGGCCAGCAAGCGTTCCACCAGCGCATAGCGTCCCACTGTGGCCAGGAAGAGCGCCCAGCCCGGCAGAAATAGAATGCAGGCCACATTCACCGTGCGATGCTGGCCCAGGATCCCCGTGGACCAGAACGGCAGGGCCATCAGCAGAAAAACGACCATACCGGTCACCAGCAGCACGCCCCCTGGAGCGATGCTGCGGTCCACTGCGATACCCGAACGACGCACAAAGAGCGCCCAGACCACCGACGCGGCCAACAACGCAGGAGAAACCAACCAGGTCAGCACGAATCGCCCGGTGTGCAGGGTGGCATAGGTCAAGGTGTGCAAGAGGCGGCCCCGCTCCGGGAAGTTGGCCGCCCGCACCGCATTACCGGGCGCCAGGAACATGAACAGGCCGAGGGCGATCGCGAACAGGGAAAAGACGAGCAAGACCTTGGGTGCGGTACCGTCCGTTCGCCATTTCCATAGGATCAAGGCTCCGTAGAATAGGACCATCAGCACCATGTGGGTCTCGCTGCACCCGGCGATCATTGCGGTAAGCAGCCCATTGGCCAGGATCGACCAGCCCCTTGTCCATCGTCCTTGCTCACGAAAGTAGCGGGACCACGAAGCCATCAACATAAGCAGCAATGCACTGGGCAACTGATAGGAAATGGCCCCGGTATACCAATAGATCCCCTCGCAGAGGTCAGGCATCAGTTGCAGATAAAGCACGAGGAAAAGCGATGCGGCCAGAATGCCATGGCACCTGGCAGCGGTCCGTTGGAACAGTTCGCGCCAGAGCAGGAAGGCTCCCACGAAGGTCAGACCCAACAGCATGACAGGTACCGTTCGATACAGGAACAGGCCCTGTTCAAGTCCCAGTACCATGGGGTTGTTCAGCACGAGGATGTTGGAGAACCAACGGCCGTTCCACGACCGGTGCTCTTGCACCAACCGCTGAAGCAACGGACTTTCCATGCCGGCCACGGTATAGCTCCAATCGTCGGCAAAGGGATGTATGTAGAGCGTCACCAACAGGTAGCGACCCACTGCCAGCGAGAGAAGGACCGCCAGGAGGATATGCGCCGTGCGTTGTGACATACCAAACGGCCCGTTCGCAGGACACTTCCGATCAAACCCCGATGCGCTCCTTCACCCGGTAGTGGTTCCGCTCGGGTGCGCTGCGGCTCACCAGTTCGGCCACGAAACCCATGGTGAACAACTGTACCCCGATCACCATGGCCGTAAGGGCCACGAAGAACAGCCCTTGATCGGAGACCTTGGGCGCCAGTTCATGGAGCACATACAGGTGCCAGAGCTTTTCCCCCACCACCCAAGCGGCTGAAAGGAAACCGACCACGAACATGAACGTGCCCACGGCCCCGAAAAAGTGCATGGGCTTGCGCCCAAAGCGGAAAACGAAGGTGATGGTGAGCAGGTCCAGGAAGCCGTTGATGAACCGGTCGAACCCGAACTTGGTGCGACCGTACTGGCGTGGATGATGCTTCACCACCTTCTCACCGATCTTCCGGAAGCCCTCCTTTTTGGCGATGAACGGGATGTAGCGGTGCATCTCGCCGAACACCTCGATGCTTTTCACCACTTCACCCCGATACGCCTTGAGGCCACAGTTGAAATCGTGCAACATCACACCGCTCACCCGCCGTGTGGTCCAATTGAACAGCTTGGTGGGCAGGGTCTTCGACAGTGGGTCGTAGCGTTTCTTCTTCCAGCCGCTCACCAGGTCGAACCCTTCCTCGGTGATCATCCGGTAAAGCGACGGGATCTCGTCCGGATCATCCTGCAGGTCGGCATCCATGGTGATCACCACCCCGCCTTGGGCAGCCCGGAAGCCCTCATTGAGCGCCGGGCTCTTGCCATAATTGCGGCCGAAACGGATACCCTTCACCCGGGCATCTGCCTCCGAAAGGCCTCGGATCACCGGCCATGAACCATCGGTGCTGCCATCGTCCACCAGGATGACCTCGTAGGTCACCCCCATGTCACCGATGACCTTATGCAACCGCTCCACGAGGATCGGTAGCGACTCATGCTCGTTGAGCAGCGGGACTACGATGGACAGGTCCATGCTGCAAGATTACGCCGGGGAAGTTGAAGCTGGACGGGAGCGAGCACAGGATCAATTACCTTTGTGCCGGGGCAAGTCCTGTACGACCAGCTCCCGCTGAATCCCCCAGGTCCGGAAGGAAGCAAGGGTAGGCGGTTGTAGCGGTGCGATACGGGTCGCTTGCCCCACTTTTTTTGCCCATTTTTTCCTGGACAGGGCCGGCACATGCTTGTCGGCCGAACGATGGACGGCATGGTGCTGAGTACCTTGCCGCCATGGCGGAATATGTTCGTGTGGTGCTGGTGACCGGAGGGTCCAGCGGCTTGGGCAAGAGCATTTGTGAGCGGCTTTCGGCCATGGGCCATAAGGTCTACGGCACCAGCCGGCGTACCCAGGGTGTGGAGGTCCATGGCGCACACCACCTGGTCACCATGGACGTGACCGACGATGCGAGCGTGGCCGCGGCCGTGGCGGAAGTGATCGGTCGCGAAGGACGCATCGACGTGGTGGTGAACAATGCCGGGCTCGGTATCCAGGGTGCGGCGGAGGATATCACCCCGGCCTTGGCGCAGCAGTTGATCGACACCAATGTGCTGGGGCCCCATCGCGTTTGCCGGGCGGTCATCCCCCACATGCGCGCACAGCGGAAGGGCCTGATCATCAACATCAGCAGCATTGCTGCCAACTTCGGACTGCCCTACCGGAGCTTCTACAGTGCCAGCAAGGCGGCATTGGACCGCTACAGCGAGGCCTTGAGCACCGAGGTGGACCGGTTCGGGATAACGGTGGTATCCGTCCAGCCGGGCGAGTTCAACACCAATATCGCCGGATCACGGCTGCGGCCGGAGGTGATCAATGAGGCCAACCGACCCGGCTACGAGAAGGCCATGGAGGTGTTGGGTGGCAGCATGCACTACAGCCGGGATCCCGACGAACTGGCACGCGTGATCGCGAAGATCATCACTGAGCAGCGACCCGCCACGGTCTATCGTGTGGCCCAGGGGATACAGAAACTGAGCGTGCTGCTGAAGAAGCTCCTTCCCGGCCGCATGTTCGAGCGCATGGTGCGCAAGCATTACGAATAGCGAACGAGTCCATGACCACCTATGACCCCTCGAACTGGTTCAAGGCCATGGCCTTTCACCGTTCGGACACGTTCCGGAAGCTATGGCCGTGGCTGGCCCTGCTGGGCCTGTTCACGGCCGCAGTGGGCTACGTGGAGGTGAACCACCTGAAGCTGAACCAGAGCAGCTTCGTGAGCAATCTGCCCGTGATGCACAGTCTGCTGGGCTTTGCGATCAGCATGCTGCTGGTGTTCCGCACCAATACGGCCTACGACCGCTGGTGGGAGGGCCGAAAGCTCTGGGGCCAGCTCGTGAACGTGAGCCGCAACCTGGCGATCAAATTGGCAGCCTACCTACCCGAGGACAAAGCCACGCGGAGCTTCTTTGCACGGGTCATCGGCATCTTCGCGGTGGAGCTCAAGCAGCACCTGCAGATGGAGAAGACCCGGCTGGAACTGGATAGCGTTCCTCATCCGGAGATCCCCGATCTCGATCGGAGCAAGCACTTGCCGGCACAGGTCTCTGGCCTGATGCACCAACGTGTGATGCGCCTGCACCGCGATGGTCACATCAATAGTGAACAATTGCTGGCCTTGAACGGTGACCTGGTGCAGTTCATGGACATCTGCGGGGCCTGCGAACGCATCAAGAACACGCCCATCCCCTATACGTACAGCAGCTTCATCAAGAAGTTCATCGTCATCTATGTCATCACGCTGCCCATGGGCTTCGTGTTCACACTGGGCTACCTCGCGATCCCCGTGGTGATGTTCATCTTCTATGTGCTGGCCAGTCTGGAACTCATCGCCGAGGAGATCGAGGACCCCTTCGGAGAGGATGGCAACGACCTGCCGATGGAGCGGATCTCCGTGATGATCGGCCGCAACATGGAGGAACTGCTGGCCTGAAACGGATCCCACCAAAGCCGAAGCCCGGTCCACCGCCGAAAGGCAGTGACCGGGCTTCTTGCTTTGTTCGGGAATGACGCTTACTCGGCGTCCTCCTCTTCGTTCTTCTTGCCCTTGGTAGCGCGCTCCTTGTTCTCCATGGCGCTCTTCAGGTCGCTCAGCACGCTCAGGTCGCCCAGGGTGCTCTTCTCCACCTTCTCGTTCACGCTCTTCACCGAGGCGGACGATGCACCAGGGGCTCCGGCCTCTTTGCGTGCACCGCGCTTGGCGGGAGCTGCTTCGATGGGCTCCTCGCCCTCCTCGAAGGTACGGGTGTGGCTCAGGACGATGCGACGGGCATCGCCATTGAACTCCAGCACCATGAACGGAAGCTTCTCTTCGAGCTCGGCCTTGGAACCATCGGCCTTCTTGAGGCTCTTGGCGGTCACCGTGCCTTCCACACCGTAGGGCAGGCTTACCACGAAGTTCTGTCCGGCGCGGCCGGTGATCGTTCCCTCGTGCACGCTGCCCGGGGTGAACACGGTGGCGAACACCTCCCAGGGGTTCTCTTCCACTTGCTTGTGGCCGAGGCTCAGGCGGCGGTTCTCCTTGTCCACTTCCAGCACCATCACCTCGATGTCGTCACCGATGTTGCAGAACTCGCTGGGGTGCTTGATGCGCTTGGTCCAGCTGAGGTCGCTGATGTGGATGAGGCCGTCCACACCCTCCTCCAGCTCGGCGAAGATGCCGAAGTGGGTGAAGTTGCGAACCTTGGCGCTGTGCTTGGAACGCACGGGGTACTTGAACTCGATATCGGCCCAGGGATCGGTGCTCAGCTGCTTCATGCCGAGGCTCATCTTGCGCTCTTCGCGGTCGATGTTCAGGATCACGCACTCGATCTCCTGACCTTCCTTCAGGAAGTCCTTCGGGCTGCGCAGGTGCTGGCTCCAGCTCATTTCGCTCACGTGCAGCAGGCCTTCCACACCGGCGGCCACTTCCACGAAAGCGCCGTAGTCGGTGATCACCATCACCTTGCCTTTCACCTTGTCGCCAGCGTTCATGTCGGCGCTCAGGGCATCCCAAGGATGCGCCTGCAGCTGCTTCAGACCGAGGGCGATGCGACGCTTCTCGTCGTCGAAGTCCAGGATCACCACGTTGATCTTCTCGTCCAGCTTCACCACTTCCTCGGGGTGGCTTACGCGGCCCCAGCTCAGGTCGGTGATGTGGATCAGACCGTCGACACCGCCGAGGTCCACGAACACGCCGTAGCTGGTGATGTTCTTCACGGTACCCTCGAGCACCTGGCCTTTCTCCAGGCCGCCAATGATCTGCTTCTTCTGGGCTTCCAGTTCGGCCTCGATCAGCGCCTTGTGGCTCACCACCACGTTCTTGAACTCCTGGTTGATCTTCACGACCTTGAACTCCATGTTCTTGCCTACGAACTGGTCGTAGTCGCGAATGGGCTTCACGTCGATCTGGCTGCCAGGCAGGAAGGCCTCGATGCCGAACACGTCCACGATGAGACCGCCCTTGGTGCGGCACTTCACGTAGCCCGTGATGATCTCGTTGGTCTCCATGGCATGGTTCACCTTGCCCCAGGCATTGTGCACACGAGCGGTCTTGTGGCTCACCACCATCTGACCTCCCTTGTCCTCCTGCTTTTCGATGTAGACCTCCACCTGGTCACCGATCTTCAGATCGGGCTTGTAGCGGAACTCGCTGATGGGGACCACACCCTCGGACTTGTAGCCGATGTTGATCACCACTTCCTTCTTGTTCATACCGACGACGGTGCCCATGAGCACTTCCTTCTCGGAGATGCTGCTGAGGGTGTCCTCGTAGGCCTTCTCCATGCGCTCCCGATCGGAAGCGGAAAGGGCCTTCTTGTCGTCCTCCACAGTGGCCCAATCGAAATCGGCGGGCGGCTCGGCGAAGGTGACCTTGTTGTTCTCTACTGTCGACATTGACGTTGCACTTACTTGTATCCCGGACCAAGGGGCCACTGACCGGGAGGGTTTGGTTGGCCCACGGTGTCCCTGCGTGAGCTTCCTGCTTAGGTCTGCCGTACGGCGGATCCGAAAAAGGACCGCAAAAGTAGGGAAAGAAGCTGATCTTCAAGCCCTTGAATATGGAACCCTGAAAATGGGGACATGTGGTGGTCGCTCTCGGGCCGCAAGTCCAGTGAACAGCTTGGCTACCTTTGGCGTTCATTTCCCGCCTGAGACCTTGAGCCTCAGCCAATTGCACCTTCCAACGCACTTCCTTCCCCACCTTCCCCCTTGCGCTCCTTCACCATCCCCACCCATTACCGCAGCGACCTCATTGGCCGCTTGAAGGCCTTCCGCAAGGCGCAGGACCCCAAGAAAAAGGACCTCAGCCCCACCCTGCTCGACCTGGGTGCGGTGCGCTTCGTGTTCGCCCGGCACTTCGGCTTCTGCTACGGCGTGGAGAATGCCATCGAGATCAGCTACCGGGCCTTGGAGGAAAATCCCGGCAAGCGCATCTTCCTGCTCAGCCAGATGATCCACAACCCGGCCGTGAACGACGACCTTACCAGCCGGGGCATGCGCTTCATCCAGGACACCAACGGCCAGCCCTTGATGGACTGGAGCGGGATTACGGCCGACGACATCGTGATCATCCCCGCCTTCGGCACCACGCTGGAGACCGAGGAGAAGCTCAAGGCCATCGGCATCGACCCGCTGAAATACAACACCACCTGCCCCTTCGTGGAGAAGGTGTGGAACCGCAGTGCGCAGCTGGGCCAAAAAGACTACACCGTGGTGATCCACGGCAAGGCCAGCCACGAAGAGACGCGCGCCACCTTCAGCCACACCGCTGCCGGCGCGCCCGCGGTGATCGTCAAGGACATGGCCGAGGCGCAGGAACTGGGACGCATCATCACCGGAGAACTGCCCCTCTCCCACTTCCATAAGCGCTTCGCGAAGTACGCCACCCCCGGCTTCGATCCTTTGAAAGATCTGACCCGCATCGGCGTGGTGAACCAGACCACCATGCTGGCCACCGAGACCCAGGCCATCGCCGACCACCTGAAGCAGGTGATGGTCGGCAAGTACGG
The DNA here is from genome assembly GCA_046306055.1 of Flavobacteriales bacterium. Lineage (GTDB taxonomy): Bacteria > Bacteroidota > Bacteroidia > Flavobacteriales_F > PHOS-HE28 > PHOS-HE28. Next base: position 152,997 of record JBKDXR010000039.1, read on the forward strand.
CGATGCTGACCTCAAGGCCCACTTCGCCGACACGCGCGACACGCTCTGCTACGCCACCAACGACAACCAGGACGCCACCAACGAGCTGCTGAAGGCCGAGGCCGATCTGGCCTTGGTGGTGGGCGGCTACAACAGCAGCAATACCAGCCACCTAGTGGAACTGCTGGAGCACACCTTCCCCACGTTCTACATCAAGGACGAGGGTGAGATCCTGAGCGCGGAGACCATCCAGCACTTCAACTACCCGGCGCATAAGCTGGAGACCACGAACAACTGGCTGCCGGCGAAGCGCCCGCTCACGATCATCCTCACCAGCGGCGCCAGCTGCCCGGACACCTTGCTGGACAAGGTGATGTTGAAGGTGCTGGGTTTTGTGGAAGGCGTGAAGGATCCGGTGGAAGCTGTGGCATTCGCCACGCGTTGAGAATGGATATTGCTGGTTTCGACGCACAGGTTGCTGAGTATTTCGAGCAGTTCGCTGTGCCCTTCACATTGGCCCGCAGCGGCAATGAGCTCGGTTCGCATTTTCCGAGAGACGGGGTGGTCCTCATACACGCTTGTTGGAGCGGCTACTCGATCCAAAACATGTTCCGCATACTTCAAACGATACAGGTCAAGGGAGCACCTTTTCCAACTGTGTTGATCGCAGACATTGACGGGCTCAAACCTGAGGAGATGACCTCGTTGATGGGAAGTCCGGCACAGGGCCACGCTGAGGGCGTGATCTTTCGAAATGGACTTAAGGTCGCGGCACACACTCGGAGCCATGAGCTTGAACCTTTCCTGGCAACACTTGCGGAGATCAAATGGTAAGCGATCCATCGGGGGTGCCACGAATCCTCTTCGTCTGCACCGTCAACCGAATGCGCTCTGCCACTGCGCATAAGATCTACGAGAACGACGATCGCTTCGAGGTGGATTCCGCTGGCACCGACCGCACGGCCACCGTGGTACTTGAAGAATGGCACCTGGAATGGGCCGATGCCATCGTGGTGATGGAGAAACAGCACCGGAACAAGATCCGCGATCGATTCCCGCAGTGGTACGAGAAGAAGCCGATCGTATGCCTGTATATCGAGGACATCTATGACTTCATGCAGCCAGAGTTGGTCGCCGTGCTGAAGGAGAAGTTCGAGGAGGTGTGGCGGCGGGGGCTGCTGGGTTGAAAAGCAGTGTCCGGATCGCGTATATTTGTATGGATGAAGTCCTTTAGCTTCAAAGAGCCTTGGTTGAATGCCTACGTGGAGCGGCTGCTCGGGTTGAGCACGGCCACGAAGAAGGCGATCGTACGCGTTCTGGAGCGCTCCATGCAACCGGAGACCTCCCAGGAACCGAAGTCGAAGATCACATCCATGGATGCCTTTGGAATGTGGGAGGGAGATGGGACCGCCGAGGAACTCGCCAAGAGTATCCGTGAGGCTCGCTACAACAGAGAGAAGAACCTCGACTGGTGATAGCATTCCTCTTAGACACGAACATCTGCATCTTCTTCAACAAAGGGATAGGGTCCGTACGCGATCACTTGGGGTCGATCGGTTTCGATCGCTGCGCTATATCAGAGATCACTTTTGCCGAACTGCTTTACGGTGTAGAAAGAAGTGATGCTAAGGAAAAGAACAGACGCACCTTGGAGATCTTCTTGACCGACATATCCATCCTTCCCATCCATCAAGCATTGCCTTTGTTCGCCTCCGAGAAAGCAAGGCTGAGAAAGATCGGTGAGCCGATCGACAACTTCGACCTCCTCATCGGCGCCACCGCCGTTCATCACGGCCTCACGCTGGTGACCAACAATACCAAGCACTTCCAGCGCATCCAAGGCATCCAACTGCAAGACTGGACCATTTAAGCTAGCATGGACCCACTGCTGAACAAGCTTAACTACAAGGACCAGGATCCGGTGGTGGTCCTGAACGCACCGCCCGAATTTGCTCCGGCAATGAAGGAATTCGCGCGTACGGTGACCGTGTTCAGCGAACCCACCAAGACCAAGGGCTGCACTTACGCCATCGCCTTTGTCACCACCCAGGCACAGGTGAACATGGCTGCCAAGGCTTTGGACAAGGTGCTGGAAGGTGATGCGATCCTATGGATGTGCTACCCGAAGGGCACGAGCAAGCGCTACAGCTGCGACTTCAACCGTGACACGGGCTGGCAGCCCCTCGGCGACCAAGGCTTCGAGCCGGTGCGCCAAGTGGCCATCGATGCGGACTGGTCGGCGCTGCGGTTCAGACGCGTTCAGTACATCAAGAAGCTCACGCGCAACTTCGCGATGACGGAAGAGGGCAAGCGGAAGGCAGGACGGTGAGTGAGGAGCCTGCGTTGGTCAGCCTATTCAAGCAAGTCTGGTATTGAATGCCATTCCTATCTTTCAGGTATGCATCGTTGCAGCGTGTGTTTCCTTCTGCTCCTTCCTGCGTTGGTCGCAGCTCAACACGATGTACGCATCCGTTCCGCAGCTGCCATGGACCAAGCGGAGCTTCTGTCATTTGAACACCGATACACAGAGGCTCTCGCCCGCTATCAAGAGGGACTTGCGCTTTACCCCACTGCACATGGATGTCTAGTATCCGCTCTGGCTGCACTGGAAGCAAAAGACACCACTGCCGCCATCGCACTTTTGCGCCGAGGTGTACGCCTTGGACTTGATCAGGGATCGATCGACGTGAACCCACCATTGGTTGAAGTACTGAAGACCTCTGCGGCTATTGAATTCCATACGGAGTCAGCCGCAGACCTCGCCCATTGGGAATCGGTAGTAGACCATGCTGCTGTCGCATGGCTGGACTCGTTGGTCCGTATCGACCAACATCAGCGATCCAACCCTGACCATGATCCGGAACGTCTGGCGTACCACGACTCCTTGCATATGGAGCTGATCATCCAACGCTGTGAAGCCGGTTGGATGCCGAATGATCGTACACTTGGACAGGCCATCGGGGACTTCCACCTGTTGCTCTGGCATCACCGAGGGAACTACCATCCCGAACACGGGCAGTGGAAGCGCATCCTACCTCATCTGCATCGTGCCATCAACGCTGGTGGACTGCCCCCGGATCTCCTCTGCATGTTCGACGACCACGCCGCCTGGGAAGCGGGCTGCCCGATGCCCTGGGGTGTGCTCATCTTCTACTTCCGGAATGTCCCGGAAGAGCTTCTTTTGGATGAGATATCCGCAGTGAATGCGCGGCGTACCACGTTAGGCTTGGGGACTGTACAAGACGCTCTTCGCCTCGCGGATGTCGGCATCGACCAGGTTCGCTTTGCCGCGCCCCCCTTCACTCCTGCCCCACCTGCGCCAGCACACCCAACACGATGTCCAACGCCCGCACGAACTGCTCCTCTGCGGTGATGTCGCTGTTGTCGATGACAATGGCATCGGCAGCTTTGGTGAGTGGATCGGCCTTGCGGGTGGTATCGTCCAGGTCGCGCTGATGGATGTTGGCCTCCACCTCGGCCAGGGTGACCGTCGCACCTTTCATCTTCAACTCATGGAAGCGGCGCTGGGCACGCACTTCCGGTCGGGCGGTCATGAAGAGCTTCACCTCGGCGTCGGGAAAGACCACCGTGCCGATGTCGCGGCCATCCATCACCACGCCCTTCTCGCGCCCCATCTGCTGCTGCAAGCGCACCAGCTTGGCACGCACTTCAGGCACAGGGCTCACGAGGGTCACGTGGTTGCTCACGGCCATGGTGCGGATCTCCTGCTCCACGTTGCGTCCGTTGAGCGTGGTGGCGCTCTTGTCGGTCATCGGATCGTGCTGGAAGCGGATATCCAGGCCATCGAGCACCTGCATCAAGCCTTCCTTCACCAGCTGCCCATCGCGCACCAACCCGTTCTCCATCACATACAACGCCACCGCGCGGTACATCGCACCGCTATCGATGTAGGTATAACCCAGGTGCTGCGCCAGCTGCCGGGCCAGGGTGCTCTTCCCGCAGGAGGAAAAGCCGTCGATGGCGATGGTGATGCGGTTCACGAGCGGCGAAGGTAGGCAAGAGCGTTGGCGCCTTCAGCCATTGCGAGCGCTCACTCCTTCTTCAGGTCGGCGAAGCGAACGGCCAGCGTGAACGTGTTGGAAATGCCGGCCAGATTGAGCTGCGAGTAGCCATAGCTCAAGTGCAGCTTGGTCACCTTAAAGCCAAGACCGAAGCTGAGGCCCGTGGCGGCCGGCTTGTCGGGCAACACCATTTCCTGACGGCGGCGGAAGTTGTAGGCCACACGGATCATGAAGTTCTTGCTCAGCATGACCTCCGCGCTGGGCACCAAGTGTAATATGAGCTTCTCGGCCGTGGTCACCTTGTCCTCAATGGGTTCTCCAGTGGCCTGGTCGATCTGCTGCACGGCATTGGGATCATTGTAGGTAAGGTCCCATTGCTGGAGCTGCTCCATCATAAGGCCCAAGCAGAACGGGGCGTGCTTGAACTTGTAGGTGACACCCAACTGTATTTGAAACGGCAGCTTTTCGCGTTGGGTGGTATACGTGGAGGTCTGGTACCCGATGTTGCGGAGCAAGGCCGCTACGGTGAGGCCCAGCTTTCGCTTCACGAACACGCCCCCAATGTCCATGGCCCAGGCCGTGGAAGTGTAGGTGTCCAGGTTGCTGGTGAGGAACTTCATGTTGGCCCCCACGCTGAACAGGCTGTCGATGGGATGCGCGCCGCCAACTTGGAAGACGTACTCACCGGCCTTGAACTCGCCCAGATCGGTGCCCGACTCGTCCGTGCGTCGGAAGGTGCCGTAATCGATGTAGTGGATACTGCCCGAGAAGGTGGTGTTGATGCTGTCGAAGTGGTGCGCATACCCGGCATAGCCAATGCCGATACCCTCGAAATAAGGCAGGTAGCTGAAGGCCACCTGGCGGCCCATTTCGCGGTTCAACAAGGCGGGGTTGAAGAAGCCCAGATTGATGTCGTTGTCCATCACCGCGATGTAGTTGCCACCAAGGGCCGCACTACGCGCTGAACTGGGGATATCAAGCACCCGGAAAGCGGCTTGGCCTCCCAGCTGACCGAACAGGGTGGGCGCCATGAGCAGGCCCAGGATGAGGGGTAGTGATCGACGCATACGCGGAGGGAACGAATATAGGGGTCGGGTATTGTATGAACACATGGACCGGGTGCTTGTGCGCCGGCCTGTGATCAAGTACGATTCCACAACAGGGAACCATCACCGTAGCTCAGGAACCGATAGCCCTGGTCGAGCGCATGCTGGTAAACGCGGCGCCAGTCGGGACCGATAAAGGCGGCCACCAACAGCAGGAGCGTGCTCTGAGGCTGGTGGAAGTTGGTGACCAGGGCATCGGCCATCCGCACTTGATATCCGGGGGCGATGAGCAGCTCCGTACGTCCCACCAGCCGCTGCTCAGGACCTTGTTTCATCTGCTCGATAACGGCCTCCAAGGCCCTGCGCGCATCCGGCAGGTCGGCCTCAGCATGGTCGTAAGGCTCCCACTGCCCGATGGCCATTTCGGCACCTGCCCTTCCTTGCAACAGCATGACGCCATGCCAGTAGACACTTTCCAACGTCCGCAAGGCCGTGGTACCCACTGCGACGACCGGCCCCTTGCCCAACCGGTCCAAAACGCGCTCCAACGAGGCCAGGGGAACACGCACCTGCTCCCCGTGCATGGCATGGTCGGCCATGCGATCGCTCTTCACGGGCAGAAAGGTGCCGGCGCCTACGTGAAGGGTCAATTCCGTGCGCTCGATCCCTTTCGTATCCAAGCGGACCAATACCTCTGGCGAAAAGTGCAGGCTGGCCGTGGGGGCCGCCACGGAGCCCTCGTGCTTGGCGAAGACAGTGTTGTATCGGTCCTTGTCCGATGCCTCGTCGGGGCGCTTCATGTAAGGCGGCAGAGGTACATGGCCCACCTGTTCCAGCACTTCCGCGAACGTTAGTTCCCGTGGCTGCCAGGTGAACCTGATCCGCTCTTCCCCTTCACGTTCAGCCTTCAACACGACGGGCGAAGCGGAAGTGCGATCATCATCACCGGGAAGCGTCCTCAGCGCTTGGAGCTCCAGTACCTCCCCCTCCTTCCAGCGCTTCGCATTGCCCACAAAGCCGTTCCATGAGCAGCCGCCCCGCTGGGCAAAAGCCGTTTCCACAGGCATGGACGCTGCCGGTTCAAGACAGAGCACCTCGATGCGCGCCCCGGTGGACCGCTGAAAGAACAAGCGGGCGTTCACCACCCGGGTATTGTTCAGGACCAACAGGGCACCCGATGGCAACAGGTCAGGCAGTTCCTTGAACCGATGATCCTCCAACGCTCCGTTGCGGTAGAGCAACAGGCGGCTGGAATCGCGCTGGACAAGTGGTTCCTGGGCGATACGATCGTTCGGAAGGTCGTAGGTGAAGTCCGATATGGAGAGGGACCGCGGATGCATGGCGCGAAGGAACGACGAGATGCGCGGAAACGATGAAAGCAGGCTTCTCGGCGAGAACATGGACCTGCGGGATGACTATCAGGGCATTGCCATTGCAATGCAGGATATCACACATGCTCACTTTCTGATCGAACGTACCATCGTCCTCCGTACTTTCAGGGCCATGCGTATTACCTTGACCATCCTCATCCTTGCACTGATAGGCAGTCTGCTATTCGGACTCCAGCAGCATCGGAAAACGAACCGGTGGCAGGGTGTTAAAGTGGACTTCACCTACGACCTGGCCCGAGATATCACTATTTCACGCTTAAAGTCCGACGGGCGGTTGCTTGATGTGGGATACGACCGGAACCAAGACCTTGAAAATGATTCCCTGGTCGCTTACGCTGCCAATGGTCGGGTGTGTCAGATCTGGGTGGATGAGGACTTCAATGGGTTGTATGAGGTAAACTACATGCTGGACACATTCGCCGTAATAACAGTTCGTTTTGAGGATATCGGGCAGGATGGCTACTTCGAGGAACTCACACGTTTTAGATCTGACAGCGTCTTTGTGTACAGGGACGCCGATATGAACGGCTGGTACGATGACCATGAAATGATCAGGCGTGAATACCGACGTTCATCCGGGAATGAGCTAGTGCGCTGATCTTATGGGCTACATGGGCTTCGGCATGCGAAAGGAAGTTTACGCGCGTAAGGCGCGCAAGCCTTTCTCAGCGCTCGAACGCTACCTGAAACCTCGCACCGGAAAAACAACGGAGGCCGGCCCACTCACACCTTCGGAGAACGGGAGCAGACCTTTCAATGGTATCCATTGGGGGCCGCACCTGCGCTGGGACGGTCACCGGTTCATGACCATTATCGTGGCACTGGTCATCGGCTGTCTGGCGGCCTATATGTTCGTTCTGTCCACCACTTGGCTGTTGGCCCCCAAGCACATGTAGGACGAACCGTTCGTCACCTTATGAACACGGTCATCCTTAGGTACGCCGCCGCTTTAGCTCTTGAACATCCAATAGGTCCTTTGGGCGACCAGAGCGTAGCTTACTTGTAATGAGATCCTCAAAGGCCAGGATACGATAGAGCATTACGGGCTCACCAGCAAGTTCCATTTGAACCGCCCGCTCCCATGCTTCATCGAACGTAAAGCCCGGCTTCAGAAAGGTGATCACCTCCACCTCAAGGCCAGGGCTCATTTGCAAGGTGATGTTCTGCTCTGAATGAAGGACCTTCCGAGGGAAACCGTCAACCTCGTACCCCAGGCTCCGAAGTGCCAATACCAATTGGGAGAAATTGTCGGAGGTGGGCTCCATCCAAAAGTCCAGGTCAGGGGATTGACGCTGGTATCCGTGGAAATTGACCGCACCACCACCGACCAGCAGCATGCGAACGCCGTATTGCGCCGTAGCCCTGAGGAAGGCGTTCACTTCTTTACCGAAGAGCATTCTTCCTTCGGATCACGAAATTGCCTTTCCGCGCAGCGGCGTCAGGATTTCCCGGTGAACGTTCATCAAAGCTGCGCAGGAACCATTGGAGACGCTCTGCCGGGGTACGCGCCATGAACTCACGCTCACGGCGGGAATTGGCCTCCTCCTTGGTCTCGTACCGGATGCGCCTCTCCATCGGACCTAAGTTAATCACCGCCTACGACCTGTTTCAGCATTTTCCGAGGACCACCTTATCCCGAGCGCCCCTACCCCATGTGGGAGGACCGTATGATCAAGCCACTTTCAACGCGTTCTCCACCTTCTCCTTCAGCAGGGCGTGCTTCACCACCTCGATCATCTCGCTCACATAGGTGAAACGCATGCCCTTCGTGTAGCGCGCGTCGATATCCTCGATGTCCTTGCGGTTGTCGGCGCTGAGAATGATCTCCTTGATACCGGCGCGTTTGGCAGCAAGGATTTTTTCCTTGATGCCACCCACGGGCAGCACGCGGCCGCGCAGGGTGATCTCGCCGGTCATGGCGGTGAACTTGCGCACCTTCTGTTGCGTGAAGGCGCTGGCGATGCTGGTGAGCATGGCGATGCCAGCACTGGGACCGTCCTTGGGCGTGGCGCCCTCGGGCACGTGCACGTGCACGTTCCAGCGCTTGAACACGTCGGCATCGATCCCGATGATGTCGCTGTGCGCCTTTAAGTATTCCAGGGCGATCACGGCGCTCTCCTTCATCACATCGCCCAGGTTGCCGGTGAGCGTGAGCTTGCCTTCGCCCTTGGTGATGCTGGTCTCGATGAACAGGATGTCGCCGCCGGTGGGGGTCCAGGCCAGACCGGTGACCACGCCGGCCACATCATTGCCCTGGTACTTGTCGCGGGCATGGCTGGGGCCGAAGATCTTCACCAGGTCGTCCACGTATATGGTGACGCTGTGCTTCTGCTTGAGAGCGATCTGCTTGGCCCGGAACCGCACCAGCTTGGCAATGCGCTTCTCCAGCGTACGCACGCCGCTCTCATCGGTGTATTGGTCGATAATGGCCTCCAACAGGCCCGCACCCAGCTTGAGCTGCTTGGGCTTGATGCCGTTCTCGGAGAACTGCTTGGGCAACAAGTGCCGCTTGGCGATCTCGATCTTCTCTTCCTGGGTGTAGCCGTTCACCTCAATGATCTCCATGCGGTCGCGCAGGGCCGGATGGATGGTACTGAGGCTGTTGGCGGTGGCCACGAACATGACGCGGCTCAGGTCATACTCCACCTCCACGAAGTTGTCGTGGAAGGCGTTGTTCTGCTCGGGGTCCAGGACCTCCAACAGCGCACTGGCGGGATCGCCCTGGTTGCTGCGGGTCACCTTGTCAATCTCGTCGAGCACGAAGAGCGGGTTGCTGGTGCCCGCTTTCTTCAGGCTCTGGATCAAGCGGCCCGGCATGGCCCCGATATAGGTCTTGCGGTGGCCACGGATCTCGGCCTCATCGTGCAATCCACCGAGGCTCATACGCACGTATTTACGCCCCAGCGCTTCGGCCATGCTTTTGCCCAGGCTGGTCTTTCCCACGCCCGGCGGACCGTAGAGGCAGATGATGGGCGCTTTCATATCGCCCTTCAACTTCAGCACGGCGAGGTGTTCAATGATCCGCTCCTTCACCTTTTCCAGACCAAAGTGGTCGCGGTCCAGGATCTTTTGGGCGTTCTTCAGGTCGAACTTGTCCACGCTGTACTCGCCCCAGGGCAGTTCGAGGAGCAACTGGACGTAGTTGTACTGCACGCTGAACTCGGCGCCGGCGGGGTTCATGCGCTGAAGCTTTGCGATCTCCTTCTCGAAAGTGTCGGCCACCTTCTTCGTCCATTTCTTCATCGCGGCCTTGGCCCGCATCTCCTCGATCTCCTGCTCGATGGGGTTGCCGCCCAACTCGTCCTGGATGGTCTTCATCTGCTGGTGCAGGAAGTACTCGCGCTGCTGGCGGTCCACCTCGGTGCGCACCTTGCTCTGTATCTCGTTCTTCATCTGCAGCATCTGCAGCTCCTTGGTCAGATGGGCCAGGAGCAGCGAAGCACGCTCGCGCAGGTCGGCCACCTCGAGCATCTTCTGCTTCTCGGCCACCTCGGCGTTCATGTTGCTGCTGATGAAGTTCACCAGGAAGCTCGGGCTGTCAATGTTCTTGAGCGCGAACTGGGCCTCGGTGGGGATATTGGGGCTCTGTTTGATGATCTCCAGGGCCATGTCCTTGAGCGAGCTCACCAAGGCATCGAACGATTTATCGTCCTTGGCCGGACGCACCTCCTCGAACTCCTTCACACGGGCCGTGAAGTAGGGTTCGGTGCGGATCATGTCGATCACCTCGAAGCGTTTCTTGCCCTGGATGATGGCCGTGGTGCTGCCATCGGGCATGCGCAACATGCGGATGATGGTGGCGATGGTACCCACACGGTTGAGGTCCTCGGCGTTGGGCTCTTCGATCTGGCCATCCTTCTGGCTCACCACACCCAGGGTGCGGTTGCCGCGATACACCTCCTGAATAAGGCGGATGCTGCGGTCGCGACCCACGGTGATGGGGATCACCACCCCGGGGAACAGCACGGTGTTTCGAAGGGGCAAAATGGGAAGCTCTGGCGGAGTGCTCTCCGCGTTCATCTGCTCCTCGTCCTCGGCCGTGATCAGGGGGATCAGTTCGGTCTCGTTCTCGAGTTGTTCAGAGCTGAAAAGGCTGTCAGTATGAAGGATGTCGTTCATCGACATGTATGGTCAGTATGTCAGTTGTAAAGATACCGCTGCCCGACAAGACAGACCCCCGAAGGATATCAACAGCGAGCTCAGCCTGAGGACCAAGCTTCGTGCCGTCCGAAAACGGCTGACAGATGGTCAGTCACCGGATCCCAGCCGTTGGCGCTCGGCGTTGGCGATGGTGCGCAGGACGGCCTCCTCGGCCGCGTTCATATGCACCCCACGCCGTTCCATCACTCGCCGGGCGGTCACCAATGCACGGTCCGGATCGTGGTGAGAAAGGCCGTCCGACCCTCCCCACGAGAAGGAAGGAACGTGCTTGGGCGGAAATCCCCCCCCGAACACGTTGGCAGCCACGCCCACGACCGTGCCGGTATTGAACATGGTATTGATGCCGCTCTTTGAATGATCACCCATGATCATCCCGCAGAACTGAAGGCCGGTATCCACATCGTGTCCTTCGGCATAACTGAACACCTTCACATTCCCGTAAGTGTTCTTGAGGTTGCTGTTGTTGGTGTCCGCACCCAGGTTGCACCATTCACCCAGCACACTATTGCCCAGGAACCCATCGTGGCCCTTGTTGCTGAAGCCCAGGATCACACTGTTGTTCACCTCCCCACCCACGCGACATTCAGGCCCGAAGGCCGAAGGTCCATAGATCTTCGCACCCATCTTCAACTGGGCATGTTCGCCCAAGACCATCGGCCCACGAATGATGCACCCTTCCATGACCTCGGCGTTCTTGCCGATGTAAATGGGTCCACCACGGGTATTAAGGATGCTCGCCTCCACCACGGCCCCTTCCTCCAGGAAGATGAGGTCGGGATCCCCTACAACGGTATTAAGCGCACTCAGAGGTTGGGAGCGTCGCCCCTCGGTAAGCAGCTTGAAATCGTGTGTGATGGCCTTCCCACAGTGCTGGAAGAGGTGCCATGGACGCTCGAACCGGATCACTTCACCGGTGAACGGAACGGCCGTGAAGTAAGCGGGCGGCGAGGTCCAATCCGACTCCGTTGGTGCCGCTGCAGCCTCCTTGCAACAAGCGAGCATGCGCCCCTCCTTCACAAGGGCTTGTCCGGGCCTCAGATCCATCACGGCCGCAACGAGATCATCCGTGGGGAACAGGCTGCCATCCACTTCGAACTGGACCTCCCCTTGGGGCATGGGGAAAGCGGGGGCCAGGTAGTCTTCGGTACGGTAGCCCACGGGCAGGCCACTGCGCACGTACCAGCCTTCGCCCAAACGCAGGATGCCGGGCCTCAACTGACCAACGGGGCGTGTGAAGCTGAGCGGCAGTAACTGCCGGTGCAGTCCGGCGTCATTGAGTATGATGGACATGGACGAACCTGTTCTGCGCCCCAAGGTAGCGCGGCAACAAGGATGTCCCCAACCGACCTATGGCAACGGAGGAATGGACGCTGAACCCTTCGACCTTACAGTCCGAAAAGACCGCAGACCCACCAGACGAAGGCCGCTAATACGGCGCTTACCGGAATGGTCAGGATCCAAGCCCAGAGCAGGCGCACCGTAACTCCCCAGCGCACCGCACTGATGCGTTTGGTCAGGCCCACGCCAATGATGGAACCCGTGATGGTGTGGGTGGTGCTCACTGGAATGCCCATCTGCTCTGTCATGTAAAGGGTCATGGCTCCTGCGCTTTCGGCGCAAACCCCTTCGAGCGGGGTCACCTTGGTGATGCGGGTGCCCATGGTCTTCACGATCTTCCAGCCGCCGCTGAGTGTTCCCAGGCCTATGGCCGAATAACAGGCCAGTGGCACCCATGCTGGCATGGCTTCGAGGTCGGTAGCCTCACCACTGGCCACCATGGCCACCATGATGATACCCATGACCTTCTGCGCATCGTTACCACCATGCCCGATGCTGAACGCCGCGGAGCTCAGCAGCTGGAGCTTCTTGTAGATGTTCGCCGTACGCAAGGCGCTGGGCAATTTGGTCATGTCCACCGCATAGGTGAGCATGAACACCAGCGAGAAGAGGACCATGGCGATCCGCAAGTCGCTGTTCTTCAGGATGTACAATGAGGTGATGGCCGTGGCTACCGCAATGATCAATAGGCGCAACCAGAGCCGCTGCACGAGCGTCACCAGCGTGATAAAGATGGAAATGATCATACCCACCAGAGGGGCCAGCAGGATGAACGCCGCCACCAGTCCGATCTTCTGAAGGTTCACACTGTCCAGATCGAAACCGGCCCCGGCGAGCGCGGCACCGGCAAAACCACCGATGAGGGTATGGGAGGAACTGCTGGGAATGCCGTACCACCAAGTAAGCAGGTTCCATGCAATGGCAGCGATGAGCCCGGCCAGCACCACACGGAGGGTGATGAACTCCTCGTGCACCGTTTTGGCCACGGTATTGGCCACATGGTGGTCGCTGAAGATGAAGTAGGCGATGAAGTTGAAGGCCGCTGCCCAGATCACGGCCTGGAACGGCGTAAGCACCTTGGTGCTCACGATCGTAGCGATGGAATTGGCCGCGTCGTGGAAGCCGTTGATATAGTCGAATATCAACGCCAACGCGATGATGACAATGAGCAGGGTCATGTGCTCAGGCGTACTTCAGCATGATGGACTCCAGCACGTTGCCCACGTCCTCGCACTTGTCAGTGGCCAGTTCCAGGGTACTGTACAGGTCGCGCATCTTGATGAGCTCGATGGCGTCCTTCTCGGTAGCGAACAAACGCTGGATGGCGCGGTCATACACTTCGTCGGCCTGATTCTCCATGCTGTTGATCTGCACCACGAACTCGTTGTGCGCGTTGGCCTTGTGCATGTTCCTCAACCCCTGCACGGCCATCTGGACGATCTTCGCGCCTTCATTCACCAGGCGCGCCAGTTCACGGCAGGTCTCGTCGGGCTTGCCGATGCCGAACAGTTCCAGGTTCTTGGCGGAGGCGAGAATGAAATCGGCCACATCGTCCAGGCTCGTGGCCAGGTAGTGGATATCCTCCCGGTCGATGGGCGTAATGAAATTCCGGGCCAGGTCGGTAAAGATGGTATGTGTCAGATCATCGTTGGCATGCTCGGCGATCTCCAACCGCTCCAGCAGGGCCGTGCGCTGCGAACCCGGCTCGGTATTCATGATCAGGATCAGGTCCTCGGACATCTTCAGCACATTGGCGGCCGAGGCCTCGAAATGATAGAAGAACACGCGGTCGCGTGGTTTAAAGATCTTGAGGATGCTTTCCAATGACATGGGGAACGATTTCGACGGCCAAATGTATCGGGACCAAGGATCGGTCACCTTGGCTGACCGGATGCTTAACACAGGCTTAACATAGGCGATCTGCGCTGCATGGTGCACGGGACAGTTAATTTGGCCCAGAGATCCTCCCATGTTCTATGAGTTCAACGGTTATCGGCCGGTGGTGCATCCATCCGCCTTTGTGCATCCACAAGCGGCTGTCACCGGGAATGTGATCATTGGCAGGGATGTATACATCGGTCCTGGCGCGGCCTTGCGCGGTGATTGGGGCGAGATCATCATCTCGGACGGCTGCAATGTGCAGGAGAACTGCACCATCCACATGTTCCCCGGGGTTACCGTAAGGCTCGAGGAAGGTGCCCATATCGGGCACGGGGCCATCATCCACGGAGCACACGTGGGAAGCAACTGTCTGGTGGGCATGAACGCCGTCCTGATGGACAACGTGGTGCTCGGTGAAGGCTGCATCGTGGGAGCCCTCGCCTTCCTCCCGGCCGATAGCATTTGGGAGGCCCGCAAGGTGATCGTGGGCAACCCGGCCCGCGTGGTCAAGGAGGTGACGGACGATATGCTCGCGTGGAAGACAGAAGGCACCAAGCTTTACCAACGGCTTCCATCCGAACTGCAAAACACGCTGAAAGCCTGTGAGCCCTTGCGCGAGGTGGAACAGGGAAGGCCGCCGATCACAGGGCAGTACCGCACATGGTCATCGACCATGGAAAACCGATCTGAGTAAGGCGGGTATGATCTAGTCGCCGCCTCCCTCCTCGTCCTCCACATGCAAGGCGTGCAACATGCGGTGAACCAGCGGCGCCAGAAGCATGGCCACCGTCGTAAGCAACGCAATTCCGCTGTATAACGCATAGAATGCGGCGAAGTACTTCACCTCATTCGTGGTAAGGTCAGCCACGGGACCCATTCCGCCCAAGATCATGGAAGCGTTCAGGAAGGCATCGGGGAAAGGCTGGCCAGCGAACCGCATATAGCCCCAAACACCTGCCCCCAGGGATACCGTAACGAACACCAGCGCCACCAAAAGGAACTTCAACTGCCTCCTGGCGAAGGCTTGGGGCGTAAGCAATGGAAGACGGCGATGCTCGAACATGAACGCCAAGGTAGGTCCTCGCCGGATGTGCCGGACCGTGAACGAGTTGGTCATGCCCGATCAACACGCCGGTGTGGAGCGGCCAAGCAGGAAGTCGCCAGATCCCCATTCATCGGGACCGAATTTCGCCCCATCAACTTTCGATCCATGAAAGTGCTCTGGACCATCGGCCTCCTCATCCTGTCCAACGCCTTCATGACCCTGGCCTGGTATGGACACCTCCGCTTCAAGGACTTCGAATGGTCCAAGGGGCTCGGACTGTTCACCATCATTCTGCTCAGTTGGGGCATGGCTTTTTTCGAATACGTGCTGCAGGTTCCGGCCAATCGCATCGGACACAATGCGCATGGAGGGCCGTTCACCCTGGTGCAACTGAAAGTGCTGCAGGAGGTGATCACGCTGGTCATGTTCACTATCTTCACATTGATCGCGTTCCGGCATGAGACGCTGCGCTGGAACCATGCACTGGCCGGGGTCCTGCTCGTGCTGGCCGTCTGGCTGGTCTTCAAGAAATGACCCATGCATTTTCCGCTGTTCGGTGAACTGATCGTCATCCTGGGCCTGGCCGCAGGGATCCTGCTGCTGTTCCGAAGGTTCAAGCTACCGGGGATCCTCGGCTTCATCCTCACAGGAATGATCGCGGGGCCGCATGGCCTCGAATGGGTGAAAGAAGTGGAACAGGTGGAGGCCATGGCCGAGATCGGCGTCGTGTTCCTGCTGTTCGTGATCGGCATGGAGTTCAGCCTGAAGAAGCTGGCCTCCTTGGGGCGCACGGTGTTCATCGGGGGCCTGCTACAGGCCGGGCTGACCATTGCCGCCGTGGGCGGGGCGCTCCACCTGTTCGGTATGAGCACGGGGTCCGCCGTCTTCATCGGCTTCCTGGTGACCCTTTCCAGCACCGCCATTGTGCTGCGCCTGTTGCAGGAGCAAGGGAAGATGGATGCCCCGCACGGGCGCGTGGCCACGGCGATCCTCATTTTCCAGGACATCATCGTGGTGCCCATGATGTTGGTGACCCCCATGCTTGCGGGCCAGAGCGATGACATTACCACGGACCTGCTCTGGCTGCTCGGCAAGATGCTCCTGTTAGTCGTGGTCGTGTTCATCAGCGGCCGCTACATCGTGCCGCGCCTGCTCCGCCAGGCCATCAAGGGCAAGGGCAACGAGCTGTTCATCATCACCATCGTGGTCATCTGCTTCGCTGCGGCGTTCGCCACGCAAGCGCTTGGCCTGTCACTTGCATTGGGCGCATTCTTCGCGGGCCTCATCATCAGCGAGACCGACCATGCCTACCATGCCACGGGTATCGTGCTCCCCTTCCACGAACTGTTCATGAGCTTCTTCTTCGTGAGCATCGGCATGCTGGTGGACCTGGGGCAGTTCTTCGGGCATCCCTTCCTCATCGTGGGCCTCGCGATGGCCATGACACTGCTAAAGGTCGGCGCCGCGATGATCGCCGTGTGGGTGTTGCGTTATCCACTGCGCACCGCCATGATGAGCGGCCTCGCGCTGTTCCAGCTCGGTGAGTTCGGTTTCATCCTCGCTATTCCCGGCCTGGAGCATGGGCTGCTCTCCCGTGAGCACTACCAACTGTTCCTCGGCGTGGCCATCCTGAGCATGGGTGCCACCCCTTTCATGCTCGAATACGCCGACACCATCGTTCGTCGCGCCTTCCTGCAATTCGTTCCCAAGGGCGTGGCACGCCGGATGAACAGCCTGGTGAAGGTCCGCAAGGAACAGGAACGCAGCCTGGGCAAGCAGTTACGCGATCATGTGGTCATCATCGGTTACGGACTAACCGGGCGCAACGTGGCCAGTGCGGCCATCAACTCCGGCATCCAATGCCTGGTGATCGAAGAGGACCCCGATCTGGCGAAAAAGGCCCAGGCACTCGGGCTGAAGACCCTGGTGGGCGATGCCGCGAACGCCCATTTGCTGGAGGCCGCCCATGTGGAGCGGGCACGGGTGGTGGTGGTGGCCGTGGGCGATGCGCAGGCAGCCAAGCGCATCGTGGCCAATGTGCGCGACCACAGTTCAACCGCCCACATCATCACACGCGTTCGGTACATGCGCGAAGGGCAGGGCCTCTATGAAGTGGGCGCGCATGAAGTGATCCCCGAGGAGTTCGAGACCAGCATCCAGATCTTCCACCGCCTGCTTCGGCGCTATCTGGTGCCCGAGGACCGGATCAAGGAACTGGTGGCCAGCTGCCGCAGCGATCACTATGGGCAACTGACCGGTCGTGTGCTTAACCGTCCGCGCACAAGCAAGGAAATGGAACTTCCCCCACAGGACATGGAGATCGTGACGCTGCCGGTGACGCTCGGACGCGGCAAGGTGGTGGGCCATACCATCGGAGAGGCAGGCATCCGCGAACGGTTCGGGGTCACGGTGCTCGCCATTCGTCGCGACGGCCGTTATATCACCAACGTGAGCGGCCATGTCCGCATCCTCACGGATGATATCCTTTATCTGCTTGGCACGCCCGAAGGCCTTGCGCGATTGGACAAGACGCTGCGGTAATAGGCCCTATCGATGGGCCACCGCGTTCCGCAACCGGAACAGGAGCAACAGTACGATCAGCAACGACCCGAGAGCGAATGTCCATTGCACATCCGGGCTACCGGGACCTGCATTGCCGCCATCACCCGGGTCCAACGGAAGGGTCCATTCCGGCAGTCCGTTGCGGCGTTCCGGTGGGAGCCTATCCCCTACTTCCTTGAGGTATCCCTGCCGCTTGGTGATGTCCCAGCCGGTCAGTGCCTGTAGTTCATCCAGCTCGCGGTGCCTGCGGTAGTACAGCTCCTCCAGGTAATCCTGTCCGCTGGCACAGCTCAGATCGCCGGAGGCCGGGTTGGTCAGCACATAGCGCGCTTGGAAATGCTCCGCGTTGGGCGTCACCTGGAACACGAGGTCCTGTGGGAATTTCTCGCGACCATAGCGCACATGAAGGCGTGTGAAGAAGACCTGTCCGCCGCCACTGTTCGGGCCACCCCAGTCCACTCCTGCCTCTGCGAACTCGCGCGGCATGGGCGGCGGCCCCACGCAGGGATCGCACTTCATGCCCCCGAATGATGGGGTCACGTTCCACGCGTACTCCAGAAAGACCACATTACGACCCTCGCGTCGGTGGGCCCGGGCGAACAGGTCCTTGTAGAACGGACCGAACTTCTGCTTCACGAACAGGGGGATGTTACGGTCCGTGGGCACCTTCACCGTGCGGTAGTTCACGCACTCGACACGGCCGGTGCGCGTGAAGGCATAGACCACCATGTCCTGCGAACCCTTGCTATTGGCCATACCCAAGCGAATGGGGAGCATGAACTTGTGGCTATCGTAGCGGATCTGGATGGGACGCAGGAGGTTGGAACCGGTGAGCTGCAACCGCGACACATCCACTTTCACCACGAAGAACTTGAGGTTGCTGCGGATGTAGGGATCCAGGACCTCATGAGCGCTCTCGGGAATGCGGTAGCCGTTCTGGATGAGCCATTGCTTCAGGCCGGTGCTCTCCGTGGCGCTCAGAATGAGGATATCATACTCACCCACGGCGTACTGGGCCTCGATGGTCACGCCCAGGTCCTTGGCCTCGGCCTTCATGCGTGATGCGTTCGCAGTAGGCATCCTCATGTCATCATTCTCCGCCAATGATTCATAGACCACTTGTGGGTAGCACGGGTTGTCGTCATGATATTCCACCAAACGCGGCGAGCTGTAGGCATCGAGCATGCTGAACACCCTGCGGTCCACGATGCGGATGTCCTGTTGGCGGAGGACCACAGGCACGGGCACCACCATGGCAAAGTCCTTCACAGCGCCTTGGAAATCGTTGCTCATGGTCACAATGGTGCGCTGGCCATCGCGTACCAGGATCACCTCGCTGCGATCGTTGAACAGGGTGGCATCGGCGCGGGCCACATAGAATCCGCAGAACGCACTGGAGCGCTGGGCGAGAAGTGCGGCAAGGAACAGGAACAGGTAGCGCATGGTCATGGGGTTCAGTTCGTTCGTAAAGGAGTGGTGGTGCGCGGCGTGGAGGACGTCCATTGGAAGACCGCACCCTTGCGGAAGTGATCGAGCACCGGGTTGAGCGCGCAAAAAATGAGCAGGGCCCAGATGGGCGTGGCATTGATCCAGAACTTCCACGAGAGGACGAAGGCCAGAAGCGCCACTCCCACGCTCCATCCGATGCGGGCCGCCTGTGAACGGGGCGTGGTCATGGGATCGGTGATCATGAAGAATGTGAAGAGCAGGAGCGAACCGTTCGTGAGCCGGTGGAGCCAGACATCCATGCCCCACCCGAGGTAGAGCACGGTACGCACCATTTCAAGAAGTGCGAATGTTCCGAGGAAGGCCAGGCTCGTATCGATCCGGCCTACGCGAAGCACCACCATGCCACCCGCAGCGCCCACCAGGAACACCAGCATGGCACCACTGCCCCACTGGCCGGGGCTTACCCACGCATCGCCTGTGAGGAGCACGGCCGCTGCTATGCCCAGATTGCCCGGATTGAAGATGTGCTTCCCATCCCAACGCACAAGGAACTTGCTGGAGATGGCCACGGCCGCGCCCAGCGCAAGGGTCCAAGGCGAACCGGCCTTCAACAGCAGGCTCATCCCCAGCCCGGTCACCAATGCGCTCTTCAACGATGACCATGGTACACGTTTCCAGCGGATGAACAGGGTCTGAACGCTGAGCACAGTGCCTATCAGTATTGCATAGCGGGGCCATTCAGCATCCCATCCCAAGGCCATCGTGCCATAGAGCAGGAAGCTCGCGAGGAAAAGGACCTGGAAGTGGCGGGCATCACGCTGCAGAAAGGCGATGGCGGGACCGATGGTGCGTTGAAACAGCATGGGCTAGGGAACTGTGCTGCCGTACACGCCTGCCCGAAAAAGGTTCGATCGCCCCGAAACCTTGAGCACCGGACATCCGTTCCAGCGGCTGCATGATGCACCAAACCACGTTGACCGCACAGGCGATCGGGCACATCCTTCTGGTGGATGACGAGGACGATTGCAACTTCGTCACCCGGCTGGTCCTGAAGAAGGCAGGGTTCACAGGCCGGCTAACCTGCCTCACCTCGGCAGAGCAGGCGCTGGACCACATGCGCAAAGGCGACGACCTTCCCGACATCATGTTCGTGGACATCAACATGCCCGCCGTGAACGGCTTCGAGTTCCTGGCCACCTGCGAGGCCGAGAAACTCCTTCCCAACGACATCACCTCCGTGATCATGTTCAGCAGCAGCAACAGGCCGAGCGATCTGGAGCGCGCGCTCAGCTTCAATTCCGTGATCGGCTACGTTGAAAAGGCGTTGAGCGTGGATAGCTTCGAACGTGTATTGCGTGACCATTCCAAAGCGCGCGGGCTCTGACCCCAAAAGCGACCATGAGCAAGATCCTGATCATCGAAGACGAGACCATCATCTCCTTCGGGTACCGTCTACAGCTGGAACGAATGGGCTTCGAGGTGATCGGCACTGCACGCAGTTCGGCCGAGGCCGAGGAACTACTGCGTAACGAACGCCCCGACCTCATCATCATGGACATCTACCTGAAAGGGGAGAAGAACGGGCTGGAACTGGCCCAGGAGATCCATGGCTCGGACCCCATCCCCATCATCTTCCTGACCGCAAGCACCAAGCCCGAGATCATCGGGACCATTCGCGGATTGAAGGGCTGCCACTACCTCCCCAAGCCGATCAATTCGGACAGCCTGGAGGATATGCTGCAGCGCTTCGCACGGGGCGAGAACTGACGCGACATGGCCGACCGACCGACCAAGGCCGACCCTTCCCAAGCGGACCGGCTGCACCATTTCGCGCACGACCTGCGCAACCGACTGGCGGCCATCCAACAGGTACTTCAGCAATTCCGCGAGACCGGTTCTGCCGATGCGGATGAGCTCATCACCTTCGGCGAGCAGCAGTATTTCAAGGCCATGCGCAGCACCGAAGAGCTGCTGGATGACCTGGGCGTGGAACGCGGGATCACCATCACCGCTCGCGCACCCGTGGACCTTGGCCAGCTCGTGAACAAGGCCATTGCCGGGATCGCACACCGATCGGAGCGAAAACAACAGACCGTGGAGACCGCATTGCCAGCGGGCGTGGTCGTGAACGGCGATGCCCATTGGTTGCACGAACTGGTGAACGCCCTGCTCACCAACGCATCCAAATTCTCGGGACCGGATTCCGTGATCCAGGTGAAATTGGAACGTACCGGTAACATGGCCGTGCTCTCCATCCGCGACCATGGCGTTGGCCTGTCGCCCGGTGATCTGGAGCAGCTGTTCGTACGCTACGCCTGGCTGGAAAGCCGAAGCACCAATGGCGAAGCACAGGGTCGCAGTACGCTTGGCCGGGCACGTCAATGGACCGAGGCCCACGGCGGCCAGCTCACGGCAGCAAGTGAAGGTCCAGGAAAAGGAAGCACCTTCTCGCTCAGCCTTCCGTTGGAGATGCCCTAATGGTCGGCCACGACCTGGCGCACATCGCGCGCCACACGCTGCCCCTTCTGGTTCACGGCCACGTTGAACTCCACCTCGTCGTTCACGCGCAACTGATCGAAGGTCACGTCCTGCAGGTCGTCATAACGGAAAAAGAGGTTGTTGTCCGGGTACCGGATGAAGCCGTAACCGTTCATCAGGCTCATGACCGTGCTGCGATGGCGGTCCTCATCGACCAGGGTCACCGGTGCTCGTTCCGCTCCCTCCACCTCCTGGTCGCGCGTGATGTCGCGCACCACGAACATGTCGCGCACCACCTCGTCATCATCCTTCAACCCCTCATCGATGAGGTCGTGCATGGGTAGCGGGTAGCTCACCTCGTTCCACAGATCGGTGCTGGTCTTGGTGGTCTGAACATCACCGGTATCCTGATCGGTGAACTCGAAATCCCAGCCCAGCAACATGGTCTTGCAGCCCAATGCATGCAGCTTGCGGACCAATGGCACGTGGTCGCCATCACTGGCCACCAGCACCACCACGTCGTAGCGCTTCAGCATGCAAAGCTCATAGGTCTCCAGGGCCATCAGCACATCGATCCCCTTCTCCCGTTTGCGGCCCATCAGATCCTTGACAGGCAGGTAATGCGTCTGCACGTTGTTGTACATCAGCACATCGTCGAACACACGGTCGTAGTACAGCTGGTTCGGCTTTTCGTTGGCATCGCGCGCGCTGAAGCGTCCCCGGAAGAAATGCGCATCGATGATGTGGCAGAGGTTCGGCCGGGTGCCTTCGCGCTCAGCCACCATGTGCCGAATGAAATCATGCAGCCCCCCGATGTGCAGACGACGTCGGTGTGCATGCACGTAGTTGTAGTAATTACTGACGTGGGTGAAATAGCCTCCGTCGTAGAATACGCCGACTTTCACTGCATGTGCACCGGTATTGTTCGTTGTCATTTGGTATCGTTCTTGGTATAGGGCCACAAAAGTAACTCCATCGCGCATCGATGGGCCGTGCCCTAACTTTCGCACCGTGACCATCCGCCCACGTCATCTGCTGTTGCTGCTCCCCGCTCTGCTCTGCGGCGCGTGGGTACAGGCCCCCCAGACGGCCACGGCCATCACCTACGACCGTTCCATCGGCCTGGCACTGAACAGTGTTCAGCTCTTCGACAGGGCGAGCGAGGCCTGGACCTGGACCTTCGGGCGCGAACCCGGGGCAAAGCTGCTGCGTAATGACCGCAGCGACGGCCTGGTCGAGGGAACCGCACGGTTCAACTTCCGCTCGGAAATGCTGACCGGGCGAGAGGAAAGCATGGGTGTGGTGCAGTACAGGGTGGTGATCCGCACCAACGCCGGGGAATGCCGCGTGGTGGTGAGCGAATTGACCCACACGGGCAACCGGAACACCACCCAAGGCGGTATTCATATGGGCCTGCTGAAGCGTGGCGAGGGCGCGGTGGATCATGTACGGGGCATGAGCCGCGCCAACGCCAAACGCTTGCACGACGAGCTGACCGCACAGGCCGACAGCCGAATTACAGCACTGCTGAGGGCCTTCGAGGGACGTATGCGCGCCGGGAGTGCCCCGTAGCCTGCTGCAACCGGAACCGGTTTCCTGCGTAGAACGGTCGTATCCATGCGACCCTTCCTACGCTCCTCCATGCGCAAATGGCCCTTTCTGGCGGCCCTGCTCGCCTTTAGCTTCATTGCCTACGGTGTTGTGCTCATCTCACAGGCACGTTCACTTCAACAGCGGATCGCCCATGAACTGCTGCTGTTGGATGAACTGGCCAAGCTGAACGACGACATACACGAACTGGGACTGATCCACAAGGTGGACGTGAGCGTGCGCCAATACCGCTGGCCCGACCAGTACGACCGTGTATTGGAACGCGTGGAATGGCTCCACTCCCGCTACACCAACGTGGCTGGCATGTCCGACCTGCCATCAGCCTTGGGCAGAACGCTCCACCTGGCCGACTCCCTCCACCAACAGGCCATGGCACAGCAGGGACCCTGGAGCGATGGCCGGAACACCGAGGCCGTGTTCCAGATCATGGTGCAGCGCTCCCAAAAGGTGGTGGACCGGATCTCCCGTGGGATCCAGGAGCGCGGCCTTCTGCTGTATACAGGCACCCTCTCCGACCGATGGAACGAGGCGCAAGTACTGCTCATTACCGCCTGCCTCATGGCCGTATTGATCGCCTGGTTGGCGGGCATGAGCAACCGACTCCTGCACGAGAGCCGCCTGCGCACCGAACAGTTGCACGTGGCAAAGACCAACCTGGAGCTCACCAACCGCGAGCTGTGCGAGACCATGCTGAGCAAAGAGGAAAAGGAGGTGATGATCAAGGAGATCCACCACCGGGTGAAGAACAACCTGCAGATCGTGAAGAGCCTGATCCGCTTCCAAATGGACCAGGTGAACGACCCGCGTACCACCGAACTGTTCAACGAATGCGTGAACCGCGTGAGCGCCATGGCCCTGGTGCACGAGCAGACCTACCTGAGCAAGGACCTGGCGAACATCGATGTGAACAACTACCTGGCCCACCTGACCAGGGACCTGTGCTACGCCTATACCATCGACATCAAGCTCGACCTCGACATCCGTATCAATGTCCCCACCCTCAGTGTGGACACCCTGATCCCGCTGGGCCTGTTGATCAACGAAGTGATCTCCAACTCGCTGAAATACGCCTTCAAGGGCCGCAAGCAGGGCACCATTCTCGTGCATCTCGACGGCACCGAACAGGGAGGTCTGTTCCTCCGCATCGGCGATGATGGCGTGGGCCTGCCTGACCACGGGCGTTGGGAGCGTCCCCAGAGCCTGGGCATGGAGCTGATCCACACCCTGGCCGGCCAGCTGGACGCCCACATCGCACTGGTACCGGGCACCGGTACCGTGTATGAGCTGAGCTCCATCGTGGCCGAGCGGCGTCGGCGCGCCTGAGCGCCTCGAACCGTCCATCACAGCAGCACTTCATTCGCGCTGGCCTGCGCGAACTAGCTTCGCGCCGCATCCCACCTTCACAGGATGCTCAACACCATGCGCCAACCGCTGTTCCTTGCCCTCCCCTTGCTCGTGCTTTCCGCCTGCGGCGAAGGGGAACCAACACCCACTGTAGAGAAGATGACCTACCCTGAGACCCGCCGTGACAGCACGGCCGGCGACAGCCTGCACGGCACCTTCGTGGCCGACCCCTTCCGCTGGCTGGAGAACGACACCAGTGCCGAGACCAAGGCCTGGGTGGAAGGCCAGAACGCGGTAACCAATGCCTATCTGGCCAAGATCCCCTTCCGGGACGGATTGGCCAAGCGCTACGAGGAACTGTACAACTTTCCCAAGGTGGGTGCGCCCTACAAGGTGGGCGACCACTACTTCATCAGCAAGAACAGCGGACTGCAGAACCAGTTCGTGATCAATGTGCGCAAGGGACTTGATGGCGCCGACCAGGTGTTCATAGACCCCAATGCAGTGGACACCGCCGGCACCACCACTTTCGGGCTGCTGGGCGCCAGCAACGACGATAAGTACATGGCCGTGGGCGTGCAAAAGGCGGGCAGCGACTGGCAGGAGATCACGGTATACGACCTCAGCACCATGAAGCAACTGCCCGACTTGCTCAAGTGGGCCAAGTTCAGCGGCGCGGCCTGGTACAAGGACGGCTTCTTCTACAGCCGCTACCCCGAACCGAAGAAAGGCACGGAGCTCAGTGCCGCCAGCAAGTTCCAGAAGGTGTACTACCACAAGCTGGGCGACCCGCAGGAAAAGGACATGCTGGTGTGGGAGAACACCGCCAATGGTGACCTCTACGTGGGCGCCGGGGTCACCGAGGGCGAGGAGTTCGCCACGCTGTACGTGAGCACCGGGACCGACGGTTTCGAGATGTACTTCCACGACCTGCGCAAGGGAGGCATCCCCAGCCCCTCGACCAAATGGACCCCGCTCCAGCAAGGCTTCGATCAGAAGACCAGCATCATCGAGTTCGTGCCCGCCACCGGCAAGTTCCTGGTTATGACCACGGTGGACGCTCCCAACTACCGCTTGGTGGAAGTGGATCCCACCAAGCCCGGCAAGGAGAACTGGAAGGACATCATTCCCCAGAAAAAGGAACTGTTGCAGAGCGTGTCCACGGGAGGCGGCAACCTGTTCGCCGAGTACCTGAAGGATGCCACCAGCCGCTTCTACCGCTACAAGCTGGATGGCACGGGTGAACAGGAGATCCAACTGCCCGACCTGGGCAGCGCCGGAGGTTTCGGCGGCAAGCGCAACGACACCTTCAGCTTCTACAGCTTCACCAGCTTCACCGACCCTGGCACCATTTACAAGTACGACTACGACACCGGGGCCAGCGAGGTGTTCTACCGTCCCGAGCTGAAGTTCGATCCCTCACAGTTCGTCACGGAACAAGTGTTCTATCCCAGCAAGGACGGCACCAAGGTGCCCATGTTCATTGTGCACCGCAAGGATGTGAAGCCGAACGGACAGAACCCCACCCTGCTCTATGCCTACGGCGGTTTCAACGTGAGCCTGACCCCCAGCTTCAGCACCAGCCGCATGCTGCTGCTGGAACAGGGTGGTGTGTTCGCGCTGGCCAACCTGCGCGGTGGCGGAGAGTATGGCGAGGACTGGCACAAGGCCGGCATGAAGGAAAAGAAGCAGAACGTGTTCGACGACTTCATTTCGGCAGCGGAATACCTGATCAAGGAGAACTGGACCGACACCCCGCACCTGGGCATCAATGGCGGCAGTAATGGCGGCCTGTTGGTGGGTGCGGTGATGACGCAACGTCCAGAGCTATTCGGAGTTTGCTTCCCCGAAGTGGGCGTGCTGGACATGCTACGCTACCAGAAGTTCACCGCCGGTTTCGGTTGGGTTCCCGAGTACGGTAATGCGGAGAACAGCCCCGAGGAGTTCGCCTACCTGAAAGCGTATTCGCCGCTGCACAACATCAAGCCCGCGAAATACCCGGCCACGATGGTGATGACCGCCGACCACGACGACCGCGTGGTGCCTGCGCACAGCTTCAAGTTCATCAGCACGCTGCAGCCCGCCCAGCAAGGCGATGCTCCCGTTCTGATCCGCGTGCAGACCCAGGCCGGGCACGGCGCAGGCATGCCCACGAGCATGATCATCCAGCAGCAGGCCGACAAGTGGGCGTTCTTCTTCCACAGTGTGGGAGTGACCCCGACGTTCGGCAAATAGTCCGGGCCACTTGGTCCTGAACGAAGCCTCGGCCAACCGGTCGGGGCTTCGTTCCTTTGGCCTGCATGATGCCCGCCTTCACCCTCCGCCCCTTTCACCCGGATGATCTCACCGCCTTGGTGACGCGCGCCAATGACCCCACAGTGGCCGCTCACCTCACGGACTCCTTCCCGCATCCGTACACGGAGGCGCATGGGCGGGAGTTCATCGCACAAGCCCACCAAAGCCCTCCCCTGCGCCGATGCATCGATATCAATGGCGAATGTGTGGGTGCCATCGGCCTGCACCCGAAGATGGACCTCTGGCGCAACAACATGGAGCTCGGCTATTGGCTGGCGGCAGCGCACCGCGGCAAGGGCATCATGACCGAGGCCATCCGGCAGATGGTGCAGCTGGGCTTTGCGGAATTCCCGGAGATCACACGCATCTACGCCATCCCGTTCGGCAGCAACGTGGCCTCGCAAAAAGCACTGGAGAAGGCCGGCTTCATTCTCGAGGCCAAGCTCATCGGCACGCTGTTGAAGAACGGCAAGGTGGAGGACGAGTGGATATACGCGGTACGCCGCTGAGGGCTTCAGCGCAGCGGTTCCAAGGCCTTGCGCAGGTTCTGGAAGATCATCGGCACCTCGTCCATGCGCAGGGTGCCCACGGAAATGCGGCACCACGGATCGTTGCGGTCGGCGCCGAAGGCATAGAACGGCACCAGGCCCACGTTGGCCGTGCGGATGAGGAACATCGCTACTTCCTCGGCATCACCCAGCACAGTGCCGTCCTTCAAGGTGCGGCCTTGCAGATCGATCTTCACCGTGAGGTACATCGCACCTTCGGCCGGTATCGCGTCCACCGGGAATCCGTCCGCCTTCATTGCTTGGAAGCCGGCATACAGCGCGTCCACACGTTCGCTGATCTGTGCCAGGTGACCCGCGATAATGCCATCCACCACCGCATCCTGTTTCAAGAGGCGTGCCGTGGCGATCTGCTCCGGCTTGGGCGCCCAGGCACCGATGTGGCCGAGCAGCGAATGCATGCGCTGCATGATCCGCTCCGGCCCGAAGGCCCAGCCCACACGCACACCGGTGGCCGCGAAAGCCTTGGACACGCCATCGATGAAGATGGTGTACGGGCGCATCTCCGGCCGCAGCGAAACGGGATCCACGTGCGAGGTATCGCCGAGGGTGAGCGCCGAATAGATCTGGTCGTAGAGCAGGTACAACGGCTTGCGGCCCACCCGCCGGGCGTTCTCCTCCAGCACCAGGTCGCAGATGGCCGAGAGCTGTTCGGCGGTGAACGAAGTGCCGGTGGGATTGAGCGGGGAGCACACGGCCAGCAGCGCGGCGTCGGCTAGGAACGGACGCAGGTCATCGGCGGTGGGCAGGAAGCGGTTGGCGGCAGAAGTGGGCACGGCCACTTGCCGCCCGTTGGTGAGGAAGGTGTAATGGTTGTTGTTCCAACTGGGAATGGGGAACACCACCTTGTCCTGCGCATCCACGATGGTGCGAAAGGCGGCATAGATCAAGGGCCTGCCGCCGCTGGCGATGAGCACTTCGTTCTTATCGTAGACCAGGCCTTGCTTGCGCGCGATGAAGCGTGCCACCTCTGCGCGCAACACCTCCATGCCGTTGGCCTGCGGGTAGTTGGTGTGCCCCTCGCGGTAGGCTGTGATGATCTCGTTCACATAGGCCTCGGGAAGTGGGAACACTTTGGGGTCGAAGTCGCCTATTGTGAGGTTGGCGATCTTCTCTCCCGCGGCGATGCGCGCGTTGAGCTGCCCGCCGATCTTGATGATCTCGGAACCGATGAGGTTCTCGGCGAGGTGGGAAAGTGGCGTGGCGGTGGCGGTAATAGTGGTGGACATCTGGCTGCGCTTCTTGTGACAAAGGTGGAGCGCGAGCGGTGAACTTGAAACCGCGTCGCAAGAAGACCGCACCCGATCATGCCGCTCAAACGCTCGGATCTTGCCACGATGTCATCAGTTGCGCGGTGCGCTCATCCAGCTCGGCGAACAGCGCCTCTTCCAGACCGGCGGTGTCACCCCGCTCGAACACCCGCTCGAACCGGCCGTGCTGCAACAGGTGGATGCGGTCGCAAAGCGTCACCAACGGCCCGAGCACGTGCGAGGTGATCAGCACCGTACGGCCCCGTTCCGCGAGCCTGCGGATGATGGCCTCCAACACGCGCACCGAGGCCAGGTCCAGCCCGTTCATCGGCTCATCGAGCAGCAGCACATCACGGCCCAGGCACAGAGCGCCCAGTAGGGCCAGCTTCCGCTTCATGCCCGTGGAATACGTGGTGATGAGCGCGTCGAGCGGTACTTCAAGCAGGTCGTTCAATACGTGGACATCGCTGGCTCCCTTGCCGCTCATGAACAGCTCCAGGTACTCGCGGCCCGTGATGCCCGGATGGAAGTAGTTCTCCGCTTCCTGGAACGCGGTGTTCCGGTGGTTCATGTCCTCCCCCTTCCACTGTACGCGTGCTTCGCTGTTACGGCCGAACCCATAGAGCGCGTTCAGCAGGGTGCTCTTGCCGGCGCCGTTGAGGCCCACGAGGCCGTGTACGCCGGGAGCAAAGGTGCAGTTGGGAATATCCAGCACGGTCCTCTCCCCGTAGGCACAGCGCAGGTCAGTGATGGTGATCATGGAAACAGGCATTGAGGTTCTGTCGGGCCTTGGGCCATTCGGTCAGCAGCATCACGAGCGGCACCACGCCAAGTCCGGGCAGGATGGCGAAAAGCGCGGCCACGGACACATTGGCCCCGTTGGCCTCCAGGCGCATGTTGGGCCGGTAATTGGCGTACTTCAGTACTACGGCATAGGCCACCAGCACCAGCATGCCCAGGCCGAAGCCCGCATGCACCCACCACCAGCCGGGCTGGAACAGTGTGGCCGCAACGAGCACCGGCATCAGGACCAAGGTCATCAGCCGCACTGCGCCCCACACCTTGGTCCGCAGGAGCGAACGGGCATCGTCCGCAGTGGCCAGCAGCATGGCGCGGGGCTCACACTGCTCCTGCGTGGAAGCCGCCATCAGGACGATGATGCCCAGCAGGAAAAGCGGCAGCACCGGCAGCCAGCAGAAGGCCAGGGCGGCCGACCAGATCAACAGGCCCAACGGGTGCGTGGCCTGCACGAGGCCCCTCCACTCAAAAAGCCGTGGTGCTATCCCGCGTCGCAGCCAGCTGCCCCGCACACTGGAGGTCCGCACCACAGGTATCCAGGGCAGGGACACCACAAGGGACGGCACCAGCGCCAATTGCCACGCCCCGGCCAGGCCGAGCACCAGCAGCACAGGAAGCACCAATGCGCCATACTCCACCGCCAGGGCGAGGCGGGCCTGCGGCACATGGCGATGCAGGAAGTGCAGGTCGGGCCGCCGCTGGTGAAGGCCCCAGACCGTGAGCAACGTGCCGCCCGCGATGTAGGCCGTATGGGAGGCGTCCTGATGCACCGCGCGGAACATCAGCACCAGCACGAAGACCACGGCCAGGGCCAACAGCACGAGGCCGTAAGGCGGGAAGGCCCGGCGCAGCTGTAGCCAGCGGAGGTGGAGGAGAACGGTGGGTAAGGATGGCGCCCGCATCGAACGCAAGGTGCATCATCCTCAAGATCGGACCGGGACCGTTTACACGACCGGTCGGTGCGTTGGTCGGGAGGTCAGAGGCCACGTCCGTCCCATCACTCCTTGCCGAAGTAGCGCTTCAAGGGGCGCTGGTGCATATGGCAGATGCGATGCACCACGATGCTTTGCTGGCCCACCGAATAGATCACGTGGTAAGGGAACACGTCCAACGGGGCGTAGCGGAATTGCCGAAAGCGGATCTGGAAGCCATTGGGATATTGTACGATATACCGCCAACAGCGTTCCAACTCTTCACGGAAGCGTGGACCAGCATCGGTTTGATACTGCTGTGCATCAGCAGCGTCCTTCCGCGCCGCAGCCGATACAAGGAAGACCAGGCTCATTTCCCCAGGTCCTTCTTGAGGTGCTCCATCACCTCATCGATCGAGTAGAAGGCCCCCTCCCCCCGATCGGCCTGCTCACGTTCGCGGTCCATGGCATCCCACTCTTCGGCGGTGAAGTGCGAGGCATAGTCCTCCTGGTCTGCTTCCACCTCGCGCAACACCTCCTCCACCAGCGCCCGCACCTCCGCCGCCGTGTACATGCGGTCCTCCAGTTTCAAGTATGGCGCTACACCTTCGCGAACCACGGTTAGGTGATCATTCGGTACCGCGTAGGTGGGCGGACCATCGAGCAGACGCTTCAGGGCCAGCAGGCGCGCACCGTCATCCAAGTTGGCGATGCGCTCCAGCAGTTCGAGTTTGAGGGCTTTGAGGTCCATGGAGGCCGTTGTGATCTCGAAGGTAACCGCCTACGGCCCGAACTCCGGATCCACGTTCCTGCGCGTGTGCCGCACCTGATAAACGTAGATCACTTCACCCTCCACCAAATAGACCACACGGTAGGGTAAGCGCCTCAGGTAGCCGTGCCGGTAGTCCATGTAACGCTTCTGGAAACCGAAAGGGAACTGTTCGATGTAGTCGTACAGTTCATCCAATGCATCGAGGAAGCGATGACCCAAGTCCGGGGTTATCTCTTCCAGATCATCGAAGATCGAAGCGGCATCAGCTTCCGCTTCGGGCTGCACGACCAGCGCGTAGCTCATGGGCGTCGGGAACGCAGGCGCTCCATGGATCCCTTCCGCGATGAACCCTTGCTCTCACCGCTCAGTCGTGCCTGATGGCGGCGCTCCAACTCGGCGAGCTCCTCCTCACTGATCTCCTCATCGGAAGCTCCCGTGGGTACTGTGGCCAACACCTCCGCCACCAACGCTCGTACCTCGTCCGCCGTGTACAGCCGGTCCTCCAACTTCAGGTAAGGAACAGCTCCTTCGCGCACCACGCTCAGGTGGTCGCCGGGTAAAGCATAGGTGGGCGGGCCGTCCAGAAGGCGCTTCAGGGCGAGCAGGCGCGCTTCGTCATCCAACAGGGCGATGCGCTCGAGGAGTTCGAGCTTGAGGGTCTTTAGGTCCATGGTGGGCGGGGCTTCATTCAAAAGTATGGGCAAACGCAAAACCCAATTGACCGGGGATGGACGCAAATGGACGCTGCCGAGGATAGGCAGCGTTCATTTCCGTCCATTTGTGTCCATCCGAAATGCCATAGGCCGCTACCTTAGCACACCCACCAGAACGCGGGTTGGAACGCATGCAGTTATAGAACTACGCCAGCGGCCAATGGGGGCCGCTGCGCGGAAGACCCAAGTCACAAGGCTCAAGGCTCAATGATCAAGGTTACCGGGTTCTGAGCGACGAACATTCGACCTTCGTACCATGCAACTACTGAACTACACCTGCGGAGAATGGGTCGCGGGCAGCGGCAAACAGGCTGAGCTTCTTGATGCCAGCACCGGCGAGCTCATCGGTACCACCAGGCGGAATGTTCAACCCTCAATGATCAAGGCTCAATGTTCAAGTGAGCGACGGCGTTGAACATTGAGACTTGAACATTGCCCATTGATCATTGAACATTCGACCTTCGCACCATGCAACTTGAAAATTACATCGCTGGCACCTGGGTGAAAGGCTCCGGCAAACAGGCCGAGCTTTTCGATGCCAGTAACGGTGAACTCGTAGCCACCACCTCCTCCGGCGGCCTCGATTTCGCCCACATGCTCCACTACGCGCGCACCGTCGGCGGCCCGCCCCTGCGCAAGATGACCTTCCCCGAGCGCGGAAGGATGCTCAAGGCCCTCGCCCAATACCTCTTCGACCGCAAGGAGAAGTACTACGCCATCAGCTACCGCACCGGCGCCACCAAGGCCGACAGCTGGGTGGACATCGAGGGCGGCATCGGCAACCTCTTCGCCAATGCGAGCTTGCGGCGCGTGCTGGGCAACATGCCCTTCTACGTGGACGGCGACGCGGTGAAGACGAGCAAGGGCGGCACCTTCATCGGTCACCACATCATGGTGCCCAAGGAGGGCGTGGCCGTACACATCAACGCCTTCAACTTCCCCATCTGGGGCATGCTGGAAAAGGTGGCCGTGAACTGGATGGCCGGCGTGCCCGCCGTGGTGAAGCCCGCCACCGTCACCAGCTACCTCACCGAGGCCATGGTGAAAGACATCATCGCCAGCGGCATCCTGCCCGAAGGTGCGATCCAGCTCATCGTCGGTAGCGCCGAAGGCCTGCTGGACACCGTCACCAGCCAGGACGTGGTGACCTTCACCGGCAGCGCCAGCACGGGCCGCATGCTGAAGAAGCATCCGCGCATCGTGGACGAGAGCGTGCCCTTCAACATGGAGGCCGACAGCCTCAACGCCATCGTGCTCGGCCCCGACGCCGTGCCTGGCACTGAGGAGTTCGAGCTCTTCATCAAGGAAGTGGGCAAGGAAATGACGCTGAAGTGCGGCCAGCGCTGCACCGGCGCGCGGCGCATCATGGTGCCCGCCAACGTGCTGGAGGATGTGCAGATCGCCATCGGCAAGCGCCTCGGCGGCACGGTGATCGGCGACCCGCGTGCCGAAGGTGTACGTATGGGCGCGCTGGCCGGACAGGCGCAACGCAACGAGGTGAAGCGCGCGCTGGACGAACTGCTGAAAGGCTCGCAGATCGTCTACGGCAGCGCCGACAGCGTGGACGTGAAGGGCGCCGACGCCGCCAAGGGCGCCTTCATGAGCCCCATCCTGCTGCTCAACGCCGATCCCTGGAAGAACCAGCAGAGCCACAACGTGGAAGCCTTCGGACCGGTGAGCACATTGATGCCCTACACCGACATCGACGATGCCGTGGCCCTCACCAAGCTGGGCAAGGGCAGCCTCTGCGCCAGCATCGCCACCTACGATGAGAAGGTGGCGCAGCAATTCGTGTGGGGCGCCGCCAGCCACCACGGCCGCATGCTCATCCTCAACCGCGAAATGGCCAAGGAGAACACCGGCCACGGCTCACCGCTCGCAACGCTGGTACACGGCGGCCCCGGCCGCGCGGGCGGCGGCGAAGAGATGGGCGGCAAGCGCGGCGTGATGCACTACCTGCAGCGCACCGCCATCCAGGGCCACCCCAGCATGATCACCGCCATCACCCAGCAATACCAGCAGGGCGCGCGCATGCATCCGCCGTCCGGCGGACGCCACCCTTTCAGGTTGCACTTCGAGGAACTGCAGGTGGGCGACACCGTGATCACGGACATACACCCCGTCACCCTGCAGGACATCGAGGACTTCGCCCACCTCAGCGGCGACAAGTTCTACGCCCACATGGACGCCAACAGCCTCGAGGGCACCATCTTCACAGGGCGCGTGGCGCACGGCTATTTCATCCTCTCGCGGGCGGCGGGCCTCTTCGTGGACCCGCCCAAGGGCCCCGTGCTGCTCAACTACGGCATCGAGGAGTGCCGCTTCCTGAAGCCGGTGTACCCGGGCAGCACCATCCAGGTGAAGTTCACGTGTCGGGAGAAGCTGGACCAGGAGAAGCGGCCGAAGACCGAGGATTCGCCCAAAGGCGCGGATGTGGCCAGAGGCATTGTGAAGTGGCTCGTCGATGTTGTGGATGAGACGGGGGAAACTGTTGCCCTTGCAACCATTCTGACCATGGTGAAGAAGCTCGATCAAAATTGAATCGGCTCCTGATCATAGCATCTGCTTGCTGCATGTCTGCCTCGCAGGCCCAGACTGACACAACGGGCATGCACGAGCTCCAAGTCAGGATGAACGAACATCTGGACCATTATCTGAGGCGTGATTTCCCGGAGTATGCGGTCACCGTTGACCGAACGACGGAACAATTGGGACACGAAACGCTGAAGGTCCAAAGCACCGAGATCGCGATCCTACTGCTCGGGGACGCGGGCATCACCGATGAGGCAGCCGAACGCCTGTATGACCTGCTTGACAGCGCTTCGACCCGTTTCTACCATGACGGAACACCGGTGAAGCTGACCTCAGGTTACACTGCGGTTCGACCCGAGGCGTATGCGCTATCCCAGTCAGGAGATACGATCCGAATAGTGCCTTCATTGCTTGGGTGCATGCGACATCCCCGTCAGAGCCTCGGTGAAGACATCTTCGACCTTCGTACCACATTGCTGCTGGATAAAGCGAACCGACCTGGAAACGAGGTGCAGATGGCCGAACTTCGGATCAAGATCCGAAAGGACAGCATCATGCTGGCAAGAAGGAATCGCAAGCGCTCATGAGCTACGCGCTCCATCTACCCAAAGGCCCCGTGCTGCTCAACTACGGCATCGAGGAGTGCCGTTTCCTGAAGCCGGTGTACCCGGGCTCCACCATCCAGGTGAAGTTCACGTGCCGCGAGAAGCTGGACCAGGAGAAGCGGCCGAAGACGGAGGATTCTCCCAAAGGGGCGGACGTTGCAAGGGGCATCGTCAAATGGTTGGTGGATGTCGTTGATGAAACTGGAGAAACGGTTGCATTGGCCACCATTCTCACCATGGTGAAGAAGCTGGACCAGAACTGATATCGATGGATCTGACGGGCACAGAGACATTGGATGCGATTATTAAGCTAGTCCCGGGAAGTAGCTCGACTAGCGTCATCGTGACCAAGGCCGCGCTGTCCGGTTTACTTGATCGCCACGGTCGAGGTGAGCTGAGTCGTATGGGACTCTTCGAGATCGCGGAATTCCTCCAATATTCAGAGCATGCGGCTCCAGAACCCCGCTATGAAAGCGCGATCGATGCCATCCTCGACAAGTTGGCGTGCTACCCGTTGGAAGGGGATCCCCCGCTAGCAGGATCACGTTTGCAACACGACCTCGATCATTACACTCCTGTTGCACCGATCCTCGGGTTCGAGGACCTAGGAACCCTCAGATCCACACTGGGGCATGCAGAGCAGCCCACGGTGTATGTGACAAGAAGAGCCTGTACCATCTGGCTTGAACGCCTGGGCGATGGGGAACTCACCCCGGCCGAACTCGTGGAGATGGCCCTTCTTGTACTGGGTCACGAACCCTTGGAAGCAGAACCCGGGGTGCGTGACGTATTGGTCGCGTTGGCGCAGCCTGGTCTGTCGAAAGCGACGATGTTGTTGATGGTGAAGAAGTTGGATCAGAATTGATGAAGCGAATCAGATGAAAGGATCACAGTTTCTGAAGTACATGAACCCCGTTCTCCATGTTCTCAGGAACAACGGCGGTGTTGGTTCCGCAAGCGAGATTATCGATGCGGTCATCGAGCACTTGCATATTCCGGATGCCGAAGTGGAACAAACTATCCCATCCGGGCAATCGCGTGTTCGCAACCAGATCCAATGGGCCAGATACTATCTGGCGAAAGCCGGTCTTGTGGATTCGCCCAAGAGCGGTGTTTGGCGAATGACGCAAGAGGGTCAACAGACCAATCTATCGGATGACCAGGCTTATGCCCTCTTTCAACGTGTACTGAAGGAATACCAAGGCTCGAAGAAGAAGACCAGTAACATCAAGAACGAGGACAATGCGCTCGTTGAAGATGAAGAGCACACCGAGTCGCTTCTTGACACATTGAAGGGCCTCACACCAGCTGGTTTCGAAAGGATCTGCAAAAGGCTGCTAACCGAGATCGGGATCCACGACATCCAGATCACCGGCGGCGCTGGCGACCAGGGCATCGATGGCATCGGCCGCATCCGCCTGAACGACGTGGTGAACTTCAACATCGTGTTCCAGTGCAAGCGCTACAAGGAGACCGTCTCCCCCGCCTTGGTCCGCGACTTCCGCGGCAGCATGCAAGGCCGGGCTGAGAAAGGGCTGATCCTCACAACCGGTCGCTTCACACAGGAAGCACAGAAGGAAGCCAACCGTGATGGCGTCCCGCCCATCGAGCTGATCGATGGTGAGCGTTTGGTGAGCCTGTTCGAGAAGTACGAGCTGGGCCTGAAGCCGAAGACGGTGTACGAGCTGGTGCCGGAGTTCTTCAGGAGTTTTGAGAGTTAGGAGGGACCGCTGGTCTTCTAAAAATTCACCTCATCCAGTCCGCGTGCGGAGAGGAAGGAGAACCGATCGTTGTCGGTGACGCCGGTTTACCTGCCGGAGGCAGGCCCAGCGCTTCATTGCACTTCAAAGAAAACGCTCAACCTTTCACCTTCTTCGGGTCCTGTCGCGCATCGAAGATGTCCGTGACGTAGATGGTCCGCCCTTCGATGCGGTAGATCACTTTGAACTTGCCAACGACCAACTTGCGGTGACCTTCCTCAAGGTGTTCCAGGTAAGGTTCGTAGGCTCCGAGATGCGGGTACTTCTTCAGCTCGGCGATGCTGTCCCAGAGCTTGGCGTCCCAGCGGGCCAGTTCCCGGTCGGTGAGGTATCCGGCCAGGAAGCGGAGCGCATTGGCATAGCTCTCCCAAGCCGGACCGGTGATGACGATCTTCACGCTTTCCGTGCGGTGGGCCTACGAGCAGCAGCAGGCCGTGCCTTGCCTCGCCCAGCAGCAATGTCCTTCAGCAGGTCCTTGGAGCGCTTGCGGGCTTCCGACAGGCTGAGCACGTCGGCCTTACTGATGGCCTCTTCGGAGCGCACGGCCATTTCGATCAACCGACGCCGTTCGGCCTCGGCCTTGGTATCGTCACGTAACAGCATATCAATGGTCTTCAACACACGCGTGTCCTCCTCTTTGGCGAGCCGCTTCAGGATGCGCGTCTTGATGGTCGTGGTCGACATGGTGTACGTGCTTGTTGCGAAGGTAAGGCTCGGATCAGCGCGCGAAGGCCACCCTGACCGCGCGCTTGGCCTTGAAATGGGCCTCCACTTGTTCCTGGGTGTACACACGTCCCGCAGCGAAGTCAGCCTCGGCCCTCTCCGCGCGCGCGCTCATTACCGAACGCCAGAGCAGGTCATTCTGGTCGCCACGCAGGAAGGCGAGCACGCTGTTCAGTACCTGCGTATCGCGCACCTCACCTGCCTGCCGGCAGGCAGGTCCACACAAGCGCTTCACTTCGGCACGCAGAACGGGGATGGGCTCGGGCTCTTTCAGGACCAGTCCGCTACTGTCGGGCTCATCCTCCCCGTAAGCAGCCTGGCCGAAGATGGTCGCCGCTGCGATCAGCTCCTCCTCGTGCACATCCCTGCCGCCGGGCTGCTTGATACGCAGCAGCTCCAGCAACCACTTCACCTTGGTGAGCACGGTGGCATCGTTGGTGGCGACCAACTGTTGCACCAACTCGAGCTTGAGGGCCTGGAAGTCCATGGTGAATCAAAGATAATCCGGCGATGTACCGTGATGCGATCGGGACATGATCGACCATTGTCATTGAACGCGGCCCATTTACGTTAGTTGATCCGCTGGTCCGCGTGAGGGATAGAAGCAGGTAGCCCACAGCGAGCCCCGGCTATTGGCCGGGTGTAGCGAGGACTACTGTGGATAGCCCGACGGCGCTGCATTTGAGCGCCGTCACGCCCAAACCATCGCCTTATCGTCCAGTCAAACTGAGGCTACCGATATTCGAGGGCGAGAATGCCCGATGCCCCGCCCGCTTTCCCTCCTCCTCTCCTTCCTCCTGCTCCCCGCCACCAGCCTGGCCCAACCGCTCCCGGCCGATAGCCTGGTGGCCCCCAACGGCGCCCTGCACCTGCGGCTGTGGCTGGATGCACAGGGCGTGCCCACCTACACGGTGACGCACGGTATGGAGCGGGTGCAACTGGTGGCGCCTTCCCGTCTCGGCTTCGTGTTGCGCGGGGGCGACACGTTGCAACACGGGCTGGTGCTGGAGCGCCGCGAGCAGGGTGCGTACGACAGCACCTGGACGGCGGTGTGGGGCCCGCAGCGGCGCGTGCGCGA
Source organism: Flavobacteriales bacterium (assembly GCA_046306055.1). Taxonomy (GTDB): domain Bacteria; phylum Bacteroidota; class Bacteroidia; order Flavobacteriales_F; family PHOS-HE28; genus PHOS-HE28. The sequence goes on from JBKDXR010000039.1 coordinate 191,307, forward strand.
CCACCACCGCTGGCTGCGGTGGCACCTGCGCGAAGCCACGGGCGATCGGCGGCTGGAGGTGGAGTTCCGCGTGAGCGATGAGGGCGTGGCCTTCCGCTGCGTGGTGCCCGCCCACGCGCCCGGCGACAGCCTGGTGGTGCTGGAGGAACTGAGCGAGCTGGCGCTGCCCCTGGATGCCGAGGCGTGGTGGGCCTGGGCCGACTACGACACGCAGGAGCAACGCTTCCAGCACACGCCGGTGCGCGAGGCCACGTGGGTGAACACGCCGCTGACAGTGCGCACGCGCGAAGGCATCCACCTGGCCGTGCACGAGGCCGCGCTGGTGGACCACCCCGCCATGACGTTGAAGCAGGACGCGCGCGGCGTGTACCGCACCGACCTGGTGCCCTGGGCCGATGGCACGCGCGTGCAATGCGTGGGTGCGCTGCGTACCCCGTGGCGCGTGCTGCTGGTGGGCCCGGATGCGGCGGGCCTGCTCAGCTCGTCGCTCGTGCTGAACCTGAACGAACCCTGCCGCATCGCCGACACCGCGTGGATACGCCCGATGACCTACATGGGCATCTGGTGGGAGATGCACCTGGGCACGCACACGTGGACGCCCGGCGCACGCCACGGCGCCACCACCGCGCGCGCGCTGGCCTGCATCGATGCGGCGGCCGATGCCGGTGTGGACGCGGTGCTGCTGGAAGGCTGGAACACGGGCTGGGACCGCTGGGGCGCCGATGCCGCCTTCGATCAGGTGACGCCCGCGCCCGACCTGGACCTGGAGCGTGTGGAGGCCCATGCACGCGAGCGCGGCGTGCAGCTGATCGGTCACCACGAGACCGGCGGCGATGTGCCGCATTACGAGGCGGTGATGGTACGGGCGTTCCAACGCTGTCGCGAGCTGGGGATCCGCGTGGTGAAGACGGGCTATGCGGGGGCGGTGCGTCCGGCCGGTGAGCACCACTTCGGGCAGTACATGGTGCGGCATTTCCAGCGGGTGACCGAGCTGGCCGCGCAGCACGGGATCATGCTCGATGTGCACGAGTGCATCAAGCCCACGGGCCTGTGCCGCACCTGGCCCAACCTGATGACGGGCGAAGGCGTGCGCGGCCAGGAGTGGGAGGCGTGGAGCGACGGCAACCCGCCGGGGCATACGGCGCTGCTGCCCTTCACCCGCGGGCTGGCCGGCCCCATGGACTACACGCCCGGCATCGTGGACGTGACCTATGCGAAGCGCGGCGCGCACGTGCCGTGGAACGGACAGGAGAAGCCGGGCATGGTGTGCCGCGTACACAGCACGGTGGCGCATCAGCTGGCGCTGTGGGTGGTGCTGTACGGTCCGCTGCAGATGGCCGCCGATGTTTTTACGAATTACACCGGCCACCCCGCGCTACCGCTCTTCGGGGCCTGGGACGCGGACGTGGTGGAGACGCGTGTGCTCTCCGCTGCCGTGGGGGAGCATGTGGTGGTGGCGCGTCGCTCGGCCAACGGCGACTGGGCCGTGGGGGCGATCACCAACGAGCAGCCCTTCACCGTGGAGGTGCCCCTGGACTTCCTGGACCCCGCCGCGGCCTGGCAGGAGGACCGCATCACCGACGCGCCGGACGCGCATTGGGAGACGGCGCCGGAGCGCTACATGCACCGCACGGAGCGGTATGCGGTTGGTGCGCTGCCGCGAACGCTACGGTTGGTGTTGGCGCCGGGGGGCGGGGCGTTCGTGGTGTGGAGGCGGGGGGAGTGAGGGCTGGTCATGGCGGGGAGGAGCGCTTACCTTTGGGGGTATGAAGGCGAACCCGGACCTGCTCAAGCGCATCACGGTGGATGACCGCATCTGCAACGGCAAGCCCGTGATCCGGGGCATGCGGATCACGGCGCAGACCGTGCTGGAGTTCCTCATGGCAGGTACGCCGGAGGATGAGGTGCTGAAGCAGTACCCCATGCTGGAGCGGGAAGACCTGGAAGCATGCAGGCAGTTCGCGCTATCGCTTATGGGCAACAGCTTCTCGGTGAAGGATATCGCGGCGTAGGATGCCTCTTTACCTCGTCGACGCGAACTTACCACGCTGGTTCAGCCAGTGGAACGCTGCGGACTACATCCATCAGTATGACATCGACCCTGCGCGCCACGATCAGCAGATCTGGGAATTCGCCAAGGTGGAGAACCTCACGATCATCACAAAGGACAGCGACTTCTCCAGTCGCATTCTGTTGAGCGCTCCCCCACCCAAGGTGATCCATATTCGCCTTGGCAACATGAACATGCGCAGCTTCCATGAAGCGATCGCGAAGTGCTGGGAAGAGGTGCTCAAGTCATCCGCCACGCACAAGCTGGTGATCGTGCACGCGGATCGTATCGAGTGCGTCCAGTGAGGTTCAGCGCTTCGGTACGCTTGCGCTTCGATGGTTGCATTCAAGTCACGCAACAGACGGCCTTGATAGACTAGAAGCCATCTCAAAATAATCCTTCGGGCTACGCCGGGGTCTTTTCCGGGCATCCGTCGTTGCTCAACCCTTACAGAGCGTCCAGCTATGCGCGGGTCTCGCGCCTAGGCTGCCCGCAAAATCCCTCCGGCTCGCTA
>JBKDXR010000040.1:0-14265 GCA_046306055.1 Flavobacteriales bacterium
ACAAGTTCCGCCATCGGTCTTCCGGTCACCTTGCTCTCCGTCCAGGCCAGCGCATCGAACTGATCGATCATGGAGCGCTCCAAGGGGTCGTTCATCAGCCCTCCCATGGTGGACATGCCATGTTGGAACGCCTTCATCTCCTCGTCCGCGTTGCGGGCCTTACTCCATTGGCGCACCAGTTCAAGCAGTAAGGGTTCAAAGCGGTGCATGCGCGCTCTGTTCTGGAAGAACCGTTCCGTATTCCGCAGGGCATAGCCCAAAAGGTCGCGCTTCCCGCTTTCGATGAGCAGGGCGAGGTAAAGCGTGCGACCCGCAGCGGCCTGATCGCTGGCATCATCCGTGCGCAGCCCGTCCAGCAGGCGATTGGTCCAACGGAGGGCGGGTTCTTTCAGCCCGGCCATGAAGTGCGCGTAGGCGATCTGATACAGGAAGCCAGCGCGGCGCATGGGTCCGATGCGTTCGCCGTACCGGTCAAGGCCACGCTCGATCTGAGGTACCAGTTCCAGGGCCAGGTCCGGCCGGCCAGCGCGCAAGTGCATGCCGAGCTCGAGGCTCATGCTCGTATTGAACAACTTGAGATCAAGGTCCTCTGTCTCCGGCATGTTCCATGCGCTCGGGGCATTGCGGAAGGTCATCAAATGGGTGCGTGCCTCATCGAACCGCCCCAAGGCGGCGCATACAAAGGCCAGATTGCCAAGCACCGAGAGCACCACTTGGGGCTCCTGTTCGAAGCGGTCATGCTCACTTTCGAAGAGCTGAAGATTGGCATTCAATTGCACGTAACAGGTCGGCAGGTCGTTCATGGTGAATGCCACTGCGCTTCGGATGTGATGGCGCAGGTAAGCCGCTTTGGCGGACCGGGCGGGGCGCTTTTCATCCAGCAGCGGATCCTTCAACAGGTCGTTCAGCGCCTTCAGGGTCGCTGCATCACGCGCCAGGCCCTTGCGGTACAGAAGCAGGAAGATGCGCGTCTTCAAGGCCCACAGCCCGTCAAGTTCGCTCTGTTCCACCTCCAGGGCCGCACGTCTTTCGGCCAATTCGTTCAGTTGCTGCTCCGTCGCGTGGACGTAGTTGTCCCGCTCGGCCAGACGACGCTGCCATTCCATTGCGGCGAGCAGCATGGGTTGTCGGTCGTGGGCCCTGGCCAGCCGTTCGAAACTGTGCAACAGCTTGGCGGCATCGTCATAGAGGGACCGGTCGTGCAACAAGCGAATGGTGTGGAGCATGCGCCCCAGGCGGGCATCGATGGACCCTTCCGCATGAAAGGCCTCCAGGCTTTCGAGCACCGACTCATACAGTCTGCGCTTGGTGATGGCAAAGCGGTGTGTGAATGCCTCGCTGCTGAATTGGGCGATCACGGCCTGCTCGTCGTATTCCTCGGCAGCGGCAATGGCATCGAACAGCTTATGGTATTTGGCCTGCCCATCGCCCACGTGCCGACCGGAGTGGACCTTGAAGTACCGCTTCTCTGCACGGGACATGGACCGGATGAGACGGTGGAGATGGTCTTGTGCCTTGTTCGCCATGACCGTAGCGCCTTGGTGCTTCACAGAGGTGTGTTCCAAGGCGATGAGAAAATACCGGGTCTGGCTGAACAGGCCATTCACACACCGAGGAAAGGAGGAAGTTCCGGAAGAACCGGTCACGACCGGGAACAAGAACGCCCGGTAACCCGGGCGCTCAGCAAGCAAGGGGACCGAGGGGGGTCAGTTCACCTTCTTCTTGCGGCCTTTTTCGCTATCCGAGAGATCGTCGCCATCATCGCTGATGCCGCGGCCATCCCCTTCACCCGTGGTGTCAGGACCACCCGTAAGGGCGCCTTCCGAAGTGGAGCCAGCTCCCTCTCCCATGGTGGTGAACGACTTGGAGGTCCCATCTTCCTGATCGGAACAATGTGGACCATCCAGATCCTCCTTGGAGCATGCCGACAAGGCCAGCACGACCCCGAAAAGGACCAAGTTGACCAATTGCCGATATGTGCGGGCAGACCTCATCGTTTTCCAAAGGTAATATCATCTGCTGGCGAAATCAAGTCATCGCCCGTTTTTTTCAGCGGTGACCACCTCGGCAGTTCGATCACGACCTGTGTTCCCAGCACGGCACCGGTCGTGGGGTCTTCGCGCTGATCGGGTCCCGCAATACGGATATCGGTCAGTTCCAGACGACGCAGGACGTCCGCACGCCCTTTGGTGATCTCGATGCCCCGGGAGATATGGTCACCCCCGGCGCTCTTGGACCGGCGGCTGTGCTCCACGCCCACACCATCATCGGAAATGGTCACGCGCACCCGTTCCGCGTCCACCGGTGATACCGTGATCGTGACCTCACCCTGCCGCTCGGAAGGCAGTATGCCATGCCAGATGCTGTTCTCGACATAGGGTTGCAGCATCATGGCCGGCAACCGTACCTGGTCGGTCTCCACCGTGGGGTCCACGTTTATCTGGTATCGGAACCGGTCCTTGAAGCGCATGTGTTCCAACTGGAGGTAGAGCTCAAGCCGCTCAAGTTCCTCGGCCAGCGATGTGGTATCGTTCTGGCTGGCATCGAGGTTGCGGCGGATGAGCTTGGCGAAGCTGGTGAGGTGCTTGCTGGCCGTGGCCCGGTCCTGCCGGTTGATGTGGTATTGGATGCTGTTCAGCGCGTTGAAGACGAAGTGCCGGTTCATGTTGGCATTGAGGGCCTGTTGTTCCAGTTGAAGCATCCGCGAACGCAGCACCAATTGGCGGGTGCGTTCATGGCGTTCGCGCTGCAGCGTCCGGTACCGGTGTATGCTGTACGCGGTCCCGGCGATCATCAACGCACATGCCGTGAAGAACCACCAACGCAGCCAGAACGGCGGGTCGATGCGGAACCGGAAGGTGGCGCCCGGTCCCCAGTGAACGCCATCCCTGCTCGCGGTCACTTCGAACACGTACTCGCCATGGGGCAGGTTGCTGAAACTGGCGAACCGGGCATCGGTCGGTGGCAATTGGTCCTGGTCCAAGCCGTTCAGCCTGTAGCGGTATTGTACTTTGTCCGGTTCGCTCAGTTCGATGCCCACATAGTCGAACGTGATGTGGTTGCGACGGTAGGGCAGCACCAGGCCGATCGGCAGGCCGGTCGCACCCAGGCTGTCGCAGCGCCCCGCCCAATCCGTGGTCTGCAGGTACGAACGGACACCCGTGATGTGCAGGAGGGGCGGAGGTCGGGTGGCACTGGACCTCGCACGCGCCGGGTCGTGCATGAGCAGGCCTCCGGTGGTGCCCAGGAAGACCCGTCCCTTTTCATCGCAGTAGCCCGCGTTCAGGTTGAACTCCAGGCTTCGAAGACCGTCGTTCAAGGTCAGGTGTTCGTGCAGCGAAGCGTCCTTCAGCGCGCTGTCCGGGTGGAAACGGTATACGCCGTTGTTGGTGCCGGCCCAGAGCTGTCCCTTGGTATCGGCCACCAGCACACCCACATGGTTCGACCCGAAATCGCCAGCGAAACGCACAATGTGCATGGTTGAGCCGTCCCAGCAGGAAAGGCCATTGTTGGTGCCGCACCACAACCGGCCCTTGCTGTCCATCACGAAACTGAGCACGGTGTTGTCGCTCAGTCCTTGTTCGGTGGTGTAGTTCGTGAGCCGCCCCTGGGTCCAATGGGCCAGACCTTGTTCGGTGGCCAGCCATAGACCGCCGCGTCCGTCGGACAGGATGTGTCGGACCGACCTGCCGGGTCCTTCAGGGGCAGGTGGATATTGCTTCAGTGTACCATCCATGGCTATGGATGAGAGACCATCGCGCGTGCCGCACCACACCACGCCCTGCGCATCCTCCATCAGCGCCAGCACGCGTTGGCCGGACATACGAAGTGGTCCGGGCAAGGGGTCCACCACGCCCCGGTCGATCCGTGCCAGCCCATCGCTGGTGCCGAACCAAAGGCGTCCTTTCCGGTCCTTGATCCCACACCATATGGTGTTGTTGGGCAGGCCGTCCACGGTGTTCACCATGGCCATGCCGTCCATGCGGCAGACCCCGTTGTCGTAGGTGCCCAGCCAGAGGTCGCCAAGGGAGTCCCGGACCATGGTCATGGTCAGGTCGCTGCACAGGCCTTCCTTCACGGTGAAGGTCACGAAGCGGTCGCCGGCATAGCGTAGAACACCGGCGCCATCTGTTCCGAACCAGAGCCCTCCATCGTGGTCCTCGAACGCGCAGTTGATGTTATCGTTGGGCAGGCCTTGGTGTATGGTGAACACACGCATGTGCCCCTCGCCGTCCACCATGTTCAAGCCCAGTTTGGTCCCGATCCAGAGCCGCCCCTGCGAGTCCATCAACAGGCATCGTACACTGTTCATGAGCAGCCCGCGCTCCTCGTCATAGGCTTCGATGCGTCCATCGAGGTGGATGCGGTACACCCCACGACCGATGGTGCCCACCCACCAACTGCCATCGGGGCCCTCGCACAAGGCGCTCACCGTGACCTCTCCATCTCCAATAGGTACTGATCGGAAGCCATCGGTCCCGCCAATGAGCATTCCGTTCCGCAGGCCGACCAGCAGGCGGCCATCGCGCAAACGAAGGAGCGAGCGGATGTGGGCGGCCGTATCGGCGGGGTATCGTGCTGCGGGTCCGATGCCGCTCCCGGTCCGGTGGAACAGTCCGCCACCATCAGTGGCCACATACAGCCCCCCACGACCGTCCGGCGCAATGCCCATGATGCGTGCCTGGGTTGAAAGACGTTCGTGACGCAGGTGTTGTCCTTCAACACGTACCAGCGCATTTCCGGCCCCCATCCACAGCTTTCCCCCGGTATCCACCGCCATGGCGCTCACATGGGGATCGGGCAGCCCTTCCTGCATGGCATAGTTCACGAACTCGCTTCCGTCGAAGCGACTGGCTCCGCCCAGTGTGCCGAACCAGAGGTAGCCGTCGCCGGCCTGGGCCATGCACCGCACCTGGCTTTGGGCCAGACCATCCTTCGGCGTGTACTGCCGGAACGCGTGCTGTTGCCCGAATGCACTGGTCTGGGAGACCAGTACAACGACCACGGAACGGACAAGGGACCGCAACACGCTGGTCGTGGTTCAGAACGTGTTGATCAGGCCCAGGAAATCGGGAAGCCTGCGGCGCGATACCGGGATGAGGGTGCCGTTGTCCAGCACGGCCATGTTGCCCTCGGTGCGATTGAACCCCTTCAGGTGGCCGAGGTTGATGATGAACGACTTGTGCACCCGGAAGAAGGTCTTCGGGTCAAGGTTGTTCTCGAACACCCGGATGTGTTTGCTGCTCACCGATCGTTTTCCGTCCAACAGGTGGATGGTGGTGTAGCTGTCGTTCGCCTCAAGGTAGAGGATGTCCTCGTGCTTCAGCAGCACCAGCCCGTCGCGTCCCGGTATGGCCACGCGCGAGCTCAGCGGTGATGCAGGGTCCTTCATCAGGGCCGCAATGGCCGATGGCTGCGTACCACCAAGCTCATCGGTGAGCTTTTGCATTTTCTTCACCGCGCGCTGCAATTGCTCGTGGTCGATGGGCTTTTCGAGATAGTCGAGCGCATTCTGCTTGAAGGCCTTGAGCGCGTATTCATCATACGCTGTGGTGAACACCACGGGCAGGTCCAGTTCCGCAATGGAGGCCAGCAGTTGGAATCCGTCCTCGCCGGGCATTTTGATGTCGAGGAACAACCCGTTGGGCTGCAGTTCCTGGATCTTCTGCCGTGCCTCGGGGGCACTGGCCGCCTGGCCGACCACTTCCACTTCGGGACAATACTCTTCCAGCATCAGCCGGAGGTTGTCCCGTGCATCGGCTTCGTCATCCACGATCAGTACGCGCAAGGCCATGGGTCGGTCGGTTTGGCGAAAAGATAAACGATGGGCGTCACGCACGGTGTTCCGGCCAGCCAACGGTCGTTCCGAAAGGGGCATCGGCGGATGGGGTGTTGCAGCCTTGCGTGGTCGTCCCGGTGCGGTCGGTTGGTCGCGTTACCGAACGTTCGTCAGGTCCCGCCGTTGCTCGTTCGGCGCTTTTCATGGCTTCAGTGCCGGAGTAGTTTGGGGTCACCAACGCTCCTTAACCCCTCGCAGCCATGTACACTTCAACGCATCCGGTCCAGCGCCCACAGCGGTTCTGGATCTTCATCGATCAGGGGAGCTGAGCTCCCAAATGTTCTCGTTCTTGGTTTGGTGGTGGGGCCCGGTCCGCAGCAATGTGGATCGGGCCCTTGGGTTTTGCAACCCCAGGGGCTTGCCCGGCGTAGAAACGCCCAACCACCCCTGCCATGGAGAACACCAATCATCACATCCGACTGCGCATCGATCAGATCGAGCGCCTGCTCATGTTCGACTACGAACCCGGTACCCGCGACGCGCTGTTCGATATCTGCGATAGCAACGGCCACATTGTGAAGACCGGCGAGGTGAACGGCCCCGTGACGCGGGTCCGCATCACGGACCTCGACGGCGAGGAGTATTACCTGATGGTGCTTGATGGAGAGACCTCCACCGTGAAGCCCTTCCAACTCCGCCGCGTCGCTTGACCTCCTCGACACCCATCATCCCCGTATACCGGGCCCTCACCGTGGCCGGCAATGTGCTGGACCGCGATGAATTCGGAGAGGTTTATCACACCTGTGTGGTGGATACCACGCTGCCTGATGAGGTGGAGGTGGTGTATGATGTGAAACGATAGGATCGTTCGCAATGAAAAAGCCCCTCGGACCTTCGAGGGGCTTTTTCATTTGGTGCAACGGCGTTCACCCATTAGGCTTCTGCCGGTTTTCGTAGCTGGGGGATCAGGAACCATGCTGCGCAGATCGAAAGCCCCAGCAGCAAGAGCAGGTTGGCACCAGGCCAGTGCATGATCTTGAACGATCCGCCGGTGATCACGGCCATTACGGACCCGATGAGCATGCCCGGGTACTCTAGCTGAACGACCATCGGCCCAGGCTTTCGCACCAATAGAAGAGCGAGCATCACGATGGTGAGCACCCCGCTCGTGAGCAGGATGATGCTTGCCCCTGGCCAATGCAATGTCTTGAAGAGGAGACCGAGGATGTAACCTGCGATGGCAATGGATCGGATGGTCCGCATGGTGATGGTGTTTACTACTTGAATGCACTTGAGCATGCGACGTAACGCTCGAACACGAGGTTTCGTCGAATGAAGAGGCGCTCGCTATTTTTTGTCGTTGCCGCTGTACATCGAAGCGAAGAACCAGAACCCGACCACTGCAAGGCCTCCAAGCAGGATCACATGGCCATAAGGCCAGTGCAGGATGCGGAACAGCGTGCCTGTGATCACCAGTATCAGCGCCGCGTAGAAGAGCACAGGCTTCGACGCCTTGTCGCCTCTGCCAGGAAAGATGCGGTCGCGATCCAACCAGAGCAGGGCCACACCACCGATCACTGCAACCGCGAGCGCAGATCCCTTCCCCGGAAGGTGAAGCGACCGCATGACGATAACGGATATCATACCGAAGGCGAACAAGTCGCGTGCGGTCTCCTGGTGGACGAGGGGGTGCCCGCTCGATCGACGCCAAACCAGTGCGCTGAGGGCGAAGCCCCATGCTCCAATGGATATCCAGTCCACCCATGGCCAGTGCTGGATCTTGAACAACGCACCAACAATGATCAGCCCGATGCCGATCGCGCGTAAGATGTTCGGAACAGGTGCGCTCACGCCACCACCCGCTTCCTATTCATCAGCTCCTCCACCGCCTCCGCTTCAACTGGAATATCCGCGAACAGGTCGATCGGGTTGTCGCGCGTCACCAGGATGTTGTTCTCCAGGCGGATGCCCAGCTTCTCCTCGCGGATGTAGATGCCCGGCTCCACGGTGAAGACCATGTCCGGCTGGATCATCTCGCTCCAGAGGCCCACGTCGTGCACGTCGAGGCCCAGGAAGTGGCTCGTGCCGTGCATGAAGTACTTCTTGTACAACGGACGTTCGGGGTCCTGCTTCGCCACTTCGTGCTTGTCCAACAGGCCCAGGCCGATGAGCTCGCTCTCCATGATCTTCCCCACCTCCTTGTGGTAGTCGGCGAGCAGGGTGCCGGGGCGCAGCAGTTGAGTGGCTTCGTTCTTCACGCGCAGCACGGCGTTGTACACGGCACGCTGGCGATCGGTGAAGCGACCGTTCACGGGGATGCAGCGGGTGAGGTCGCTCGCGTAGCCGCCGTACTCACTGCCGAAGTCCATCAGGATCACGTCGCCGTCGTTGCACACCTGGTCGTTGGTGATGTAGTGCAGCACACAGGCGTTGTAGCCGCTGGCGATGATCGGCGTGTAGGCATGCCCACGCGAACCGTTGCGCAGGAACTCATGACTGATCTCCGCTTCGATCTCATATTCCTTCACACCCGGCTTCACGAAACCGCACACCCGCTCGAAGGCCTTGCCCGTGATGGCGATGGCGCGCTTCATCTGGTCCACCTCCTCCTGCGTCTTGCGACTGCGGATGCGGTGCATGATGGGCGCGCTGCGCTTCACGCTGTGCAGCGGGTAGTGTGCACGCAGCTCGGCGTTCTTGCGGTCCTCGCGGGTCTCCACCTCGTTGTGCTGGCGCAGGTGCTCGTTGCTGTTCAGGTACAGGTGCTCGCACTGCGGCACCAGCCGCTTGATGGTTGCCTCGTAGCTGCTGGTCCACAGCACGGTGGCGATGCCGCTCAGCTCGCTTGCTTCCTTCTGCGAGAATTTGGCCCCTTCCCAGATCGCGATCAGCTCGCTGGTCTCGCGCACGAAGAGGATCTCGCGGTCCTTCGGGTCCACCGCATCGGGGAAGAGCAGCAGGATCGTCTCCTCTTGGTCGATGCCGCTGAGGTAGAAGAGGTCGCTGGCCTGCTTGAACGGCATGTGCCCATCGGCGCTGGTGGGCATGATGTCGTTGCTCTGGAAGATGGCGAGGCCCCCTTTTTCCAAGTGCTGGCGGAAACGGGCGCGGTGCTCGCGGTATGTGGACGCAGAGAGGGGCTGGTAGCGCATGAGTTCGATGTGAAGTGCGAAGGTAGGAGGGGAGCGAAGGTTCAAGACACAAGGCACAAGTCTCGAACATCAAGGTATGTCGGCCTTGAGCCTGGGAACTTGGGTCTTGAGTTTTGTGTTTTGCATTTGGGCGTGCCCCTCGCAAAGCCTCGGGTCGGGCTATCCGCTGCAAGTCCGCACTCGTCGTTCCTCCTCGCTTGCGGGCTTTCCGCTCCTATCCCTCACGCGATCGACCTTCACCCCAGGCCCACCCCAGCGAGAAGTGCTTCACAGCAACGATCGACCACTCCTGTCAAAGTGCGGTCCTACCTTGCAAGCCAAAGAACCTATTGTGAAACAGATCCTCGTCTCCATCTCCCTCTCCCCTGAAGGCATGGCACACATTCGGGCCACCCCGGACCTGCAGAAGGCCGAGATGGAGTTCGTCAACAGGTGGAAGGAGGAGGGGCTCCTCGAGAGCTTCTTCATCAGCACCGACCGGACGGGGGCGTTCCTGCTCTTGAGAGGGGTGGAGCTGGGCCGGGCGAAGGAGCTGATCGGCGCTCTGCCCTACTTCCCGTACATGGCCCAGGTGCAGTATTTCGAGCTGGAGAAGCAGTTCTGAGCGTGGTGAAAGCCAACAAGACCCAAGCCACCACAGCAAGTGTGGAGGCCTTCATCGACAAGCACACGAAGGAGGAGATGCGCGATGACAGCCGCGTGCTGATGGCCATGATGCAAGAACTCACCGGCGAGAAACCCCACATGTACGGCCCGTCCATCATCGGCTTCGGCACCTACTACTACACCTATGCGAGCGGGCATTCGGGCAGCGCGCCCCTGGCGGCATTCAGTCCTCGCAAGACAGAACTGGTGCTATACCTCGGTCAAGAAGTACTGGAGCCGGAGACGCTTTCCAAGCTGGGCAAGCACAAAGCCACTCAGGGCTGCTTGTACTTGAAGCGCCTGGCCGACGAGGACCTTACGGTGCTGAAGGCCATGGTGAAGAGGTCGATCGCGGCCACCCGGAAGGCGTATCCGCGGAAGTGAACGGGAGCATCGGCGCTGATGCTGGACGTAGGGGCCGGCCATTGCCAAGCTCTTGAGGCTCAGTGCAACACGGATCAGAACCAGTCTAAACAAGTGTCGAGCGGGGCCTGTTTCCACGCCAACCGGCCACCCCGTAAGTTTGCGGCCCGAACGAACATCATCCGTTCGCTGTTACAGAGACATGGCACGATCAGCTCTCCTCGGTTCCTCACTCGCGAAGAAGTACTGGATGGCCCTGACGGGCCTTTTCCTTTCTGTCTTCCTGATCGCCCACCTGGCCGGGAACCTGCAACTGCTGGACATGAGCCCCGAAGGGCAGCTCAAGTTCAACGAGTACGCCCGCTTCATGACCACCTTCCCCTTGGTGAAAGTGGTGAGCTACCTGCTCTACTTCAGCATCCTGTTCCACGCCTTCGATGGCTTCCTGCTCACCATCCAGAACCGCAAGGCCCGTCCGGTGAAGTACGCCTACGAGAACCCCGGCGCCAACAGCCCGTGGTACGCCCGGCAGATGGCGCTCCTGGGGACGCTGATCCTGGTCTTCCTGGTGATCCACATGAAGCATTTCTGGTTCGAGATGCACTTCGGTGAGCTGCCCATGACCGTGGATAAGAACGGCCAGCCGCTGAAGGACCTCTACTCCGTGGTGGCCGCGGCTTTCACCCAACTCTGGTATGTGGCCTTGTACGTGGTGATGATGGGGGTTCTCGCCTTCCACCTGCTGCATGGCTTCCAGAGCGCGTTCCAAAGCCTGGGCCTCAACCACCCGCGCTACACGCCGATCATCAAGAACGTGGGCGTGTTCTTCGCCGTTGTCGTTCCCATCTTCTTTGCCCTCATCCCCGTGTGGATGTTCATCAACGCCTGACCCTGGCCATGAGCAAGCTCGACAGTAAGATCCCTCCTGGACCCATCGACAAGAAGTGGACCTACCATAAGGGCCATATGCGCATCGTGGCGCCGGCCAACAAGCGTCGCATCGACGTGATCGTGGTGGGCACGGGCCTCGCCGGAGCCAGTGCGGCCGCTTCCCTGGCGGAGATGGGCTACAACGTGAAGGCCTTCTGCTTCCAGGACAGCGCCCGTCGCGCCCACAGCATCGCTGCGCAAGGAGGCATCAATGCTGCCAAGAACTACCAGAACGACGGCGACAGCACCTACCGCCTGTTCTACGACACCGTGAAGGGTGGTGACTACCGCGCCCGCGAAGCGAACGTGTACCGCCTGGCCGAGGTAAGCGCGAACATCATCGACCAGTGCGTGGCGCAAGGCGTGCCCTTCGCCCGCGACTACGGTGGATTGCTGGACAACCGCTCGTTCGGTGGTGTGCAGGTGAGCCGCACGTTCTATGCCCGCGGACAGACCGGCCAGCAGTTGTTGCTCGGCGCCTACAGTGCGCTGATGCGCCAGGTGGGCAAAGGCGCCGTGAAGATGTACGACCGTCACGAGATGCTCGATGTGGTGATCGTGGACGGCAAGGCCCGCGGCATCATCGCCCGCAACCTGATCACTGGCGAGATCGAGCGGCATGGTGCGCACGCAGTACTACTGTGCACCGGTGGCTATGGCAACGTGTTCTTCCTGAGCACCAATGCCATGGGCAGCAATGTGACCGCCGCCTGGAAGGCACACAAGCGCGGGGCCTTCATGGCCAATCCCTGCTACACACAGATCCACCCCACCTGCATCCCGGTGAGCGGCACACACCAGAGCAAGCTCACGTTGATGAGCGAATCGCTCCGCAACGACGGTCGCATCTGGGTTCCAGCCAAGCTTGAGGACGCGCAGGCCATCCGTGAAGGGAAGAAAAAAGGCAGTGACATTCCCGAGGTGGACCGGGACTACTACCTGGAGCGTCGCTACCCGGCCTTCGGCAACCTGGTACCGCGCGACGTGGCCAGCCGCGCCGCGAAAGAGCGCTGCGATGCGGGCTACGGTGTGAACAAGACCGGCGAGGCCGTATACCTCGATTTTTCAGCCGCCATCGAGCGCTACGGGAAGCTGCAGGCCAACGTGCTGAAGATCGAGAACCCCAGTAAGGAGAAGATCATCGAGCTGGGTCGTGCGGTGGTGAGCGAGAAGTACGGCAACCTCTTCGACATGTATGAGAACATCGTCGGCGAGAACCCCTACGACCACGCCATGAAGATCTACCCGGCCGTGCACTACACCATGGGCGGGCTCTGGGTGGATTACAACCTGCAGACCACGGTGCCGGGCCTTTTCGCCTTGGGCGAGGCCAACTTCAGCGACCACGGCGCGAACCGTCTCGGTGCGTCAGCGCTCATGCAGGGCCTGGCCGATGGTTACTTCGTGGTGCCTTATACAGTAGGCGATTACCTGGCCGATGACATCCGCACCGGAGCGATCGACACCAAGCGCCCGGAATTCGATGCTGCTGAAAAAGAGGTGAAGGACCGGATCAACCACTTCCTGAACAACAAGGGTACCAAGCCTGTGGACGATTTCCACCGCGCGTTGGGCAAAGTGATGTGGGACAAGTGTGGCATGGCCCGGAACGAGCAGGGTCTGAAACAGGCCATCCAGGAGATCCGCGCCATCCGCGAGGAGTTCTGGCAGAACGTACGCGTTCCCGGCAAGGCCGATGGATTCAATCAGGAACTGGAAAAAGCCGGTCGCGTGGCCGATTTCATCGAGTTGGGCGAGCTGATGTGCATCGATGCGCTGAACCGCAACGAGAGCTGTGGCGGGCACTTCCGCGAAGAGTATGCTGAGACCGAGGGTCCGCAGCAGGGCGAGGCCAAGCGCGACGATGATAATTACGCCTACGTGGCGGCGTGGGAGTGGCTGGGAGAGGCCGGTAAGGCCGAGCTGCACAAGGAGCCGCTGACCTTCGACGAGGTGAAGTTGACGCAACGTTCGTACAAGTAGGTGAATGGTGAATGGGAATTGGTGAATGGGGCAGAACCTCAGCATTCCATAGCAACACCAGAGCAACATGAGCCAGGAACGACTTGATGCCTTCAACGACCTCTGCACGGGGGAGCCGAACGAGCCTTATGGGTCGATCAGCAGCTACCGTGACCTGGTGATCTGGCAGCACTCCATGGACACTACGGAGATGGTGTATGAATACGCCGCTCAGTTGCCGAATGAGGAGCGTTTCGGACTCGTAAGCCAAATGTGCCGTGCTGCGGTCTCCATGCCTTCCAACATCGCCGAAGGGTGGGGGCGTGGATCCAACAGTGATCGTCAGTTACTGAGCTACCTGCGTATTACCCGCGGTTCGCTATACGAGCTCGAAACACAACTTGAACTCTCCCGAAGGATCTACCGGAAACTCAAGCTGGACCCAACTCCCGTCACTGTGCGGCTTACTTCGATCGCCCGCATGTTGAACAAGATGATCGTCAAGATCGAAGAACGAAACGACCACATACGCAAGGATCGTGGCCGATGAGCTCAGGCCCATTCGCCATTCACCATTGACCATTCGCCATGAAGCTGACACTGAAGATCTGGCGCCAATCCGGCCCCAACGACAAAGGCAAGATCGTCGACTATCCGGTCAACAACGTCTCCGAGGACATGTCGTTCCTGGAGATGCTGGACGTGCTGAACGACGACCTGGTGCGCAAGGGCGAGGACCCGATCGCATTCGACCACGACTGCCGCGAAGGCATTTGCGGATCGTGCAGCCTGTTCATCAATGGTGAGGCACACGGCCCCGGCCGCATGATCACCACCTGCCAGTTGCACATGCGCAAGTTCAAGGATGGCGATACCATCCATGTGGAGCCCTGGCGTGCCGAGGCCTTTCCGGTGATCAAGGACCTGGCCGTGAACCGGAGCGCCTTCGATCGTATCCAGGCGGCCGGTGGCTTCGTGAGCGTGAACACCAGCGGCAACCTGGTGGATGGCAATGCGGTGCCGATCCCGAAGGACGATGCCGACAAGGCTTTCGACGCTGCAACGTGCATTGGCTGCGGTGCCTGCGTGGCCACCTGCGTCAACAGCAGCGCCATGCTCTTCGTGGCCGCCAAGGTGAGCCAGTTCGCCCTGTTGCCCCAAGGCCAACCCGAAGCCAAGCGGCGCGTGCTGGCCATGGTGGAGCAGATGGACAAGGAAGGCTTTGGCAATTGCAGCAACACCGGTGCCTGCGAGGTGGAATGCCCCAAGGGCATCAGCCTGGAGCATATTGCGCGCATGAACCGCGAGTACCTGGCGGCGAGCGTTACGAAGGAGTGAGCGTATGAAGCAGAGATGGCACCTGACGTTCGTTCTGATCCTTCTCGCTTCATCAAGCTATGTCATCGCCCGTTACTGGTATGAGATCTCCCAGGT
>JBKDXR010000041.1:0-52796 GCA_046306055.1 Flavobacteriales bacterium
AGCATGGCCTTGGCCTGGTCCAGCAACTGGTTGTGCGGACGCTTGTAGTTCTGGGCCTGCGCAGACGATCCGAGCAAGGCCACCAGTAGCAAAGTAGAGAGCGTGCGTTCCATTGTATCAGCGCAATAAGGTGACATCCCCTTTCAGGACGGTCTCGCGACCATCACTGAACGTGGCGTGACATTTCCAGACATAGACATCCTGCTTGGCGGGTCGGCCGCGATACCAGCCATCCCATCCAATGGCCACATCCTCCGAGACGAACAGGAGCTCGCCCCATCGGTTGAAGATCTCGAGACGGTACTTCTCAACGCCCTCATGGACAGGGAAGAACACATCATTATCATATCCGCGTGGATCGTAAGCACCGCCGGTCGCGCCACCGCTACCCGGCGTGAACGCGTTCGGGAAACGGATGTCACCGCTGGCTATCGCCGTGGTAGCGCTTTCCAGCATGAACGTGTCCGGGCAATTCCATTCATTGTTGGCCATCAGGACCACATCATAGTCGCCAGCGGCCTGGTAATAGTGGACCGGGTTGAACGTGGTGTACGTTGTCCCGTCGCCCATGTCCCATAGAAAACTGGTCCCGTTGGCGGAGAGGTTATAGGTGAAGACCGGCTGAGTGGGAATGACCACCTCTTCCGGCTGAAGAACGAAGAATGCCGTGGCCGTGGGATGGACCACCACCGAATCCACCTTTACAGCCGTGCTGACGCCGCCACCAATGCCATACGCAGTGAGCGTCACCGTGTAGGTCCCGGGGACGTTGTAGGTATAGGTCGGTTCGTCCGCAGTGCTGGTCCCTCCATCTCCGAAATTCCATTGATAGCTGAGCCCTTGGAGCGAGGTGTTATCGAAGGAAACCGTTAACGGGGCACAACCCTCGCCCTGGCCCAGGAAGCTGGCCGTTGGCAAGGGTGGTGTGATCACGACCTGCTGAGAGGCCGTATCCGTGCAGAACGTGCCGGAAACGATCAAGGTAATGGTGAACGTACCCCATGTACCATAGGTGTAGGACCCTGGCGCTTGCAGGCTGGAACCTCCACCATCGCCAAAGCTCCAGTCATGCGACCAGTTACCGGGAGCACTGTTGTTCGTAAGCGTGACGGTGGCGTTGGGATACTGCTGTGCGAAGGGCGTGGCCATGAACGCGGCACTGGGCACCGGATAAACGTTCACCTGTCGGGTCATGGTCGACACACAGCCATAGGGCGAGGTGGCCGTGAGGGTAATGGTGCGGGTGATGTCGAACAGCGTATTGTTCACATAGGTGTAAGCGGGCGCATCGCCCACCAGGGTGATGCCATCCCCCATGTCCCAGACGTAGCTGGAAGCACCGCTGCTCTGGTTCACAAGTACGACCTCCACCGGTGAACAGCCTGCCTCGTTCACGGTGAACGCCGCAGTGATCGCAGGGTACACCTGGATGGGGGCGCTCACCGTATCGGAGCAACCGAATGCCGATGTGGCCACCAATGTGGCGTTAAAGACCACGGGTGTGCTCGACGGGTGCGAATAGCTATGCGATACATTCCCAGGGCCTCCGCTCACCGTTCCACCGTCACCGAACTGCCAGTCCAGCTGCACCGCTCCGATGCTCAGGTCCTGGAACGGCACCAACAAGGGCTGGCAACCGCTTACAAGGGCTGGCACGAACTGGGCCAGCGGTTGTGGATGAACACGTATCAGCGCGCTCGCGGTATCCGCACAACCGAAGTTCGACGTAACGACCAACGTGGGCGCGAACAACACGTCCGCGAGCCCCTGGTTGAAATACGTATGGAGCGGCGAGGGGGCCGTGGAGTACTGTCCATCGCCGAACATCCATGCGTAGGTGGAGGCCCCGCTCGAGACGTTCACGAACTGCACCGGTAAAGGTGCACAACCCACCGAATCCGATACAAAGGCCGCCGTCACATCCGGGTAGATCTCCACCGGCAGCGCCATGGCACTGGTGCAACCGTGCACCGTGGTCGCGGTCAGGCTTACCGTTCGGAGCACCGCACCCGGGCCAGCATAGTTGTACCAGGTATGCTCATGAACCGCAACGCTCGTATCCGAGACGACGCCATCCCCATAGTTCCACGAGAACATATCGGCACCGGTGGACAGGTTCGTGAGCTGTGCTGTCAGCGGATGGCACCCTTGCGTGTTGGAGAGCGTGAACTGTGCAGTGGGGTTCGGATACACGGTGACCGAGGCCGTTGCGGTATCCACACAGCCGAAGGCGTTGGCACCCAAGAGCGTGACCGGAAGCACCAACTGGTTCGTGGTGCTATTGATGTAAGTGTGTGTCGGCGAGGGCCCGGAGGCGGTCGCCCCATCACCGAACGACCACTGATAATTCACAGCACCAACTATACTGGGGAAGGTGACCGTGAGCGGGCTGCAACCGCTATCAGGCTGTGCGACGAACGTGAAGTTCGGCGTAGGATAGACCATCACCTGCTGAGAAGTGCTCGCCTGACAGCCGGCCGGTGAATAGGCCGTGAGGGTGATGGTGTGGATATCCAGGAAGAACGTGTTGTTCACGTAGGTGTGCGATGGAACGGGATCAGTGCTCGTGGTGCCATCCCCGAAGTCCCAGAGGTAGGTGGTCGCACCCGTACTGTTGTTCACGAAGTCGACATCGAGCGGCGCGCAGCCGGGCTGGGCATTGTGTGTGAACGCAGCGACCACCCCTGGAGCTACCGTTATGTTCTGAAGCGTGGTGTCCGCGCAACCGAAGGGTGATGCGGCGATCAACTGGACCGTGAAAACGGTATCGCTCGAGGTGGTGTTCAGGAAAGTGTGAGCGGCATCCTGGTCCGTGGAGCTCCCACCATCACCGAACGCCCAACTGTACAATGTTGCATCGCTGCTGTTGTTGGTGAAGTTGACCGGGAAGGGGGAACATCCCAGCACGGCGTCGGGCGTGAACGCAGCGACCGGCCGGGGCTGCACGCTCACCCACTGCACACCGGAGTTACCGCAATAGGGCGTCGCAACGGCCAACGAGATCACGTAAGTACCTGCGCTGGCGTACTGATGCGTTGGCGACTGCAACGAGCTGGTCGTCCCATCGCCCAGGTCCCAGGCCCAGCTGATCACCGGATTATCCGCGTCCGTGCCAATGACCGGCGTGAACGTGGCCACTTCGCCAAAGCAGAGGTTGGTGACCTGTATGCCCACCGTAGGCGGTGCGTAGACATGCACCACTTGAGATACGCTATGCGTGCAGCCCAGTGCATTGGTGACCGTGAGCATGATCGTGCGATCTCCTGGTCCGATGTAGCTGTGCGGCGGAGGCGAGCCCAGGGTGCTGGTGGTACCATCACCAAAGTCCCAGAAGTGCGACACGGCACTGATGGATGAATTGGTGAGGGTGACGGTGATCGAATCACACGCTGCATCCTGATCAATGGTGAATGCGGCCGTGGGTCTCGGCAGCACCGTAACGACCACGGTCGCCGTATCCGCACAACCTGCCGTGGCGCCTTGGATGCTCGCCGTGTAGGATACCGTGTATGTACCAGGCGTGTTATACGTGAACGCCTGATCACCGGCACCGGTCCACTGGAAGCCGCCTCCCGTGCCATAGTTCCATTGGAAGTAATTGGCACCGCCCGTGGTGGTCTGGTCGAAGAAGGCGGTCTCACCAGCACAGATGGTATCGGGCGTTACCGTCAACGACACCGAAGGCGGTGGCACGATGTTGATGGTGATGAACGCGGTGTCAATGCCGCAGTAGTTGCTGTCCAGGAGCATCACCTCGTAGGTGCCGATGCCGGGGTATTGGATGGTACGTGGGAAGGTGGGAGGCCATGGTGTCCAATCGATGATGGAGTCCTGACCGGTGCCCCAATAGTCGCCGAAGTTCCAATACTCGTAGCGTTGGAAGATGTTACCCTGTTGGAAACAGTTCCGCTCCGTGGTGTTCGCGAAGGTGACCGTGCGGTCAGGCCAGCAAAGCAGGGTGGCGCTCGCGGCGATGCTGGCATCATCGATATCCCAGATCCGAATGGGATTGAAGGTGGCGAAGCTGGCCCCACCCTGCAGCGTGTTACACGTGTTCTCGGCGGTGAGGGTGACGGTTGTCTCGCAATCCACCGTGCCCTGCTGATAGGTATGGGATATGGTCTGCCCCCAGTTCGTGTGATCGAACGTGAGCAGCGGTGATCCATCACCGAAATCCCAGGTGAACACCGTGTTCGGGGACACGTTCGTGCTGCTATTGATGAACTCCACCGCGTGGGGTGCACAGACCTGCGTAAGCCCACCGATCGGTATCTGTATGGAAGCACTGGTGCTCTGCTCCATGGTGAGCACACCCGTGACCACGCAGCCCGTGGACACCTCGGTGAACGTGACCGTGTAGGTGGCCACCGTGCCGGGATATACGTGACTGACCGTGAGCGGGGGCATCAACGCTGCACCGCTCTGCAACGGACCTCCATCGCCCCAATCAATGGTGTAGGGACCCACTGTTTGCGGCGTGGCGATGAGCAACGTGTAGGCCGTACCCGAACAGCTGTACCACTGCGGCGCGGCCACTGGCACACCGTAGTAATCATACAGGAGCGGGCACTGGGCAACACCCGCCATAGAGGCGAATGCGGCGATCAGCGAGGCAAGCTGGCGATACACGTGATGGATGCTCGTGCCCCTCCTACGCCGGGAAGTGGTGAAAGGATACATGCGCAGTGACCGGACGACGACAAAGCCCCGGTAAATACCGATGGACAGTCCCACATGACCGGCCGAAGCGAACCCGATCGCAAGACCGACGTAGAACGGTTCTGAACTCCCATCTCACGGAACCATGCAACACTTCGACCTGTGCGTGATCGGCGGCGGACCTTCGGGATATGCGGCGGCCATGCGTGCCTTGGACCTTGGCAAGCGCGTGCTCCTGGTGGAACGCGACCGCATTGGTGGCACCGGCATCTATAATGGTGCGCTCACCTCCAAGACCATGTGGGAGATCGCCCAGCGCGTGTCGAGCACCAACGAACTGATGCGTGACCGGGGACGGGAGCCCTTCCGCCTGAGTTGGGAAGAAGTGCAACGCACCGTGAACGAGGCCGCCTTCGAACGGAAGCACCTCCATGCCTGCCACATGCAATTGCTGGGGACGACCGACCCCGGTGCGTTCCGACATGAACGAGGACGGGCACGTTTCACCGGACCACGGACCGCGCGCATCGAGCGCAACGACCATGCAATGGACATCAGCGCCGATCACTTCATCATTGCCACGGGCAGCCGTCCACGAAGCCTGCCCATCATAACGACCGATGAACAGCGGATCCTCTCCAGTGACGGCATCTTCAACCTCGAGGAACAACCGAAGAGCATCGTGATCATCGGTGCCGGGGTGATCGGCTGTGAGTTCGCCACCATCTTCGCCAACCTCGGTGGCACGCGCGTTCATTTGATCGACCGGGCGGAGCGTATCCTGCCGTTCGAGGATGCCGACGTGAGCGAGCTGATCGCCCGCAACCTCGAACGCAAAGGCGTGGTGATCCACCGAAGCTCGAAATTGGAGCGCATCGGCCTGGTGGAGGGTGGAGTGGAATACACGCTCAGCAACGCGGATGGCCGCACCGAGACCGTCCAGGTGGAAAAGGCATTGCTCTCTGTTGGGCGTATGGCCAATCTGGACGGCCTTGGCCTCGAGCTCACCGGCCTACACCTTGATCCCGCCACCGGACTGGTGTCTGTGGAGGATACCAGCACCGCCCAACCACACATCCATATCGTGGGCGATGCCACCGGCAGCAACATGCTGGTTAACCTGGGCGAGATGGAAGGCAGGCATGCCGTGGAACGCATCTGGGCCGGCCGGACCGACCGCATCAGCTACGCCAACATCAGCACCATCATGTTCCTGGACCCCGAGGTGGCCGGCGTGGGCATGAACGAGCAGGATTGCCGGAAGAAAGGCATCGCACATCGCGTGGCCCGTATCGATTACTCCTGTCTGGCGCGCGCCATTGCCATGCGGCGCACCAAGGGCTTCTTCAAGTTGATCGTGAGCCATGATGCCGACATGCGCATACTCGGGATGCGTGCGGTGGGGGAACACGCATCCAGCGCGATCGAGGCCGTGGCACTGATGATCAAACTGGGCATACCCGTGCGCGAACTCGCCGAACTGGTACACCCCCACCCCAGCATCACC
Source organism: Flavobacteriales bacterium (assembly GCA_046306055.1). Classification (GTDB taxonomy): domain Bacteria; phylum Bacteroidota; class Bacteroidia; order Flavobacteriales_F; family PHOS-HE28; genus PHOS-HE28. The sequence continues at coordinate 6,167 of JBKDXR010000041.1, forward strand.
GAAGGCGTGCAGGAATGTGCGCGCATGCTGCTTGGGCAGAGCATCTTCAAGCCAGCGGTGTTCGCCGATCGCATGCGGTGCTACGACTGGGCGCCGGACATGGCGGTGGTGGAGTCCGCGTGACGGACCGAAGTGGAAAGCCTGCCTACCGCAAGCAGGACCGCAGAAGCGCAAGGAATGCGTGCTGCGAGGACTTGCAACGCAGGGCCGGACGCCTGTGCGCCAGGCCGTGAGATGGGCAACAGCGGAACGCCCAAACCCTTCAGAAGGGATCAGTCCAACGTAGGAGGCCCCGGATCGTGGAAGGCCGGGTTGTTCACGAACGCCGTATCGGTCAGCGTGTGCAGGAAGGCGATCAGCTGAGCTTTCTTCTCCGGGGTTAGCTGCAGGCCTCCTGTGGTGAACTTCATGTTCGGGTCGATGGTGGGCGAAGGATGTCCCCCGCTGTTATAATGCTCAATGACCTCCTCCAGCGTTTGGAAGCGTCCGTCGTGCATATAAGGCGCCGAGAGCGCCACGTTGCGCAGCGACGGCGTCTTGAACTTGGCCCGGTCCGAGGGCAACCCCGTCACCCCGTAAAGACCAAGGTCCGTCCAGGCCGATTCGGGGTCCAGGCCGTTGTTGCGCAGGATGCCATCCGTGAAACGACCACCGCCGTGGGGATGGCAATGGAAGCAGTCCGCGCCACCCTGGCCCAAGGGCACTGCGGGCGGAACTCCACCTTCCAGCAGGGTCAACTGGAAGCCCAATTGCTCATCGATGGAAAGCTGTTCCTCGCCCCGTTGGAACTTGTCGAACTTGGAATCGCCACTGATCATGGTGCGCAGGAACTGCGCCATGGCCATGGCCGCCCGCTCCTTGGTGACACCCGGTGTACCGAAGGCGCGGAGGAAAAGCGTGGGGTAGACGCTGTCCGCCTGAAGCTTGGCCACGGCATTGGGCCAGGTCTCGTGCATCTCGATGGGGTTCTCCACCGGTTCCAGGACCTGCTGCTCCAGCGTGGGTGAACGACCGTCCCAGAAAAAACTGCTCTCCCAGCCCAGGTTCTGCAATACCATGGAGTTACGGTTGCCGGCTATGCCATCGATACCCACACTGAACTGGAGACCATGGTCGGTGAACACATTGGCCGGAACATGGCAGGAGGCACAGCTCTGTGTGTTGTTACCCGACAACCGTTCATCGTAAAGCAGGAAGCGGCCCAGGCGGATACCCTCCACGGTGAACGGATTGTCCGCTGGAATGGGCATGGCCGAGAAGTTCGGTGGAATGGCCAGCGTGTAGGGCGTTGGAGTGTAAGTGACACCACCGCTCGGCGGATCGGGCTCCGTTTCCTTGCGGCATGCGGCCAATACCACCACCATGCCCATCAGCATGATCACGATCGATAAGGTCTTGTTGCGCATCATGGTACCTGGTCGAGGGGTCGTTCGTCGGTCAAGCTTTCCAAAAAGGCGATGAGGTCGGCCTTATCCGCATCAGAGAGCGTGAAGGTCCGCATTTCGGGATCGAGATTGGTGTGCGGCAGCCCACCACTGGCGAAATGATCGATGACGTGCTTGAGGCTTGGCATGCGCCCATCGTGCATGTACGGGGCGGTGAGCGCAACGTTTCGCAGTGTCGGTGTCTTGAACTTGCCCACATCGCCGGGTTGCAAGGTGATGCGCTCCCGACCGGGGTCGGTACCGTAGTCCAAGTACTGCCCCACATTGTGGAAGGCATGGTCGCTCAGGTCGAAACCCGAATGACAGGACGTGCAGTTGAGCTCAGCACTGGTGAACAGCTGAAGGCCTCGTAGTTCCTGCTCCGTAAGGGCGTTCGCCTCACCCTGGACATACCGGTCATAGCGAGACCAGCCGCTGATCAGGGTACGCTCGTAATTGGCAATTGAACGCGTGATCACCCAAGCATCCAATGCGCGACCGTAGGCCTGTTGACTCAGCTGCTTGTAGGGCTCCACGTCCCGCAGCATGGCGGCCACCAGATTGATATCGTGGTCCATTTCCACCGCATCATGTATGGGGGCGATCACCTGTTGCTCCAACGTAGGCACCCCGCCATCGCGGAAGAACGCGCTGTGGTAGGCCAGGTTGGCCAGTGTTGGCGAATTGCGGAAACCCGTGCGCCCTTGGAAACCGCTGCTCACCCGCGCCGGATCGCTGAAGGCCAATGCAGGCAGGTGGCATGATGCACAGGAAATGCTGCCATCGCGTGAAAGGCGGGGATCGAAAAAGAGCGCCTTCCCCAACTGCACAGAAGCTGTAGTGAGCGGATTATCCGCGGGAGTGACCGGCACCGGGAAGCCTGGAGGCAATTGCAGTGCGAACGGCGTATTCCCTGAGACCGACACCTCCTCCTCGCCCACATCCTTGTGACAGGATGCCAGAACGAGCAAGGACACCACCGCTATGCCTGCCCTCCCGATCATTGCACGGAAAAGGAATCCTTGACGTAACGCGTGAACTTCAGCGCCAGCGGCACGTTGTTACCGTGGGCCGTGTTCTCCGTGGCGAGATCGATGTTATCAGAGGACGAGTAGAAGAAGCGGTCGACCGCAATGCGCACCACCACCTCCGTGGTCCGCCCCCCCTCGATCACGATGGGCGTGGCAGGCGTCAGATCAAGCTCGGTGTAACAGGTGTCCATGCCGGTATGGATGGCGAACGCGCTGATGAGCGTGGCCGTACTGGCCGGGTCCGGATCATAGCGCCCCTCGAACATCACGAAACGAAAACCCGTGGCCCAGTTCCAGTAAGTGCCATTGCTCACGTTCAACGGATGGCCGGGACCGTAAGCCGCCGGATCCGCGTAATTCAGCTCGGGCCGTATCCCCAAGGCGGCCTGGAACGCGGGCCATGTGCCCTTGGCCACGGCCCACTCCTGCGAGACAGGACCATTGCCCAGGTCCCAATAGGTGGCATCGGCGAGATAGGCATCGGCATCCCCATTGGTCAACCGGATCTCACCGAGGTGCATTTTCAGCAGTTCGATGGTCATGCGGTAATCGGAGATGTTTCGATACTCCGTGAAACGCTGCATGGGCTGCCCTTCCCATTCGGGCACCAGGGTGAGCCGAAGCGTTCCCGTGGTGGGCTCGGGCTTTACGGACTCGTCCTCGCGGCAACCAGCGAGGACCAGGATCACCAGAGCGAGGGAGGCTAAGTGGATGTAACGCATGCGGTAAGAATGCCCCCCGGTATCGCTTTGTTCACGGCGAAGGGCTTCACGCTCACAAAGTTACAGCATCCGAGGACCGGCCATAGTGACGCACATCACACCTCCGCAGTGGAACATCCGGGGCTAACTTCCGCCCATGTTCGCGGTCCTCCATTCCTCGGCCGGTGCCGGCAAGACCCACGCCTTGGTGAAGCACTACCTGACCCTTTGCCTGTCCGACCAGGAACCGGGATCGTACCGGCAGGTATTGGCGCTGACCTTCACCAACAAGGCGGCCGGCGAAATGCAGGACCGGGTGATGGGTTACCTGGAAAAGTTGGCCGCGCGCAGGACCGATGATGGCGCCATTGCCGACGTCATGGAACACCTGCAGGTCAAGACCAAACTTACCCCGGAAGGCATTGCAGAGCGGGCCAGCGCAGTGCTGCGCCATATGCTTCACCATTGGAGCGATGTGGCGATCGGGACCATTGATGCCTTCACGCGACGTGTGGTACGCCCGTTCGCAAGAGACCTGCAACTGGACCACGACCTGCGCATGACCACGGACCAGGAGCACTACCTGAACGCCGCTGTGGAAGCGCTGGTGGCAGAAGCGGGCAGCGACCCCAAGGTGACCGCCATACTGACCGAGGCCTGTCTTCAACTGCTGCACGAGGAAGGCAAATGGGACCCGGAGAAACCCTTGAAAGCGCTGAGCAACGAACTTCAGAAGGAAAGTGCGTTGAAGCCACTGCAGAGCCTGCGGGAACTGGATGCGGACCATATCCTTCGTTTGACCGCACGCTTGCGCGAACAGGAGAACGTGTTCCGCAAAGCGGTGCAGGCCATTGGCCGCGAAGCGTTGGAGCTGGTCGCTGCGGAACGATTGACCGAAGCCGATATCGCCCATGGAAAAGGCGGTATCCTGGGCTACTTCCGAAAGCTTGCCAGCTTCACCCAAGAATGGGAGCCTGCGGGACCCCAAGCCCGCAAGCCGATCGAGTCCGGAAAATGGCATTCCACGAAAGCCGACGTGCAGACCCGGTCCACCTTGGAACGCATCGCCCCACAACTGACCGACCTGTTCCATAAGGCCGAGGAACTGTGTGGGCAAGGCCATGCCTATTTCCTCCTACGCCGTGGCGTGGCCCGCGAACTACCCGCCGCCTTCGCCCTGCACGAACTGGACCGGCACTTGGAGCAACTGAAAAAAGCGGACGCGGTCGCCTTCTTCAGCGACCTTACGCGCAAAGTGGCGGCCGTGGTGCAGGAAGAGCCGGTGCCGTTCATCTACGAGCGGATGGGCGAGCGCTACCGGCACTTCCTCATCGATGAGTTCCAGGACACCTCATTGCTTCAATGGACCTGCCTGCTGCCACTGATCGACAATGCCCTGGGCAACGGCGGAAGCGCCCTGCTGGTGGGCGATGCGAAACAGGCCATCTATCGTTGGCGCAACGGCGAAGTGCGGCTCTTCGTGGAACTGCCGAAGGTGTTCGGACGGGGAGATAGCGAGGCGGAGCACGAACGCGAACAGACCCTCCAGCGTACGTTCGTCAAACAGGAACCCCTAGCGTACAACCGTCGATCCTCCCCGGTCATCATCGCGTTCAACAATGCGCTCTTCGGGGAGCTTTCGGAAGCCCTCGCCCCGTCGCTACGCAGTGTTTATAAGGACCATGCCCAATTGACCGCTGGCGACCGGCCCGGACTGGTGGAACTACAGCGCCTGCCCAAGGACGTGAAAGGCGCGGCACGGGACGAAAGCCAGCAGGCCTTCGTTCTCGAGCGGTTGCAACAGGCACTGGCCGATGGCCATCGTCCGGGTGATGTGGCCGTGCTGGTGCGCACCGGCAACCAAGGGTGCATGATGGCCGAACACCTGCTGCGCGAAGGCTATTCCGTGGTCTCTCCGGACGGCCTGAAACTGGCCGGCGATCATGGCGTTGAGCTTCTGGTGGACCTGTTGCGTTTCATGCATGATGGCGACCCCACCGCCGCGGCACGAACTGCCCAGCGCCGGGCGCAACTTGATGCCGCTCCGGACCAGGAGGCCGCCACACCGTTCACTTCCGGGAGCCGGCTGCCCGACCCGGCCGCTCAATTGCGTACATGGCTGGAGGAACATGGGCTCACCACGATACGCAGCACCTTCACGGAACTGCTTGGCCGATTATGTGCTGCAGTGAACATACGACCAGCGGAAGAGGCGCAAGTGCTCGCCTTCCTGGACGAAGCGCATTCCTGGAGCACCTTGCATGGTCCGGACATCGGCGGTTTCGTGGAGCATTGGGAAAGCGCCGGCGCCAAGCGCGCCGTGGCCCCGCCGGCCAACGGCCAGGCCGTGCAGATCATGACCGTGCACAAGGCCAAGGGGCTCGAGTTCCCCGTGGTGATCATGCCTACGGGGAGCATGGGAACGGCCGGCAATCACACCGAACGGTTCTGGATCGATCCACGACCGGCAATACCCGAGCTGGAACATGCGCTGGTCGTCGATGGTAAAGCATTGCGCGAAAGCGGCATCCGGGAACTACAGATCGAACATGAACTACAGGACCTGGACCTCCTCAACATGCTCTACGTGGCCTTTACACGACCCGTGAACCGCCTGCATGTACTGGTGTCCGAGAGGTCCCTTGATGTGGTGACGCGTGCATTGCTCGCCTACATGGACCAGCATGGCAGGGACGGGAACATCCTGCTGGGGGAACGAACACAAATGAGCGCGCGCACTGCACGGACCACACCTCCGGAACTGCGTGATGTCTCGACACCGGAGGATGCTCCCCGCTTGACCTTGCGTTTGGAGAAACCCGACGACTGGGACCCAGCGGACCCGGACCCGTTCCGTTCGTTCGGCGAGGCCGTGCACGAGGTGATGGCGCGCGTTGGCACGCTGCACGAACTGGACCCCGCCATGGACCGTGCCGTGCAAAGCGGTCGCATCGACCGGGACAAGGCAGCCGATCTGAAGCACAGGCTCGGCGCGTTGCTCTCGGATGACCGATTGGCACCCTGGTATGGTCCAGGATTGGTGGTGCGCAACGAGGCCACGATCATTGACCGATCGGGCCGATCGCACCGTCCGGACCGCGTAGTGGAAGAAGGTGATCGCGTTCGCGTGCTGGACATCAAGACCGGCCATTCACGCCCAGAGCATCATGAGCAGGTGCGCGGCTACATGGAACTCCTGCGCGAACTGGGCCACTCCAAGGTCGAGGGTGCGCTGCTGTACGTTCGTGATGGGACCATTGAGACCGTGAACGGATGAGCATCCACTGGAAGGTCAGATCATTCTCGGAGCTGAGCACCAGCGAGCTCCATGACATCCTTCGCCTGCGGGTGGATGTGTTCGTGGTGGAGCAACAATGCCCTTACGCGGAAGTGGATGGTCAGGACCCGACCGCCTTGCATGTGATCGGCACCGATGAGCGAGGTGCGATCGGTGCATACGGACGCATTCTGCCCGCATTGCCGGGTGAATTACCACACATTGGCCGGATCGTGATCCACCCGGACCACCGTGGCAAAGGCCTTGCGCACCAGCTCATGGACAGGATGCTCGCGGAACTTCGGTCACGATATGGAAGCGACCGGTCCATGCTTGCGGCACAGGCCCACCTGGAGGGGCTCTATGCGAGCCATGGCTATCATCGCATCGGCGACATCTACGTGTGGGATGGAATACCCCATGTGGACATGGAGCGCTTAGCTGGGGGAAGGACCCAAGTCAGCGGAGCAACGTGAAGTGGCCCGTGTACTCGGCGCGATAGGCGCCGAACTCGGCCAAGCGAATGGTGTAATTGTACACGCCTTGCGGATAGCCGGACCCATCCCATGCTGCTTTGGGGTCCGTGGAGCGGAACACTTCCTGCCCCCAGCGGTCGAAGACCACCAGATCATACAAACGTGCACCGCGCACCGATGGCGCCCATAGGTCGTTCAATCCATCGCCGTCGGGAGTGAAAGCGTTCGGCACATAGATCAGGTGGTCGCTCACGGTGACCGTCCGCGAGGTGGAATCCACGCAACCCTCGCCCGACATTACGGTCTGCGTGATCAGGAATTGACCGCCGTCGGTGAATTCGTAAATAAAGTCGGGGGTGCTTGTGACCAGGTCCTGTACGGTGTACTCCAACTCCGTGGCCGAGGCCGAGTAGTCCAAGATCTCCACCACGGGGTCCATCAGGCTCACTTCCGTCGGCAAAGCGGTGAAGGCGGCAATGGGGTTCGGGAAGATCTCGGCCGCTCCGGGCCGTGCAAGAGTGACCGTTGCTATACAGCCGCTGTCCGTGGCCACGGTGAGCGCAACAGGATAGAGCCCCGGTGCTGTGTACGCATAGATGAAGCTACTGTCCTGCGAGGTGGTCCCGTCGCCTACCGACCACTGGTATTGCAGGGGCGTCCAGGCCGTGGCGAGGCTTGTGAAGGTCAACTCCTCTCCCACGCAGCCGTTCGGATCGTTCACGAAGTCCACCACCGGACGCGGGAACACGACCACAGAATCCGTATAGGAGTCCGAACAACCGTTCTCCTCGGCGAAAAGCGTTACTGCATGGATACCTGGCTCGGAAAATCCTGCGTTGACGGAGCTGCCCGCAGCCGTTGGAGGTGAGGCAAAGGGTCCAAGGTCCCAAGTGAAGACCACATCAGCACCGAACACCCCTTCTGCGGCCAATGCAGCGACCTCGCCCGGACACCTGATGGGCGGCCGGTCAAAAGAGACATCCAGCACCGGGAACACGCTGAACACGCTGGTACTGGTGTCAGCGCATGGCCAACCCGGATTGGCGATCAACGTGACCGTATAAAGCCCGGGCGTGGTGTAGGTCCATTGGGGCGATGCCTCGGACGATGTATCGGCCAGGGTTGCGGGGTCTCCGAAATCCCAGTACCAGAACGTCCCATTGATGCTCTCATGCTCGAAGGTCTGCGTGAGGCCAGAACAGATGTCATCCTGCTCCTGAATGGAGGAAATGATGGTCACATCACAGACCACCACCTTGAACATGAAATCGCGGCGAACAGTGCTCAAGAGCTCGCCATTTCGATATTCGGCAACACACACGCCCACCGTGAAGGCTCCCTGGAGCGTGGGATGCACCGTGATGGTCCCCGTGGCCGCATCGATGGCGATCGGCGGTGCCGAGTTGATCGGGGATGTGGCGGAGTAACCGGCCGCGTAGTTGACGAATGGGTAAGGTGGTGCCGTGGGAGGCTGAGGCATGGGCTGAATGGCATCGGCTCCCTGGTAAGGGGCGCAGAGCGAGTACACCAGCTCATCACCATCGGGATCGGTGGCCGATTGATCGATCACCATATCGCGACCCAGGCACAGGGCCACCGGTGGATACGCATTGAACCGCGGACTGCTGTTCACTGCGTTCGGTGGCGATGGCACCTGAATGGTGCTTGTAAGCCCCTGCTGGCCCTGGAGGTTCACCAGCGCCGGAGTGCGACAACACCGTTGGTAGGCGATGACATATCCCCCATTGATCGGCGGGAGGTTCAGGATGGCCTCATAGCGAGTAGTGGCCACGCAGACCTCGGGAGGTGCGGCCAGGCAGGGGTCGTCCAGATCGACCGGGACAATGGTCTCGCCCGGATCCGAGATATCCTGCGTGAACAAAAGCACTCCCGCAGAGTTGAACACGCCCAACTGGGCCGAGAAGTCGAAGCCCGTGCCGTTCTCGTTGTCCGGCCCGCAATCGCGGTAGAGGTCCAGCGTAATACGGTACTGGTTACCTCCCAGATGATCGTAGTACATCTCTCCGCCAATGATGTGGGTGGCACGGACATGGACCACCATCAGGAACATCAACAGGAGCAGCAGGCTACGCATGGGGCGACCTTGATGACCTGAAGGTAACTGTTCGGCGTTCGCCATTGTCGTTGACACGAGGAACGGGGTTATCGCAACAAGGTGAGGTGACCCGCATAGTCCCTACCGTCCTTCAACACCAGCACATAGTAATAGGTTCCATCAGGTGCATCACCGCCGTTCCACTGGTTCCGGTAGTTGCGCGTGTTGTACACCACCGTACCCCAGCGATTGTAGATGGTCAGTTCATTGTCGTAATACCCGATGTTCGTGATATCAAAGGTCTCGTTCTCTCCATCGCCGTTCGGGCTGAACACGTTGGGGATATCGATCTCGCCGGCAAGCACCACGTACACCATGCTGTAGGTGGAGGCACATCCCGCGTCCGTAACAAGGGTCAAGGTCACCGTGTACGTTCCCGGCAGCCAATCCTCTGCAACAAGGCCCGGTCCTGACACCGCCACAGGCGCCCCGTTCACTGTCCATGTGCGGGAAACAATGGCGGCACCATTGCTTTGCGATGCATCGGTGAACGTGAACGGAACACCCACCAATTGAGGCGATGCCGGGAACACGGTAAGGAAGGCCTCCGGTTCAGGGCTGACGACCACCGTGCCCGATGCAGAGCCGAAACAACCGTTGTCATTCACGATCAATGTGACGGTCTGCGGATCGGCCGCTGTGTAGAGCACCGTTACCGGTGAACCCGTGGCCGTGGATGGTTCGGCAGAAGTTCCAAGGACCCAATTGAAGGTGGCTTCCGGTCCGTACTCGCCCTCCGCCTGAAGCACCACCGTGGTATCACCGCAAGCGGGAGCGGGCGGAACGAAGGTGGGGCGCGGTGCCAGGAATGCCTGGAACTGCACCAAGGCCGTGTCGGCGCAGATCTCACCGGGGGCTGCGATCACCGTGACCGTATAAACACCTGGAGCGGAATAGGTCCAGGAGGGAGCGAACAGCAACGAAGTATCGGCATCAGTAGTGGGATCACCGAAGTCCCAGGACCATATTTGGGCGCCAAAGCTGGAATTACCGAACTGGAACCCAAGGCCCGAACAGAACTGGGCCTGCGGTTGGATACCAGCGCTTACCACCGCATCGCAAGGCACTACGCTGAACATCAGATCGCGACGAGACGTGGAGAGCACCACGCCATCGCGTACTTCCTGCACACAAACGGCCACCACGAAATTGCCGATCAATGTGGGCGTCAAGGTCAACACGCCGGTCACCGGATCGATCTGGATCGCGGGGTCCGAATCGATGGGATAGCCGGAAGAGTAGCCCGTTCCCCACGGAAGAGGCGTGTAAGGCGGAGCACTTGGAGGCACTGGCTGTGGAGCCAACGATGTGCCCCCGTTGTACGGAGTGCAAAGGCTGTAGGACAACTGATCGCCGTCCGGATCGGTGGCGGAATGATCGAACACCAGTGGCGCACCCAGGCACAGGGCCACCGGAGGCACCTCATTGAACCGGGGGGAGCTGTTGTTCGAGAAAGGGATGCCCGGAACTTCCACGGTGCAGGTTAGCCCAAGTTCACCCGGGTTCGGCAGGTTCACGATCTCGTCGGTACGACAACATCGTTGGTAGGACAATACGTATCCATCCGGACGGGCCGGCAACGTGAACACCCCGGTGTAGGAAGCGGTCTCCACGCAGATATCGGGCGGAAGCGTAAGGCACGGGCTATCGAGCGCGATGGGCACCAAGGACCCACCAGGGAACGGCAGGCTTTCCTGGAACTGGAATTCGCCCAGCCCGGAAAAGACCCCGATCACAGCACTTTCATCAAAGGGGATACCACCGCAATCCCTGTAAAGCGTAAGGGTCACCTGATACTGATCGCCGCCCAGGTGATCGTAGTAGATCTCTCCGCCGATGATGTGCGTGGCCCCGCATACAAGGCTCAGGAACAAGCTAGCGAGAAATGAGCAGGAACGGGTGATCATGATGTGTAGACCGATGAACGCGGTCCGGCGTTGCCCCAAGGTAGCTTATCCGGGGCAAATGGCCTCCCATTCCGCTCCATCCACCACCATGTAAACTCCTTCTCCTCCGTTCAACATCTCCTGGATACGGAGCATCTCGGGGTACATGGTGGCATGCACAGCGTGTAAAAGCCATCGGGACCCGACCCGCTGAAGCTCCGTGAACCGGTCCGGCCCTTCGATCCGGTAATAGTGCCGGCCGTCGGCCATCCGCCGGTACTGCGGCCATGCGGCTTCTGCCAGGTCAGGCCCGGCTCCATTATCTTCCGCCCTCTTGCTCATGAGCACCTTTCTCGATCGCCTTGCCCAAGCCTTGCTGGAGCGCCATGGCCCACGACTTTCCGAAGTGGCCGTGGTATTGCCTGGACAGCGTGCCGGCATGCACCTGCGAAGATATCTCGCGCAACACACCGGCCACGCACTCTGGAGCCCGGAGGTGCTCGACATGGGCGGATGGATGCAACGGTACACCGGCCTCTCCCAATTGCCCACCATGGACGGCCTGTTGTTGCTCTATGAGGCACACCGTGAATGGGCGGGCGAGCGGGCCGAAGCGCTCGACTCCTTCCTGCAATGGGCACCGATCGCCTTGCGCGACATGAGCGAGGCCGATGCCCACCTGCTCGACCTGGACGACCTGTACCGTGACCTGCGGGCCTACCACAACATCGACCAGTGGAGCTTCACCCTGGGCAAGGACCTCAGCGCAGGCCAGCAACGTGCGCTGGACCACTGGCAAGCCACGGGCGAACTGCATCGTAAGCTTGGTGAACTGATGGCAGAACGGTCCCTTGGCACCTCCGGGTGGATCGCCCGGCAGGCCGCCACCCGTGACCTGCCAGTTCCACTGCCTTGGACCTGCACCTGGTTCGCCGGCCTGAACGCTTTGGACCCTGCCTCCACTGCCGTGATACGCAAACTCGCAGGGGCACAAGCGGCCGTTCTGGCCTGGGACGGCGACCTCTATTACCTAAATGACCCGAAGCACGAGACCGGAAGGTTCCTCCGAAGGTCCATCAGCGACCTCGGGCCTGGAGTACTTGCCCCGATCGATGACCTGCGGACCAAGGAGCGCAGGATACGCGCTGTGATGGTGCCTGACCGCATCACACAGGCCCGTTCGGCCGCGCAGGAACTGGCAGCACTGGATGCCGGGACACGGGCACGTACGGCCGTGGTCCTGGCCGACGAGGACCTGCTGATGCCCTTGCTGGAAGCCCTGCCCAGCGATATCGGCCCGTTGAACGTGACCATGGGGCTTCCGACAACAGTACTACCCATCAGCGCCCTGGTGACCTTGTTCCTCGACCTGCAGGTATACCAGGAAGGCGGAGCGTTCCGCGTGGAGGATGTGCGCCGGCTGCTGCTGCACACGTTCATTCATCGGGGAAAAGCCACCCAAAGAGCCCTGGAGGCCATCACGGCCCTGCAACGATCGCGTGTCCGGCACAACGTGCTGCTCGGGGTGCTCAAGGACCACGGCCTTGGCACCGACCCCAACATGGAGCTGGCCCTCACTCCAGTGGAAAGCGCGATGGACGTACCGTCCCGTATCGTTGCCCTGTTGCAATGGGTGCGGAACCTTCGCGGTCATGATCCACTGATCGAGGAGCAGCTGTTCCGCATGGCGCGTATGCAGCATCGGTTGGACCAGGCCTTGGAACGCTGTGGTGCCCTGTCGATGGACATCCGGGCCTACTCCAGGGCACGCGAGCGCCTGTTTCGCGAAGAACGCATCGGGTTCTTCGGTGAAGCGCTGGAAGGGGCTCAGGTGATGGGCTTTCTGGAGACCCGCTCCGTGGAACTGGAGCGCATCATCCTGCTTGGCGCCAACGAAGGCACGCTCCCCCGATCATCCACGCAACAGAGCTTCATCCCCTTTGAGGTCCGCCGTGCCTATCACCTGCCGCTGCGTGCGGATACCGAGGCCATCACCGCATACCACACCTATCGACTGTTGCACGGCTGTTCGGACCTACTTGCCATCTCGGACCAAGGGGGGGCGACCGAAGGAGACCGGCCATCGCGGTTCATCGCCCAATGGAAACACGAGCTCGTACCCTGTTCCAGCACATCGGTCACAGAGGAACATGTCGCCGTGCACTTTGCCACGCGTTATTCCCCGCAACTGCAAGTGCATAAGGATGCCGCCGTCATGGAGCGCCTTAATGCCATGGCCGGGCGGGGATTCTCCCCATCGGCCCTGGGCACCTGGCTACGCTGCCCGTTGGACCTCTATTTCACGTATTTGCTTCGCATACAGTCACCTGATGAAGTGGACCACAAACTGGGCAGCGATGTCCTGGGCGAAGCCGTGCACGGTGTACTACAGGAGCTTCTGACCCCGCGATTGGGCAACGAACTTGACCCCGGCGAAATGCGGCTTTGGGCGGAACGCGTTAAGACGATGCTGGTCGCACGCCTTGCACAATACTTCCCGGCTGATGTATTGGACCGGGGTCACTTCCGCCTCCGCATTGAAATGGCCGCGGCAGCCACGGCTGAATTCCTCCGAAGCGAGGCCGACCATTGTGCCCAAGGAACACGCATAGTGCCCTTGGCACTGGAAAAGGAGCTCAGCGCCGTGCTGCCGGATGGCACCCGGATCCGTGGACGCTGCGACCGCATTGAGCGGAGGAACGGCCTTGTTCACATCCTGGACATCAAGACCGGCTCCGTACCGGACCATGGACTAAAACTGAGCGCACTGGAGCGAAGTGCGCTGGATGCCGACCAACGATACGCACTACAGTTGCTGATCTACGCCTGGCTTTATCTCATGGAGCATCCGGCGGAGCCGAGCGTGAAGGCCGGCATATTGCCGCTGCAGAAGGCCTCCCAGGCCGAAGGCACCTTTCTCCGCATCGGCCACAACGAGGTCATCGACCGTACGATGTTGCCCGGCCTCACCGACCTGCTTTCAGAACTGGTCCGAGAACTGAAGGACCCGGAACGGCCTTTCATGCACGACCCCGAGAGCCGCTACTGCACCTGCTGCGCAACCTGAAACGAACAAGGGAGGCCGATACCTCCCTTGTATAACGGCGGTATCGATGTCCCTTACTTGTACACCACCTTGTGCGTGGTGATCTGCTCACCACGCTTGATGCGCAGGTAATAGGCACCGGTGCTCATCGCGGTCAGGTCCATCTCCTTGCGGAAGTTGCCTTCAAAGCCTGTACGGCTCTCGGTGTACACGGATTGACCCAAGCTGTTCAATACATCCACCGTAAGGTCGGTCGGTCCGGCGACGGTGAAACTGAAGGTGAACTGGCCATTGTTCGGGTTCGGCTGGATCAGTACACCGTTGTCCTCGTCGGCGGTGGTCATGCTCTTGAAAATGACCCCGGTGCGATCTGCACCACCCAGTGCCACATAATAGTTCGCATTGTTCGCTGCCTCGTTCGTGAACGCATCGTTCACCAGTTCGAAGTCGGCCTTACCCGTGACCGGAATGGTCGCGATGACGACCTCCTCCCCAGCACGCCAACGTGCACTGTGGGAAGCCATTGCGGACATGCCGAACCCAGCGTACACCTGATAGTTCGTGGACCCCGACTCACGCACGTTGCCTGAGCGCAAGATGGGGATGTACTGGCGGGCAGGATCCTCCTGAACCATGTCCCCCAACGTTGCCCCCGTGCTCCGGTCCCAGCGGATGGTGAAGACCAACGACGAGAAGATCCCGTCAAAGTCCGCCTCCGGACGAACACGTACCTCCAGGTTGCCACCGGCCCGGTAGAGGCCGATATCCACACGGCCCTGGGCCAGTGCATTGGGAACGAACGCGACCAACGCCAGTGCGCCGGCAAGCAGGATACGGGTCACACGCTGTTTCATGACAGGGGAAAAAGAAAAGGTTCGTCTGTTTAACGAGTGCAAGTTAGATCGTTCCGAATAGATGAGCAAGCCCCCGACCGGGGCACACGGGGAGTCCTAAAAACCGAACAGGGGTCCTGTTGAGGGACCCCTGCGCGGTAACCTGCAAGGAAAATGGAACCAATCAAGGCCAGGAAGATCGGCCCTGATACACGGAAGACGGGGGCAGGAACAAAGGGTTGCCGCCCTACCGAAAAAAAGATCACGCCACGAACTTGTATCCCACCCCTCGTACTGAGTGGAAATACCGGGGGGTGCGCGCATCCGGCTCGAAATACTTGCGGAAAGCGACGATGAAGTTGTCCACTGTGCGTGTCGTGGGGAACACATTGTACCCCCAGACCTTCTGCAGGATCTCCTCCCGGCTCACCACCTCACCCTCCCGTTCGATCAGCAGCCGGAGCAGCATCATCTCCCGCTGGCTCAGCGTGCGTCGCTCGCCATCCTGTCCCACCACCTCATACTTGGTGAAGTCGACATGGTTGCCACCGAAATCGAAACTGGTGATCACGGCCGAGGTGCCGCCCTTGGCGCTCCGCTGAATGAGGTTGGCAATGCGCAACAGCAGCTCGGCGAGGTCGTACGGTTTTGCCACGTGATCGTCCCCTGCCTTCAAGCCTCTCAGGCGGTCCGCAGGCGTGTTCCGGGCCGTGAGGAACAATACCGGAGTGGCATCCCCTTCCAGCCGTATGGTCTCCACCACGGTGAAGCCGTCCATACCGGGCAACATCACATCCATCAGCACCAGATCGAAGCGTGCACCCCGCAGCCGTTCCAACGCTTCGGGACCTGTGACCGCGGTGGTAACGGAGTAGCCCTCCATCTCCAGGTTCAACTTCAGGGTCGTGCGCAACGCTGCCTCGTCCTCCACGAGCAGTACCCGGTGCTTTGGCCGTTCGGCTTCCATGTGCACAAAGATGGGGACGGTAACTTTGCCGCGATGCGATTCACCGCCCAACACGCTGAACAGGCCAATGCTCTTCGCCATGGCACCTTGGTGGCCCATTTGGGCATGTCCTACCATGTGGACGACCAAGGGCGGTTCTGCGCCACCATGCCTGTTGACCATCGAACGCACCAACCCATGGGCCTGCTGCATGGTGGTGCCACAGCAGCGCTTGCCGAATCCTTGGGCAGCATGGCATCGGCGCTCCTCATCGACCTGACCACCCAAGGCGTGGTGGGCATCGAGGTGAATGCCAACCACCTGAAGGGCGTCCGATCGGGCACGGTGACCGCCACTGGCAACTTGATCCATCACGGGCGCACCACCCATGTGTGGAACATCGAGGTACACAACGATGCCGGAGAGCTTTGCGCCGTGTGCCGCCTGACGAACCTGGTGATCCCCCGGCGCTGAACCATGGCCGCTCCCTTGGACGCCGTGCGGACCTGCCTGGAACACAGCCTCACCTTCGCTGCATTCCACTGGAAAGGTCGCACGCAGCTATGGGTGCAACAACAGCCGCCCCTGGCTTCCATGGACCTTGCGTCCTTGGACAGCTTGAAGGACCGGTTCGTGGTAGCGCCCTTCCATAGTAACGACCTGCAGTGCTGGGCATTACGGCCCGATGTGCGACTGGACCTGAACGACCATGAGGTGTCCATGGCAGCGCTACGGACCTGCCTTGGAGCGCCGCACATCCAGCCCGGAGCGCGCGTGCATTGGGACCGGGCCGGACACGCCAAGGCGATCACCGAGGCCAAGGCGGACTTTGCCACAGGCGTGTTGAAGAAAGTAGTGCTGGCCCGAACGATACCGATAGACCTCCCATCCGACAGGATACCCGAACTGTTCTTCGCGGCCTTGCACGAACTACCGAATGCGTTCGTATGCCTGTTCAATGGCCCTGAACACGGCACTTGGCTGGGCGCTTCGCCCGAACGCTTGCTGCACGCCTCGAACAACAGGGTACAGGTGGATGCCATTGCAGGCACCATGCCTGCCGTATTGGCGCCACCATTGGCGAAGGATTGGGGGCCAAAGGAGCGCGACGAGCAGCAATGGGTCACAACAGCGGTGAAGGAGACCTTCGTTTCCGCGGGCATGAGCGATGTGACCATGGAAGGCCCTGACGTACTGAAAGCCGGACCGGTAGCACACCTGCACACCACCCTTACCGGGCGGACCACGGCCGGTCAATTGGGTAAGCTGGTGAAGATGCTCCACCCCACACCCGCCGTCTGTGGCACGCCTCGCAACGCGGCCATGGAGTTCATTCTTGCCCACGAACCAAAGGACCGCGGGCTGTATGCGGGGTACTGGGGCCCATGGATGGTGGACGGGGAGACCGAACTGTTCGTGAACATCCGCTGTTCACAAGCCATCAACGATGAACTGGAACTGGCAGTGGGAGGAGGAATAACCAGCGGCAGCAATGCCTCGCACGAATGGGAGGAGACCGAGCACAAGGCGCGCACATGGACAAGGATCATTGAAGCGTTGCCGAGCCGGATATCTTAGCCCCGACCGCGCCCCTACTACGTTCCGCACATGCCCACAAGCGATCACTTTTCAGCGGCCGAACTGGCCCGCCTTTGTTTCGAGAAGGGTGTCCGACATGCCGTCATCAGTCCAGGCTCACGCAGTGCTCCGTTGGTGATCGCGTTCAATGCCCAGGAAGGCATGAACTGCATGCAGGTGATCGATGAGCGCAGCGCTGCGTTCTTCGCCATGGGCATGGCCCAGCAGTTGCATGCGCCCCTGGCCTTGATCTGCACCAGCGGCAGTGCGGTATTGAACTATGGGCCGGCCATTGCCGAGGCCTACTACCAGCGCATCCCCTTGCTGGTGATCACGGCCGACCGCCCGGAGGAATGGGTGGACCAGGGTGAAGGGCAGGCCATTCGGCAGCAGGGCGTCCTATCCATGCACATGCGTAAAAGCGTGCAACTGCCACGGATGCTGGGTGATGACCTGGCCCGCTGGCACTGCAGCCGCTTGATCAACGAGGCCATTGACGCCACGCTGCTGCCTGTGGCCGGGCCGGTGCACGTGAACATCCCCTTTGCTGAACCGCTTTACGGCCAACAGGGAACCCATGATGGCCAGGGGCGCTCCATTGCACAGGTGCTCACCGAATCGTTCATTCTACCCGAACATGCCCGGTGGCTCATCCAGCAGCTCTCCACCTCGCGCAAGGTCCTGGTGCTTGCCGGACAGGGTGTGTGGAGCAAGGGACTTCAACAGCAGGTGGCACACCTGGCCAAGCTGCCCCAGTTCGCTGTGCTGACCGAGGCCACCTCCAATTTGGACGACCACAGCTTCATCTCCTGTATCGACCGCGTGATCGAGGCTGTTCCGGTCGCCCCCGATCCGGTACCGGGCGAGGACCCCGGTATTGTCCGGGGACCGGAGTTCATCCCGGACATCCTCATCACGTTCGGCGGTGCGGTGGTCAGTAAACGGGTGAAGACCTTGCTGCGCAAATGGCGCACCCCACAGCACTGGCATGTGGATGTGGGCCAACGCCACTTCGATACCTACCAGAGCCTTACGCACGACATCGCGGTGAGCCCCGAGATCTTCTTTGCACAGATAGCCCCGCACGTGCAGCCCATCGAAAGCGGCTATGCCTACATGTGGCAGTACATGGATGAGGAGACCACCAGCAAGCACCATGCGCTGTTGAACGATGCCCCCTATTGCGACCTCACTGCCTTTGAACAACTGTTGCAACGCATACCGGCCGGAAGCGATGTACACCTGGCCAACAGCACCCCGGCGCGCTACGTTCAGCTCTTCGAACGTGGACAAGGCCTTCGCTACTTCAGCAACCGGGGCGCGAGCGGGATCGATGGATGCACCAGCACCGCTGTAGGGTCCGCGCATGCCACTCAACGGCCCACCACGTTGATCACTGGAGACGTGGCCTTCCTTTACGACAGCAACGCGTTCTGGAACGCGCACCTGAGCCCCCATATGCGCGTAATCGTTATGGACAATGGCGGCGGCAACATCTTCCGCTACATCGAAGGACCCGACCGCGATCCGGCCCTGTTGAAATGGTTCGATTCGCCGCACGGCCGGGACCCGCTGGGCTTGGCACGAAGCTTCGGACTGCCCTGTTACGAGGCGTTCGACATGACCTCGCTGAAGAACGCCCTCGACCTGCTTTATCAGCCGCACGACAACGCCGCCGTGCTCGTGGTGCGCACCGATGCAGAGCTGAGCCCCAACGTGCTGCGCAACTACTTCAGCGCCTTGCGCCCCACCACTTGAACCCTGAACGCAACCCCATGCATCGCATCCTGCTCGTGCTCTCGTTCGTGGCCGCAACGATGTTCGAGGCCATGGCTGGATCAGGAACGGCCACGCTCACCTGTCGCTCCGCTTCGGGCAGGACCATGTTCAAGGCCCAATTACGGGACATTTCCGGACTGCTCGAAGGAGGCACCTTGACCATTGATGGCGACTCGGTGATATTCCCGGAGCAAAACGGCGACATCGAGCACCACGCCATCTGGGACCCGAAGAACGGTGTGTTCACACTCTCCTACTTCAAGCCAGGAATGGAGGATATGCGCTTCATCCGCTTCTGGGCCATCCCTTCAACGTTCAAGACCGTTGAAGGGAACCGCAACGTGGGCGCTGTGTACGAGTTCGAAGCGTTCCTCGAGGCCACAGAGCCGCGACCGGGCAAGGGGCACGCCACCTCCACCATCCGCCTCCAATGCACACTGACGTACCGCATCTGACCAGCGCACCGGCAACCCACGCATGAACCCTTGGATCCACGCCTTCCGCCTGCGTACCCTGCCGCTCGCTGTGAGCAGCATCATCGTGGGCAGCGCACTGGCCATTCCGTACAGCCGGATCAGCGCGGAGGTCACCTTCCTTCCTTCGGTGCTCGTGCTCGCATTGCTCACCGCGATCCTCCTGCAAGTGCTGAGCAACCTGGCCAACGACCTCGGCGACCACCAGCACGGCACCGACAATGAAAAGCGGGTGGGTCCGCAACGGGCCGTGCAGAGCGGGGCCATCTCCCCCGCCTCCATGAAGCGGGCCATGGTCATCTGTGGCACGCTGGCCTTTGCCTCTGGCATCACGCTCATCATCGTGGCCTTGGGCTTCCGGCTGATGACACTGCTGTTCCTGCTGACCGGCCTGCTCGCGATCGGTGCCGCCGTGAAGTACACCTTCGGTAAGAACCCCTATGGCTATGCCGGCCTGGGCGACGTGAGCGTGTTCCTCTTCTTCGGGATCGTGGGGGTGATGGGAACGCACTACCTGCATGCGCGCTACATCGACTGGCTGCACCTGCTGCCGGCTGCCGGTTTCGGGCTGCTCAGTGCCGGTGTGCTGAACGTGAACAACATGCGTGATATCCGCAACGACAAGGCCAGCGGCAAGATCACCCTTGTCGTGCGCATGGGCTTCGATCGCGCAAAAGGCTATCATGGCCTGTTGGTGATCGGGGGACTGAGCTGCCTGATGCTCTACACCTCACTGGCCTTCAGGGGCATGACGCAATGGGGTTTCCTGATCGCCGCACCGGCGCTGGCCTCGCACCTGAAGACCGTGATGGGCACCTTCGACCCGGCCGTACTGGACCCACAGCTCAAGAAACTGGCGCTGGGTACATTCGCCACGGCACTGGCCTTCTCCATCGGACTGGTGCTGGCCTGAATGATCAACGCGCGTTGGACCGAGCACACCCTCCACCCCCACTTTGACCTGGGGACGAGCAAAGGCACCATCACCGCCCGAAAGGTCTGGTACCTGATCGCCTGGGATGCTGAGCGGCCCGGCATCCAGGGTATCGGCGAAGCAGCGCTCTTCCCCGGCCACAGCAAGGAATTTCCCGCGGATATGCGCACCAAACTATTGGAGCTGTGCGCGAACACGAGTGATTGGAAAGAGCGTCTTGCAGGTGACCTCGTGGATGTACCAAGCGTACGCTTTGCCGTGGAGCAGTGCCTGCGTGACCTGGAGGCCAGCGGCACCAAAGTGCTCTTCCCTTCCGCGTTCACGCTGGGTCAGCAAGGCATCCCCATCAACGGACTGGTCTGGATGGGCGATAAGGAGACCATGCGGCAACGCATCAGGCAACAGATCGATGCGGGGAACAGCTGCGTGAAGATGAAGATCGGTGCCATTGGCCTGGAGGATGAGATGGAACTGTTGCGCGCCGTGCGGAACGAGTACAACGCCAAGGACCTCACCCTGCGCGTGGATGCGAACGGCGCCTTCGATGCGCGGAACGTCGGGTCCGTGCTGGACCGACTGGCCGAACTGGAGGTGCACAGCATTGAACAACCCGTGGCGCCCGGACTTTACGAGGTAATGGCCGACCTGTGCGCCATCACGCCCGTACCCATTGCCCTGGATGAGGACCTCATCGGGCTGAACCGCACCGACCTGAAGCGCGACCTGCTGGACCATGTGAAACCCCAGTACATCGTGATCAAGCCGAGCCTCGTGGGCGGATGGGACGCCACGTGCGAGTGGATCGACCTGGCCACGGCTCGCAACATCGGCTGGTGGATCACCTCGGCCTTGGAGAGCAGCATTGGGTTGAACGCCATCGCGCAATTCACCGCCACATTGAACGTGACCATGCCCCAGGGGCTTGGTACGGGCAAGGTGTATGCGAACAACATCGCATCGCCACTGCTCGCAGAGAGCGGAAGCCTCCATTATCGTCCGGAAGTGGCCTGGGACCTCTCCCGCTTCGAACCTGTACGCCCATGAGCACGGCGGCTGCCTGGGACAGGCTCACTATTGATGGACACCTCCTGGAAGGTGCTGAACTGTTGGCCTTTTCCGCAGCGCTGAGACACCAGGAGGACGCAGCGGAATGGAGCGCACCATTGTCGCAGCTGATCATGGAGCTCGCTGGGCATCAGCGGCCACTGACGATGCACACCAGCGGCACCACCGGAGCGCCCAAGCCCATTCGCATCGGCAGGCGCGACCTGAAGGCCAGTGCCATGCTTACCGCCACAACGTTCGGCCTGAAGGCCGGTGACCGTGCGCTGCTTTGCCTGCCCTGCGATTTCGTAGCGGGCAAGCTCATGGTGGTCAGGGCCATGTTGCTTGGCCTCGACCTGCACATCGCAGACCCGCGTGGCAGCGTACTGCACAACCTGCGCACCAACGACCGGTTCCGTTTCACCGCCATGGTGCCGCTGCAACTGCATCGCGCCTTGCAGGAGAACAGGTCGCGCGTTGAGGAACAGTTCGACACCATCCTGCTCGGCGGAGGACCGGTCAGTCACACCCTCACGGATGACCTGAAGGAACTGGGCACCAAGGTGTATCAAGGCTACGGCAGCACCGAGACCGTTACCCACGTGGCCGTGCGCCGCCTGAACGGCCCGGAAAGCCGGACATCGTTCCATGCCATTGGCAACGTGCATTTCGGACGCGACCCGCGAGGTTGCCTGGTGGTGTACACGCCGCACCTCTCCACCAAGCATCACGTGACGAACGACCTGGTGGAACTGTTGGATGACCACCACTTCAACTGGATGGGCCGGTACGACAATGTGATCCTGAGCGGTGGCAAGAAGATCTTTCCGGAACAGCTTGAGGCACGGACGGCAGGCCGGATACCCTTCCCGCACTACTTCACCGGCGTACATGACGACGTGCTGGGACAGGCCGTAATGCTGGTGATCGAGACCGAACTGCCGCAGGGCGAGGTGCTGCCCGAGATACTGGACAACCTGTTGACGATCCTGCATCCGCATGAACTGCCGCGCAGGGTGCAGGCCCTGAGGCGCATCCAGCGCACCAGCGGCGGAAAGATCATCCGCGGCTGAAGGCGCTATTTCATGTTGTTGGCGGCCTCCTTGTCCAAGGGGTCCTCATCGCCGTCGTCGAAGGGCTTGGCCACAACGTAGGTCCGCCAGCGATCCAGCACCGCCTGCATGTCCGCAGGCAAAGGGCTCTCGAAGTGCATGCGCACCCCCGATATGGGATGATCGATATCGAGTGTGCGGGCATGAAGTGCCTGTCGCGGCAAAGCGCGGAAGCAATTCTCAACGTACTGCTTGTACTTGGTGAAGGTGGTGCCCTTCAGCACGCGGTCACCACCATAAGCCGCATCATTGAACAACGGGTGGCCGGTCCATTGCATGTGGACGCGGATCTGATGTGTACGGCCCGTTTCCAGCTTGCATTCCACCAACGTCACGTAGCGGAACCGTTCCAGCACACGCCAACGGGTAGTGGCGGGCTTGCCCTGCTCGCCTTCCGGGAACACGGATTGCACGGTACGGTCCCTTACGCTTCTGCCGATGTGCCCTTCGATCACGCCCTCATCCTCTGCGAAGTCGCCCCAGACCAGTGCATTGTATCGCCGGTCGCTGGTACGGTCGAAGAACTGCCGGGCAAGATGGGTGAGCGCCTCCTCGGTCTTGCCCACGACCATCACCCCACTGGTGTCCTTGTCCAACCGATGCACCAATCCTGGTCTCGGTATTTCCGCACCGGGCGTGGAAGGCAGCTTGCCGAAGTGGAACAATAGCGCGTTCACGAGCGTGCCGGTCCAGTTGCCATGACCGGGATGCACCACGAGTCCCGCCTGCTTGTCGATGACCAGGATGTGCTCATCCTCGTACAGGATGTTCAACGGGATGTCCTCAGGCACCAGCTCAAGCTCGCGCTGGGGATAAGGCAGCACGATGCTGATCTCATCGCCTGGCTTCACCTTCTGGCTCGGCTTCGCGGCCTTGCCGTTCACCAGGACATTGCCTGCCTTGGCCGCCACCTGGACCCGGTTCCGCGATGTGTTCGCCAACCGATCGAACAGGAACTTATCCAGCCGGATCAGCGACTGCTTCGGATCACAAACAATGCGGTGATGCTCATACAACTCCTGCTCATCGACCAGGCTAACGGACCCTTCGTTGTTCATCAGCGCTGAATGAGGAGCTTTTCCTGGGCCACCAGGTTGCCGGATGCGTTGAGGACCCGCACGATATGCAGGCCTGGAGCAAGGCCTGTCGAAGAGATCGGCGCTCCGGAGCGGTACGGGGTGCGCAACACCTCGCGCCCCAATGCATCCATCACGACGACATGGCCAGATGCAAGTTCCTCCGTGATCCGGATCGTGAATTCTCCGTCCGCCGGGTTCGGGTACAGCGACATGTCCTCCTCCCGGAAGGGCTCTTCAACACCGGCAAAAGGGTCCAATGCGGCCACGAACACGGGTCGCATCATCAACGAACCACTGAACGAGGTATTTGTGAACGCACCTGTGGTGCGGTAGAAAATGCGGCTGGCGTTATCCCGGTTACGATCGAAGCCCAGGTTCATCACCACATCGTTGGTCTGTGTCCATCCTATGTAAATGGTCCCTTCAACGTAGATGGTCGAGTCGAGCGGATACTCCACAAATCGATCGAGGCCGTCCACCTTGTACTCGGGCGCGGAAAAGGAGAAGTTCTGGTGCTGGATCACCTCCGGTGAAAGGCCTTTCCAGACGGTGATCAGGAAAGAACCGTCCGCGGGCGGGGCGCTTGGCGGCGGGTTCAACGAAGGGCTGAAATACATGCGGATGGCCCGAAGCGAATCACCCTGTGCCAGATCGAAACGGTAGGCCAGCTTGGCCCCCGAACTGTTCAGGCCATAGGTCTGTTCCGCCGAACCATCGTCATAGGCGTAGTAGTTGCTGATCTCCTGGATGAAGGTGATGGTATCATTGTGCCGATTGATGTCAGGCGTGGTGTTGGCCCAGTACTTCACGCGCCAGAAAGCCGCATCCGTGGACAGCGACGGTTCGTACTCGAAGTTGTTCGTGCCCGAGTTGATGGGGTGCGCACTGGCGAAGGTGCTCGACGCATTGCCCGAGGTGTTCAACCCGTTCTCGAAATTCTCAAAGCCACTGCCGTTCTCCTCCCTGGCCTGCATGCCGAAACGGATGAAGCGGTCCTCCACGTCAAGGTTCTTCAGATCGACATTGGCATTGGCCAGCATGAAGGAGCCTGGCGAGAGCGAATAGGTGTTGAAGGGCATCGCCGTATAGTTCTCCAACAACGTGCTCTCGGGCATCACGTAGGCCACGTCCACCAATCGGGTGTCGTCGAAACTGCGCTGCGCCGCCAAGCGCACATAGTCGATATGCCAGTGATCGAAGGCACCGCTCAGGGTGGCGTAGTTCAGGAAGCGCATTCGGAAACCGTTCTTGAGGTACCTGAACTGCTTGATGGGGATGAGCACCTGCTGGAACGGGGCCTGGGCCACATAGGGAGTGCGCCACACGCGGTACCACGTGTCCTCCTCAGGAGCATAGAACTCCAGCACCAGGCTGTCCTGCGGTTGAATGAACGAATCACCACTGCGCCCCTGAGCCTGGTAGAAGAAGCTCAGGTAAATGGAATCGCTTGCCGGGAATTGGAGATCAATGGGCACCGATGTGAGGCGGTCGGCAATGCCATAACTCGTGTAGGTAATGAGGTCGTATGGCGCGCCGGTGCGTGAGATCCCATCGAACGTGGCCACCCCGATGGTGGGTGGGTCGATGGGGAAAGTGCCGTTCACATGCACGTCATCATCCTCCCAGAGGATCAACGGGACCACTGAATTGTCCGGCCTGATGTACGTGCGCGTATCGGCGGGCACCGCATAGACCAGCAAGGAGTCCTGCAACAACAGAGGTGGCAACAGGTCCAACGTATCGGGCGATGGCGACTGGATGGTATCGAAGATATTGTAGGCCGGCCAGGCATCAACGATCGTCTCCGTTGGAGGATACACGGCCAGGTCGCGCACGGTAAGGCTGATCACCGTGAGCGGAGTACGCACCGTGACCGGGGGCTCCTGCATATCGGTGACATACAGGAAGGTGGTATCGGTGGCGAAGCGCATATCGGGTTCCGATACGCCCAGCGCTTCAAGCTTGTAAATGGTCTCCGAGAGCGTGACCCCGGGGTCATCAGGCTGGGCCCAGCGTTTGCGGGTCCGGTCCACGGAAAAATCATCCGCTATGGGCAGGGTCTGCGGAAGGTACTGGTAAACGTAGTGCGTGTTCAGCCCGTTCGACTTGGCTGCCTCTTCGGCCATGGTCACACCGCCACGTATGGCACGAACCACCTCGCCTTGCGCAACCGAGGCGACTGAGCCCAGCAGGCCAGCCAGGAACAGCAGTGTCCTATTCAATGACATCCAACGTATCATTCGTGATGTAGCGGGAAGGATCGTCCCATCCGCTCTGGGGACGAAGACCGACCGTATCAGTGGTAAGCCAGAGATCGATGACGCTGCCCATGGCGATGCGGTTGTTCGGGTCCACGGCCGGTGATTGCCGGTACACCCTCGCCAACGTGGAATCGGCCATGCTATTGCACCCGTTGCAATCGACCACTATGCCCAGGTTGAGCGAGGCCATGTTAAGCACCAACGAGACATCGGCCTGGGTAAGTCCTCGGAGATCAGGCACGGGGACGCGTTCACCCTTCTCTCCCCCTCCCAGCACCAAGGTAATGGCCTCCCCCCTGCGGATCTTGTCATTCGCTGCTATGGGCAAGCCTTTGTAGCGCTGTTCGATCACGCAATCCAAACAGGGGTCGGGACGGTATTGAAGCTCCTTCACCTTCAACCCTACGATCTCCAGCACTGACATCGCCTGCCGCTTGGAAAGGTCCACAAGCCCCGGCATATCGATCATCTTGGGCTGGTTGGCATTCAGCACCAGATACACCTTGCGTCCGGGCTTCACGTCTATTCCGGGGTCGGGGTCCTGGTCCACCACACTGCCTTTGGGAAGGTCGTCCGTGTACACCGAGTCGATGACCAAGGCCCTGAGGTCGCGCTTCTCCAACATGACCGTGGCCTCCTCCAGGGTCAACCCTTGCAGTTCGGGGACACGCATGGCCACGCCATGTCTGGTATAGAGCCGCAACCAGCTCCACCCTCCGAACAGGAGAACGGCCACCACGAGCAGTGGGAGGATCAGGCTGATGGAACGACGCTGGGCCATGGAACAGGGAACCCCGATCAGGATGGGAGCACGGGAGGAGGCGCTAAGATAGCCGCACCGCCCATGGTGTGCCGTTCACGATCGGCGGTTCACAGTGGCCTGCCATCGTCGTGTAGAGGAACTCAGCCAACGACCACCTTTGCCGGACCACGAACAAGTGATCATGACCAAACCCCTCATTGCCATTCTGCGCGGCGGGTACACCGGCGAATCGGTGATCAGCATGCAGAGCGCCCGCACCATGATGGAGGCCGTGGACACACAACGCTTTGAGGCGCTTTACGTCACGGTGGACAGGGACCGTTGGACCAGTGAGCGAGCGGATGGTGGCCCGATCCCTTTCGACCGCGGGAATTTCACGGCTGACCTTGGAAAGGGCCCCAAACGGTTCGCAGCGGCGCTGATCGCGATCCATGGCTCGCCTGGTGAGGATGGACGGATGCAGGGCTATCTGGACATGCTGGGGGTTCCCTATGCAACGGGAGGGGTGCGCAGCATGGCCATTGCCATGAGCAAGTTCAGCACCACCGGTCTGTTGCGGCAAATGGGCTTCCCCGTGGCCGCTTCCATCGTTCTGAGAGGACGCGATGGGCACACACGGGAGCGGGTTCTCGCTGAAGTGGGCCTCCCCTGCTTCGTGAAGCCCGACGGCAGTGGCAGTAGCCTTGGCATCAGCAGGGCCGATACGCCGGAACAACTGGATGCCTCTTTGGAGCTGGCCTTTGCCGAGGATGATACGGTGATGTGCGAAGCCCTGGTGACCGGCCGCGAACTGACATGCGGTGTAATGCGGCTACAAGGCCATGTGCAGGCCATGCCGGTCTGCGAGATCCGCACCAGCCGGCCCTTTTTCGACTATGAAGCGAAATATCATTCAGCAGACACGCAGGAACTGATCCCCGCACCGATCCCCGACGAGGTGACCCGTACCGTGCAGGACCGTTCCGTGGCCATCTACAAGGCTCTGGGCTGTGATGGCATGGTGCGTATCGACCACTTCTGGACAGGCCAGGAAGTGATCACCATCGAGGTGAACACAACGCCCGGCTTCAGCGGCGCGAGCATCTTCCCCAAGATGTTGGCCGTGGCGGGCATTGGCGTTCCTGCCGCCATCAATGGGCTGATAGAGGCCTGTCTTCAGCGCGTTCCGGCCAGATAGGTCACCAGGGCCTGCACCGCCCTGGCCCGATGGCTGACCACATTCTTCGCCGTCGGGTCCATTTCGGCAAAGGTCAGGTCGCTGCCATCGGGCACGAACACGGGATCATACCCGAACCCCTTGGTACCACGTGGCACATGAGCGATGATACCTTCCACGGCCCCCTCGAAGGTGCGCACCCCATCAGGGCCCACCAAGGCCACCACGGTGCGGAACCGTGCCGACCGGTCCGAGCGCCCATGCAACTCAGCAAGCAAGCGCTGCATGTTGGCCTGCGGATCCTTGTCCATGCCTGCGTAACGTGCTGATCGTACGCCGGGACGGCCACCCAATGCATCCACTTCAAGACCCGTGTCATCGGCAATGCAGGTAAGTCCCGTGCGCTCGAAGACGTAGGTGGCCTTCTGGACCGCATTGCCCTCCAGGGTCTCCTGCGTTTCCGGAAGGTCAACAGGCATGCCCACATCCTTAAGCCCGATCAGCTCGATCTCCGATGGCAGAAGGGCCGACAGTTCGAACACCTTGCCCGGATTGCCCGTGCATAACACCATTCTCATGCAGCGAAGATGAGCAGTGACAGGCAATGCGACGCACGGGGGTACATTTGGCCGCTCCATCAGACCATCGTGCCGATACGTCGTTCCATCAACAAGGTCCGCGAGGACGTACGTCGGATACGCACACCGGGCAGCTTTGCGCGCAACTCGTTCCATGTGCTTTCGGGCAATGCGCTGGCCATGGCAAGCCAGCTCATTCTCACCCCGCTCATCGCCCGCATCTATGGGCCGGAGGCGTATGGTCTGTATGCCTTGTACATGGCCCTGTCCATGAACCTGGCCGCCATGAGCGACCTGGGTTATGCGACCGCCTACGTCCTGCCACGGGATGAAGAACGCTTCCTGCACCTGGTACGGTTCAATATCGGCCTCGCACTGGTACTGGGGTTGCTTGCAACCGGCCTTTCCTTCATGCCCGGCCTGGTCTATTCGGTCTTCCCCGACTGGCAGGTACTGGGGGGATGGTTGCATTGGGTCGGCCCCGCGTCCGCCTTGTATGCACTATCCGTGTTCTTCACACAATGGCTCACACGCGCCAAGGAGTTCAAGCGCAGTGCGTTCACAGGGGCCACCATCGACCTTTCCATGCGCCTGTTCAACGTGGGGTTCGGCTGGCTCGCGAAGGCCCCGAGCTACGGCCTCATGCTTGGCGACCTGCTGATCCGCGCACTGATCATTCCGGTCTACCTCTGGTCACTTGGGCCTCATGGCCTTGGCCGCCTGTTCGCATGGCGACCATGGCGAGAGTTGCGCTCTGTATTGCTCGAATACAAGCGCTATCCGCTCCTCGTGTTCCCCGAGCGATGGGTCAGTCTGCTCGGCATACAACTACCCACCTTCCTGCTGGCCGCTGACCTTTCCATGGTGGGCCAGTACGGGCTCGGTGCCAGTTTAATGTTGATACCGCTCAGGTTGTTGGGATATTCCTTCAGCACAGTGTACTTGCAAAAGGCGGCCGAGATCGTACATCATGCCCCCGATGAACTTCGCCGCCTGACCCATGGATTGTACAACCGGCTTTTCTGGGTGGGGCTCGGTCCATTCCTGTTGCTCACCTTCTTTGCCGATGAGGCCTTTGCACTCCTGTTCGGTGAGGAATGGCGAAATGCGGGCGTGATCTCCGCATTCATCGGCGGCTATTTCTTCTTCCGCCTGCTTACCGACCCCATGGCCTCCTTGTTCAACGTGAAGAGAAGGGAGCATGTGATGCTGATCTTCGGAATGGTGATGCTTGGTGTACGGGCAGCGGCCATGTTGGCGACCGCTGCCATGGGCCATGGTTCGGAGGTGGTCATTCTCGTGTATGCCTTGCTCAGTTGGGCAGGCCAGCTCGTGCTCTCCGTGGTGCTGCTCAATACGGCCGGCATTGCCGGATTCAGGGTCACATTGCGATCACTTGGACTGGTCGCACTGTTCGCGTTCCTGCTCGCACTCGTAAGGTTCGCGATATTGGGTACCTGGTGGCCTTGGTTCACCAACTGAACCATGTCCACTGTCACCGCTGCCCGCCGCTACTTTTGAGGCTCATGACAATGCCCATCGCTGTGCCCAAGGACCGAAGACCTCTCCATAAGGGACCCGGCGCTGGCCAGCAACTGAAGGTCCTGCACATTGCACAATGGCTGCCACACCCGGAATTGCCGTTGGAAGGCCTCTTCGTACAACGTCACATTGCAGCTGCAGCATCGTACTGCGGCGACCGGACATGGCAGATCGATGTACGCCCGGGTACGCGTTGGCGCAAGCTGAAGGGTGGTCGTTATGCCGAACGCACCCTGCTCTTCCGCACCCGGATAAAGCAATGGTACGTGATCGAATGGATGGCGACCATGCTGATCCTATGGGCTTGGTTCACCCGCGACCGATCGCAGCGCGTGGACCTGATCAACTTCCACATCGCCTATCCCAATTGCACCCGCATCCGTCTGCTCAGGACCATCATCCGGAGACCCATGGCGATCACGGAACACTTCAGC
The DNA here is from genome assembly GCA_046306055.1 of Flavobacteriales bacterium. GTDB lineage: Bacteria > Bacteroidota > Bacteroidia > Flavobacteriales_F > PHOS-HE28 > PHOS-HE28. Next base: position 36,636 of record JBKDXR010000041.1, read on the forward strand.
GCCTACCGCGTGGGCTTCAATGCGAAGAGCCGTGGGGTGGACCGCATCCGGAGGATCTTCCATGCGGATGTTCCGGTGATCGTTGTTTCGCAGGCACTGGGTCGGGACATCAGCACGTTCGCCGGGCCACCTTCACCGCAACTGCATGTGGTGGACAATGCGGTCGATATACGCTTGTTCCACCCCGACGGAGATCCGGAACCCCGGCAGGGCGTCTTCTTCGCGATCGCTGGCTGGCGCAGTCCCAAGCGCCCGGACCTGCTCATCGACGCGCTCGCACGCATGGTGGCCATGGGGTTCGATGCACACCTGCGCATGGCCGGTGATGGGCCTTACATGGAGAACATGCGTAAACGCATTACCGAACAACACCTGGGATCGCGGGTGACACTCCTGGGACCACTTTCTCCGGAACAAGCGGCCATCGAGTTCAGGGCGGCACATGCCATGCTGCATGCTTCGGACTATGAAACGTATTGCGCCGTATGTGCCGAATCACTCTGTTGCGGAACACCTGTCATCGCATCGGCCGTTGGTGGCATCCCCGAGTTCATGACACCCGACCTGGGCATGCTTGTAGGAGAGAACACCGTGGATGCATGGGTGAAGGCATGGGAGGCCGGATGGACCGCAGCATGGACAGCCGACCGCAGATCCATAGCGGCCCGAATGGGCGAGCGGGCCTCGTTCGAAAGCGTGGGCCATCGCTATGCCGGAATCCTTCGCTCGGTGGCAGAACGTAACGCATGAAAAGCCACAGGGCGTTGTGCATCTTTGCCCTGACCACCCATTGCCGCGCCGGCACAGGCCACCCTTTGCCCAACCCTGCGTCCAGATAGACCATGCGCCTTCAAGGGAAACGGATACTGCTGATCAGCCCGGAACCGTGGCAAGGCCTGCACATGAGCAAGCACCACTTGTCCCAGGCGTTGGCCGCCCGGGGCGACCAGGTGTTTTTCCTTGACCCACCGGACCCAGGTACGCGCGGCATCACCACCACACCAGTGGATGGCGTCACCGTGGTGCGCTACCACCATTGGCTCCGTGGGATCAATCGTCTTCCGCTATGGGTGAACCGCCGGTATTACGGCGGCCTGGTCAAGCGCATTGCGGCCAGGACCGGAGGCCCTTTCGATATCATCTGGTGCTTTGATACGAGCAGGATGCAGGTCTTCCCGGATGGCCTCGGGTTGAACCTATTGCACCTGGCCGATTACGATATCCTGCACACCGGTCAAGCCCTCATCACCAGTGCTGACATCATCTTCACCACCTGCCAGGTGGTGGCCGATGAGGTGGCCCCCCGGAGCAAGGCCCGCACCATCAACATCGGCCATGCCTTGGACGCCCGATGGACCAAGGGGCTCGAAAGCCAACAGCTGCGCACGAACACCACGGTGCGCAACGTGGTCTTTACCGGCCAGTTGGCCAACAGCTACAACGACTGGGAGGGATTCCTGCGCATCGCCTCAGGACATTCTGAGATCCAATTCTCATTCATCGGACCCTACGACGCGGCCTTCCCTGAACCCGCCTTCAAGGCGCTGCGTGAACTGCGCAACGTCACCTTCACGGGCCTGATGACCAAGGATGAACTGATCCCCCGGGCCCGATCGGCGGACCTGCTGCTGTTCGGTTTCCGCTCGGCGTTGAGGGCGAAGGAGCGCGCGAATCCGCACAAGGTGCTCGAGTACCTGAGCACCGGTAATGTGATCGTAGGGTCGTACACCATGGAATACGGCACCGGGCAGGACATGATGTGCCTGGCACCGGAAGGTGGGGACCTGAAGGAGACCTTCGACCTGGCATTGGCGCACTATGCCGACCTCAACTCGGCGCCGGAACGGATGAAGCGCATCGCCTTTGCAAAGCAGCGCACCATGGACCGGCTCATAGAACGGATCGATCGTGAACTGGACGGAATGAGCGCATGAGGCCGCTGGTGAGCATCATCATGCCGGCATTCAATGCCGAACGTTTCATCGGCGAAGCGATCATTTCAGTGCTTGCCCAGACCTACGACAACTGGGAACTGCTCATTGTCAACGATGGAAGCACGGATGCCACATCAGCGGTCATTGCCAGTTTCACGGACCCGCGCATCAGGGTCTTGCATCAGATCAACAAGGGCATTGGCAGTGCACGCAATCTTGGGCTTGACCATGTACGAGGCTCACTGCTCTGTGGACTTGATTCGGACGACAAGCTTCCCTCGGACAGTCTCGAGTGCAGGGTGAGCGTGTTCGAAGCGGAACCACATACCGATATCGTGGATGGCCGCGTGCTGTTCATGGATGGTGAGCTGAAGAACACGGTACGGGTGTTCGTTCCGCACTTTGAGGGGGACCCCTTCCCTGACCTGATCGCGTTCACGGGCAAGAGCTTCATGGGTTTCAGCTGGATGATCCGATGGGGACCCGATCACCGGGAACGGTTCTCGGTGGACCTGACCCATGGAGAGGACCTGCTCTTCTACATGCAGTACGCCAATGGCAAGCATTATAAAGCAGTGGACCGGACCGTGCTGATCTATCGCCGCACTGGCCATAGCACCATGACCAACCTGCGCGGATTGGAGCGGTCCTACATCAAGATCGGCAAATGGCTGGCCGACTCGCACAGGGTTTCCCGGTCGGAACTGCACAACTACCAGCGTAAACGCAAGCGCATCATGGCGGGCAGCTATTGGAAGGCGGGACAACCCTTATTGGCCTTGCGTGCTCTGTTCATTTGAGCGCCTGTTCACTGACCATCATCTGCCAGAGCGACGCCACGCCCGCCTCCAATCCCACGCGTGCACGGAATCCTAATTGTCCTTCCGCGCGACCAGGGTCCAATACGTTGACCGGGATGATCGCTGGCGAAGTACCGCGCAATTCCGTAGCGACCGTCTTCCCGGTAACGCTCTGCATCACTTCCAATAACCGGCCCAAGGAAGTTCCCTTCCCTGTACCCACGTTCACCAAGACGTCCAAGTCGGGTATGAAAAGCGACCGCATAACGGCATCGACCATGTCATCAATATGGATGAAGTCCCGTGTCACTCCCAGGTCGCTCCAGAGTTCGATCGGACGACCCGCCAGAATGCACGCCAACCAATGCTCGACCACCCCCTGCGGCCTGCTGCGTGGCCATGGATCACCGTACACATTTCCAGGACGCAGCACGATGCTCTCCATGCCGTTCCGCTGTGCATGAAGCCTCAAGTATTGCTCGAACAGGAGTTTCGATATCCCATAGGCCGTATTCGGCCGGGCGATCGTATCCTCCACGATGGGTCCATCGGACACAGGTCCGTAGACCGTGCCACCGGATGACAGGAATACCACCCGCCGCACCTTGGCGCTCGAGAGTGCTTCCAGTAGTCGCAGACCTGCAGCCACGTTCTGTTGCTGGTCCTTCTGTGGATCCCGTTCAGCCAACGCAGGGACGGACGACCAGCCCAAATGCACCAATACATCGACATCCTCCAACGCGCCGGGCATCACACCACCTTGGGCGTCATAGAGCATTTCCCTCTCCACCTTGGGCCACCATGCAGCACATCGGGCCAGACCTTCGTCCGAAGATGCCAATGCCCGAACGGTCAGATCTGAACGGTCGCTGAACGTTGAGCGGCCAACCCCTTCGAGCAAACGCTGGAGCACATGCCTGCCGATGAACCCGGACGCACCGGTAATGGCCACTCTCATCGCAGACAGCTTTGTAACAATGACACCATGGCACCGGAATCACGATGGGTCCATGCCGCCTTCATGCACCGTTCCCGAAGGGCTCCCACTCCAGCGCGGAGCAGGTGATCATACGCCACACGCAAGGTGTCGGCACCAGCAGTGGTAATATCGTCCACTACGATACCCACCTCCTCCGACGCGGCGACCACATGGTCATCGGAAACCCCGAACGGCACCAGTACCGGAAGGCCTGCAGCCCAGTAGTGGGCGGTCTTTACGGGAGTGCGGTAGGCCTGCGCTGGAGTAGGCGGAACGGCCAGTACACCAACATCTGCAGCGGAAAGGTGCTCGTGTAACCGCTCCACGGGCACCGGAGCCTGAAGTCGCAAGCGGTCCTGCAATGATGTGTAAAGCACATGACCCCGGATGCGGTCCAGCTCCCGCTCATTCGCGATGATCAAGGCCCGTGCTCGTGCCCATCCATCGAACAGCCGCTGAAGGAAGGAAAGGTACTGGTCGATGCTGTGGTAGATGCCACCGAACTTGCCCACGTAGACGAACACCACATCCTCCTTGGACCACGCCCCATCCCGGAGCCGAACACGGGCTTCTGGATCATAAAGTGCGGCACCAACGTTGATGGCAATGGGCTGGAGCATCATCCTGCCCCGGGGACCAAGGCGCGTGGCATAGCGTTGCACCGCAGTGGTGGGCACCACCAACAGATCGCTTCGCCGCACCTGTTGGTGCTCCAGCCAGCGCATGGACCGTGCCTTCAGTGAACCTGCGCTCCAAATGCCCAACTCCACCATGTACTCCGTATGTGGCTCGAAACAGATGATGGCCGTTCGCAAACGGAGCAGCATGTTCAATAACATCGCGTAAGCCCCACCGTACGACAAATACCCCACCAGCCAGGTATTGGGTCGTCCGCGAACGAATTTCCGTGCGAGACGGCACATCCGCCAAGCATTGCGCAAGCGCTGCGACCATTGCCGACCCTGCACGTCATATCGCAAGGGCTCCCATTGAATGCCTTGTTCCAGCAATTGCTCCTTCAGTCCTTTCGAATGCTGGGTGCCGGGAGGTTCCTCCGTGATGAATAGGACGCGACGACCAGCGCACAGCAACTGCATGCGCTGCACATAGTCCAACATGAGCTGCGACACGAGCGGATCAGCGATGCCGTGGTTGCAAATGACCACCATGTCCGGAGGGAACTCAGCGGGCGTATTCCTGTTTTCGGCCATGGTCGAGAGCGCGCGGTGAAGCTACGGCGCACAGGTGGCTCCAGAGCGCACGCACGACGTTCCTGCACCTACTTTTGACCATCAACCCATGGGCATGGATCAGCGCTCAAGGGCCTGCATGACCCGCATGAACCGGTCCACCAAACAAACCCTATCGGACCTGCGCTGGTACCTGGTCAACGGAATGCACTGGCTGCGGAACCGTAAGCACCAGGACCATGCGGAAGGTCCTTTGGTCCTGGTCGATATCCGGGACAACGTTTGGCACCGATACCTGCACATCCTGCTTTTATTCCTCCACTCCAGCGGGTCTGTCGTTCACATCCGGCACCGTTATCGTTTCATCGGCAGCTGGGCCTCTCACGACCTGTTCAGCAGATCAGCGTTCTTCCGGATCGTGTTCCGCCCTTTAGCGCCGGACGCGTATCAACTGGTGCTCACGGACCGGCCGATGGACGGACCACATGTGCTATTGGACCCGGATTATTTCGACCTGCCCGAGGCACCGCGCGAAGGCATGCGCCTGCCGATGAGCATGGCAGACACCTTTTACATCCAAGGCCTGCACATGCGTTCCGACCCGGACCCTGAGCACCCAAGGGAGCGTTGCCTGTTCTTCTTCGGCAACATGGACCGCGCGGCTTACGATCGCCCCGAACCCCGGATCGCATTCGGATGCTTCACGCGAACGGCCCTGTTCGACCTGCTGAAGGATGGTTACAAAGAGCGGATATTCGAACCTTCACGACTTTCGGAAGTGGCGCTCCGTGGGAAGCGTGACATTGTCCTGCTCGGACGCCAGTGTGAATACATACCGCCAGCAAGACTGCTCCAGGTCCTTTCCCGTTTCGACCTGTTCCTGGCGCCCTCGGGCGTGGTCATGCCGCTCTGCCATAATGTAGTGGAGGCCATGGCGGCCGGCTGCATTCCCGTGCTCCAGTATCCACATCTGATGGAACCTCCATTGGAACATGGCATCAACTGCCTCGCGTACGATAACGCCGAGCAATTGCATACGGTACTGGAGCGCTTCCCGGACATTTCGGCCACTGAGGTCGTGGCCATGCGACGGCATGTGCTCGCCTATTACAGGGAACATCTGGCACCAGAGGCCGTGGTTGAAAAGTTGCGCACACTTGCCGGAAAGCAGGCACGCCTCAGGGTCAATGCGGAAATGCTCAGCACGCAGTTGCTCTTAGAACAACGCACGGACCAGGACAGGACCGTAATGGCCGGTCAATAGCAGAGCGGATCAGGCAGGATGGCCTATCCAGGTTGTGGTGGACGCCCCTGCCACATGGCAGGAACACCTGCTGTACGCCGCTTCGTTGCGGATGGGCCCTTCCGCGCATTGGCGGTAGGCGGCCCAGCATCACCCCAGAGATAGTCCTGGATCCTGAACTGCCTGTTCATCATGGAACTGTACAACCTCTTCCTATTCAGATGGTCAATGATGTAAAGACCGGCAACAAGGAACGGTACGAACGGGATCTTGAACCGTACCAATGCGCCGAAATTCGGTGTGGAGATGCCGATCATGAACCCCAGGAGAAGGGCGAACAACATACAGGTCAGTATGAGCGGATTACCGTAAATGGCGCGTAGGAAGAACCAGATGCGCGTTCGCCAGAGCAGGATCAACGCCATCATGAGCAACCAAAAATTCTCCAAACCGCTCAGCACGGTGACCACGCTACGGGTCTCCCACAGATACGGCCTGAAAAAGGCCGCGTTCACCGCCACGGGGAACTTGCTCAACAAGTTGGGCATCGTGCCGTCCAGTTCCCCGATATCGAAATAATTGCTGCCGTATTGCTCGGAACGCTTCATATCGGATTGAATCACCACGACGGTCTGTCCGGCCTTCTCGAGGGAGAACTTGTCCAGCTTATCACCCAGCGAGGAAAGCACGAAGAACGAACCTCCCAACATCACAACGAGAACCGCTGGTAGCAAAATGAACTTGAACAGTACGTTCTTCAACCGCGCCACCCGGAAATACAATACCCAAAGCATGGTGACAGGGATCACCGACATGAAGATGTACGGCTTCATAACAATGAGCAAGGTCGCGCTGAGGATGAGCCCGATCATATTGAAGACGTAGTTCCGCTTCTTGAAAAGCACTTCGTCAGCACAGTGGAACCACCAACATGCAGCGCTCAAGGTGAAGGTGTCCTTCATGATGGCGGAGCCCCAGAACACCACGGATGGCATGTACAGGAAGGCGATCGCGAACTTCCCTGCGAGCTGCGGATAGTAGGAAACAAAGGTCCGGTAGCAACGCCAGATGCCGATGTACCCAATGCTGGAGAGCATCAGGGTGGTAATGAGGTAACTATTGAACGTGAAAAGCACGATCGGGCTGATTAGCCGTATCACGAAGAACGACCGGCTATCGAAGTACATATAGGCATAGGGATAGCCCGTTTCCAGATTGAACTTGTTCAGGTTCGCCTGGTCGTTGGGGCCAAAGAGGATGCTCAGGAACTCGAACAGGTCGTATTTGGCCATGTTCCCCATGGAAACGGCCGAATAGAAATACATGATGGTATCGCCACCCTTGTAATAGTAGTAGTAGATCATGCTGAAGGCGATTCCCCCCAACACCTTCGCGAACAACCCCCAGAGGAAGTACTTGTACTCTGGCGCCTTCTTGATCGCCAGGTTCTTCTGTCGGGCGAAATAGATGTACATCAAGATGAGGTACACCGCACCCAGCACCCACTCCCAGTAGGCAATGTCCACTTCCCCGTAATGGTAGACCCAGATCAAGGGCATGGCCCAAATGTCGGGGTTCCAGCAGCGTCATGGATATACCCACCCATGTGCATGATCGCGGCGCATGGTACTTTCACCACCGATGCCCCTTCCCGGAAAACGTCCCTGCCCGCTTTGCGGGTCCACAGACCAGCGCATACAAGCCCTGCATGCCGACCACCATGTGGTCAAATGTGCTGACTGTGGTCTGGTGTATACCGGCATTGCGCCAACACAGGAAGAACTTCAAGCCTACTATGGTGGCTATCCGGTACATGACCAGGTCTCACCGATCACGTTGAAACGGTATGATGAGATCCTGGTCCGCCTTGAGCGGTTCCGCAGGACCAACCGGATCATCGACGTGGGATGTGGAGCGGGGCTGTTCCTGGAACGGGCCGCTCTTCGGGGTTGGGAGGTGCATGGCACCGAATTCGGCCAGCAAGCCCTGAAGGCCTGCCGCGCTCGGGGTATCAATATCATTGAAGGCCCCCTTGACCCTGCCAATTATCCACCAGGGCACTTTGATGTGGCCTGCTCATTTGAGGTGATCGAACACCTGCCCTATCCTGGACCTGAGATGGAGAACATGGCCCGGTTGCTGCGGCCGGGTGGCGCACTGTATGTGACCACGCCCAATTACCGCAGCGTCGGGCATTGGCTCACCGGTCGCGACTGGACCGTGGTGAACTATCCTGAACACCTCAACTATTTCACCCCAAGGACCCTGCGGAAGCTGATCACCTCCAAGGGTTTTCGCGCTTACCGGGTCCGTACCACGGGCATCTCGCTGAACCGGATCAAGGCCCGGCATGGCCACGACCGATCCGAAAAAGAAGCGGTACGAACCTCACAGGAGGACCTCAGGGCAAGACTCGAGCACAACCCGCTGCTCAATCTGATGAAACGCACGGTGGACGCCTTGCTCGACCTGTTCGGCATTGGTGACAACCTGAAGGCCACCTTCATTAAGGGCTCTCAATGATGGTAAGGACTGCCTTGCAGTATGGCCGTGGCCCGGTAAAGTTGTTCGGCGAACAGCAACCTGACCAATTGGTGCGGAAAGGTCATTGGCGAAAGCGAGAGCACCAGATCGGCTCGTTCGCGCACTGAAGGGTCCAAGCCATAGGCGCCCCCCACTACAAAGGCCACCTGTCGCGAACCTTGGTCCCGCCAAGTCCCCAGTTGGGCGGCGAACTGCCTGCTATCCAACAATTTACCACGCTCATCCAAGGCTACCACACGTTCTCCGGGCCTTAGTGCCGCAAGAATGCGTTCGCCTTCCACCCGTTGCTGGTGTGCCGGATCGCCGCGGCCGGCCTCGGGCAGCACCACCTCCTCCACCGACCAGACCCGGCGCACCCGGCCCAAATAATGCTCAAGGCCTTCCGGCACATACCCCCTTTCGGTGCGCCCTACCCACACCAATCGTACCTTCATGATCCCTTGTTTGTTGGAAATTCGTCCGGGCGGTCCGGATCATCATGGCCCGGTATTTGCCAAATTTCGGCACAAATGACCCTTGCGATGAACCGTATCCCTGTTCTGCTTATTGGCATGCTGCTCGTTCTGGGCCTGCGCGCGCAGGATGCCGTGAAGGACCAGGTGGTGCAGGCCATGAAGGCCGGCAATCCCAAGGAACTGGTGGCACAGTTCATACCGAACATCGACCTCACCGTAAAGGAAGCGTCCGATGTATACAGCAAGGCCCAGGCCGAACAGATCCTGCGCAAGTTCTTCAATGAGAACCAGCCGGTGGACATGGTGATCGAGCACAAAGGCGAAAGCAAGTTCGGCGACAAGTACTACATCGGCATCCTGCGTACACGCACCGGATATTTCCGTGTGACCTTTTTCCTGAAGCGGACGGAAGACACGTACCAGGTGAAGCAACTGCGGATCGAGAACAGCAAGAACGACCTCTGACCGTGCTGCCCACAGGAACGGATGCGCTCATCGACCTCGCCCTGCGTGAGGACATCGGAGACGGGGACCACACTACGCTTTCCACCATACCACCTGATGCCCGAGGTGCGGCCCGTCTGCTCGTAAAGGACCAGGGGGTGCTTGCCGGTGTGGAACTGGCGCAGGCCATCGCCCACCGGTTCGACCCCGACCTGCATTTCAAGTTGTTCCTCCAGGACGGTGCGACCATTTCAAAAGGAGATGTGGCCTTTACCATAATGGGCAGTTCCCGCTCCATCCTCATCGTGGAACGCCTGATGCTGAACTTCATGCAGCGCATGAGCGGCATAGCGACCTTGACCCACCGCTTCGTGCAGGCCGTAGAGGGGACTGGCTGCCGTATACTCGACACCCGTAAGACCACGCCAGGCCTGCGGGCCATTGAGAAATGGGCCGTTCGTATCGGCGGTGGCCACAACCACCGCCACGGGCTGTACGACATGGTGATGATCAAGGACAACCATGTGGACATGGCCGGTGGCATCCAACAAGCGATCGCTGCTGCACGGGCCTACCAGGTGCAACAGGGCCTGCATCTGCCCATCGAAGTGGAAACACGTTCCATGTCCGAAGTGGAACAAGTGCTCGCCACGGGTGGGGTACAGCGCATCATGCTGGACAACTTCACGCCGGAACAGTTGCGCACCGCCGTCCAGCACATCGCAGGGCGCTTTGAGACCGAAGCGTCAGGAGGCATCACGCTGGAAACGGTCAGGTCCTACGCCGAGACCGGTGTCGACTTCGTTTCGGTGGGTGCGCTCACCCACAGCGTACCCAGTCTTGACCTGAGCATGAAGGCCATTTGACCATGGTGCAGCGGTACAAACGCAAGCTGCTCTATTCCCGCATGTTCCGCAAGCTCGTCGGCTGGGCCAAGCGGATCAAATTGCCCGGCTTCGAGGGCTTCAGCCTCTACGAGATCTCCCGGTTCTTCTTCTCGGCCTTGTTCACCGGCCGACTTTTGGACCGCGCTTCGGCGATCGCGTTCAAGGTCTTCATGTCCTTCTTCCCTGCCGTGATCGTGCTGCTCACGCTCATTCCCTACGTCCCCATCCCCGACTTCCAGTTGCGCTTGTTGGAGACCTTCCAACAAATGCTGCCGAACGAGGTGTACCAGTTCATCGAAGGCACCCTGCACGACCTGCTCGTGAAGAAACACGGCACCCTCCTGTCTGTGAGCTTCATTGTGGGCATTTACCTGGCCAGTAACAGCATCGATGCCGTTCTCGACGGATTCAGCGGCAGCACCAACCTTACCAAATGGCATAGCGCACTGAAACAACGCCTGCTGAGCCTGGGCCTGTTGTTGTTGCTGACCTTGCTCGTGGTGCTGTCCATTCCAGTGCTGGCCTTCAGCGGTATCATCATCGGCAAGCTCCATGCGATAAGGTTCTTCGCCAGTGAGTTGGAGGTTTGGGCCGCGTTGGCCATCAAATGGTTCGTGTCCATCCTGCTGGTGATGGTGGCCGTATCCCTGTTGTACACCGCCGGCGACCCAGCGGCCAAGCGGTTCAAGACCTTTACCCCGGGTTCCATCCTGGCGGTGTTCCTGATCCTACTGGTCTCACAGGCCCTCGCCTTCGTTTTCGACAACATCACGGACTACAACGCCCTGTACGGCTCCATAGGCGCCATACTGGCCGTGCAGCTATGGATCTATTTCAACATGATCGCGCTGCTGATCGGTTACGAGTTGAACACCAGCATCGCCATCGCCCGGCACCACCGGAGCAAGCACCTGCATCTGCCCATGGTGAACGAGGCAGTGTGACGAAGGGATAACTTGGGCTCCCATGCGGCCCCTGCTCACCTTCCTGCTGATCGCGCACATCCTGCCTTGCCTGGCACAACGGTTCGATGCCAGGCATCCGCCGAACACCTACCGCAATGCCGACAACCCCCACTATTGGAAGAACCGGCCACCTTATGCGGACTATTGGCAACAGGATGTACACTACCTGATCAAGGCGCGCTTGGACGATGAGCGGGATGTGGCCAATGGCGAGCTCACGCTCTACTACCACAACAACTCGCCCGACACGCTCCGGCACGTCTTCTTCCACCTCTACCAGGAAGCCTACAATGCAGGTTCGTATGCCGACCTGATGGAGAACGGCACCAAGGACCGAGGAGGCCGTGACAGTGTGGAGGCCGGCACGGACATTCACCAGCTCATGGCCAATGGGGCCGAGGTGCGGACGGAAAAGGACAATACGGTGCTGAAGGTCTGGCTGAACGAACCGCTGCCCCCCGGCGAACGGGTCACCTTCCGCATCACCTTCACCACACACTGGTCCACCCGCGTGGACCGGCGCATGAAGTTGTTCAAGGCCTGGGGATCGAAGCATTACGACGGCGTGCACTGGTATCCCCGCATGGCCGTGTACGACCGGAAATTCGGATGGGACACCCAGCAGCACCTGGGAAACGAACTATACGGCGACTTTGGCGCCTTTGATGTGGAACTGGACATGCCGCACCACTATGTCGTGGAGGCCACCGGATGGTTGCAGAACCCCGAGGAGGTCATGCCGCCCGACCTGCGCAAGCGATTGGACATCTCGAACTTCAAGGACAAGCCCTGGAACGAGCAGCCCTCCATCATCATTGCGCCGGAAGCCGGCAAGCGCAAGGTGTGGCGCTACCACGCGGAGAATGTCCACGACTTCGCCTTCACGGCCGATCCGACGTACCGCATTGGTGAGGCCGAGTGGAACGGCGTAAGGTGTGTGGCCGTGGTTCAGGAACCGCACGCCAGCGGTTGGCAGAACGCCGCGGACTACTGCGCCAAGGTCATTGAAGCGCACAGTACCTCATTTGGCATGTACGCCTACCCGAAAATGGTGGTGGCCGATGCGCGCGATGGCATGGAATATCCCATGCTCACCCTGGACGGTGGACGCGACCCCGACTATCGCGGGCTGTTCGTGCACGAGATCGGCCACAACTGGTACTACGGCATGGTGGGCAACAACGAGACCTATAGGGCCTTCCTCGATGAAGGATTCACGCAATTCCTGACCAGCTGGGGCCTCGAACAGATCGATGGCGATACCCTGGTGAGCGACCCGCCCCGGAGCGCCTACCAGGCCCGATATACGAAACCGGAACTGGTGCGTGAGAGCGAGGTGTATAACGGCTACCAGTACGACGCAGTGCGCGATCGACTGCCCCCGCTGAACACCCACAGCGATGAGTTCGGGTACTGGCAGGCCCGTGGATATGGCGGATACGGCCATGCGTACTCCAAAACGGCCACCATGCTGTACAACCTCCAGTATGTAGTGGGCGACTCGCTGTTCCTCTCGGCCATGCAACACTACTTCGATCAATGGCGCATGTGCCACCCGTATCCGGAGGATATGCGGCAGAGCTTCATCGACCATACGCGCATGGACCTCAATTGGTTCTTCGACCAATGGCTGGAGACCGGCAAACGCATCGACTATGCGGTGAAAGGCATCAAGAACCGTTACCGCAAGGGCGGACAGGAGATCCGCCTGCGACGCAACGGCGACCTGCACATGCCCATCGACCTGCGCGTGATCGCCAGGGATGGCAGCGTGCTCGACCTCTACATTCCCAACACCTGGGACCAGAAACGCACCAATGCCGTTGTTCTTCCCCGCTGGATCGGCTTCGACGACCTGCAACGCGACCACATCGTTCGTGTGGACATCCCCTCGGGCATTGAGCAGGTGATCATCGACCCCACGGACCGACTGGCGGATGCGTACAAGGTCAATGACCGTCTGGGCCTGCCCATCAGCGTGGACCTGGACCACCACGTGCGCAACAGTCCCGACAGGCGCACCTATGAGGCCTTCATGCGCCCCGACCTCTGGTGGAACGGTTATGATGGGGTGAAAGCCGGTGTGCACTTCAATAGCAGCTACATGAAGTACAAACACCGCGTGCATTTCAGTGCGTGGCTGAACACCGGCATGGGACAGCATCTGCCACCAACGAACACCTCGGCAGCGGTGGACAGTATTCCAGGCAACACGGACACCGGTTTTGACGCGCTATCGTTCAACTTCCGCTATGAGAACGGCATTGAAAAGGTGCTGAAAGGCGCATCCGTCTTCGTTCATGCCCGTGCCTTGGACGGACTGCAGCGATACGGTGGCGGCTGGCGGTGGGAAATGCCCAATGGTCGGACCACTGCGCAGGCCGAACTCCTATACTTCATACGACGGGATAGCACGGACCTCACCTACCTCTTGTATCCCGAACAATGGGAGCTGGACCGCACCAACGGAGCATTGGACCTTAGCCTGCGCCATCGGTACTTCCACGACCGCGGCACAGGCGACCTGAAACTGGAAATGCGCAGCAGCGCCGTAGGCAGTGCCGCAGGGTATGGCCAGGTGCGGTTGACGGCGGTGAACGTGAACGAACTGGGCCCCATCCAAGTGCGGACCCGGGGCTTCGGCCAGTACGGCACCGGTGCCACACCGCGGGAGAGCGCGTTGTACATGGCCGGCGCATCACCCGAGGAAATGATGGAGAACAAGTATGTGCGCAGCATCGGTTTTGTGCCATACGACTGGCTGGGCTATTCCGACGGCCTCAACCGGTTCCAACAGGGCGGTGGCCTAGGCTTGCGCGGCTATGCCGGATACCTCGCTCCCGAAGTAGACCCCTCGAACGGGCAGACCGTGTTCACGCACTTCGGCAACACCGGTCTTTCGGCCAGCGCGGAGATCGACCTCGACGGACTGGTTGATTGGCGCCCGCGCAACCTGGCGCGCTACCTGCACTTGGACATTTACCTGTTCGGGGATGCGGGCACCATGGGTTACCGCAACAGCAGAGGCCACTTGGAACTGGCGCCCATACGTGCCGATGCCGGCGCGGGTGCCGCGTTCACGATCAAACGGTTCGGACCGCTGGTCGATATCAAACCACTGACCATCCGTTTCGACGTACCGTTCCTGATCACCGCCCTGCCTGCCACCGAACAGGAACACATGGCCTTCCGCTATGTGGTAGGCATTGGGCGCAACTTCTGAGCATCATGTGCCGGCTGGCGCTCCTTCCCTTGCTGCTGCACGCGTTCATTCTCTGTGCACAGCCACCCAATGCCAACGTGCTGGGTCGTTGGACCTCGGTGGACGACAATACAGGCAAACCTCGCAGCGTGGTGGAGATCACCATTACCAACGGCACGCTCAGCGGTCGCATCCTGGACCTATACGACAAGACCCATCTGGAGAAGCTGTGCGACAAATGCCCGGGGGACCGCAAGAACGCACGGATCGTTGGCCTGGAGATCATCCGTGGTATGAAGGCCGAAGGTGACGCTTGGGCGGAAGGCACCATACTGGACCCCGAGACCGGCAATGTTTACGACTGCAAGATGTGGTTGGAGAACGGAAAGTTGATGGTGCGCGGCTACGTGGCCTTCTTCTTCCGGACGCAGGTGTGGGTGAGGTGAGGAAGCGACGGCCTCAGCGCTTGGCCACACGATCGACCAGTTCCAACAACTGCTGCCGAATGGCCTTAGGATAGAGCCGGGCGATGCGCTCCCTTGCACCCTGGGAGAAGGGCTCCAGGTCGGTGTGCAGGGCGCGCTGCACGAGTGCCACAAGCTCATCCACCGAACGGCGCTCGAGATAGAACCCTTGATCACCAACGATGTCCGGAAGTGCGGCGACCCTGCTCACAATGGGTACACAACCGCACAACATGGCCTCGCACGGCGCGCTCGGGAACCCTTCCCACACGCTCAACTGCAGGTAGAACGTGTGCCTGGAATAGACCGCAGGAAGCTCCTCATAGGCAACGAAGCCGAGCAGTTCAACGTTCGGAGGGACACGTTCATAGCGCATGGCCGGTGTATTGCCCACCAACGTGAAATGCTGTTCCGGGAAACGTTCCGCCAGCGCGAACAACAGGTCGACCCCCTTCCGCGTGAAGTTCGAAGCGTTCATCTGTGCCACGGTGAGGAATGACCTGGGGACCCTACCTCCCATCGGCCTGAATCGCTCCGGATCATACCCATACGGGATCACTGTGCAAGGTGTGTTGATATCAGGACCGAACGCCTGATACCCTTGACGAGATGGGTCTCGGGCGTCAGCGGAAAAATGCTGTTCGCTCCGCACCAGGTTGGCGCTGCACGGGACAAGGTGTGATGCCCAACGCATCGAGGCCCTTGTCATGGCGCCCATGGGAAAGCGATGCATCGCCCCATACCGGAAGGAAGGGAAAGAAGCACAATCGAACCCGCCCAGCACGATCAGGGATGGAACGGCGAACAACCGTCCCAAGGCCGTGGGCAAAAAGGAATGAAAACCACCGAACTGGGTCACGCTTACTGCTGCTCCGGGTAGATGCCGCAAGAGGAAGAAGGCCTGACGCAATAGCTCGAACGGGGTGGCCCATTTGCGCTTGGGCGCGAAAATGAAAGAGACCACTTCGTAACGCTCATCCAGCAAGGCCACATCGTGGCGCGCGAAGGAGGCCATGATGGTGGTGGTGTAAACGAGCTTTCGCTTTGCGGGCAT
>JBKDXR010000042.1:0-27618 GCA_046306055.1 Flavobacteriales bacterium
CCGTCCTCAAGGACCAGGCCCTTGTAGGATACAACGACCTGATCTCCCGGTCGAACAGCGTTCGTATCAACTGCTGCACCCGTGATCAGATAATGCAGGTCGCTCGTACCCCAACGCGTCCATGATCGGGCATCACCGCGCACCCACGCATCGATCAACCGGTGCTCAAAGCCTTCGGGGTCCGTTTGCCGGAAGCGTTCCTCACGCTCGCGCATCATTTCGGGTGTGATGAGCTCTTGCATGGAAAGCTCCAACCGGACCATACCTGTATCCTGCCCTTTCGGGAGCGGTGCGGCACCGAGCACGGGCCATGGCACACGACCTGCCGCCATGATCACGCTCATGCTATCGCCGACATGCAGTCGGTCCATCACTGGCAACAGTGCCGTGCTGCGAAGCAGGATGGCGTGATACATGCGCTGTGTGCTGAAGTGCGAACCCGGCTCCTTTCCGACCCAGGCCACGCGAACCCGCAGATCCACACTATCGCTATCGGTAGCCACATGCTCACCTTCACCGAGCTTGTGCAGGCACATGTGCATACCGTTGTCCAGCTCCGTGAATCCATCGTACGGCGATCCACATGCGACCAGGAACAGTGCGAATATGCCAGGGACCAGTTGCCTCATCGTCCCTTGCCGCTGAGCCTGACCAGACCGATGTGGTACACCACGGTACTGCGCATCGGTATCTGCTCCATATCACCCACCAGACCGTGGGCACGATAGGACGGGATGATGAACAACGCACTATCGCCCGGTGAAAGCAATTGGATGGCCTCGTGAAGGCCGCTCTCCACATCATCCATTTCGATGAGGAACGACTCGGGACCATCCGATGAACTGGTGTAGGCCGTATCGCCGTTCAGCAGCTCGACCCGATAATTGACAGCGGCCCATTGCTCAGGCACAGCCGTTGGCCCGTCCACATCACGGATCATCTGCACATGCACACCGCGAGCCGTCCGAACGGTGTTCGCGCCGATCCGTTGCACGTACAACCCGATATCCCGGTCCTCCAGCCGTAATGCGTCGCGGTTGCCGCGCATCAGCGTGTCGTCCGGCCGCCCTGCGTTCTTGATGCGCACGGGTACATGTCCATCCCCCCCATTGCAGGCCAACAGGAACAAGGCGATCAAGCAGCTGTACCCTTTCATTCCGGATGCTGGGAAATGAACGCAGGCAGGTGTTCCATGAACTTGCGCATGGCCGCCTCCAAACCATCGCTCCCCTGCCCACCAGCTGCATTGCGATGGCCTCCCCCATTGAAATGCTCCTTGCAGAACAGGTCCACCGGCAACGATCCCTTGGAGCGTAGGCTCACCTTCACCAGGTCGGGCCGTTCCATGAAAAAGGCCGAGATCCGGATGCCCCGTATGGACAGACCATAATTGACGAAGCCCTCGGTATCTCCGGGTGTGAAGTTGAACCGTCGCAGGTCCGCCAGGGAAAGATGCAGGACGGCGGCGCCCAGTTCGGGGAACACCTGCATACGCTCCGAAAGCGTAAAGCCGAGCAGGCGCAACCGATCGGCGGTATTGTCATCCATGATGGCGCCATGCACACGCTCCACGATCACGCCTCGCTCCATCAGATCGGCGGCCACCCGCATGGTATGGGGTCTGGTACTGCTGAACCGGAACGAACCGGAGTCCGTGACCAGCCCGGTGTACAAACAAGTGGCAGCTTCAACGGAGATGAGTGATGCCAGCCCCAATGCACTTACAATATCGAACACCATCTGGCAGGTGGCACACGCGGCAGTATCCGAAAACGCCACACGGGCGAATTCCTCGGGGTCCTGGTGATGGTCGATCAGCACCTTGACCGGGACGTTGCGCAACACCTCTTCGGCCTGACCAACGCGGTCCTGCCGATTGAAGTCGAGGCAGAACACGATATCAGCATCCTGCAGTTTCGCCGTACCATCATCCTTGCTGCGATCGAACACCAGTACCTCCTCTGCTCCGGGCAACCAGTTCAGGAACGGGGCCGGCACGTTGGGCACCACCACCTGGACCTGATGACCTGCAGCACGGAGTACATGTGCCAAACCCAGGGACGAACCCAAGGCATCCCCATCGGGATTGTAATGAGTAATGATGGCAAGCTTCCGCGGTTCGCTCAAGAGCGAGGCCAGTTCTGCGATACGGTCCTTCGGTGCTGATGGAAATGACATGGGGCGGCCCCAAAGGTAGCCGCCCCATGAGTGCGTTCGTGTAAAGGGACCCGATCAGAATCCCAGCCCAGGAGTGGGCATGTGCTCGATAAGGATGCCCACGCAAGCGATATCCACTTCAGGCTTCCGTCCCTTCTTGTCCTCTGCCCCGACGGCATTCACCTCAACAGCGATGCGCTTCGTAGCGGTGCACGAGAATTCCACTTCCTGTACCATGTCGTGCTCGGTGTTATCCCACAGTACCTTTTCCACTTCCTCGTACACGCGTTTGGTGGAATCCGCTGTGGCAGGCCCTACGGGTACACGGACCTTTTCGACCAGGCGTATCGCCAACGCCTCGCCCAGGATCTTGCGGTCATGGCAGATGGTGATGCGGTAATCCTGACCGCGGTAAACGATGACGTTCAGTTCGGTCTCCTTGCCCACCTGCACCATGGCGCTCTTGCTCTGGCCATTCATGGAGAACCGCTTGTCCGTGGAACGTTCGCAGTTGAACTTGTGGTATTCGGAACAGGTGTACTGGGCCATGTTGGCCAAAGGAGCGGCCAGAACGGCCAACACCATGGAAAGCTTGAGGATGTGGATCTTCATGAGGTCAGGCGTTGGTCGTGTTCTCGGGTGCGGTCCACTGGTCGCGCAGGCGCTTCACGGCCTGGGCCAGCTCCACGAATTTCTCGTCGGTCAGTTCCACGGTGATATCGTCGCCGAGCACCATGCGGCCGGAGTTCGAACGGCCCTGATGGGGTACCCGTTTCACGTTCACGGCATCGTAGATCTCACGCAGGGCGAGCAGTTCAGCCCGCACAGCGGCCACTTCGGTATCGTCGGCCAGCGGCTCCATCATGCTGATGAGATGCTCCAAGGTCACCTTTTGCTCGGCCACGCGGGCCATCAGCGCATCGCTCTTTCCCAGCATTTGGATCTGGTGGATCACCAGGTGCATGCTTTCGATCCAGCCTCCTGCCAATACCTGCACCAGGACCGGCCCCATTTGCTCCTCCTGGAGCTTTTCGTAGGCCCGCATGTAGGCGGCATTGCTGATCACCTCCAAGGAATCACCCCGCGTGAGGTTCGATTCCAAGCGAACGAAATCAGCATCGGTAAATGCGGACGAGACCCCTATTCCTTCGGCCAACTTCTTGGTGGTCAGGTAGTACCGGGCCACTTCCACGTTCAGCTTGAAGCTGCTGGCATACACCAGATCGGTGGCATAGACCCCGAAGTTGATGGCACGCCTGCTCCGGCTCACGAACTTATCGGCATTCGACGCCGGGCTAAGGAGCTGCTTATGCCCATCGCCGGCCAGATCGCGGACCAGGCCGAACAGTTCGTTCGGGGTGGGCATCTGGTAAATGTTGGTCGCAGTTGCACCGGCATCATCGCCGCCGATGACGAGCGTATTGACAGGTTCAGTGCCGGCATCGCCTCCGCCACAAGCGGCGAGTGACAGGGCAAGCAGCACAGGCGCAATGCGCATGGTCCGTTTCATGGTGAAGGGTTGAGGTTGCCCGCATGCCAGTACCACCTGACATTCGACAGCACGAAGGAATATCGGGTCACGCGTTCCCGCTTGCCCTCGACCCATTACTTTTGCGCCGCGTTTTCAACAACAACCATGGCATCCAACAGGACCTTCACGATGATCAAGCCCGAGGCAGTGGCCGCCGGGCAGGCCGGCAAGATCATCGACATGATCACCAGCAACGGTTTCCGCGTCATCGCGCTGAAATACACCCGCCTTTCGGCCCAGGAGGCCGGCACCTTCTATGAGGTGCACAAGGAACGCCCCTTCTACGGTGAGCTGGTGGATTACATGGCCAGCGGCCCCATTTTCGCCGCTATCCTGGAAAAGGACAACGCTGTGGAGGACTTCCGCAAGTTGATCGGAGCCACGGACCCTGCCCAGGCCGAAGAAGGTACCATCCGCAAGCGTTTCGCTGAGAGCAAGGCCAAGAACGCGGTGCATGGCAGCGATAGCGATGCCAACGCCGAGATCGAGGGCAACTTCTTCTTCAGCGGCCGAGAGCGCTTCTAGGTCGCGGCCCCGACAGGCCCCATCGGGGAACGATGGGCACGCTCAGTCCAGCACGATCTCCTTCACCACGGGCCTTCCCGCCCGGTGGTTCAACACCTCCCTGAGGGCCTCACGCATGTACGTGAGCTCTTGCCGGAGCGGTGCGGAATCGACCTTGACGATCAGTCGTCCCTTGTTGAGGCGGACGGCCACGGTATGGCGTGCCACCATCGGGCCCACCACCTTGTCCCATTGGGTGGTGATGTCCAGCTCGTCCATCTTTTCGCGCATGCCAAAGGCATCCACCAAGTGGTCGAGGGCCTGCTTAAGCGTTTGCTGATTGGACTTCTTCAACGGTGATGGGGCTTCCGTGATCAAGATGGAAGAAACGCACGTCCAGCCGCAAGCCGTCGAGCGCAGTATGGAGGCGTGCCGCATCGGTATCGGTGATGAGCACCTGCCCGAAACGCTGACCGCTGAGCAGTTGCAGCAGATGCCGCATCCGCTGGGGATCGATCTTGTCGAAGATGTCGTCGAGCAACAGGATGGGGCGCACCCCACTGCGGGCCTGTGTCAGGTCGAACTGGGCCAACTTCAGGGCAATGAGGTAGGTCTTCTGTTGGCCCTGCGACCCGTACCGCTTCAATGGCTGACCATTGATGGTGAAAACAAGGTCATCCTTATGAACGCCTACCGTGGTGTGCGTGGCGGACCGGTCCCTGTCCCAAGCTCCGATGAGCAGGTCCGACAAGGACACCTCGTTGAGCGATGAGCGATAATCGAGGTCCACCTGTTCACGAGCACCACCAATGCCCGCATAGTGCTCCACCAACATGGGCACCAGTTCGCGCAGGAAGGCCTTGCGCGCCGCGTGCACGGCAGTACCATACCGCACCAGCTGCATGTCCCAGGGCTCCAGCACGTGTAGCGACCCTCCGCCCTGTTCCGCAAAACGCTTCAGCAGAACGTTGCGTTGAGCGAGCGCGCGGTTATAGCGGATGAGGTCATCGAGATACCTTTTATCGAACTGCGCGATAAGACCGTCGAGAAAGCGACGGCGTACTTCCGACCCGTCCAGGATGAGCTGGCCATCGTAGGGGGTGATCATCACCACCGGATAGCGGCCCACATGGTCCGAAAGGCGGTCGTACTCCTTGCGATTGCGGCTGAGCACCTTGCGTTGCCCTTTACGTACCGTGCAGAGCAGACCATCCTCACCCTGTTCGGTGTGCATGGCGCCCTGCAGCATGAAATGATCCTCCCCATCAAGGATGTTGTGCATGTCCACCGCCTCGAAATAGCTCTTGGCCAAAGCGAGGTAATGCACGGCATCGAGCAGGTTCGTCTTGCCTACGCCATTGGGCCCTATGAAGCAGTTCACCTCAGGGCCCAGGACGATTTCGGCATCCCGGTGATTGCGGAAGTGCAGAAGGTGCAATTTGGTGAGGTGAAAGGACATGGGAACGCCCGCGAAGTTAGCTGCGTGAAGGCGGGCCTTCGCCAAGTCCCTGAAAACCCTATTTTTGCGCCTCGCTTGCGCGACCATGAGCCAGAAGCATACATCCGAAAACACTCAGGGCCAGGACCTTGACCTGGGCGAAGTGTACACCCGTACCGAGCTGTTCCTCGAGAAGAACAAGAAGAACCTCACCATCGGGGCCGTGGCCATCGTTGGTGTGGTGGCCGCTGCACTGGCCTACCAGTACGGCTACGCCAAGCCCCGCGCCGCCGAGGCGAGCGAGCTGGTGTGGAAGGCCGAGTACTACTTCGAGATCGACTCGCTGGACAAGGCCATGAACGGCGACGATCAGTGGCCCGGATTCCTCGAGGTGGCCGACAAGTACGGCAATACGCCCAGTGGTAGCCTGGCGCATTATTACCTCGGCACCATTTATATGAAGAAGGGCGAGTACGAGGCGGCGATCGCCGAGTACAAGCAAGCCGATCTGGGCGATGACGTGCTCCGGGTGATGGCCGTGGGCAACCAGGGTGATGCCTTGGTGGAACTGGGCCGCACGGATGAGGCTGTGAAGCTGTTCGAGAAGGCCGCAGGCATGGCGAAGAATGACTTCACCACCCCGATGTACCTGATGAAGGCCGGGATCCTGCACCAGCAGGCCGGCAAGTGGAAGGATGCCGCCAAGGCGTTCAAGCGCATTGCCGAGGAATTCCCGACCAGCAGCGAGGCCAGCCAGGCGCGCAAATACGCCGGGCACGCCGAGGCCATGGGTGGATAGAACGACCGCATGGCGACCGCCGAACATCATCTGTCGAACTACGACCCGACCAGCGTCCCCAGTGGCGCTGGTCGTCGTTTTGCCCTGGTGGTAAGCGAGTGGAACCACGAGATCACCGAGTCCCTGCGACGCGGTGCGCGTGAGACCTTGCTCCGGCATGGTGTGGCCGAGGCCGACATCGTTGAAGAGTGGGTACCTGGGAGCTTCGAGCTGGCCAGCGCTGCACAGTTCGTGCTGGAAGGTGGCGGTATCGACGGGATCATCTGCCTGGGCAGCGTGGTCCGTGGCGAAACGCCCCACTTCGACTTCGTTTGCCAGGGCACCACACAAGGCATCATGGCCGTGGGCCTCAAGTTCAGCAAGCCCGTGATCTTCGGTGTGCTTACCGACGACACCATGCAACAGGCCCGCGACCGCAGCGGCGGCAAACATGGCAACAAAGGGGTCGATTGCGCCGTGGCCCTGCTGAAGATGGCCGCGTTGAAGGCGCGCTACTGACCCGTTTTTTTTTCGCAGAGCAGCGCGTGGCGGGACGGTCCTCATGACCGATCTTCGTAGCATGCACATGCGCTTTCTGCTTGCCCTCCTGTTGCTTCCTGCCGTCACCTTGGCCCAGCACATCCATGGTCCGCGGCTGGGCATGAGCCTGGCCACCCAATCGGTGGGCGGGCTTTTCCAGAACACCAGCAACCTGCTGCCCGGCGTGGTGTTCGGCTATGGAATGGAGTTCGCGTTGCACCCGCAGTTCATCTTCATGCCGGAACTGCTGTGGATGACCAAGGGTGCCGTGGTGCGCAATAATGCACAGCTCACACGCAGCCGGAGCGCATACCATTACCTGGAAATGCCCCTCATGGTGAAGGTGGGTACCGATGCCAGACCCGGGGGTATCTTCCTGACCATCGGCCCGTCCCTGGGCTACTATGTGTCAGGGAACTACAAGCAATGGTACAATGGCGATCTGCAGCAGGACTATTCCTACGATCTACAATCCACCGATAACCGTTTCCAGTTCAGCGGTGCGGTGGGCATGGGTACGGACATGAAGCGCACCAGCTTTGAGTTCAGGGCGCAGACCAGCTTCACGCCGTTCAGTGCCACGCTGCAAACACAGAACATCGTCTATCAGCTGGTGTTCGCTTGGCGTTTCCTCCCCAAGGAGACCAACAACAAGCGAGGCGAATGACCAGCGGGGACAAGGCCCGCGCTCCTGAAAGGACCTTGGTTACCTTGGCCACATGGCCCTGACCACCGCTTCCTCCGCCGCGCGCGCGCCATTCCTTACGAACCGGCTGCTCCAAGCCTATGCTGCGGCATTCCTGCTTTTCTGGGCATGGACCTTCGCAGGCACCACCGACCGGGCCAACTGGTTCACGGAGAACGCGCTCACCATGCTTTTCATCGGTGGGTTGGCGCTCACGCACCGACGGTTCCAGTTCAGTGAGCTCAGCTACAGCCTG
Source organism: Flavobacteriales bacterium (assembly GCA_046306055.1). Lineage (GTDB taxonomy): Bacteria > Bacteroidota > Bacteroidia > Flavobacteriales_F > PHOS-HE28 > PHOS-HE28. Next base: position 7,890 of record JBKDXR010000042.1, read on the forward strand.
ATGTTCGTGTACATCCTGCTGCATGTGTACGGCGCCATGTACACCTACGCTGAGAACCCGCTCGGTTATTGGCTGCAGGACCTGTTCCATGGCGAACGGAACCACTATGACCGGATCGTTCACTTCAGTTTCGGATTCCTGCTGGCCTACCCCATGCGCGACTATTTCCGCAACCATTTCCAGTGGCCCAATTGGGTGTGCTGGGTGCTACCGGTGGAGATCACCATGAGCTTCAGTGCGGCGTACGAACTGATCGAATGGGCCGTGGCCGACATCTTTTTCCCTGCCCAAGGGCATGCCTACCTCGGCTCGCAGGGCGATGTGTGGGATGCCCAGAAGGACATGGGCCTTGCCTTCGGCGGGGCCGTTCTGGCGATGATACTGATCAGCACACTGAAGCGAGCTTCGAGATAATGAGCCTTAACGCTTCGTCCTCACCTTGTCCCACGCCTTCACCTGCCAGGTAATGGTGCCCGTGGCGAGGTGGTTCCCGGCCTTGTCGTGCAGTTCCACCGTGCTCGCGTAGTCCACGGCTTCGCGGTCGTGCAGGGGCTCCACCACCAGGCGCCGGATATCCTCCGCCAACGGCACACAGGTGGCCCAGCTCTTCTGCTTGGCCTGGTAATGGTACTGCATGCGCAGTTCTCGCATGATCAATCGGTATCTCCGGGGATCGAGCTGCTCCAGCACGGAAAGTCCACTGCACATCTCGGCAGCAGTGGCCAGCGCACAAGCATGGATGCCCTTGATGTGGTTACGATTGATACGCCAATAGGGGATCTCCACACGAATACCGCCCTCGCGCAATGGCACCACCCTGAAACCATGCGGCCGGTTGAACGGGATCATCCACGGCAGCAACGTGTTCAGCAGACCGCGTTGCAGCGTAGAAGTGCGGGCCTTGTTCAGTAGCGTGGGAAGATGCATATGGAACGAGCGGCTTACCTGTTGATCTCAAAAAAGCGGATCGACCGATCGGCGGTATCACTTGGCCAGGATGGTCTCGATGTCGGGTTTGAAATAAGCGGGGCCCTTCATCACCTTGCCATCCTCGCGGTAGATGGGCCTGCCGTCGGCGCCCAGCTTGCTCATGTTGCTGCGCTGGATCTCGCGGAACACTTCGTCGATCTTGTGCTCGAGCCCATGTTTCAACAGGGTACCACAAAGGATGTAGAGGATATCGCCCAATGCGTCGGCCACTTCCACCAGGTCACCACGCAGCGCGGCTTCCAGGTACTCCTCGTTCTCCTCGCGGATCAGCTTGTAGCGCAACAGGGCATCGCGATCGCCAATGGCACCGGCGGGCGCTTCGGCGTTGGGTATGCCGAACGCATCGTGAAAAGCGCGAACATGGGCCGTGGCCTCGGCAAGGGTGAGCGGGTGATCGGGGTGTGACATGGTCCGAAAGTTAGCAGGCCGGACGGGGCCAACGAGGGGATGAACGGTTAACACACTTTAACGGCGATCTCAGGCCCACAGCACCGGGCGCCCGGCACCTTTGCGTCCATCTTTCGGCCCAAGGCCGAGCGACGGAACAGATCATGGAGAACACCGGAACTACCGCCCAACAGGCCGTGACCCCCGAGAGCATTCGCGCATTGAACGAGCGCATCCAACAGGCCAGTGCCTTTGTGGACCTGATCGACCAGGAGATGTCCAAGACGATCGTGGGACAGAAGGACATGGTGCAAAAGCTCCTGGTGGCATTGCTGGCCGATGGTCACATCCTGCTGGAAGGTGTGCCCGGCCTGGCCAAGACCATGGCGATCAAAGCCCTGGCCCGCACGGTGGACGTGGACTTCAGCCGTATCCAGTTCACGCCCGACCTCTTGCCCGCCGACCTCATCGGCACGATGATCTACAGCCAGCGCAACGAGGAGTTCAGCGTGAAGAAGGGACCCATCTTCAGCAACTTCGTACTGGCCGATGAGATCAACCGGGCCCCGGCCAAAGTGCAGAGCGCGCTGCTGGAGGCCATGCAGGAACGCCAGGTCACCATTGGTGCACAGACCTTCCGACTGCCCGAGCCCTTTCTGGTGCTGGCCACCATGAACCCCATTGAGCAGGAAGGCACCTATCCACTGCCCGAGGCACAGACCGACCGCTTCATGCTGAAGGTCGTACTGGACTATCCCCACAAGGAGGAAGAGAAGCTCATCATCCGCATGAACGTGCGCCCCGGGGGGCAACCTGAACCGCAAAAGGTGGTGCGCCCGGAAGAGATCATTGCCGCCCGCAAACTGGTCCGCGAGGTGTACATGGACGAGAAGATCGAGCAGTACATCGTGGATATCGTATATGCGACCCGGAAGCCCGACCAGTACAAGCTGGCCGACCTCACCTCCATGATCGGTTTCGGAGGAAGTCCGAGGGCAAGCATCAACATGGCCATGGCCGCCAAGGCGCTCGCCTTCATCAAACGCCGCGGTTACGTGATCCCCGAGGACGTGAGGGCCGTTTGCCCGGACGTGCTGCGCCACCGGATCGGCCTGACCTACGAAGCAGAGGCGGAGAACATCACCGTGAACGAGATCATCGAACGGGTGCTGAACACGGTGGAGGTGCCATAGACCGCAATAAGCGATCGGCAATGGCCAGCGAGAGTCCATCGAGCCGTGCTCCCGAACGCTACCGAATGCCATTCACGAACTGCGACCCGGACATTCCATCTTGAACACCGCACAACATACCAAGGAGCTCCTGAAGAAGGTACGGCTTATCGAGCTGAAGACACGCGGCTTGAGCGAGCACATCTTCAGTGGGGAGTACCACAGTGCGTTCAAGGGGCGGGGCATGACCTTTAGCGAAGTGCGCGAGTACAGCCCTGGCGACGAGGTGCGCACGATCGACTGGAACGTAACAGCCCGCTTCGGGCACCCCTTCGTGAAGGTGTTCGAGGAGGAGCGCGAGCTGTCGGTGATGCTGGTGGCCGATGTGAGCGGCTCGGAGGATTTCGGTACTGCGGAGCAACTGAAACGCGAGCTTATCACCGAGGCCTGCGCCACCATCGCGTTCAGTGCCATCCGCAACAACGACAAGGTGGGACTGATCCTGTTCAGCGATCGCGTGGAGAGGTTCATCCCGCCCAAGAAAGGCCGCAGCCACATCCTGCGACTGATCCGCGAGCTCATTGAGTTCCGACCGGAGCACCGGGGCACCAACATCACCGAGGCCCTGCGCTACCTCAACCTCGTCATCAAAAAGCGCAGCATCGCCTTCCTGATCAGCGACATGATGGATGAAGGGTATGCCGATGCCTTGAAGATCGCCAACCGCAAGCATGACCTTGTGGTGCTGCGCACACACGATGCACGTGAAGCCGAGCTCCCGAACATGGGCCTGGTGCAGTTCACCGATCCGGAGACCGGCTCCACACGTTGGGTGAACACCGGCAGCCGGACCGTTCGCAATGCCTATCGCGCCGCTGCCCTGAAACACCAGCAACGCACACGAGACATCCTGCGCCGCTCGGGTGTGGACCACGCGACCATCACCACGCGCGAGGGTTACGTGCGACCACTGATGAACCTGTTCAAACGGCGCGAATCGATGCGATGAGAGGCACTGCGGCCATAGCCTTGTTGCTCGCGTCCGCCGCGCATGGACAGAACGTGTTCGTAACGGCGGACACGTTGGTAATACGCATCGGCGAACGTGCCAACATTACGCTGGGCATCGATCTTGACGGTGCAGGTGCAACGGTATCCTGGCCCATGCTGAACGATACGCTCGCACCGCATGTGGAGCTCATTGGTCGAGGAACGATGGACACCCTTCGTGGGGACGATGGGGGCATTGCACGGATCACCCAACGGCTGGAGGTCACTTCCTTCGACACGGGATACTGGGCACTGCCGCCGTTCAAGTTCGTGGTGGCCGGGCGCACCCTGGAGACGGCGCCACTGGTATTCGAGGTGCGAGGCGTTGTGCTCGATGAGGGCGGAAAGGCGCGCGACATTTCGCCATTGTATGAACCACCCTTCGATCCGGGCTACTGGCTTCGTGAGCATTGGACGTGGATCGCCGGCGGCATCGCATTGCTAGGGCTGATCGTCGCGACCATACTGTTCCTACGAAGGCCGCGCAAACAGCAGGTGAGCACACCCGCACCCGTTGCACAACGGCCCCTGCTCGAGTGCTATCTCGAAATGCTGGACCACATCGAACAGGAACGGCTGTGGCAGACGGGCGATCACAAAGCGCATCAATCGAAGGTGACCGATACGTTGCGGGGCTACATCGAAGAACGTTACAGCATTCCAGCGTTGGAGCGAACCACCGACGAACTCCTCCATGCTCTGCGTGTGAGCCCCTTATCGCCAGAGCAATACCAGATGCTGGCGAACATGCTGCGGACGGCCGATCTGGTGAAGTTCGCCAAGGCCGTACCCACTCCATCGGAGAACGAGCAATTGCTGCAGGCCGCTCGCGACCTCATCCGTGCAACCACCACCGCGTATGGATAAGGACCGTCTGGCATCCATCATATGGGCACTGCTCGCTGCAGTGGGGGTGGCATACGCCTCATGGTACATGGTGAGCCATTTCGAAGTGGCCCATCCGGAGCGGTCGTGGATGCTGGTCGTGATCGGGCTTGCCGCGGTGCTGCACATCTGGCGTGCTGCGCGCCGTTCGCCCATGGTCGCCCTGCCCACCTTCAGGTCCTTCGCAGGCGCACCGATCGACCTGCTCGCGCTCCTCAGGCACCTGCCCTTTGCCTTGTCCATTGCGGGTCTTGGCCTGCTCGTGCTCGCCCTGAGCCGACCTCAGAGCAAGGATAGCTGGCAGGACGTAAAGCGCGAAGGCATCGACATCGTGATCGCCATGGACATTTCCACGAGCATGCTCGCCAAGGACCTGCGCCCCGACCGGCTGGAGGCCGCCAAGCGCGTGGCGAAGGAATTCATCGATGGCCGTCCGAACGATCGCATTGGCCTGGTCGTGTATGAAGGAGAGGCCTACACCCAATGTCCCCTCACCACCGACCACCGGGTCCTCAAGGACCTCTTTGCCCAGGCCCGACCGGGGCTGATCACGGGGGGGACCGCCGTGGGCATGGGCCTGGCCACGGCATTGACCCGCCTGCGCGAAAGCGAAGCGAAGAGCAAAGTGGTGATCCTGCTGACCGATGGCATGAACAACTCGGGCAGTGTGCAACCCATGGACGCTGCCATCATCGCCGAGCAATTGGGCATCCGCGTGTATACCATCGGTGTGGGCACCCGCGGCAAGGCCTTGACACCGGTGGCCATGTATCCTGACGGCCAGTACCGCTATGACATGCAGGACGTGGAGATCGACGAGAAAGTGATGACACAGGTCGCTGACCTCACCGGTGGCCGTTACTTCCGTGCGACCGATGCCGAACGGCTCAAGGAGGTCTATGCCGAGATCGACCGGTTGGAGAAGACCCGCATCAAGGTGACCGAGCACAGCCAGCGGAAGGACGAGCATTTCCCCTTCACGCTCATTGGCGGATGCCTGCTCCTGTTCGGCTGGACCCTTGATCGGAGCGTATTGCGCAGTATGGCATGAGCAGGCCGGGCACATATCCATTAGGCAAGGTATCGGCGATCACGGTGCCCGTCGAGCTGCTCATTTGGGCGGTGATGCTGGTTATCTGGTGGATATTGAAGGACCAGGTACCCGGATTCCGTTTCGGAAGACCGGAGGTCCTGAAGGCCCAACTGGTGGGTCCCGTGATGATGCTCCTGTTCCTTGTTGACCTCGCCTGGCGCAACCGCGCCTTGAAGCGCTTCGCCGATGATGGCACCCGGGCACGCGTGGTGCCCGGTCTTTCCGGAACACGCGTACTTCTCCGATTCCTGCTGATACGGGTGGGTTTGTCGCTGGTCATTGCGGCCCTGGCCTCACCGCTCCATGGTACACGCATCGAAGAAGTGAAGGCCAAGGGCATCGACCTGATGGTGTGCGTGGATGTGAGCAACAGCATGACCTGCGAGGACCTGAAACCCAGCCGCATGGAAGTGGCGCGCAGGGCCTTGTCACAACTCATCGATCAACTGCGCGGCGACCGCATGGGCATCGTGGTCTTTGCCGGGGACGCGTTCGTTCAACTGCCCATCACGTCGGACCGCTCCGCGGCGAAGCTCTTCCTGAACAGTGTGAACACTGATGCGGTGGGCACACAGGGCACCGCGATCGGCGCTGCGATCGACCTGGCCCGCGAGAGCTTCGACCCGAACACCACTTCAGGCAAGGCGATCATCGTGATCACGGATGGAGAGAACCACGAGGACGATGCCCAAGGTGCGGCACGCCGGGCGATCGAACAAGGCGTTGTAGTGCATACCGTGGGAATGGGGGCTCCCCAAGGTGGGCCGCTCCCCTTGCGACGGAACGGCCAGGTGACCGGATACCGCAAGGACCGCAGCAACAACACCGTGATCAGCCGCCTGGACGAGCAGATGCTGAAGGAGATCGCCGCAGCCGGGAACGGGCTTTATGTGCGCGCAACGGAACGTTCCGCCGGGATCACCGAACTGCTGAAGGAACTGCGCACCATGGATGCCCAGGAGGTCGGCACCTACCGGTTCGCTTCGTTGGAGGACCAATACCAGTATCCTTTGGGCATCGGTCTGCTGCTCATGACCATCGGTCTGTTGTTCGGCGACCGAAGGCATGTGAGGCCCATCATTCAACTACCGGCATGAGACCACGCCACCTCATACCGCTCCTCCTGCTCACCGCCTGTGGCCGTGCGGACCACCATGCCGTGCTCCGCGCCCTGCATGAGGGCAACACCCTGTATCAGCAGGGCCGCTGGGTCGAAGCGGACAGCATCTACTCTTCAGCCCCGGACCATGGTACGCTCAGCTTCAATCGCGCGCATGCCAGATTCCGACAAGGTGATCTGGACAGTGCCATCGCGCTCGGGATCGAAGCGGACCAATTGCTCGATAGTGCACGATGGAAAGCCAACGCCCGTTACGACATGGGCAATGCCTACCTCCTGCTGGCCATGCAGGCCGACAGTCTTGCCGTGCTCATGAACAAGGAGCTCAGTGAACTGCGCGTGGACGGCGAAGACGTAACCACCCGACTTCGCCAATATGTGCTGCGCGATTCGTTGCAGCGCTTGGTGAAGCGGACCGACCACCTGATCGACTCTGCACTCGCACAAGGGACCGAAGCGTACAGGAACGCCCTGCGCCTGGAGCCCGGATCGGAGGACGCCCGCCACAACCTGATGATCGGACTGCGCAAGATCGCCGCCCGCCCCAAGCCGGACCCTGCAAAGAACAAGGGAGACAGTAAGAAGGACGAACAGATCGCCATCACGGAAAAGGCCAAGGCTCTGCTCGCACAGGCCGACGAGCTGGTGAACCGACACGAATTCCAAGCTGCGTTCGACCTGCTGCAGAACGGATTGAAGCAGGAACCGACCCTTGGCCAGCGCAAGGACTACATGGACAAACTGGGCTTGATCACCTCCATTTTGCGCACCCCATGAAACACCTGACCGCCTTCATGGCCATGATGGCCCTTGGCTGGTGCACCGGACCGTTGTGCGCACAGACCGCATCCGCCCGCGAATGGTTCGATCGCGCGGCGCAGGAGTTCGTTCAACAGGACAAGATCACCGCGCTGCGCACCTTGGACAAAGGCCTGCGCGAACACCCGAACGATCCCCGCCTGACAAAGCTGGCCGAGGCCTTGCTCAAGGAGGACCAACAGCAGAAGCAGCAACAACAGCAGCAACAACAAGGAGGGAGCGACGACAAACAGCAAGAACAGCAGCGGCAGCAGCAACAAGGGCAGGACCAACGTTCGCGTGAGCAGCAGCAGCAACAGGCCGACCAACAGCAGCAAGGCGCCGAAGGACAGCAGCGTGCACGTGCCGGACAGATGGACCCACGCGATGCCAAACGTTTACTGGACGCGCTCCAACGGGGCGAGAAGGACGTACAACAAAAGGTGCGCCTGCGACAACGCCCTGCCCAGCGTATTACCATCGACAAGGATTGGTGACATGAGGACCCTGGCATATTTCTCTCTGCTCATCGGTCTCGTGCTCGGCACATCGGACCGGACCCTGGCCCAGGAGATCACTTTCAAGGCCAGCGTGGACAGGACCAGCATTGCGGCAGGAGAGCAACTGAAGCTGACTATCGCCCTGTCCAACACACAGGAACGATTCGGTGCACCGGACCTTGGTGGGCTGGTGATCGTGCAAGGCCCGTTCGAGAGCAGTAACATGAGCATCTTCAACGGGCGCATGAGCAGCACCATCACACGCACCTGGGTGCTCACCGCCGCACAGCCAGGTCGCTATACCATAGGACCTGCCAAAGTGAAAGTGGGTGGTGGCTACATCCAGACCGACCCTATTACCATCGAGGTGACGAAAGGCGCAGCAACACGACCCAGCGACCCCAATGCAACGCTTGGCCAGCAACGCGACCCGAACCTCTTCACCACCATCAGCCTGAGCAAGAGCAAGGGCTATGTGGGCGAGCAAGTGGTGGCCACGTACATGCTGTATTCGCGCTACAACAACCTGCAATCCGTGTCCAAGGAGCTTCCCAAGATCAGCAACGCATGGACCGAGGAGGTGGACCTGGGCGAACTCCACTGGGAGGAGAAAATGCAGACGATCAATGGCCTTCCCTACCGCGTGGCCGTGCTCCGCAAACAAGTGCTTTTCCCCCAGCGCAGCGGCAAATTGCGCATCGAACCCTTCGAGCAGACCTGTGTCATCGACCGCTCCTTCTTCAACCAAGGCCGCACTGTGGAAGTCCGCAGTAATGCGGTTGAATACACTGTGCTGGACCTCCCCTCTGGAGCACCCGCGGACTTCAGCGGCGCTGTTGGTGAATTACAGATGACAGTGACCGCCTCTCGCACGCGACTTCAGGAGAACGAATCGGTGGACCTGACCGTCCGGTTCAGCGGGCGCACCAATCTGAAGTTACTGGAAGCACCAGCCATCGCACTGCCCAACGACATTGAAACGTTCGAGCCGAAGGTCACCGACCGCATCACCGTGAACGGCAATGGCATGAGCGGATCGCGTGAGTACCAGTTCCTGCTCATACCACGGCACGAAGGCAATTACGAACTGCCTCCGGTCACGGTGAGCTACTTCGATACGCAGATCGGCGACTACAAGACCTTGTCCAGCGGACCGACCATGATCGAGGTCCTGCCCGGAGATGGGAGCGCCACGACCACCTTGCCACAACGGCCCGCGCAATCGGACATACAGTTGCTCGAAAAGGATATCCGGCACATCCGAACGGGCGACCTCGAACTGGAACCCGTTGGGCACGAGCTGTTCGCATCACCGGCATGGATCGCTGGCATGACCGCTCCGGCGATCGCCTTCATGCTCCTGTTGGCCTGGCGTCGTAAACAGGCCCGCGAGGCGCAGGATATCGCAGGTAGCCGCAGAAAAGCAGCGGACCGCACTGCTCGCCGACACCTGAAGCTGGCGGAACAGGCACTGCAGAGCAACGATCGCGAGGTCTTCTACTCGGCCTTGAGCAAGGCACTTGGTGGTTACATGGCGGATAAGTTCGGGACCGGCATCACCACCAATGCGTCAGAGACCATCCGGAGACGATTGGCCGATGCGCCGGACAGCGAGCAATTGGCCACGAATTACCAGCGGTTGATCACGGCCTGCGATATGGCCCGGTTCGCCCCCGTGGAGGAGGTGCCACGCGCTACGCTTTTCAACGAAGCCGCAGCGCTCATTGGAACCATTGAACAACGCACCCGATCATGAAGCACAAGGCCCTCCTGATCATCCTTCTCCTGTTGGTGACCCAACGGGGAAGCTCCCTGACCGCGGTCGAAGCCGATACGCTGGCCGCGCGCGCGGCACGAGCCTATGCGGCCGGTGACCCGACCGCAGCACTGGCGCTTTACGATTCCGTCGCAAGCACGTACTCTTCCGCAGCCCTGTACTATAACATCGGCAATTGCCATTACCGTTCTGGCGACATGGCGCGGGCCATCCTGAACTATGAGCGTGCCCATCGGCTGGCCCCCGGCAACGAGGACATCGTGGCCAACCTGGAACAAACACGCGCCCAGATCAAGGACCGCATTGGCGAACTGCCTTCATTTTCCCTGGGTTCCTGGTGGGAGGTGTTGCGTGGCGGTTCCGACCCCGACCAATGGGCACGTCGCTCCTTGTGGTCATGCGCCCTGTTCTTCGCATTGCTTGGCGTCGGACTATTCATCCGTACCGCGATACTTCGCAAGGGGATCCTGGCGCTCAGCACGATCGCACTGGTCGGCATGGTGGTCTCTCTGTTCATGGCCTATGACCGTCACACGGAACTTGCCGACCGTTCATCGGCCATCATCATGGACGCCAAGGTCGATGTACGAAGCACCCCCTCAGCCCAGGGTGCCGTGCTCTTCATGCTTCACCGCGGCACCAAAGTGCAGCTACTGCAGGCGCAGGAAGGCTGGCAGGAAGTGAAGCTCTCTAACGGTTCCGTAGGCTGGATGCCCGAAGGAGCGCTGGAACGTATCTGATACGATCAGGGTAATTGAGCGGCACGGACGGTGGTGGGCACCACACCTCCGATGATCTGCAGTACCAGGTCCCGGTCGTTACCGTTGCCAGAATATTTCACCACACCATCCATGTTGATGTCGTAGCGGTTGTAACCTGAAACGGTATTGGTCGGCACAACACCACCCACTTGGGAGAGAATGGGGTCGCGATCGTTGTCCTGCCCCGTGTAACGCACAGTGCCATCCATGTTGGCATCACCTGGCCACAAAGCCCTGCGGGTGCCGTTCACTTGTGTGGGTTCCACTCCGTAGACCACGGTGGATGTCAGCGTAAAGTCCAACACCTGACCGTTCACGCCGATGGGGCTTTGCGCCACACAGCCCAAGTGGTTGCGGTGACGGACCACCAGGAACTTGCCTGCTGTGGACGTAGTGAACGGCACCTGTGCCGAACCGTCCACGGCCGTTACATCACCATTGGCACGGAGCAAAGCAGCACGTCGTTCCGCTACGGTATACCCCGCATCGTTGTTCCTGAGTTCCAAGACCACCCAATCCACCACGGCCTGGGCACCGGTTGTTTGCAGGGTGGCGGCCGGCACGGAGGCGCCAGCGTTGGCAACGGTAAGTCCGAGCACCGTAAAAGGCTCGGAGGTGGGCACCAAGCCCGCCGCACGCAGGTCATCGCGCATGGTCAGGGTGGTCCAGTTGATAGCCCCACCGAGGAACATCTTGGCTCCCACCGTATTGGCCACTGGGACCGAACAGCCCGCACCCGTAGCGCGGTACACCACCCTGGACATGTAAGGCTGCAAGGTGATGGTCGCTGGTTGCAGCGTACCGGTGATATCGTGCCAGCAGCCCGCCGGAAGGGCCACGGTCTGTGCGGTGGCCTGGTCGTTGTAAAGCAGCACGTGGTCCAGGGTCGGATCCAACGGGGTCACGGTCACCCTGTGCAACTGGACGTTGTCCAGGTAATACATGGGCATCAGGTAGTTGTTGGTGAACTGCAACAATGCCTGGTCGGACAGGTTGCTTTGGAAGTAGATCTCCAGGTCACGTCGTTCCGAGGAGAACGGGATGTCACGCTGGATGATGGTGTTCGGCCCGGTGAGCTGAGTAACGCCCTTTACGGCCGCCTGAAGTATGCCATGGTTCGGCGCAACGATCGAAAAGCGCATGCGGTACCACTGTCCATTCTGCATCTGGAACTGGTCCGGATTGCGCAGATTGTATTCATAATAGACAGAGTTGTTGGGGATGTTCGCCCGCAAGGCACCATTGTCCAGATGCGTATTCACCCAGGTGGCAGTGGCATTGGTCGGCCACCCCGCCCATCCCGTCACGTTCGTATTGAAGGTGCCGTTGAGAATAAGGTTGCTGGACAGTTCGGATGCCGTGGCCTTGTCGCTCTGGCGCAAGGGGCTGCGCGTCGAACCTGCGTCCTTACCCGTCACCGACTGCCAGCGCTCCAGGGTATGGTACTCCCAGAAGCCTGCGAACGTGTTGAAACGCAGGATGCTCAGCTCGTTGTAGGGATTGAAATACCGATTGTTGGTGAACGTCCCGTAATCCACCCAGTTGTTGCCATACACGTGCAACTGCTTCATGCACAATTGGTCCTTGGTCAGGCAATACATCACATTGCCAGAGTATATGGTATTGAACGCCGGAACATGATACGGTGCTGTGGCCCCGGGTGTGTTGTAATTGGAGTAATCGGAAATGGACAACTGCACACCATTGTTGTAGAGCACATTGTCCTTCACCTGGTTGCCCGTGCTCACCATGGTATGGTCCACGTGGATGCCGCTGCTCTTGCAATTGGCCACCGTGTTCTGCTCCACCAGGGTGTTCTTGATGCTGATGTTGCCGAAGTAGATCCCGTGGCTGATCGGGAAGTAGCTCGTGTGTTCGGGTGCTACGCTCTCATACTCCCCGATCATATCCGTAACGATGTTCTTGCGCATGACCATACCATCCGTATTGTCAATGGCAATGCCTCCCCCATCATTCAGGATCTGCAGGCCATAGCGCACCACGTTCCCCTCCACCAGCGCGTTCGCCGCCACGGCCATGGCGATGTATCCAACGTGCTCGAATCGATTGTAGCGCAACACCATGCCCGTGCCATTGGTACGGAGCCCGAAATACCCCCAATTGTTCTCGCCAAGCCCGGGGTGAAGCGCAATGTCCGTGAGCACGTTATAGTTGAACTGCGAGTTGTTGTCCAACAGATAGACTGCCGTATGGAAGGTGCGTGCGAAGGTGTTGTGGTGGAAATTCTGATCGGACCCCGTGCTGTAGACCGCCCGTTGGGTATCGGTAATGGTGCAGTTCATCACCTCCACATTGAAGGTGCCCGACATGCGGATGGAGGCATCGATCTGGTGTTTGAAGGCCAGGTCGGTGACCAGCACGTTGTTCCGCTGCCATCCGAAGTAGATACCGAAATCGGTGACAGCGGCCTCCACCAACTGCGTGTTCGGATTGGCATTGGCAGGACACCAGAAGTAAAGGAATCCCGTCGATGGCTCATAGTACCATTCTCCAGCAGCATCCAACAGGGCCAGCTTGTTGCGGAGGAAATAGCCCCATTGCTGGCTGCCCATGCTGTTTCCCGTGGACGTATGCGTAAGCACCCCGCCATTAAAGGCTGTTACATAGGCCGTATCGTAGCTCCAGTTGGTGGTGCGGATAACGGCCGTGGCACCCACCCAATAGCCCGACGCCTGGTTCAAAGCGGCATCCGTGGTGGAGGTGCTGTTGGCCACATCGGTGCGCAGCCAACCACTGTTGGGGAAACGGGCCTGGGTCTGCAGTTGACCGTTGAAGTAAACCTGCGAAACCTTCTGTCCGACCTGCGCACGCCAGATGTTACCGCTGTGCTGTACCCAATTCGTAACCGCAACACTGCCACTGATCACCGGTGCCGCACCGGTACCATAGGCCCCATAGACAATGCGCGAGGTGGTCGTCCCATTATCGTTCACATTAAGCCGACCACGATAAACACCTCCACGCTGGAACAGCACCTGGTCCCCGGCGTTGATCGAAGCACCAAGGGTGTTCACGCGTGCGATGGTCTTCCAAGGCGTGGCCTGCGATGTACCATTGTTGGTGTCACTGCCCGACGGGGAAACGTAGTAGACCACGGCATTCCCCAGCACAGGTAGCAGCAGGAACAGGACGGACAGGATTCGGTGATACAGGTTCATGGTCCTTGCGGGATCTTTTCGGCGGCGTGAAGATGGCACCGAAGTCCCTGTGTGAACGGGCATTAAGTACGCAGGTATTCAACATTTCGACCAGCGCGGACCGATGCCCGATGGATCACCACATGTGCGGACCGATCAACCTCTGCGGGCACCGAAGTTCAGGGCCGCAATCATCAGTGCTCGGTTTGGACCCAGGTCCAGACCCAACAGCCTGGACAATCGTGGATCCACGTTGGGCCATGTACGTGAAATGAACGCACCTGTTATATTTGCCGCCCCGCCGACCGTGGCGGAGCTCTTTTGGAGAGGTGGGTGAGTGGCTTAAACCAGCAGTTTGCTAAACTGCCGTACTGGGTCAACCGGTACCGGGGGTTCGAATCCCCCCCTCTCCGCCAAGGGAAAGCCTGGCCACGAAGTGGCTGGGCTTTTTCATGGACTGACCGAGCCAAGCTCAGCTTGAGCGAGGGCAGGCGAGGAAAAAGCCCGTTAGCGCGAAGCGATAACAGGATTTACCTTGAAGCCGCTCCTTTTCTGGGATGGCCCGCTTCGGGCAATCCCCCCCTCTCCGCCAAGGGAAAGCCTGGCCACGAAGTGGCTGGGCTTTTTCATTGACCAATCAAGCCAAGCGCAGCTTGAGCGAAGGCGGTCAATGAAAAGCCCGTTGGTGCGGAGCAACAACAGGCTTGGACTTGAAGCCACCCTCCCTTGGGGATGGCGCGTCTTAGCGCAATCCCTCTTATCCCAAGCGCAGCTTGAGCGCAGGAGGTCAATGAAAAAGCACCTTGGCGCGAAGCGATACCTCGGGGCGATAACAGGATAGGACCGAATGTCTTGCCCTTTTACAGACGCTTCCAGCGCGCCGACCTTATTCCAACCACGGTTTGATCGGCGGCAAGCCTCTTCAGAACAGGCAAACACTTGGACCCGATCGCCGAATACAAGAACACGGCAACGGAGTTCCACCTGCTTCCCCCAACGAAAAAGGCCACCTCATCAGAGATGGCCCTTCGGTCGGGGCGGCCAGATTCGAACTGACGACCTCCTGCTCCCAAAGCAGGCGCGATACCGGGCTACGCTACGCCCCGAGCGTTAAGGCCGCAAAGGAACGGTAAATAAGCGTTGCTCCATTGCTCCTTTATACTGCCCGTGGATGAATGCGCGGGAAATCGCACTGCCGCCGAGCAGTACCATGCAGCGGCCATGCGCTCACGAGCGCATCCGTACCTTCGCAGCCCTCCGATCCCGTAGCTCAGTTGGATAGAGCATCTACCTTCTAAGTAGACGGTCGCTGGTTCGACTCCAGCCGGGATCGCCAACATCATCCGGGCTAATTTTGCGCCCCTAAACCGACCCTGATCACATGGCCACTGAAGTCGTCATCGTTTCCGCCGTTCGCACCCCCATGGGCAGCTTTGGCGGCAGTCTCGCTGAAGTTCCCGCCACCCAGCTTGGCGCTACGGCCGTGAAGGCCGCCGTTGAACGTGCCGGGATCAAGCCAGAGCTTGTGCAGGAAGTGATCATGGGCACCGTGCTCCAGGCCAACCTCGGACAGGCACCTGCGCGCCAGACCTCCAAGTTCGCCGGCCTTCCCAATGAGGTGACAGCGACCACGGTGAACAAAGTTTGCGCAAGCGGCATGAAGGCCATCATGATGGCCACGCAGGACATCCTGCTCGGCGATGCCGATGTGGTCGTGGCCGGTGGCATGGAAAGCATGAGCCGTACCCCCTTCTATCTGGAGAACGCCCGCTACGGGTATCGCTTCGGTAACGGCCAGTTGATCGATGGCATCGGAAAGGATGGCCTCACCGACGTGTATGACCAGACCGCCATGGGCGTGTGCGCCGAGCTGTGCTGCAGCACTCACAACATCACGCGTGAAGAGCAGGACGCCTTCGCGATCGAGAGCTACAAGCGGAGCGCCGCCGCCTGGGCCGCTGGCAGGTTCAAGGATGAGGTCGTGCCTGTGACCGTGACCACCCGCAAGGGCGACGTGATCGTGGACCACGATGAGGAGTACAAGAACGTGAGCTTCGAGAAGGTGCCTACGTTGAAGCCCGTGTTCAAGAAGGACGGCACGGTGACCGCAGCGAACGCCAGCACCATCAACGACGGTGCCGCTGCCCTCGTGCTGATGAGCTCCGCCAAGGCCAAGGCGCTCGGCCTGAAGCCCCTGGCCAGGGTGTTGAGCTATGCTGATGCCGAGCAATCACCAGAGTGGTTCACCACCACACCGGCCATGGCCGTTCCACGGGCAGTGGAGAAGGCCGGCCTCAAGATGAGCGACATCGAATACTTCGAGCTGAACGAAGCCTTCGCTGCCGTGGGCATCGTGAACACGCGCATGATGGGCCTCGACCCCGCCCGTGTGAACGTGAACGGCGGTGCTGTTTCGCTCGGACACCCGCTCGGTTGCAGTGGTGCCCGCATCATCGTCACACTGATCAATGTACTGAAGCAGAACGGAGGCAAATACGGTGCTGCCGGCATCTGCAATGGTGGCGGTGGTGCCAGTGCCATGGTGATCGAAGCGCTCTGAACCTCCCGCCTCCTCGCCCGCGTTGCGTGTTGATGCGTTACGTGTTGCGAGTTCCCGGGACCGCAATTCGTAACGCGCACTAAACCAACACGCAACAGGCCATGTCCTCTGTCATCTGCCCCCTTTCCATCGTTCCTGTGCGCGCCGAACCCAGCGACAGGGCCGAAATGGTCACCCAATGGTTGTTCGGAGAGACCGCTGAAGTGCTGGAGCAGAAAGGCAACTGGAGCCGGCTTCAGTTCGACCATGACGGGTATGAAGGGTGGGTGGACAACAAGCAGGTCGCCCCATGCGCCACGCCCAACTACGACCCTGACCTGCGCGTGATCGGCCCGAACAGCATGGTGGACCTGGGCCACCGGCAGGTGATGCTGCCCTATGGTGCCGTGCTTCCCTTCTATGAGGAGGGGACCATTCTCTGGCAGGAACGTCGGGTGGACGTGCAGGCCGTAACGAACCATCGCCCCGAACTGGAGCGCGCCGACCTGCTGGAGTTCTACCTGCACCCCTTCCTGGGCGCACCCTATCTGTGGGGCGGTCGCACACCCTGGGGCGTGGATTGCAGCGGCCTCACCCAGATGATCTTCATCCTGATGGGGATCTACCTGCCACGCGATGCTTCGCAGCAGGCAACCGAAGGTGATGCCATCGAACTGCTCGACCTCTGCGAACCGGGTGACCTGGCCTTCTTTGAGAACGAGGAAAGCCGGATCATCCATGTGGGCGTGATCCTCACACGCAACGAGGAAGGCGATCTGCGCATCGCCCATTCCAGCGGCCGCGTGCGCATTGACAAGCTCGACCAGCAGGGAATTTTCAACGCAGAGATCGGCACCTACACGCACAAGCTGCGGATGGTGAGGAGGGTGTTGTGAACGACCAGCGTTGTCCGGGCCATGGTTGGCCCCACTTGTTCACTTGCGTTGGACCACACGCCAGTGCCAGTGCGCATTTCACGATAAGGGCAGGGCCACCCGGAACATCCAGAGGGTCTGTGCTTGATACTGGACGGAAAAGCCACTGACCCAGCTGTGCCAGATCGTCCGTAAAACGCTGGTGACTCGCGACTTAATTGCAGAGACCAAAGCATCGAGCTGCCACAATTTCTTACTTCTTGAACCGGTTCATGCTTTGAGAACGACCAGGAGCCCCTGCAGACCGTTGGGGCCGATCCCAAAGACCCACCCATGGACCTCAACAAATTCACCATCCGTTCCCAGCAAGCCATCCAGCAGGCACAGACCATCGCCACCGGATACGGCCAGCAAATGCTCGAGAACGGCCACCTGCTCAAGGGCGTCCTGGAAGTGGACCCGGACGTGTCGCCCTTCCTGCTGAAGAAGCTCAACGTGAACGTGCCCGCCATGACACAGGCGCTGGACCGTATCGTGCAGGGCTACCCGAAAGTGAGCGGCGGGCAGATCAGCCTCTCGCGGCACAGCAGCGATGCGCTCACCAAGGCCCTTGCCGCGCTGAAGGAGTTCGGCGATGAGTTCGCCAGCGTGGAGCACATGCTCATCGGCATCCTGGACAGTGGCGACACCGTGAGCCAGCTGCTGAAGGACAACGGTGTCTCCAAGAAGGACCTGATCGCGGCCATCAAGGAGCTGCGCAAAGGCAGCAAGGTCACCAGCCAGAGCCAGGAGGAGACCTACAACGCGCTGAACAAGTACGCCAAGAACCTCAACCAGCTCGCCAAGGATAACAAGCTCGACCCGGTCATCGGCCGCGACGAGGAGATCCGCCGCGTGCTGCAGATCCTCAGCCGCCGCACCAAGAACAACCCGATCCTGATCGGTGAGCCCGGCGTGGGCAAGACCGCCATCGCCGAGGGCATCGCCCAGCGTATCGTCAGCGGCGACATCCCCGAGGACCTGCAGGGCAAACAGGTCTACGCGCTGGACATCGCCGCGCTGATCGCCGGCGCCAAGTACAAGGGGGAGTTCGAGGAGCGCCTCAAGGCCGTGGTGAAGGAGGTGATCTCCGCCGAAGGCAACATCATCCTCTTCATCGACGAGATCCACACGCTGGTGGGCGCGGGCGGTGGCGAAGGCGCCATGGATGCCGCGAACATCCTGAAGCCAGCGCTTGCACGCGGCGAACTGCGCAGCATCGGGGCCACCACGCTCAACGAGTACCAGAAGTACTTCGAGAAGGACAAGGCGCTGGAGCGCCGCTTCCAGAAGGTGATGGTGGATGAACCCTCCCGCGAGGACGCCATCTCCATCCTGCGCGGTCTGAAGGAGAAGTACGAGAGCCACCACAAGGTGCTGATCAAGGACGCCGCGATCATCGCCGCCGTGGAACTCAGCACGCGCTATATCGCCGACCGTTTCCTGCCGGACAAGGCCATCGACCTGATCGACGAGGCCGCCAGCAAGCTGCGCATGGAGATCAATTCCAAGCCCGAGGAGCTCGACGAGATCGACCGCCGCATCATGCAGCTGGAGATCGAGCGCGAGGCCATCAAGCGCGAGAACGACGAGGCCAAACTCGCCGAGCTGAACAAGGAGATCGCCGAGCTCAGCGGTCAGCGCGACGGATTCAAGGCCCGCTGGGAAAGCGAGCGCGCGTTGGTGGAGCGCATCAACAGCGCCAAGGACCAGATCGAGGACCTGAAGCACCAGGCCGCGCAATACGAGCGCGAAGGTGACTTCGGCAAAGTGGCCGAGATCCGCTACGGCCGGATCCAGGAGACCGAGAAGGAACTGTTGGCCGCGAAGGACGAACTGCTGCTGATGCAGGCCGACAGCAAGATGATCAAGGAGGAGGTCGACGTGGAGGAGATCGCCGCCGTGGTGAGCCGCTGGACCGGCGTGCCTGTGACCCGCATGCTCGAAGCCGAGCGGGTGAAGCTGCTGACGCTGGAGGACGAATTGCACAAGCGCGTGATCGGTCAGGACGAAGCCGTGCATGCCGTGGCCGACGCCGTGCGCCGCAGCCGCGCCGGCATGGGCGATGAGAAACGCCCCATCGGCAGCTTCATCTTCCTCGGTACCACCGGTGTCGGGAAGACCGAACTGGCGAAGGCGCTCAGCGAGATCCTCTTCAACGACGAGAACGCCATGACGCGCATCGACATGAGCGAGTACCAGGAGCGCCACAGCGTCTCCCGCCTCGTGGGCGCGCCTCCGGGCTACGTGGGTTACGACGAGGGCGGCCAGCTCACCGAGGCCGTTCGCCGCAAGCCCTACAGTGTGGTGCTGCTCGACGAGATCGAGAAGGCCCACCCCGATGTGTGGAACATCCTGCTGCAGGTGCTGGACGATGGCCGCCTCACCGACAATAAGGGCCGCGTGGTGAACTTCAAGAACACCATCGTGATCATGACGAGCAACATCGGCTCGCACATCATCCAGGAGAACTTCGAAGGCCTCAAGGACAACAACATTGAAGAGGTGATCGAGAAGACCCAGCGCGAAGTGATGGAGTTGCTGCGCAAGACCGTGCGCCCCGAGTTCCTCAACCGCGTGGACGA
>JBKDXR010000043.1:0-47013 GCA_046306055.1 Flavobacteriales bacterium
GCCTTGTCCTTGAAGCTGTGCGCGAGCGCCAGCCGCGAATAGGGGAAGAAGCAGCTGAGGTACCAGGTGAGCTCGGTGACCTCGGGCACGTCGCTCTGGCGGTAGAACACGGTGCGCTCGGGGTCGAGGCCGCAGGCCAGCCACACGGCGGCCACGCGCGCGGTGTTGTCGCGCATCACCGCCGGATCCTTCACCTGCGTGAGCGCGTGCAGGTCGGCGATGAACAGGAACGACTCGTTCGCGCCATTGCTGCTCAGTGCAATGGCCGGGCGTATGGCGCCCAATACGTTGCCAAGGTGGGGTACGCCTGTGCTCTGGATGCCGGTGAGGATTCGGGCCATGGTCGGAAGGGCACGAAGATAGCCGGGTACAACGGACCCTTTCCTCCCGGGGCTTCGGGCTACCTTCGCGCTCCCGTTCGACCGCCAGATGCTGAACAGACCTGCTCCGGAACGACCCCGGGTCGCCGATGGTGAAAGCCGTCGCAGCCCTGTGGCCAAATGGCTGTTCCTGCCGCTGCGCTGGCTTTACAAGCTGTGGTTCGCGCTGGTCTTCTTCGGGTCGCTGGTGGTGTTATACCTCCCGTTCCGCGTTCTGTTGTACACCCCCCGTCGTTACGAGAAGGCCTTCCGCCTGAAGCGCTGCTGGGCCTCGTTCCTGCAGTGGGCCTGCGGTGTGCCCGTTCGTGTGGAGCGTACCACGCCGCTTCCACGCGCACCGTACGTGATCTGCTGCAACCACAGCAGCTATCTGGACATCATCCAGATGTACAACGTGTTGCCCTCGTACTTCCTCTTCATGGGCAAGTACGAACTGCTGAAGTGG
The DNA here is from genome assembly GCA_046306055.1 of Flavobacteriales bacterium. Taxonomy (GTDB): domain Bacteria; phylum Bacteroidota; class Bacteroidia; order Flavobacteriales_F; family PHOS-HE28; genus PHOS-HE28. Next base: position 826 of record JBKDXR010000043.1, read on the forward strand.
CCGCTCTTCAACATCTTCTTCAAGGGCATGAACATCGCCGTGAACCGCGGCAGCCACATCGAGGCGGCAAAGGCCTTCCGCAAGGCGGCTCACGCCATTGATCGCGGCACCAGCATCGCCTTGTTCCCCGAGGGCACCATTCCCGCATACACGCCCCGCATGAAACCGTTCAAGGACGGCGCTTTTCGGCTGGCCATTGAGAAGCAGGTGCCCATCGTGCCCATCACCTTCATTGATCATTGGCGCTTGTTCGGCGAACCGTTGGAGCTGCTCTCCCGGGCACGCCCTGGCATCGCACGCGCAGTTGTGCATGCGCCCATTCCCACCCAAGGGCTTACCATGGATGATCTGGTAAGTTTGCGGCGCAAGGTCTACGAGGTGATCGAGGGACCGCTGCTGAACGCCTGATCATTCTTGACAGTCGGCAAATTCGACCTGACCCGAAGCGCGAAGACCCATGAAGATCGACGAGGCCACCCTGGACCGTATCGCTGAGCTCGCCCGCCTGGATTTCAGCGACCCCGCAGCCCGTCAGGCGATCCTGAACGACATGGAGCGCGTTCTCGGATTCGTGGAGAAGCTGAACGAGGTGGACACCAAGGGCGTTGAACCCTTGATCTTCATGACCGATGAAGTGGACGTGCTGCGTGAGGACGTGGTAGTGCCCGGGGATATCGTTCCCAAAGCGGATGCTCTGAAGAACAGTCCGGTGAAGGACAGCGACTACTTCAAGGTGCCCCGCGTGGTGGACAAGGGCTGAGGGGGTTACGCCCGGGATGGGCGCAGTGCTTCCACATCCTCTGGTTCGTCCTCATGGCTTTCGCTCCAGGTGGCGCGCGGTCCGGTTCCCAGTTCGCGCCAACCGTAAACCAGCACCAGCGTTACCGCCGAAACAAAGTTCACGGCCACGAAGCTGTTCACGTAGGTGGCGTCCAGGTTCCACCAGGCCGGCAGCACCGGGATGATGAAGAAGGCGCAGTTGCTCACGATCTGCATGATCAGCAGGATGGTGCCACTGCGGGTCATGTTGTAGGTCCAGCCCAAAAGAATGGTCAGGCAGATCATGCTGATCAAGAACACCGGCCAGGGATAGCCGTCCGGAACACCCTCGTTGATCAGCAGCATGGGCAGGTACCACAGTCCCCATGCGAATCCGACGGTGAGGCAGGACCTCAGCGCACTGTATTTCTCCTGAAGGCGCGTCACACTGAATTTCATCCACGCCGTTTCCTCCACAAAGGCAATTCCCACGATGAAGGGCAGGTTGCTGATCAGCGGCATCCAACCGGCCAGACCATCTTCCCGAAGGCTGCGGACCAACCAGCCCGGCCACTCGGCAAAGCCCAGTAGGAACAAGGCCGTGATGCCCACATAGGTGAACAGGAACTTCCAGGAGAAGGCGAGCAGGTACCATTGCGCCCCTGCCTTCCAATGGAAGAAGGATCCGAACAAACGGCGCAGTCCAGCCCCTTTTTCCAGATACCACGTGAGCCCCATGGCGAACACCAAGGGACCGAAGGCCCTGAACCGGAACACCATGTGCGCCGTGGCATCATCGTGCATGTGACCGCCCTCGGGGAGCATGGCCTTCACCACGCCGACCACCACGAACTGGTAGCCCAGCGTGAGCAGGATGTAGACGAGGACGGGATTTCGTGTGATGAATGGTCTCATATTGAGGACGAAAGAGGGGCGAAACTATTCCCTCTGCCAGCCGATGTCAAGCAGTGGGGAGCCTTCCGACCAGCCAGTTATCGAACATGGCATTGTTCAACGAGGTGCTGCCGGTGCTGGACAGGGCTACCTTCGCCGCTCATTCCAAACGGGCATGTACGGCAAACTACAAGCACACCTGCAACAGGAGCTCACGGGCATCGAGACCGCCGGGCTGTTCAAGCGCGAACGCATCATTACCAGCGAACAGGGCGCGGAGATCACCGTGAACGGCAGGCAGGTGTTGAACTTCTGCGCCAATAACTACCTGGGCCTGAGCTCGCACCCCGAGGTCATCAAGGCCGCGCATGCCACCTTGGACACCCACGGGTTCGGCATGAGCAGCGTACGCTTCATCTGTGGTACGCAGGACATCCATAAAGAACTGGAGGCCAGGCTGGCCACCTACCATGGCACGGAGGATACCATTCTCTACGCCGCCTGCTTCGATGCCAACGGCGGCGTGTTCGAGCCCCTGTTCGGCGAGGACGATGCCATCATCAGCGATGCGCTCAATCATGCCAGCATCATCGATGGGGTGCGCCTGACCAAGAGCAAGCGTTACCGGTACGCCAACAACGACATGGCCGACCTGGAGGTGCAGTTGAAGGCCGCCCGTGCCGATGGTGCCCGCCACATCATCATTGTTACCGACGGGGTGTTCAGCATGGACGGCATCGTGGCCGACCTGAAGGGCATCTGCGACCTGGCCGACAAGTATGAAGCGCTGGTGATGGTGGACGAATGCCACGCGGCAGGCTTCATTGGCAAGACCGGGCGCGGCAGTGTGGAACATTGCGGCGTCATGGGCCGGGTGGACATCATCACCGGCACCTTGGGCAAGGCACTGGGCGGTGCCATGGGCGGCTACACCACGGGCCGGAAGGAGATCATCGAGATGTTGCGACAGCGGAGCCGTCCGTACCTCTTCAGCAACTCTCTGGCCCCGGCCATTGTGGGCGCCTCCATCAAGGTCATCGACCTGCTCAGCGCCAGCACCGAGCTGCGCGACCGTCTGGAGCGCAACGTGGACCGCTTCCGCACCGGTATCGAGGCACTGGGGTTCAAGACCCGGGGGGCGGGCGCGGCCATTGTACCCGTAATGCTGGGCGATGCCAAGCTCAGCCAGGTGATGGCCGACAAGTTGCTCGACGAGGGCATCTACGTGATCGGGTTCTTCTACCCTGTGGTGCCCAAGGACACGGCCCGCATACGGGTCCAGCTCAGCGCGGCCCACACGGAGGCCCATGTGGACAAGGCCCTGGCCGCCTTCGCCAAGGTGGGGCGTGAACTGGGGGTGATCGCCTGATCCGACCGGTCCGGAACATCGGTATGCACAACCCATTGTTGGTTTCCAGGAAAAGGATCTATCTTCGCAGCCCGTTTCCGGGAAAGTACCCTCTATAAAGCACACTACAGTGGCTTCGACGACACACACCACCAGCATGGCCAATGCGGCCACCGTTCAGCCCGAGTGGCTGATCGTGGATGCTGAGAACGAAGTACTTGGCCGCCTCGCCAGCCGAGTGGCCATGCTCGTTCGCGGCAAGCACAAGACCACCTTCACCCCGCACGTGAACTGCGGCGATCATGTGGTGGTGATCAATGCCGACAAGGTCCGCCTTACCGGCACCAAGATGGACGACAAGGAGTACCAGCGTTACAGCATGTACCCCGGCGGCCAGACCCGCGAGGTGGCCCGTAACCTGAAGGCCCGCAAGCCCGAGGCCATGGTGGAGATCGCCGTACGCGGCATGCTCCCCAAGAACCGCCTGGGCCGTCGCCTCTTCAACAACCTGCATGTGGTGGCCGGCTCCACGCACAAGCACGAAGCCCAGAAGCCGCGTAAGTTCGACCTGAACAGCATCAAGTAAGATGGCAAACGTCAACAGCCTCGGTCGCCGCAAGACCGCTGTAGCCCGGGTGGTCCTCACCGAGGGCAAGGGTACCGTTACCGTGAACGGACGTGAGGGGAACGAGTACTTCCCCATCACCATGCAGCAGTTCAAGCTGCAGCAGCCCTTCAAGCTCACCGATACCGTGGGCAAATACGATGTGGTCGCCACGGTCGATGGCGGTGGCATCACCGGCCAGGTCGACGCCGTGCGTTTGGGCATTGCCCGCGCCCTGGTGAAGATCGATGCCGAGCACAAACCGAAACTCAAGGCCGAAGAACTGATGACCCGTGACCCCCGTGCGGTGGAACGGAAGAAGTTCGGACGCAAGAAGGCGCGCAAGCGCTACCAGTTCAGCAAGCGTTAATCGTCCCAGCGCTTGTTCAGGATCCAATCCCGCTGGACCGCCCTGGTGCACTAAGCTCGTCGAAGTGCACAAGGGCGCTACCAGCGGGATGCCTGTATCATCGGGAACAAGGAATGTGAACTAAAAACAAGGACAATGGCTCGTTTGGAATTCAAGCAGTTGCTGGATGCCGGTGTGCACTTCGGCCACCTGAAGCGGAAGTGGAACCCGGCGATGGCGCCCTACATCTTCGATGAGAAGAAGGGCATCCACATCATCGACCTGAACAAGACCGCGGTAAAGCTCGAGGAGGCCGCCGCTGCCATGAAGAACATCGCCCGTGGAGGCAAGAAGGTGTTGTTCGTGGCCACCAAGAAGCAGGCAAAGGACATCGTGGCCGAGAAGGTGAAGCCCACCGGCATGCCGTTCGTGACCGAGCGGTGGAGCGGTGGCATGCTCACCAACTTCGGTACCATCCGCCGTACCATCAAGAAGATGGCCACCATCGATCGTATGAAGACCGATGGCACCTTCGACAACATGAGCAAGCGCGAGCGTCTCCAGGTGAGCCGCCAGCGGGAGAAGATGGAAAAGAACCTCGGTTCGATCGCGGAGCTCACCCGTCTGCCCAGCGCGCTGTTCATCGTGGACATCGTGAAGGAGCACATCGCCGTGGCCGAGGCCCGCAAGCTCAACATCCCCACCTTCGCGATGGTGGACACCAACAGCGACCCTTCCCTGGTGGATTTTGCCATCCCCGCCAACGACGATGCCACCAAGAGCATCGAGTTGATCGTGGACGTGATGATCCAGGCCATCAATGAGGGCATGGAGGAGCGCAAGAACGACAAGACCGCGGTCGACGAAGTATCCGAAGAGGGTGCCGAAGAGGCTGGCGAAAGCGTGGAGGCTGCTGACGAGGCTGCTGCTCCCGCCGAGAACTGAACCGATCATCGGGTGAACGCCGGGGTGGCCTTGGCCACTCCGGCCCGACCCCAAGACCAAACACCAACATGAGCACCATGGCCATTACCGCCGCTGATGTGAACAAGCTCCGCCAGATCACCGGCGCGGGCATGATGGATTGTAAGAAGGCCCTCACCGAGGCCAATGGCGACTTCGACGCCGCCATCGACGTACTGCGCAAGCAGGGCCAGAAAGTGGCCGCCAAACGCGCCGACCGCGATGCCACCGAGGGCCTCGTGATCGCACAGACCTCTGCCGACGGCACCCGTGGCGTACTGGTCTGCACCAACTGCGAGACCGACTTCGTGGCCAAGAACGCCGACTTCACCGCCATGGCCGAGCGCATCGCCGCCATCGCCCTGGAGAAAGGCCTCGATAGCATCGACGCCCTGAAGGCCGCCGCCTACGATAGCAACGGCCTCACCATCGCCGAGAAGCTCATCGAGCAGACCGGTGTGATCGGTGAGAAGATCGACGTGAGCGCCTGCCACGCACTTACCGCCGCTTACGTGTTCGCCTACAACCACCCCGGCAATAAGGTGGCCAGCCTGGTAGGGCTGAGCAAGCCCGGTTTCGAAGGTGTGGCCAAGGATGTCGCCATGCAGGTGGCCGCCATGGGTCCCATCGCGCTGGACAAGAGCAGCACTCCGCAGAGCGTGATCGACAAGGAACTGGAGATCGGCAAGGAACTCGCCATCCAGGAGGGCAAACCCGCGGATATGGCCGAGAAGATCGCCCAGGGTCGTCTGAACAAGTTCTTCAAGGAGAGCACCCTGCTCGCCCAGGAGTTCATCAAGGACAACAAGCTCAGCGTGGAGCAGTACGTAAAGACCGCCGACAAGGACCTTACCGTCACCGGCTTCAAGCGTCACTCGCTCACGATCTGATGCGCATACTTCGATCATAAGGGAGGGAGGCTTCGGCCTCCCTCTTTTTTTACTTTGACCCCGCATTCCCATCACATGGCCCTCAAGTACAAACGCATCCTCCTCAAGCTCTCAGGCGAAAGCCTCATGGGCGGGCAGTCCTATGGCATTGACAGTATTCGGCTGGACCAGTACGCCGACGAGATCATCACCATTGCCGCACAGGGTGTGGAAGTGGCCGTGGTGATCGGGGGGGGCAACATCTACCGTGGCATGCAGGCCGTGGGCAACGGCATCGATCGGGTGCAGGGCGACCACATGGGCATGCTGGCCACCATGATCAACAGCCTGGCGTTGCAGAGCGCGCTGGAGGCCAAGGGCCACAAGACCCGCCTGCTCAGCGCCATCAAGATGGACACCATCGCCGAGCCGTTCATCCGGCGCCGGGCCGTGCGCCACTTGGAAAAAGGCCGCATCGTGATCTTCGGGGCCGGCACGGGCAATCCCTACTTCACCACCGATACCGCCGCCAGCCTGCGCGCCATCGAGATCGAGGCCGATGTGATCCTGAAGGGCACCCGTGTGGACGGCATCTACACCGCCGATCCCGAGAAGGACAGCACCGCCACCAAGTACGATCGCATCTCCTTCAGCGAGGTGTACGAGAAGGGCCTCAACGTGATGGACCTCACGGCCTTTACGCTCTGCAACGAGAACAAGCTGCCCATCATCGTCTTCGACATGAACAAGCCGGGCAACCTGGGCCGCCTGATCGCCGGGCAACCTGTTGGCACGCTGGTGGAGTTCTGAGCCCTTTACGCTTTCGTAGCGATCACGAGGTATTCGTGCACGTCGTAGTTGCGCGGGCTTTGTGAGGTGGCCTTGAAGAAGGCATGCCCACATCCCGGGCGCATGCGGTCGTGCAGTTCCACGGCGAGCGTGTCCACGCGGTCCATCCAGGCCAGGTCCGGCGCCTCGAACACTTCCTTCTCCGCACCTTCGATATCGAGCTTCAGCAGGTCGATATGGTCGATGCCGCATTGCCGCATCAACGTGGCCATGGTGATGGCCGGCACGCCCTCTTCGCCCGGCCGCAGCGCGCGAATGTGGTAGGCGCTTGGGTTCAGTCCCTCGGTCTCGAACCCGATGGCCCCATCGACAGGGGCGAGCGCGGCCTGCACGGTGCGCACGCCCGGAATGTCCTTCAGGTTGCGTTGCAGCAGGGCGAAGTTGTTGGGGTCGGGCTCCACGGCGATCACCTGTGCATGGGGCCACCGTGCCTTGAACCACAAGGTGGCCATGCCGATGTTGGCCCCCACGTCCACGATCACCTGCGGGTCGCGTGCCAGGGGGAAGTGATAGCCGTTCTGGATCACCACCTCATCGAAAATGGCCAGATCGCTGGTGCCGGTGCGCACGGTGAGCGGCCCGGCCAGTCCGGGCACGCGCACCACCGCCTCGCGGCCCGGCCGTACCTTCTTCAGGTACAGCACGCGCAGCCCCGTTACAGGCCCCAGCCGTGCCACGTGTTCCACCAGGTGCCGGAAGGCCTTTGCGATGCGCATGGCCGCCAAGGTAATGGGCCTGTGCGATGCGCCCATAGGTGGTTACTTTTGCGGCCCGAACCATTCCGCCATGATCGATACCGCCGCCGCCCTGAAGACCTGTGAGGAGCACATGCGCAACGCATTGGAGCACCTGGACCACGAGCTGACCAAGGTGCGCGCGGGCGCCGCCAACCCCGGCATGCTGGAAACGGTGCGCGTGGACTATTACGGCAGCATGGTGCCCCTTTCGCAGGTGGCCGCCATCAACACCGGCGATGCGCGCACGCTGTTCGTGAAACCCTGGGAGAAGAAGCTGATCGACGCCATCGAGAAGGCCATCATCGGCGCCAACCTGGGCTTCAACCCCAGCAACAACGGTGAGAGCGTGATCATCCACGTGCCCATGCTCACTGAAGAGCGCCGCAAGGGCCTGGTGAAGGCGGCCCACGCCGAGGGCGAGCATGCCAAGGTGGGCATCCGCAGCAGTCGCCAGAAGGCCATGGAGGCCATCAAGGCCGCCAAGAAGGATGGCCTGCCCGAGGACACCGCCAAGGGCCTGGAGGCCGAGGTGGAGAAGCTCACCGGCATCTACAACAAGAAGGTGGAAGCCCTGATCGAGGCCAAGGAGAAGGACATCATGAAGGTGTGACTCCTCGGCTGCGCTCGGAGTGACACCTTCATGATGTCTGACCGGGCCTGCGCGTGGCGTGGCATTGGAATGATCTCCAGCCCGCTGGGGCATGGGTTGACGCCCTCACTTGTTCTCGGAGCGCTCCGGACGATCGTGCCGCGAACGGTTACGACATTTAGATAGCTGGTGTAGTGAGGATGTGTCGTTCATGATGAGTGCCTCCTTCTTCGGAACCGACCAGCCTTTGAGTTGCTTTTCGCGTGCTATGGCGTACTGTATCCACTGGAATTGCTCCACATGGACCAACTTCACTGGCAGGCGTTTCGCAGTGTAGGAGCTTGGGTCTGCTCCTTCGCAATGCTCTGCGAAGCGACGTTCTACGTTGTTGGTCACCCCCACATAGTAGGTGCCATCACTGCACAGGAGCATGTATGTGTAATACAGATGCATCACTAACGAAAATACGACTGGTCCAACGGATCCCGTGGGCCTGTCAGGCCGAGCGCAGTCGAGGCCTACGCCCACACCGGGCTCCCCTCGCTGCAATTCCCGCACATTTCGATGCTGCTGCGCGCGGTGAGCAGCTGCCGCCGGAAATCGTTGTAGGCCGCGCTGTGCCACAGCTCGCGGAAGTTGTGGGTGCGCAGGTCGCCAAGCACGTGGTGGGCGTCCTTGTCGAAACAGTAGGGCACCACGCGGCCGTCAGACTTCGGGGCAAGCGCGGGCGAATGGCATTTATGGTTGGATGATCAGCCGTTCGGTGTGTTCAATGCGCCCCTCGCGCAGCAACTCCACGGTGTACACGCCGGGCGCTGTGCCGCGCGAGTCCCACACCACTTGGCCTTCGGGGCCGCTGGCCTGCAAGGTGTGGGCTGTGCGGCCTTGGGCGTCGCGGATGCGCAGCTGCACCGCGCCACTGTTGCCCGGTAGTGTGTAGCTGATCCAGAGCTGGCCTTCGCTGGGGTTGGGCCAGAGCTGCATGCCCGCTCTTGGCGGCGCTTGCTCCGCAGCCCCGGTGCTGAGCTCCTGCACGTTGAGCCGGGTGATGAAGCGCTGCTGCGGGTAGTTGGTGAGGCCATCGTTGTAGCCGCTGTAAGCGCCGCAGACGTAGAGCTTCGCATTGGCCGTGTCGTACACCGCGCTCTCTATGCTGGCATAGGTGATGCTGCCGAAGGTGTATGGCCCCAATACACTATTGGCGAAGGCGGGCAGTACGTTCCCTGCGGTATCCAGGAGGCAGATGCCGCCACGTTGCTGGCCGTTGACAGAAGTGAAGAAGCCGGTTACCAAAAGATTCCCATCCAGCCACGGTTGAACGCTTACCACGGTGCTGCCGAACACATCCGGAATGGAACCTATTGAGAATTGTGGTATTGCGAAGCTTGGGTCAAGCATGCCATCCGACAGGAAGCGAACCAACCTTAGCGTGTCTAACGGGGCTTGGTTGCGCCTGAAATTGCCAGTGACATAGACTCTTCCATCAGTAAGCGGCAGGTATCCCCCTACAATACCGCTATACACCCCCGTCCGGAAGGTGGTATCCACGCTGCCATCGGCATGCACGCGGAAGATCCAGTCCACTTCCTGCCCGTCGAATTCATTGCACGTGCCGCTGCAGATGAACTGGCCGTTGGGCAGTTCGGCGAAGCGGTACACCGCGCAGTTGCCGCCGGTGCGGTGGGTGCGGGTGGTGTCCAAGCAGCCTTCGTTGGTGAGCCAGATCAATTGGTGGCGCCCCACATAGCCCCGGATGCTGTCGTGCAGCTGGTGCATGCCACAGATCAGCACACGACCATCGGGGTACACATGGTAATCGCCGCCTTGCAGCGAGTTGAAGTAGCGGCAGGGGCTAATGTTGGGGGACGGAAAGGTGGGGTCTGTCGCACCATTCAAGAGCACCCTCCGCAAAGACTGAGCATGCCCAACATAGAACCTGTCTTGCCAGTGGGTAAGCTTCCCCCCTCCAACACCCGTATTGGCAAAGGAGGGATTATTCGTTCCGTTGCCGTGCAAGCGAATCAAACGACGATCACTGATGTCGCTAGGCAAGCGCATCCTCCCCGACGCGATGAGAGTGCCGTCCTCGTTCAGCAGGATGTCGTTCACATTCTGCTGAACGATCTGCGTTTGGAAGGTGGGGTCCACCGTGAAGCTCCACTGGGCCCAAGCCTTCTGGATGGGCAGGCAAGCGACGATGGCCGCCCCAAGGGCGGCCATCGTGCTTGTTATGCGTTGCAGGCGGTTCATCTAAGGTTGTATGATCAGTCTTTCCGTGCGCTCCACTTTCCCATCCTGCAGCAACTCCACGGTGTAACCCCCGGGTGCTGTGCCGCGCGTGTCCCACACCACTTGGCCTTCGGGGCCGCTGGCTTGCAGGGTGTGTACCACCCGCCCTTGGGCATCGCGGATGCGCAGTTGCAAGGTTGCGGTATTGCCGGGCAGGCTGTAGGTGAACGCCGCCCAGTTGTTCGCCGGGTTGGGTTGAATGCGCAGTTCGGTGTTCGCCGCTGCAGGCACGTTGGTCAGTACGGCATGGCGTGCCGACTTGGGCTCAGGCACACCGCCGGTATAGGGTGGGCGGCATTTGCTGTATTGTGCGCATAGCAGGTTGCTGGCCCACACGGCTGGGCGGTCGTAATGGTCGCCCACCATGGTCTCCAATTGCTGCACCTCATGGGCCTTCAGTCGGTACGGATCGCGGCCATCGGCTTTCGCGGCGGCCAGCACGTCCACATAGCTCAGCATACGCTGGCGCTCGCTCTGCTCCTTGGGCCGCAATTCCTTTTCTGCTGGCATGGCATTCAGTACGGCCGCAGCCTCCGTATAGCGGTGCTGGCGCAGCAGCAGGCCGGTCTCGGCATAGCGGGCCGCGTTGGTGCGCAGCTGTTGCCACACCCAGCGCAGCGTGTCGGGCGGCGGCGGCACGGTATCCGTTTGCAGCAAGTGTATGGCACGGCCCACCAGTTGGGCAAGGCGGGTGTGCTTGTCCGCCACGCTCTCCTCCAAGGTGGTGCGGTAGGTCCTGGTGTTCCAACTGGCCTCCACGGCATCGGCCAGATAGCTGGGCAGCGGATAGGGTGCTTCTAACTCGGCCCATTTCAGGAAGCCCTCCTTCTTGGTGGCATCGGGGTTGGCGATGAGCACTTCACTGCTGAACGACCAAGCGCTGATGAGCCAAGCGCCGAACGCCATTGCGTATTTCCAAGTTGTAGCATCCATCGGGCAGGTGTTGGAGTTGCAAGGTGGTGTGGTGGTTGGTTACGCGTTGCCGTAGCACTTCTCTGCCCAACACATCGTATAGCACGAGCAGCGCATCTCGAGGTATCTCTTCCATCTCCACGGTGGCGTTCCCGCTTGTTGGATTGGGGTACACGCGCCAACTAGTGCGTGCCGGCTCAGACACTGCCATGCCTAAATCCTCCACCAGCAAGCGGCTCACGAACCGCTGCAAGGTGTCATGAACGACGCAATCATCAAAGCCAACATATGCACCACAGATGTACAGAGTATCAGGCCCTGCGGACTCGATATCTTCTATGGAGACATGCGTGAAGCCTTGATATGTCCAAGGCGCCACCCCGCAGCCATCGAATGGCTGCAGCAACGCACCCGCGCTATCAATCATGGCAATTCCACTGCGCTCTTCGCCGTTGACGGAGAGGAACCTCCCCGTGAAGATCAAATGATCGTACCAGGGAAAGAGCACCGACGCCAACGTGCCTGTCAGTGGATTTGGTAACCCCACGGCACTTAACTGCGGAGGAGAGAACGTTGGATCTAAGGCGCCATTCGGCATGAAGCGCGCTACGAACAACGTGTCGTCGGGGGCAAACGTGCGTTTGAATCTCCCGGCCCCATAGACGCGCCCGTCGCTAAGGCCATGGAAATCGAAGAAGAAGCCTGAGTTTATTGCGGGGTCGAAGCTCGTATCCAAGGCGCCATCTTGATGCACGCGGAAGAGCCTGCTCACGGGCTGGCCCTCGTACTGGGAGCAACTGCAGCTGCAGATGAACTTCCCATCCGGTAGCTCCTTGAAATCGTAGATAGGCCCGTTGGCGTTGCGGTGCGTACGGGTGGTATCCAGGTAGCCGGTGTTGGTGAACCAGATCAGCTCGTAGTAGCCCTCGAAGCCACGGATGCTGTCGCTCAACAGGTGTGAGCCGCTCATGAGCACTCGGCCATCGGGGAAAACGTGGTAGTCGCCAGTAGTCGAGTATTGGAAGTATGGCCCTATGCCTATAGGGCCGAATGAAGGATCGATCAAACCATCCGGCAGCATTCGACGTACCGTTGTCGTCCCTACGTAGAACTTACCCGCCAGCCAGGGGGTGGTCTTGCCACTGCCGGTGGTCAAGGGGAACGTTGGGAAATCCAGATCTTGCTGGCCATCGGGAAGCAGACGCCCGCTTCCCCTCACGCTCATATCACCCGGAAAACGGATCCTTCCCGATAGGAAGAGCTTGCCATCCGGCAGCACATGCACAGCATTCACGTTCTGGTCCACCAATGTGGTCCGAAAGCTAGTGTCCAACTCGAAGCTCCACTGGGCCAGGGCCCAAGGCGCTTGGAGAACCGCAGCGCAGATCGCTGCGGTTCTCCAAAGGCGGCTGCTCATTGCTGGATGATGAGCTTCTCCGTGTGTACGAGAACCTCACCTCGGAGATACTGTACAACATAGGTGCCCGGCGCTATGCCTCGCGTATCCCATACCCTCTGGCCTTGGGCTCCATTCATCAATATGGAGGTGATCACTCTGCCATCTAGCGCGCGAACAATGATCTGTCCGTTGCCTGGTCCGCCGTCACTTGAGTTGTAGTTGAATGCTACCCAATTGCGGGCTGGATTCGGCTGTAGACCATAAGCGGAAGAAGCCTCTGATAATGGTTCTTCACGGCGTTCCCGAATTCTATTCGCTTTAGGTATCTCTACATCACCGGTGTATGGCGCTCGGCACTTGCCATACACTGCGCATAGCAGGTTGCTTGCCCAGTTGGCGGGCCGGTCGTAGTGCGTGTCCACCATGGTTTCCAATTCAGTTACTTCCGCTGCCGTGAGTTGGTATGCATTGCGTCCATCCGAGGCGGCATCGGTGAGCACATCAATGTAGGTGAGCATGCGGTGGCGTTCCTGTTCCTCGGGCGCTTTCTGGTCCTTCTCCGCCGGCATGGCCTCTACTACTTGGCGGGCTTTGGCGAAATCGCCCTGCCCCATGAGTAAGGCTGCTTCGCTGTACCGTGCGCGGTTGGTGCGCAGTTGCTGCCACACCCAGCGCAGGGTGTCGGGCGGCGGCGGCACGGTATCCGTTTGCAGCAAGTGTATGGCACGGCCCACCAGTTGGGTAAGGCGGGTGTGCTTGTCCGCCACGCTCTCCTCCAAGGTGGTGCGGTAGGTCCTGGTGTTCCAACTGGCCTCCACGGCATCGGCCAGATAGCTGGGCAGCGGATAGGGGGCCTCCAGCTCCGCCCATTTCAGGAAGCCCTCTTTCTTTGTGGCATCGGGGTTGGCTATGAGCACTTCGGCGCGGATCGCATCGGGCACGCCGGGCTTGGTCATCAGGCTCTTGAGCACGTCTACGCTCAGGTAGGGGCTCTTGGCCAGCAAGCTGGTGCGCAGGTCCAGGATCTCCTGCGGCCACGCCTCCACGATCTCCTCCACCACCTCGTCGGTATTACCACCGTCTATGAGCTGCTCCAATTGGTACCGCAGATTGCCGTACTGGACCTTGCTCGCCGTAAGGTTCGGCTTGACCTCGGTGAAGGTGCCGCCGGTGCCTGCGGTCCATACCGGTTCGCCGGTGGGGCAGCCAATGCCGCTGCTCACGAGCACGGGCGCGAGGTAGTCGGCATCCAGGTCGTTCGGGTTCTGCTGCGTGTAGGTCGTGGGTGCATCACCTGCAGCATGGCTGTATTCGATGTACTCGATCGCATCGGCATTGGTACGTACCTCAAAGTGCAGTGCGCCATTGAAGGCATTGCTGGCGCTGTAGCTGGGTGTGCCTTGGCGGCCGCGGATCGTATGTGTCAACTGTTCTGTTTGATTGGCTCCATTCGCAGGTCGGCTTTTGATGTTCACCGCATTATCCGTATTGGTATTGCACTGGAATTGGAGCCCAGCGATGTTCGGGTCGCCGTTCACATCGGCGCATTCGCCTTCGCCCACGTAGGCGACGTCCAGATCGCTGGCGCTGTTGCGGAAGACCACTTCGTTCTCCGCGCCGGTATAGCCCACTACGATGCCTTCAAGAGGTGCGGCACCACCGGTGCTACGCTCAAGGGTGTTGTCCATGATGGAGAAGGCGTTCGAGCCCGTGGCGAAGAAGGCACGCTGATAGTTACCCCAGAACTCTTCGTTAGGATGCGTGTAGTTGCCGACACCCAAATCCCACCTCCCCATCTCCACGGTATTACCCCGTATGGCAAAGCCCGGCACATCCTTCATGTGCACCGCACAGATGTTGTCGGTGAAGGTGCTTTGGATGATGTTGCTGTACGGCGCGCCTGCACTGGCCATGTTGTGTATGGCATGGTCCAGGTTGCGGAAGGTGCTGCTGCCTGCGCCATTGCCCCAGACCGCGATGTTGGCGTTGAAGCCCTCGATGCCCAGGCCCATGCGGTGGCTTTGGGTATGGCTGGGCAGGTCGTTGGCGAAGGTGCAGCCTAGGAAGATGCTCTGACCGTGGTCCGCCACGCGCACATGCGACTTGGGGTATTTCAACGCATCGTAGCTGCTGCCCAAGCTCTCGTAGTTCAACGGTGCGGTGGTGAGGAACTGCGAGTTCTGGAAGAAGGGCACATCCCAGTACTCTAGGAAGAACTGGCCGCTGGGCAGTCCGTGCAGCACCACATCATGTACGTTGTTCTCGAAGAAGGCATCGCGTATGTCCACATGGCCGTTCTTGGTAGGGCCTGCAAAGCCGGGGTTGGCAGGATCGCCTTCACCACCGAGGATGCCCGTAAGGCTGTTGCTGATGCGGCTGCCACTATGCACGCGCACCATGCCTTGCGGCGCGTTGGGGTCCGTATTGCCAAGCACCTTTACACCATCCCACATACTGTTGGCTCCGCAACCGGCCAGAGTAGTGAGCTCCGCTCCATTGATCAGGTTGAGCGTTCCACCCGGCTGTACCACGATGTTGGTGAGCACCTGGGCATCCTGTCGGCTATCGGCAAAGGAGATGGTAGCGCCGTCGATGGTGAGGGAACGTTGATCGGCGATGACGATACTGCCGCGCACCTTCTTGTCCGTAGTCCAAGTCTCGTTGCCCTGCACGTTGTACTGCGCTACGTCGATATCGAACTGGTCCTCCAGGCGGTAGAGCACGATGCTCTCCCACGGGGCCAGCGTTACTGTGCCGGAGTGGATGGAGCCGTACACATCGCTCCAGCAACCGATTAGCTCAAAGGAGCCGCCGTTGGCGAACACGTTCTGGGGGTCGGCTTCGGTGCCGGGGAGGGGGGCGTGGTAGCGGAGTATGTGCCCTTGGGCCACTTGCTCCGGCGTGAGGTAGTTCACCTGATCGCAGCGCTTCAGCGAGATCTCATCCAGTATCAATTCATTGTAGGGGCTCACCGATTGCATACAGCCCGGAAAGCCGGGCGTGCTCTGCTGTGCCCACCAGTCGATGTCGTGCAGGTTCAGGAAGCCGCTGGCCGTGGTTGGTTGTTCCAGCAGGATTTGCGTAGTACCACCATCCTCCAAGATGGGGACCCACGCCCCTTCCGGATTATTGCTCGTTATCAGCATGCTTGCCTTCAAGGCGCCATCACGTATTCCCTTAGTACTCAGGGTTAGCAGGTAAGTGCCAGCGGCGATGCTTTGTTGAGCCGCGTTGTTCTCCAGCCATTCGCAACCGGGCGTCGTGGAGGTCATGGCACCACCGGTGAACGGTCCGCTCGACAGATGAGCATCACAGTATTGCCAGCCATTGGTATTGGCATTAAAGGAGCCGTTCGAGATCAGTTCCGGATTCGTGCCCGTGTTCGCGGTGAACCGTTGTTGCTGCAGCGGGTGTTGGTAGGAGTCGAGATCCTCGCCACGTTCAGCCTGCCAATGTGTCAAGGTGCGTGGCACGGAACTGAGTCTTCCCTCGTCATTGCTGCTGACCGGCAGGAACATGCTTGTCTTGATGAGCAGCTTGCTGTATGGATTGAAGTAGTAGTTGTTCGCGAAATTGCCGAAATCCACGATCTGCCGGTCATTGCCATTTGTTCCTGTCCGGTTCCAAGTGTTGGCGCGGGTATTCCACTGGGTCATGCAGTATTGTCCCTCGCTCAGGCAGTAGAGTATGTTGCCCTCCACCTGCGTGTTGTATGCAGCCTGGTAATTCGGAGTGGAGAATCGAACCGCATAATCCTGGAAGTACAGTTGCACGTCCCGGCAACCGACCACTGTATTGTCGATCACCCGGTTGTCGTGGATGTCCAGATTGTTGTCCACAACGATACCTGTCGCGCAGTTGGTGATCGTGTTCTCCGAAACCGTGGTATTGATGATCACATTGCCGAATGCTGGGTTGGCTTCACCGAAGTAGATACCGACGGTCTTGTCCGAACTGAAGTCCCCGTCAGCGCTGCTTTCCGTGGCCGGGACCAGGTCGCGCACCACGTTGCGGCGTATGGTGAGTCCATTGCATCCGTCGAAGGCGATACCGGCATGGTCGTTCAACACTGCGCAGGCAGCCATTATGTAGTTGTGTTCCACAGCGTGTTCATCCGGGTCGTTCATGTTCAACTTGTTCCCGCCCAAGGCGATCCCTGTTCCGCCGATATTGATGAGGCGGTTCCGGCGTACGCTCATCGCATCGCTTATCACTTCCATCCCGGTGGCCATCTGGAAAAGGTGCCCCGTTTGCCCGGGTATCATGGCGATGTTAGTAAGCCTATTGTCCTCTATCGCTCCGTAGGTGCATTGGCTCCGTATGCCGCTCCGATAGACGTCATGGAAGGTGTTGGATCGGTAAGTGGCATTCGAGGAATATGGGATGCTTGTGACGTCATCGATGCCGATCCGAAGGTGGCGGAACGTGCAATTCTCCACCGTGATGTGGTCATGTCCACCGTTCCGTATGCGAATACCTGTGCCACGATCAGTGCCGTTTGCATAACCCCCGATGGAGTTCATGTTCGGCAAAAGGTCGTCAGCGTAATGTTCGAAGGTGAGTCCACGGAAGGTGAGGTAGGTGCTGGTGGTTGTCTTGATCTCTACGCCATAGATGCCCAGGTTCGATGAGATGCGCACATTGGTGGGCAATGCGCCACCGATGGGCCGGTAGTAAAGCGTGGTTGAGGCTTCATCGTAATACCATTCGCCTTCACTATCGAGCAGGGCAGCGCTGTTCGTCAGGTAATAGCCCCAGTTGCCGCTGTAGAGGTTGCCGGATCCAACAGCGGTGAAAGTGAGTGCGCCGGTGGCCTCGGCGTGCGAGAAAACTTGGCCTGTCGCATAGCCCCAGTTGGCATAGCGGTAAACGATGCGGGCTCCCGTGAGGTCCGCGTTCTGAGGCAGGCCGGGGTTTGCTACGAGGTCCGCATCGGTCAGGCTGCCATTGATAGGGTTGAGCACATCAGCCAGCATGAAACCTGTGTTCGGGAAACGCGCAAGGGTTTGCAGTGCACCATCGTCGTATAGGTTGAAGATCTTGGTGATACCGCTAGGGATCACCGTTGTGGAATAGAGGCCGCCACCTTGGTTCGTCCATCCCCCAACGGCGCGACTACCGCTGAAGATCGGAGTTTCACCCGATGCAGCTTCAAAAGTGATCGGCTGTGCTTGTGTGCCTAGCAGTCCAATGATCTGCAAGGTACCCTCATAGGTCCCGCTCAAGAACTTGATCGTCGTTCCTGGCGCGACCACCCCCGACGAGCATTGCGCTCGCAGCGTTGCGTACGCCATGGCATTGTTGGCGTCGGCCCCGGTGCCTGCACCCAGTGCGATAGGGGCGACATAGGGCTGTGCAGCCAGTTGACCAATCCCCAATCCCACCTCAACCAAAGGTTCCAACATAGGGATGATGAAACCAGCTGCCAGCGCGGTTTTTAAGAAGGTTGTATTGGCCATGTCATCAGATGCGTCAGTTGCTCGAACTTAGGCGCATTCTGACAGATTGGTGTAGGATGTTGATAATTTGATCGATCCGCTACTCCCGATGGTGTGCGGCCGACCCCCTGCTCCCTCACGCCCAAACCGGGCTCCCCTCACTGCAATTCCTGCACATTTCGATGCTGCTGCGCGCGGTGAGCAACTGCCGCCGGAAATCGTTGTAGGCATCGCTGTGCCACAGCTCGCGGAAGCTGTGCGTGCGCAGGTCGCCGAGCACGTGGTGCGCGTCCTTGTCGAAGCAGCAGGGCACCACGCGGCCATCCCACGTGATCACGCAACTGTGCCACATCTTCCAGCAGTTGTCCTCCAGCTTGTTCTTCACCTCCCACACGCCTGAGGCGTTGCGGCGGTAGCGGGCGTACTTGTCCTGCGTGGGGATCAGCGGGTGGTCGTCCTTGGGGTCGTACACCTGGGCGGTCTTCAGCCAGAGGTCGTCCACGCCGATCTTCTTCGCCAGGGCGCGTGCCTCGGGGATCTGGTGCTCGTTGGGTTTTACCACCAGGAACTGGAACACCACATGGGGCGTGAGGCTCTTCAGCTTCCGTTTCCACTTCACGATGCGCTCGGCGCCGGCGATAACCTTGGCCAGTTCGCCTTCGCGTCGGTACGCGGAGTAGGTGTGCTGGTCGGTGCCGTCAAGCGAAATGATGAGGCGCGAAAGGCCGCTGCGCACGGTGGCCTCGGCCTTCTCCTCGGTGAGGAAGTGCGCGTTGGTGCTGGTGTTGGTGTAGAGGCCCTTGCGGCTGGCCAGCGCCACCATGTCCAGGAAGTACGGGTTGATGTAGGGCTCGCCCTGGAAGTAGAAGGTCAGCGCCCACAGGTCGTCGCCCAGTTCGTCCATCACGCGGGCGAAGAGGTCCTGTTTGAGGTTGCCGGTGGGGCGGGTGAAGCTGCGGAGCCCGCTGGGGCATTCGGGGCAGCGCAGGTTGCAGGCGGTGGTGGGCTCGAAGCTGATGCTGAAGGGCAGCCCGCCGATGCGTGGCTCCTTGGTGCGTTTGGCCTGTTGGAAACTGGTCCACAACGCGGCGGCATTGCGCAGGCGCCTGGGAGTGGCCTTGCGCGACCATTCGAGGCCATCGCGGAGGGGAGCGAACATGGGTCCGCAAGTTACCGTTGTGCTTGGCTGTTACTTTCGAGCACCCGCTTTCGTCATAGGTCCGGAACCCCTCATTCCAACATTCATGGTGCGCACTGTCCTGGTCCTGTTGCTCGCTTTGTTCATGGTGAAGGCCTTGGCGCAGCAGGTGGTGCAGGGGCGGGTGGTGGATGCCATTACACAGGAGCCGCTCGCCTTTGTGCACGTGCTCGCCGAGGGTGAGCGCGAAGGGGCCACCACCGACATTGATGGGCGCTTTGTGCTTCGGTTGGCGGGCACACAGGCCACGGTGCGCTTCAGCTATGTGGGTTATGCGCCGCATACCGAGATGCTTTCCGTGGGCCCGCCCGCTGTGGTGCGTATGCAACGCACTGCCGTGGAACTGCGCACGGTGGAAGTGCTGCCTGGCGAGAACCCCGCGCACCGCATCATTCAACGGGTGTACGCCGCCCGCAAGGAGAATGACGGGCTGCGCAACCGGCCACACCGCTACACCAGCTATAGCAAGTCGGTGTTCACCGGCGATGTGGACAGCGCCCTGATGCGCGATCCGTCCCGCATCGCCGCATTGGACAGCAATGATCGGGAGGCCGTCGAGTTCATGCAGCGCCAGCATCTGTTGCTGATGGAGAGCGCTACGCGCAAGAGCTTCATTCCGCCCGCGGCCGAGAAGGAGGATGTGCTGGCCATGCGCGTGAGCGGCCTGAAGGACCCTTCGCTGCTGGCCTTGCTGGCCTCCACGAAGACCTTTTCCATTTACGCCCCGCAGATCACCTTCAACGAACGCACCTACCTGGGCCCGATCGGTCCGGGCAGCACCGACCAGTACCTTTTCCTGCTGCAGGACACGCTCTACCAAGGTCGCGATTCGGTGTTCGTGATCAGCTACCGGCCCAAGAAGGGGCGTAAGTTCGAGGGGCTGCAAGGGGTGCTCTACGTGAACACCGATGGCTACGCACTGCAGAACGTGATCGCCGAGCCGGTGGAGCGGGAGGGTGGCATGAACCTGAAGTTGCAACAGCAGTTCGAGAAGGTGGGCGGCAAGGCCTGGTTCCCGGTGCAGTTGAACACGTTCATGTACTTCGATGGGGTGCAGGTGAACAACTGGAAGCTGATGGGGGTGAGCCGCACCTACCTGAAGGACATTGAACTGGACGTGGACATTGCCCGCAAGGAAGTGCGTGGTCCGGAGCTGGTGATGGACCGCATGGCCGTGCGCCGTGAGGACGACTTCTGGGCCGGCCTGCGCAGCGATACGCTGGACCGGAAGGACCTGCGAACCTACCACGTGATCGACAGCATTGGCGAGGCCGAGAAGCTGGACCAGAAGGTGAAGTGGCTCGGCGCACTGTCCACCGGAAAGCTGCCCATCGGGCCCTTCGATCTGCGGCTGGACCAGCTGATGCGCTACAACAAGTATGAGAACCTGCGGCTGGGGCTGGGCGCGGTGACCAACGACAAGATCACGCGCTATGCGGCGCTGGGCGGCTATTTCGCCTATGGCTTTGGCGATGAGCGCTGGAAGTACGGAGGCGACCTGACCCTGAAACCCCGTCCCGGCCGCGAGCTGGAGCTCAAGGTCTACTACGCCAATGACGTGGAGGAGAGCGGTGGATGGTCGTTCATGGGCCAGCGCAGGTCGTTCACCAGCGAGAGCTACCGCTGGCTATACGTGGACCGCATGGACCGTGTGGAGCGCATGGGTGCCGAACTGATGGTACGTGCGGGCGGCTCGCTGAAGCTGTGGCTGGGCACCGACCTCACGGACCGCCTGAACGTGATCGGCTACCAGTATGCCGAGCCCGTGGCGGATGGAGTGACCCTGCTGACCAACAGGTTCCGCACCGGAGCGGTATCGCTCGGGGCGCGCTTTGCCTTCCGCGAACGGGTGGCCCGATTCCCCGATCGGCAGGTGGGGCTCGGCACGCGCTGGCCCGTTCTGTACGTGCAGGCCTGGCAGGCGGTGGACGGCCTTTGGGGCGGCGAGTACGACCTGTGGCGGTTGATGATGCAGCTGGAAAAGACCTTCAGGCTGCGCATGGTGGGCGATCTGACCCTGCGCGTGGTGGGCGGTGCGGCGGAGGAGTCGGCGCCCTATCCCTTCCTGTTCAACCTGCGCGGCTCCAACGATGGGCGGGTGCCGGTGGCCACCCAGTTCACCTTCGAGACCATGCTGCCCAACGAGTTCGCCGCCGATCGCTTCGTGGCGGTACACCTGCGGCACAGCTTCGGCAACCTGCTCTTCAAGGGGAAGAAGTTCCGGCCCGTGCCCGTGGTGGTGGCCAATGCGGCCTGGGGCGCCCTGGCCATGCCTGAGCGCCACCGGGGATACACGTTCAGTTCGGCGGAGGATGGCTACTACGAGGCTGGTCTGCAGATCGACGACCTGCTGAAGATGAACACCACCGGCTTCGGTGTGGGGGCCTTCTACCGCATGGGACCCAACGCCCTGCCCAGCGCCACGGACAACCTGGCCCTGAAAATGACCCTGGGCCTTAGTTTCTGATCGGCGGAAGTGCTTCGCGCCGGATCTCGTTCCTTTGTCCGGCTTGGCCGGGGCACATTCCAGGCCTTGGCGATGTATCCCATGTGGGCTTGGCTTTCCAGCAGGATCTTACGCAACCGGACCGGCATCCTTGTGGTGCTAGGGCTCATCACGGCCTTCTTCGCGTACCAGGCCAAGAACGTGAAGGTGAGCTACAAGTTCGGTGGGCTTCTGCCCAAGAATGATAGCGCCTATGTGCAGTATGAGCGGCTCCTGTCGAAATTCTCCGAGGATGGCAATGTGATCGTGCTGGGGGTGAAGGACAAGGCCCTCTATGATCTGGACAATTTCCAGGCCTGGTGGCAACTGGGTCATGACCTGAAGGCACAACCCGGCGTTGATTCGGTGTTCTCCGAGGCCCACCTGTTCGAACTGGTCCGCAACGACAGCCTCAAGCGCTTCCAATTGTCCAATGTGGTGCCCAACAAACCCACCACCCAGGCCGAGGTGGACAGCCTTCACGCCAAGGTGCGTTCGCTGCCCTTCTACCGAGGGCTGTTGTACAACGACAGCACCCATGCGAGCCTGATGATGGTGTTCGTGAACGCCGAGCGTTTCAACAGCGAACAGCGCGGTGACATGGTGGACCTGATCGCGGCCCGCGTGGACGAGTTCGCCGAGGGGCGTTTCAAGGTGTACCGTAGCGGCCTGCCCTTCATCCGCACGGTGGTCACCGAGCGCACCAAGAGCGAGCTGCGCATGTTCGTGGGTCTGATGGTACTGGTGGTGGCCACACTGCTGTTGCTGTTCTTCAAGTCGTGGCGCGCCATGATGGTGAGCCTCACGGTGGTGGCGGTGGGCGTGATATGGGCCATGGGGTCCATCGGGTTGCTGGGTTACAAGCTCACCTCGGTGATGGCCATCATTCCCCCATTGATCATCGTGATCGGTGTGCCTAACTGCATCTTCCTGATCAACAAGTTCCACTACGAGTTCGCCACCCACGGCAACCGCGTGAAGGCCTTGACCCGTGTGGTGTACCGCGTGGGCCGGGCATCGTTCATGACCAATGCCACCACGGCCGTGGGCTTCGCCACCTTCGTGGTCACGTACAGCGATGTGCTCAAGCAGTTCGGATTGATCGCTTCCATCAATATCATGGCCGTGTTCGCGCTCAGCCTGCTATTGGTGCCCATCCTCTTTAGTTTCCAAGGTGACCCCAAGGCTCGCCACCTGGCCCACTTGGACCGCAAATGGGTGGACCGCAGCACGGAGGGGCTTATCCGAATGGTCCAGTATAACCGTCCAATGGTGTACGGAGTCACCGCCGTTCTGATCGCCATTAGTATCGTAGGTGCCTCGAGGTTGAAGAACGAGAGCCATGTGGTGGACGATCTGCCCACGAACGACCCCGTGATGAAGGACCTGCGCTTCTTCGAGGAGAATTTCAATGGGGTGCTGCCGCTGGAGGTAATGGTGGACACGCGCAAAAAGGGCCAGGCCCTGAAGGATGTGAACCTCAAGCGCATTGCCCAGTTGCAGGATTCGCTGGCCACACATCCTGAACTGTCGCGCTCCTTGTCCATTGCCGACGCAGTGAAGTTCACCAAGCAATCGTTCTATGGCGGTGATCCGGAACGCTATGAGCTGATCCGCGGCAACGAGAAGACCTTCATCCTGCCCTATCTGGAATCAGCGGACAACAAGGGCGGTCTGGCACGTGGCTTCCTGGACGAGGACAGGCAGGCGACACGTATCACGGTGCAGGTGGCTGATGTTGGCACGGCGCGCATGGATGTGCTGATGGGCCGTTTGCGCGCGCAGGTGGATTCGATCTTCGACCCTGCCAAGTACGATGTGGTGCTCACAGGCACCAGTGTGGTGTTCCTTGAGGGCAGTAAGTACATGGTGAAGAACCTGGTGGTCTCGTTGATCATGGCGGTTTTCCTCATCAGCGGCCTCATGGCGCTGCTGTTCAATTCGTTCCGCATGGTGCTGATATCGCTCATCCCCAATCTGGTGCCATTGATCACCACTGCAGGCATGATGGGCTACCTCGGGATCGCTATCAAGCCCAGCACCATACTCGTGTTCAGTATCGCCTTGGGCATCGCTGTGGACGATGCGATCCACTACTTGAGCAAGTACCGTCAGGAACTGAAGCTTACGAACCACAACATCCACCGCTCGGTGATCCTGGCCTTGCGTGAGGCCGGCGTGAGCATGATGTACACGAGCATTGTGCTCTTCTGCGGGTTCAGCCTCTTCGTCTTCTCCGATTTCGGCGGCACCCAGGCGCTCGGACTGTTGGTGTCGTTCACGCTTTTGGTGGCTATGTTCACCAACCTGATCATACTGCCTTCATTGCTTCTCTCGTTCGAGCGCTCCGTCACCACCAAGGCCTTCGAGGAGCCCTTGCTTGACATCCTTGACGAGGAGCAGGACATTGACCTGGACGAATTGAAGATCGGGGGGCGCGACAAGCCCCAGCTACCATGAAAGGCATCATTCTAGCCGGCGGCTCCGGCACGCGCCTGCATCCGCTCACCCTCGCTGTAAGCAAACAGCTGATGCCGGTGTACGACAAGCCCATGATCTACTACCCGCTCAGTACGCTCATGGCGGCGGGGATACGGGAGATACTCATCATCAGCACACCGCACGACCTGCCCAGTTTCCGCAAGTTGCTGGGCGATGGTGCGCAGTTGGGCTGTGTGTTCACCTATGCCGAACAGCCCGAGCCCAACGGCCTGGCGCAGGCCTTTGTCATCGGCCGTCAACATGTGGGCAACGATCCCGTGGCGCTCATCCTCGGCGACAACATCTTCTACGGACGTGGATTCGGACGCATGCTCTCACAGCATACAAGTCCCGATGGTGGCCTCGTGTTCGCCTACCACGTGAGCGACCCCGAACGCTACGGCGTGGTGGAGTTCGACGCGGAGAACAGGGCGCTCAGCATCGAGGAGAAGCCCGCCAAGCCCAAGAGCAACTATGCTGTGCCAGGGCTGTACTTCTACGATAACAGCGTGGTGGAGATCGCCGCCAACCTGAAGCCCAGTGCGCGCGGTGAGTACGAGATCACCGACGTGAACAAGGAGTACCTGCGCCAAGGCCGGTTGAAGGTGGAGATCATGGACCGTGGAACGGCCTGGTTGGACACCGGCACCTTCCGCTCGCTGATGCAGGCTGGACAGTTCGTGCAGGTGATCGAGGAGCGACAGGGCCTGCGGATCGGCTGCATCGAGGAGATCGCCTGGAAGAAAGGCTTCATCGATGCCGAACAACTGAAGGCCCTTGCGCGTCCTTTGGTAAAGAGCGGATACGGGGAGTACCTGTTGAAGCTCGTGGAGCCCTGATCCCGATGCGGTCCTTCGACGAGCACCGCGCAGCTGTTGAAGCGCGCATTGAACGCTGGTGTGCGGCCATGCCTGCCAATGGCCTGCATGACCCCATGTCATACCTGATGCGCCTGCCCGCCAAGCGTGTGCGTCCCGTGGCCGTTCTGATGGTCCATGAACTGTTCGGTGGCGCGGCCGATGGGGCCATGGACGAAGCGCTGGGAATCGAGCTCTTCCACAACTTCACGCTGATGCATGACGACATCATGGACGAAGCGCCATTGCGGCGCGGCAGGCCCACGGTGCATGCGAAGTGGAACACGAATACTGCCATCCTGAGCGGCGATGCCATGCTGGTGCGCGCCTACATGCAGATGGGGCGCAATGTCCATGTGCTGGGGCTCTTCAATCGCTATGCGCTCGAGGTCTGTGAGGGGCAGCAGCTCGACATGGATTTCGAGCGCCGTGCCGATGTGGCGCTGGCGGAGTACAAGGAAATGATCCGCTTGAAGACCGCAGTGCTGCTCTCCTGTGCCATGCAGGTGGGCGCCGTGCTGGCCGGGGCTTCGGAGAGCGATACGCAACGGATCGGCGATGTGGGTGAACACCTGGGCCTGGCGTTCCAATTGCGCGATGACCTGTTGGACGCGTTCGGCGATCCGGACAAAGTGGGCAAGCAAGTGGGCGGTGATCTGCGCGCGGGCAAGAAGACCTGGCTGTTGATCCGTGGCCTGGAGAAGAGCGTCGCCGCAGGACGGACCGAACTGCGCGAAGAGCTGGCCAAAGCGCCTTCTGATCGTGAGGTGTCGCGCATGATACGCGTGTTGGAGGAGCTGGGTGTGCGTGCCGAGGCCGAGGCCGAAGTGGTGCAGCACGATGAGGCGGCGCTTTCGGGCCTCGCTGCCATTCATGTGCCTGAAGCGAGCAAAGGGCCCATCATGGAGCTCGCGGCAATGCTGATGGTGAGGACGCACTAAGACTGCTGCTGCCGCAACAGATCGCTCAGGGCGGCCTCCAGTTCGGGATGTTCGAAACGGTAGCCCGTTGCGAGCAAGCGCTCGTTCGAAGCACGTGATCCCTCCAGCAGGATGGACGACAGCCCGCCCAAGGCCACTTTCAATACAAAGGACGGTACGGCAGGCAGTACGTACGGACGATGCAGTACACGGGCTATGGTCCGCATGAACGCCGCATTGGTGACATCGTTCCCGCTATTCACGTTGTAGGCGCCGTTGAACCGGTCGTCGAACAAGGCTTCAATGTAAATGCGGACCAGATCGTCCAAGTGTACCCAAGGCATCCATTGACGGCCGCTCCCCAGCGCTGCGCCGAGTCCGAAACGCACCGGGGCCGCTAGCTTGGCCAGTGCACCACCCGTGGGTGAGAGCACGATGGGCGTGCGCAGTTTCACCACGCGGCAGACCGAGGACCACACATCCACAGCGGCCTCCCAATCGCGACTGATGCGACCGATGGTATCGGTACCAGGAGCATCCGTTTCCACGAACACGTGGTCGCTCGTTATGGCGCCGTAGTAGTTGATGCCTGCAGCGCTTACGAAGCTCTTCAGTTCTACACCGTGTTCCTTGGCGGACCGCAACAACAGTAACGCAGAGGCGGCCCGGCTGTCGATCAGCTCCTGCACGCGTGCCGTGCTCCAACGTTTGTCCGCAATGCCCGCGCCTGCCAGGTGTACCACGTGTTCCACGCCCTGCCACGCGGCGGGGTCCATGGTCCCTTGTTGCACCGACCAGCGAAAACGCTTCACGTTGCCGCCTGCGTTGGAGGCGGTGCGGCTAAGCAGGTGTACCTGATGCCCGGCATTTTCCAACGCTTGGATGAGCGCGGTGCCGATGAGACCGGTGCCACCGGTGATGAGGACCTTGGCCATGGTGCAAAGCAATGCAGGCACGCAACGGTGCCTCCCGCATTAACAGGAGCATAACAGATCCGCGGAGGTACGGTTCAGCGTTGCACAGCGATGCGCTGTATGGTGCGCTGACCCCTGGCATCGTAAAGGATCAACACGTAAGCTCCGTTGGCCACATGATCTGGCAGTTCAACGGTGGTCGCGCCGTCCGCATGGACCGAGCGCATCCACGTCATGCGTCCCTGGGCGTCCGTCATTTCCAACTTGATGAGCCCATCAACACCTTCAAGGAGCAATAGACCCGTGGTCGGATTGGGGCTTGCCCATGAACTTGAGGGGCTGATGCCCGCAGTGCCAAGGAAGATGCAAAGCGGGTCGGCAGCGGGGAGCTGGTCCACTTGAACGGTCGCGCTATCCGTACACCCGACGCTGTTCTGCACCACATAGATATAGGACCCGGGTGAGCTCATGCCGGGCATGAAAATGCCCGTGTTGATGCCATCCGGCCCGAACCATTGCCCGAACGGTGTTGGTGAGCCTGTAAGGCTGTCGCTTAGCGCGAACGGTTCGGACAATGCGCAGAACGAGGCCTGGCCATCGCCCCCTGCGCTTGGCGGTTGGCTGATCTGGATGACGTAACTGTAGGTCTGTAGGCCACGATAGGGGCAGGCATTATCGAGCACGAGCGTGGTGAAGCGCCGCAGCCCGGTGCCGCTGATGGGCGCTTGCCAGCACAGGGAGAGCGTAAGTGGCATGGTGCCCACGGTATCAAGCTCAACACCGGGCAGGGCGGTCGTGATCGTATTGATCTGCTCCAGCACTGTGCCCGGGTCGGTATCACTGTAGTTCAGTTCACAGCAGAAGCTGGATCCGGCGCAAACCTGCAATTCAAAAGGCCCTGTGACAGTAGCGCCGGTCACGTTCTGAAAGGTTCCCGCTCCCGCTGTAGGGACCGTGTTGGTGCACGCCTGTACAATGAACGGGAAGTCACGGATCACACTTCCGATGAGCGCTCCGTCCGCACGGAACGCTTCCACCAGCATGGATACCACCACATATCCCTGCAGGTCGGGTGTGAAGCCGATCCGCCCGGTCAGCGTATCGATGCTCATGCCCGTGTACGGTTGTGCTCCCGTGAACCCGTCGGTATAGGCTACCGGTGCCACTTCGGGATTGTAGAGGAGCGCGTCCACCAAGCTGAACCGGAGCCTGTGTCCATCGGTGTCGGTGGCACCAGGGTCGTAATTCACCGGTTGTCCCACGCACACCAGTGGCACACCTTGGTGTGCGAACGTAGGTGATGCATCACAGGCCTGGGCAAGATTGTTCAGTCGCGCTTGAAGATGAAGCCCCTGGCTGGGCTCGATGTTCAGCGAGTTGTTGCGGCAGCAGATGTCCCAACTGATCGTCCAAGCGTTGCACGGGCTCAGGAACACCGTGGTGCGATAAGTGTACCGTTCGATCCCGGCCACGCCTCCGCCACTACAGTTGGTGTTGCCCAGTTCGCCCTCGCATACCTGGCTCACGTTGAGCACCTCCGCAGGTTCCAGATCGCTCACGTTGAACGATACCCCGCAATCATTGCTGAAGGCGAGTGTCTGGGGTTGCATGGCGTTGCCGCTGCATTCGCGCCACACCTGAAGCTCCACTTCGTGGAAGTTGCCACCAATGCAGCGCCAGGTGATGGTGCCGCCGGGAAGGTGTATCCCGAACGTGTTCAAGCTTGCGAGGAGAGCAACGAGTAGGGGGAACGAACAACGCATGTCTGCTGATATCAGCGGACAAGTTATTCCAACGGATCCTCCTTGGGCAAGGTCACTCGTCCAATGGAGCAATGTCCGAACGGTCCTGGTAGCCCCATTCGGCCCCAGGCCTCAGGTCGCGCTGGGGTGCTTTGGTGTCGTGCAGCACGGTCCATACCAGCCAGATCATCAGGAACGGAGCGGCAGCGAAAAGGCTGAAGTAGACCCAGGGAGGCGGGTCCAGCAGGGCCACGAGCATATTGAGCAGCAATACACCGGTGACCACATGGACGGCAGGAGGTAGTGGGCGCATGATCGAGGAACACCCCCAAGGCCTGTTCCGTTCACCGGCTCACCTGTCCGATCGTTCGCAGGACCTGTTTGCGGTGGTGACGCACATGATCGCCCATGAAGGCGAGGCCCTGAAGCACATTGAGCTTGCCCGCGGCGGGGTGCTTGTACAGTCCATGGCCTACCAGTTCCTCGGGTAGTGCGGTATAGTTCGCGGCCATCCGTTGACGCACGCGGTCCCACTCGCTGCGTGCTTCAGCGAAGGTGCACGCAGGCACCGTGGCCACGATCGCTGGGGCCTTGTATCGCAATGGCAGGATCATGGCCGTGCGTAACAGGGCGAAACGGAACGTGGCGTCGGTCCCTACCGGGGTGTGCCCGCCAACGGCAAGCTTCTTTTCCAGGTAGTCCACACTGCGGGCCTCGGCCATGGCGAGGTGCAGCACCACCTGGGCTACCGACCATCCACCCGTGGGAGGTGGTGCGGCAAGCAGCGCTGCTTCATAGTGCTCCAGCTTGCCCAGCCATTTTTGCCGCTCGGCCTCAAGCGCGGCAAAGCGTGATAGGAGCTGATCCTTACGGTTCATCGGGTAGTGCTGTGTTCAGTGCTCTGCATCTTCACTGGCGCGGTCCTCGGCATCCATGATGGCCTCTTGTTCGAGCACCCGGTCCCTTACGCGTTGCATGCGCCGTTGCAGGAATTGGCCGCCCCAGAACAACAGGGCCAGATTGAAGAGGGCCAGCACCACCGCAAGTGCGAACAACCAGCGCACCCACACATGCTCCCAGAACGCCATGGCCAACCCGATCGTGATGGCCTGTCGGATGGTCCAGAACATCAGTTTCCGGCGTCGGTAGACCGGGTCGAGCAGGGGTGAGTCTGCGACGCTGTCCAGGTCGTTAAGGAATGAACGGGTGGCTGGTCCCTGTGTGTCCGTCATGGCCCACAAGGTAGCGGTAAACGGCTCAGGCCCACCCCAGCAATTTCAAGGTGGGCCAGCTCATGGCGAACACGCCCAGCAGGAAAATGATCGCGAGCAACAGCACCGTCCAGTGCAGGTAGGTGCGTGCGTTGGGTCCGGGGCGAAGTAGCAACGACCAGAGCAGCAGCACGGCCATCAGTGCAGGTATCGGTGCGATCTCGGTGTAAGCGTCCACGGTCTCCCGCATACGTGCAGCACTGCGGCCCATGGGTTGGAATCGTAGCACCCTGCCGGTGAGCGGCGAGACCTCTATGCGGACCGTATCCCCATCCGAAAGCAATCCGTTGTCGCGTTGGTGGTACTGGAACCAACGGTCGTTGTCCAGCACGGCCACATGCCAGAGCTCCGCATGCACTTGAGCCCCGAGTCGCGGTCCTGGCTTTTCGTTCCAACGGCGCCAACGATAGAGTCCCCGTCCCTTGGGTCGCTCTTCGCGCAGCGCATGCTGGCCCGCATAGGTGGTGGTCTCTTCCTTCGCGAAGAAGAACTGGTCCACCACCAGGGCCAGGCAGATCGCCAGCAGGATGAGGTGTTGCAGCGTACGGGTCATCTGAGTCCGGTCACTATCGCGCCTGTCACGTTCAGGAAATGGGCACCTTGGAGAAAAGGTAGGCGAGCATGCAATTGATATCGATGCGAAGCACCACTCTGTCCGTGGTCGGCAGCTCGGTCGCCTCTGTCAAGGGAAAGCCTCTGCCGTATTCAATGCTCAACAGGCCGATGAGGGAGATGCCACCCTGCAGGAACGTGCGGGTATCCTCCAGTGAAAAGGAGCGGGTATAATTCTCGGCGCCCACCATGGCCGAAAGGCCCACGTAGCTATTCGGGCACCAGATCTGGCGCAACCCCAGCCGTTGCCCGCTGAACGATCGGTCATCGAGGTACACGCCCAGGGCCAGTTCCGGGCCGATCATGTAGAAAGAGCTGCCTTGTGCCTTCGGCTCCTTCACCCACAGGTAATTGCCGTGCGCCTCGAGTCCCATTGGGCCTTGCAGGCACACCCCAAGGCCCCCGCCCGGCGTCCATAAGCTGGTCGGTTGCTCGGTCTGTGCCGTGCTGAAAAGCGAACACCCAACGATCGCCACGGACATCAGCAGCGATCGTTGGGTGCCCATGGTGTCCGGCTTAGCGGGCGCGCATCACGTTCAGCAGGTCCTGCGCCAGGATGCCTTCCTTCTTCCCGGCGAGGGCGGCGTCATCGCCTTGGTACATCAGCTCGCCGGTGCCCGCGTTGAAGATGCGCTTGAAGCAATGCTTGGTCTTGTAGTCGCCCGTCAGAAGCACATCGGTCACGGTGATCGTGCGGTCCTGCGCTTCCACCGCCTGCATCATCACCTTCACGGGCTCCAATTTCACGGGCGCCGTGTAGCTTTCCTGCACCTTGGTCAGGTCGGTAAGGCTCTTGTCCAGGTGGGCCTGCCCGATATGCAGTTCCGTATCGCGGATCAGTCGCGTGCGGCCGGCGTACAGGCGGTCGGCGGTGGCCTTGTCGGTGATCTTGCCGCTTTCCACCTGCTTCAGGTAGTCCTGCAGGTGCTTTACGTACACGGTCAGCATCGCTGTGTTCTCGTTGTCATTGATCGCCTTGGGGTCGATCATGATGAAGGCCAGCTCATGCTCCGAGGGAATGCTGGTGAAGGCGTTGTCCTTCTGCTGAAGGGTTTCGCCCTTTTTCTGTTTCCAGCCTTTCACCAGCGTGATGAAGGTGGCCTCGAACTTCACGGGGTCCACCTTGGCGGTCTTCAGCAGGTAGGTCTTGTCCGGGGTGATCGGTTGCGCGGCCAGTTCGCTCACCTTCACGAACTCGAGGTTGCCGGTGAATTTCCAGTTCGCCTTCATGGCGTCCGTGATGGTGCGGTTGTAGGGCGAATCGCCATCGTCGAGCACCACGATGGTGGTGGTGGCCTTGGCGGCCTTCACCGCGGCGGCGTCGAAAATGCCGTACTGGGCGGTGGCGGAGAGCACGGAAAGGGCGGAGAACACGGAGAGTAGGACGGTGCGCATGGGTGACTGGTCGTTGTTCGTTGCTGGCTCCTGAGAATGGAACGCAGGTGCACGGCGAAAATAGTGCCAGCCCATGCCGACCTTTGGAGCAAGTGCGCACACCGTGAACAACGATCTGTCGAAACCGGGGATTGAGGGCGTCCAGCGCTTTTTGGACCGCGCCGAGGTGCTTGCCTCCACGGTGGCCCAGTTGCGGAAGGACCTTGCCCTGTCCGAAATGGAGCTGCCCCAGCCACCACTGGGTGAGGAGGCCTTCGAGACCCTGCGTTCCGGGGTGTTGCCCCGATTGGAAGAGCTGCAGCGGCAAAGCACAACGGCCCTGCAGACCGCCATGTACCGGGTGGACATTCCCGAAGGCCACCTGCGCCGCACCATGGCCCTGGGCGGCCTGCACGCGCTGGCCGGGGAGTGCGTGCTGCGGGCCCTCCAGAAGGTGCTGACCAGGCTGCGTTTCGCGGGCCGGTTCTGATGGCGCCCCCTGCATTCGTTCAGGCCAGCGGATCTCTCGGGACTTGGCACCGAACAACGGCCCTCGTTCTGGCGTAGAACGCACCGCCCAAAACCTACCTTTGCCCCAGGATCCACCGGACCCCCTACATGGACAAGTATTCCTACCTCAGCAACGTCGATAGCGCCTGGCTCGACGAACTCCACCAACAATACCTGAAGGACCCCGCCAGTGTGGAGACCGGCTGGGCCCGGTTCTTCGAGGGCTTCGAGTTCGCCACGGCCCTGCACGAGGGCGATGAGCCCGCTTCGCCCATGGCCTCCGGTGGTGGTCAGGACCGCTTCCAGAAGGAGTTCAAGGTGTTGGAGTACATCAACGCCTACCGCCAACGCGGACACTTGTTCACCCGAACCAATCCGGTCCGCGAGCGGCGCAAGTACGGTCCGCCCCTGGACCTGGCCACCTACGGCCTCAGTGAGTCCGACCTGGATACCGTGTTCAGTGCGGGAAATGAGATCGGCCTTGGTCCGGCGAAGCTCCGCGACATCGTGGCGCTGCTGGAGCAGACCTACTGCCA
This sequence comes from Flavobacteriales bacterium, assembly GCA_046306055.1. Taxonomy (GTDB): domain Bacteria; phylum Bacteroidota; class Bacteroidia; order Flavobacteriales_F; family PHOS-HE28; genus PHOS-HE28. Next base: position 33,725 of record JBKDXR010000043.1, read on the forward strand.
GAGCATCGGTGCGGAGTTCCGCTTCATCCGCAACCCCGAGAAGGTGAAGTGGCTGCAACAGCGCATGGAAAGCGTGCGCAACCAGCCCGATTTCACCATTCAGCAGAAGAAGGACATCCTCGGCAAGCTCAACGAGGCCGTGGTCTTCGAGAAATTCCTGGGCAAGAAGTTCATCGGTGCCAAGCGCTTCAGCATCGAGGGGGCCGAGGCCCTGATCCCTGCTCTGGACACCGTGATCGAGCATGGTGCCGAACTGGGCGTTACGGAGTATGTTATCGGCATGGCCCACCGCGGTCGCCTCAATGTGCTGGCCAATACCCTGCGCAAGAGCTATGACCAGATCTTCAGCGAGTTCGAGGGCAAGGACTACGAGGATTCGTTGGTGGAGGGCGACGTGAAGTACCACATGGGCTACAGCTCCGTGGTAAAGACCAACAAGGGCAAGGATGTGCGACTGACGCTGGCACCGAACCCGAGCCATTTGGAAAGCGTGGGTCCGGTGATGCAGGGCATTGCCCGCGCCATCATCGAGCACGACGACAAGTTCCAGAAGGGCATCACGGCCCCGATCCTCATCCATGGCGATGCCGCTGTTGCCGGGCAGGGCGTGGTCTATGAGGTGGTGCAGATGGCGGGCCTCAAGGCATACGAGGTGGGCGGCACCATCCACATCGTGGTGAACAACCAGGTGGGCTTCACTACCAACTATATCGATGCGCGCTCCAGTACCTATTGCACCGATGTTGCCAAGGTGACCCAGTGTCCGGTGTTCCACGTGAACGGCGACGATGCCGAGGCCGTGGCCTATACCATGAAGCTGGCCATGGACTACCGCCAGAAGTACGGTACCGACATATGGGTGGACATCCTTTGCTACCGCAAGCATGGCCACAACGAGGGCGACGAACCGAAGTTCACGCAGCCCGTGCTCTATAAGGCCATCGCCAAGCACCCCGACCCCCGCGAGCTGTACACGCAGAAACTGCTCGCCAGTGGTGTGGAAGGGGCCCGCGAACTGGCCGAGGAAATGGAGCGGTCCTTCACGGCCATGCTCGATGAGCGGCTCAACGAGGCCAAGCAGGTGCGCGTAGGGAAGATCACCAACTTCATGGCCGAACGCTGGAAGGGCTTCAAGCGCGCTGAGCCAAAGGACTTCCTGACATCGCCTGGTACCGGGGTGAAGAAGGAGGTGTTGAAGATGATCGGCGAGAAGCTGACCGAGCAGCACCCCGATGGCAAGAAATTCTTCAGCAAGCTGGAGAAGATCCTCAACGACCGCAAGAAGATGATGGCCGACGAGACCCTGGACTGGGGCATGGCCGAACTGCTTGCATACGGCTCGCTGCTGGTGGAGGGTCACCCCGTGCGTTTCACCGGGCAGGATGTGGAGCGTGGAACCTTCAGCCACCGCCATGCCGTGGTGAAGGTGGAGGACAGTGAGGAGGAGTTCATCCACCTGAAGAACATTCAGGAAGGCCAGGCGCTGCTGCAGATCTACAACTCGTTGCTCAGCGAGTACGCCGTGCTCGGCTTCGAGTATGGTTACGCGCTCACCAACCCGGAGGTGCTCACCATTTGGGAAGCCCAGTTCGGCGACTTCGTGAACGGTGCGCAGATCATTCTGGACCAGTACCTGTGCTGTGCGGAAGAGAAGTGGAACACGCAGAACGGCATTGTGCTGTTGCTGCCCCACGGCTACGAGGGACAGGGCGCGGAACACAGCAGTGCGCGCATGGAACGCTTCCTGGCAAGCTGTGCTGATGCGAACATGGTGGTGGTGAATTGCACCACACCGGCCAACTTCTTCCACGCCTTGCGGCGCCAGCTGGCATGGGAATTCCGCAAACCCTTGGTGGTGTTCAGCCCCAAGAGCCTGTTGCGTCACCCGCGCTGCGTAAGCAAGCTGGATGACCTTGCCACCGGCTGCTTCCAGGAGCTGATCGACGATGCATCCGCCGACCCGAAGAAAGTGAGGACCGTGATCTTCACGCAGGGCAAGGTGCATTACGACCTGGCCGAGCATCGCGAAAAGAACGGCATCATGGACACCGCGTTGGTGCGCATCGAACAACTGCACCCTCTGCCCATTGAGCAGATGCAGGCCGTGATCAAGAAGTATGGCAAGGCCGAACGCTACCTCTGGGTCCAGGAGGAACCGAAGAACATGGGTGCCTGGCCGCATATCCTCATGCATGCTCAAGAGGCGCTGGGCATCACCTTCCAGTGCATCAGCCGGCCGGCCAGCGGAGCACCCGCCACCGGCAGCAGCAAGCGCAGCGCCAATCAGCAGATCGCCATCATCGAGCAGGCGTTCAGCAGGTCGGCCGCCGCAGTAAAGGCCAAGGCCTGAAAAGAACCACGGAACGATCAGAACCACACATCACCTACCCGTTAGATGGCCACCGTCGATATCAAAGTCCCCAGCCCCGGAGAGAGCATCAGTGAAGTACGCATCGCGCAATGGCTCGTGAAGAGCGGCGATGTGGTGGAGAAGGACCAAGTGCTCGCCGAGATCGATAGCGACAAGGCCACACTGGAGCTGAGCGCTGAGGCCGAAGGCGAAGTGGAACTGCTCGCCGAGGCCGATGCCACCGTGAACGTGGGTGATGTGGTGGCCCGCATCGACACCAGCGTGAAGGCCGAGAAAAAAGTGAAGGAGGAGAAGGCGGTGAAGGAAGAGAAAAAGGCACCTGCCGCTGCGCCAACACCTGCTGCCGCTCCAGCTCCGGCGACATCCGCTGCGCACGCTACGCCGGTGGCCAAGGCCATGCTGGATGAGAAAGGGGTGGACGCCAGCAAAGTGAAAGGCAGCGGCCCCAATGGCCGCATCACCAAGAGCGATGTGGAGGCTTACATCGCTGGTGGTGTGGATGCCAACGACAAGCTGATGAACGGCTGGGGCGGCACGCGTAACGACAGCCGCGCCAAGATGACCACCCTGCGCAAGAAGGTGGCTGAGCGCCTGGTGAGCGTGAAGAACCAGACCGCCATGCTCACCACCTTCAACGAGGTGGACATGAGCGCCGTGATGGCCCTGCGCGACAAGTACAAGGACAAGTTCAAGGAACAGAAGGGCGTGAACCTCGGCTTCATGAGCTTCTTCACCAAGGCCGTGACCGAGGCACTGCGCCTCTACCCCAACGTGGGTGGACAGATCAGCGGGGAGGAGATCATCACCTTCGATTATGCGGATATCGGCATCGCCGTTAGCAGCCCGAAGGGCCTGATGGTGCCGGTCGTGCGCAATGCGGAGCGCATGACGCTGGCCGAGATCGAAGCGAAGATCAAGGAGCTCGCCATCAAGGCCCGCGACGGCAAACTGAGCATCGACGAGATGACCGGCGGCACCTTCACCATCACCAACGGTGGCGTGTTCGGCAGCATGCTCAGCACACCGATCCTGAACCCACCGCAGAGCGCCATCCTCGGCATGCACAACATCGTGGAGCGTCCCGTGGCCGTGAATGGTCAAGTGGTGATCCGCCCCATCATGTACGTGGCGCTCAGTTACGATCACCGCATCATTGACGGGAAGGAGAGCGTGAGCTTCCTGTACAAGGTGAAGGAGATGATCGAGGACCCGAACAAGTTGGTGTTCGGAGGCAAGGATCCGGGGGAGGTGTTGTTGGGGTTGTAATACAGCTCAACGCATACCGATCTGCTTCTGCTTCCGTTTTTTCGGTATGGTAATCCCTTGCGTCCTCTTGCTGCCATTCTCCTTCGCGGTCACGTTGTCCGTGATGGAGGCTTTTTAGCCGAAGGCCGTGGTGGCCAGGAGCAAGGTTGCGATCAGGTTAATGAGCTTCTGCATGGCGTTCAACGCGGACTTCTTCCCCGCGGCGCCGCAAAGGTCAGGCCCCACATGAAGGGGTCCTTGATCTTGCGTTAAGGCTCTGTTAGCTCGTGTGACCGGACGCCGATCGGCCTCTAGAGGCGTGCGAGGCGGCGTTCCACACGGGCGCCGTTCTGGTCAACGGTCACCATCAACACGCCAGGCAGGCCTTCCGGAAGGGACAGCCGGAGGGAGCCGTTTACCGGAAGCACCGCGCGTTCCATGATCAGGCGTCCCATGGCATCATGGACCCGCACGGTGGCCGGGTCGTTCGACAGGCCCTCCGCGCGCAATCCATCCATGCCGTCCAGCCAAAGGTCCATTCCGTCCGTGGCGATCGATGCGAGCCCGGTAGTTCCGCCGGATGTATGCACGGCGATGGTCCAGGTGTTGTTGTTGATGGTGTGCAGGCTGGTGCAGGGCCCTCCGAGCAGGCCGGTGTTGCCGGCATGCATCTCGAAGGTGACGGGCCCGGTGGAGAGCCCGTTCGCGATGGTGAGTGTGCGCAGGTAGTTCGCCGTGGTAAGGCCGGGGTTCACCGCGAGGGCGAGCTGGGTCTCCGCCTGGCCCGTGGTGATGCAGCGGATCTGGCTGCGTTGCATGGCCGGGCTGCCGAAGCCGGCCAGCGAGCTGAAGTAGGTATAGCTCACCACCGCGGAGTCGATGGTCTCTCCGGTCGGCACGTTCACCGTGAGCTGCGCCGGGCACGAGGAACTTCCCGGAAGGGCCGTGAAGGTGATGTCCGACTGGATGTCGCCGGCGGTGTAGGTGGCCGTGTATACGTTCTGGGCGTTCGCCTGCACGGTGGTCAGTAGCGCGAGGCCAAGGAAGAGGTGCTTCATGATGGGGGGTGCGATGAATCGTAAAAGTAGCGCTAACCACAGTCGCCGATCCTCGCTATCGCACTGCACCGCGAGCGTTCAGTTGGCCCTCCAGGAACCACCATTTCGGGGCATCCTTGCGATCGTGAGCCTCCTGCCACATCTCCACCAGCTGGTCCTGCAGCAGTTCCGTCGCCTCGTCCATGCTGTCGGCCACGTAAACGAACTTCAGTTCCTCGCGCCCGATGGTGCCCTCGGCTATCATGCGGTCGATCTGCTCCAGCATCGGCTGCCAATAGTCCTTCCCATAGAGCAGGATGGGGAAGTCCTTCACCCAGCCGGTCTGGATGAGCGTCAAGGTGTCGAAGAGCTCAGCAAGGGTGTCGGCACCCCCTTCGCGGAAGCATCCATGATCAAGAAGATCGGGCGGGGTGAGTGCTGGGACCTGGCGCAGTTCGCTTTGAACAAGGCCGGTGCAAAGTGGGATGGAGGCTATGGCTTCGGAATTGCCATGGACTGGCGTAGAGAACCCGTGATGCGTGGTCATATCGTACAGTTCGAAAAGGTCATGATCGAACGACGGACAGAGCGATCCATGGAGCAAGTAGCCATGGGGCCGCACACCGCGATAGTGATCAAGGTGTTGGAGCAAGGCCACTACATCATCGCACATCAGAACTTCGGTCGCTCGGGACGCAAGGTGAGTCAATATGAACTGGTCATGGCCGATGTGAAGAAGGGTGCCATCACCTTTTTCCGGCCGGTGCGCTGATAGTGGACCCGCTGCTTTCGATTGTACGCTTCCGGTATCGTTCCCGCGATCAAGGCACGTTATTTGTCCGCGCTCGCCTACCTCATTCCTTCCCATGAAACAGCTGTTCTTCCTTCTCCTTTTGATGCTCGGCATCGCCACCTCCTGTTCAGCACAGCTACCCCGGTCCATCAAGGACGCTGCAGGCAAGGTCACCGCCAAGCCGGGCGGCCTCACCAACGATGAGGTCATCGCCGGGCTGAAGGAGGCCTTGGGGAAGGGAGCGGAGCAGTCCGTGAGCAAGGGTTCCGCGCTCGATGGCTTTTGGAAGGACGATCGCATCCGCATCCCGTTCCCGGCCGAAGCACAGAAGGTGAAAAGCACGCTGACCGGTATGGGCATGACCGCCCAGGTGCAGGAGTTCGAACTCACCATGAACCGCGCGGCTGAAGAAGCGGCCAAGGAGGCCTTGCCGGTCCTGCGTGATGCCATCCTTGGCATGAGCGTGAGCGATGGCTTTGCGATCCTGAAGGGCGGCGACCAGGCAGCCACCAACTACCTGCGCGAGAAGACCACGGCATCACTGATGGCAAGATTCCGCCCCATTGTGGAGCGCGCCACCAGCAAAGTGGCCCTGACCAGTTACTGGACGCCCTTGACATCCGCTTACAACAAGGCCGGTGCCTTCACGGGCCAAAAAGCGGTGGATACCGACCTGGACGGTTACGTTACACAGAAGGCCATCGAGGGCCTCTTTGTGCTGGTCGCGGAAGAGGAGGCACGCATCCGCAAGGATCCCATGGCCCGCACCAGTGATCTACTGCGGCGCGTGTTCGGTGGGTAGTGGGCCGATCGCTCCGCCCATCGTTCATGGTGGTCATTGACCATTGAGGGGGCCCTGTTCGAGTTCTTCCATGATCACACGTCACGCTCGACGGTGCTCATTGCAGCAAGATGTAGCCTTTGTAGATGGTGATGCCCCAAAGCCTTACGCTGTCCACGTTCTTGCCGCCGGTGCGGCCCGCCGTCCATTCACCGAGATCGCGGAACACGGCCTCCACCTGTTCGTTGAAGGCGGCGTTCTTTGACTCCATTTTAACCTTCACCAGCGCACCTTCACAGTTCACCCATGTGGACACCGATGCACCTTTCGGCAGCTTGAACTTCGGATTGTCCTTCAAATAGGTCACGCCACTGTTCAGCCGCGCTTGTATGGCTGCATCGCTCACAGTGCAGGTTGCTTGTTTTTGCCCGTCGAAGGTGTTCCACAAGTGAAATACCTGGGTGCTGTCGCAAATGCCCTCCACATGCTCTGTCATTTGCACGGTGGCAACGAACTGTGCGTTGATCGGTATCGTGCTGGCGAACAGGACGGAGATCAGGAGATAGCGGAAGAAATGGGGTGCCATGTATTGTGGTGTTCGTTCGGGAGGTGATCGCACAAGTCCAGATGCCATCTTGACCGAGCACCCAATATAATGAGCGGACCGGCGATCATGGGATCGCCATCGTCGCTGCAAGCGGTTTGCTATTCGGGTGTTCGATGAACTATCTTCACCTTGAAAAACGTATGCCATGCGTTACTTGATCCTGTTGCCATTGTTGTGCGCCTCTGTGATCACTTCGGCGCGTGACCTGTTCGTGGTGCTGTACATCACCGATGCGGAAGTGGTGGACATGTATTGCGAGACGAATGAGATGAACGTGTTGCCAGTTCCGGTGATGTACCAGTCGGTGGTCCTTACCAGGGGCACGGTGAGCTGGCATGCGGTAGGTGGTGTTCCGCCATACACCGATCTGCGGGCGGAGCAAGGGCCCGGAGGTCTGGTGACCGTGACGGTGATGGATGCGGCGTGCAATACCTACACGGCATTCGGTCACATCGGTGTCAATCGCATTTCCAAGATGGTGAACTGTGCGTCCGATGCTCCGATGCAGGTGAGCGCGACGCCCTTTCCGAAGTCCATGGAGCCATTGGTGACCACTGCCAAGAACATGGGTGGGACACGCACGACAAGCACTGGTGTTCGAAGTGTTTCCCGCGCCACCAACAGCCGCACCCCTGCACCGGGCCCCTCCGTTCAACGCACTGCGGTCCGCCGGGAGGGTCCGTCGCGTCCTGCGCCGCGGCCAACCACGCCTGCCCCAAGGACGGTGTCGCGTTCGACACCGCGTTCCAAATGACAGGGTATCGAGCTCGCTCGTGCGATCGCGTGTCGAGCGAGGATTGGGCATGGAGGCGATGGATGTGGTTTGCGTGGCATCCGTTCAGCACGTTCAGATCTCGTGTTCCGCAGGTTGATGGCTGCGCATGAGCGACCAATACACGGCGTGATCGGGTTTGCGACGGAATGCCTTTATTCTTCGATGACTTGGGCGTTTCGTTCGACCTGTTCCTGCTCGGGGTCGTTGTAGCGACATTCGGCTTTTCACGCTACGGCCCACATTATCATGTTAACAAGTGTGATCCAGTGGGGCGATCGTTGCCTTTAGGCTCGGTCTAGGTTTGCCCGGCACCTGTTCTGTGTTCTTTCTGTTCGTACCCTGCCTTATACCCCCGAGGCGAGATGAGGTCTTTGACAATAGGAGGGCCCTGCAAGGAATCTTCCTTGGCGGACGATGGGAATGAACACGAAGACATGTGCTCACATACTGGTCGGTACATGGTTGAAAAACGACGCCTCTGGAACGCGGTCCGCTTTGCGGGTGCCGCAGTGATCGCCCCCCTTCGTTACCTGCTGCCCGTGCTGGCGGCCCTGCTGCTCTGGCAGGGTGAGGCCCGGGCCACGCACGCCATGGGCGGCGAGCTTACTTATGAATGTATCGGCCCCAACCTATATCGGGTACGGCTGAACTTCTACCGGGACTGCAACGGTGTGGCAGCGCCCACGAATTGTAATAACGGCCGTCAGTTCAGGTTGAGGAGCACACAATGCAATGCCACGCTGAACCCTTGCTTCGGTCTTGATGGCGTGGATGTGGTGACCCCGTTGTGCTTCGGTGCTGCGGACCGTTGCACGAGCACTTCAGGAGTCTACGGCATTGAGCGTTATCGCTACAGTGCCGTTGTGAATTTGAGCGCCTTTGCCGGATGTGGCACCGACTGGATCATTGATTGGACACTGTGCTGCCGCAACAATGCCATCACGTCGCTGAACAACCCGGGATCTCGCGACCTGTACCTCTATGCGCGCTTGAACAATACGTTGCCAGCGTGCAACAATTCGCCACGCTATCTCAATGACCCCACTCCGTTCGCCTGTGTGGGACAGCCGGTGAGCTACAACCATGGATTCAATGACATCGATGGTGACTCGCTCAGCTTCGCACTGGCTCCGGCCCTTAGCACCAACGGTGCATTGATCCCCTACAATGCCGGTTACTCGTTCCTGCAGCCTGTAGTGACCAGCGGCGGTGCGAACGCGGTGCAGATCAACCCGGTGACCGGTACAATCACCTTCACCCCGAGCATCCAGCAATTCGCCGTTGTCACCGTTCGCGTGAGGGAATGGAGGAATGGTGTGCAGATCGGTGAGTACATACGTGATGTGCAGTTCGCCATTATTGCCTGCAGCAATAACCTGCCCACCGTGAGCGGGGTCAACGGAGCCGACCTGAACACCTTCGAAGTATGCGCCGGCCAGTCCTTCTGCTTCACGGTCAACAGTACTGATGCAGATGCGGCACAACTGGTGACGATGTCTTGGAACAACGGCATCCCTGCGGCATCGTTCACCGTTTCTGGAGGGCCACGCCCAGTGGGAACCTTCTGTTGGACCCCAACGGTTGCGGATATTGGACAAAACCTGTTCTCGGTGAACGTCCAGGACAATGCCTGCCCGTTGGTCGGTTTGAATAATTTCGGTTTCGCCATACAGGTGACCCCGCCGTTCACGCCGGCGAATGCTGGTCCGGACCAGAGCGTGTGCGGCACGACAGCGACCTTGGCGGGTGTACTGCCTTTCTCCCAAGTGCAGGGTACTTGGACCGTAGTGAACGGGGGCGGGACCTTCGCCAACCCCAATGATCCCGTAACGACCGTATCGGGCCTTGGGACCGGAATCAATACCTTCCGCTGGACGGTGAACTATCAGACCTGCGGCACCACCAGTGATGATGTGGTGATCACAGCGTTCAACCCCGCTCAGGCGGCAGCTAACGCCGGCCCATTGCAGGAGCTCTGTTTGCCGTCCACGTCCACCACGCTTGCCGCAAACACCGCCGTGGCTCCGGCAGTGGGTAGCTGGACCGTAGTGAGCGGTACCGGCACCTTTGCCAACGCCAACGCTCCGAACACAACGGTCAGCGGTCTGTCCGCTGGAAACAACGTGTTGCGATGGACCATCAACAACGGTCCTTGCGGAGCGCCTACGAGCTCCACGGTGACCATCCGTGTGTTCACCAATACGCAAGCCCCTGCCAATGCCGGGGTGGATCAGCAACTTTGCGCACCGGTCACTTCGGCCACACTTTCCGCCAATGCCGCCATTGTACCGGCCTCAGGTATATGGTCCGTGGTCACCGGTTCGGGCACCTTCGCCAACGCCAACAGCCCCAGCACTGCGGTCAGTGGTCTCAGTCCTGGTGTGAACACGCTACGGTGGACGATCAACAACGGCCCCTGCATCCCTTCCACCACTACGGATGATGTGGTGATCACTGTGTTCGATCCGAACAGTCCCCCTGCCAACGCGGGTCCTGCCCAGCAAGTCTGTTCTCCCGGGACCACGCTTGCTGGTTCAACTCCAATTGCACCTGCCACGGGTGCCTGGACGGTGATCAGCGGTACGGGTACGTTCGCCAATGCCAACAGCCCCACCACTTCTGTGACCGGGCTCTCCATCGGCAACAACGTGTTCCAATGGACCGTGAACAACAGCCCCTGCGCAAACGGCATCACCACGAGCCAAGTGGTGATCACTCGCTTCAGCTCAACGTTGGACGCCGCTGCTGCTGGTCCTGATCAAGAGCTTTGTACAACATCGACCGGTGCAGCCAGTACCATCATGGCCGGTTCCGCTGTTGCGTTGCCGGCCACCGGTACATGGACCATTCAATCGGGTCCTGCTGGTGCCGTGATCGCCAACCCCGCCAGCCCGACCACGGGCGTGAGCAACTTGGGCGTAGGTACCTACGTGTTGCGCTGGACGGTGAACAATGGTCCCTGTGTTCCGCCCACATCCTTCGATGAGGTCACCATACGTGTGTTCGATAGGAACGCTCCGGCGGCACAAGCAGGAAGCAACGTGAACCTATGTTCGCCAGTGACCAGCGTTACCCTCGCGGCCAACGCGGCGGTGAGCCCTGCGGTGGGTACTTGGTCCGTGGTTAGCGGCTCGGGTACCTTCTCGAACATCAACAGCCCAACGGCCACGGTCACGGGTGTCGGTCTTGGAGCCAACGTTTATCAGTGGAGCATCTCCAACGGTCCTTGCCCCGGGGCGATCACCACGAGCACGGTGACAGTGACCATTTTTGATGCAGCGAGCGCCAGTGCGAACGCCGGACCGGACCAGCTGCTCTGCGGAGCCTCGAGTGCCACCTTGGCCGGCAGCACCGTGACGGCCCCTGCTCAGGGAACGTGGACCGTGTTGAGCGGAACGGCCAACATCGCCAACCCGAACAACCCAACAACCTCGGTGAACGGTCTTGGTACCGGGGCAACCGTGCTTCGTTGGACGGTGATCAACGGTCCTTGTGGCAGTAGCAGTGATGAAGTGACGCTGTTCAATTTCGATCCGAGCAACTCGATCGCGAACGCCGGCCCGGACCAAAGCATCTGCGTACCGGTAGCGCCCAATTCTGTGTTCATGGCCGCTAGTGCGGTCACCTTCCCCGCAACGGGAACTTGGACCATTGTAAGTGGTAGCGGTACGATCGTCACCCCGAACAGTCCCACCACGCAGATCAGCAACCTTCCTGTGGGTATTCACGAGTTCCAGTGGACCGTGAGCAATGGTCCCTGCCCCGGCGGTGTGACCAGTGATGTGGTGCGCATTCAGGTATATGATTTATCCAATCCCATCGCCAATGCGGGTCCGGATCAATCCATTTGCTCCACCAGCGGTAGTACTACGTTGGCCGGCAGTTCCATCACTGTGCCTGCCACGGGTTCATGGACCCTCGTTAGCGGCACGGGTGTGATCACCGATCCCGCAAGTCCGAACACCACGGTGACCGGCTTGGGAATTGGCCAGAACATTTTCCAATGGACGGTGGACAATGGCCCCTGCACGGGGATCACCACCGACCAGATGAGCATCTTCATCTACGATCCGAACAACCCAGCTGCCAATGCCGGCCCGGCGCAGAGCTTCTGCACGCCGGTGACCAGCACCACCATGCAGGGTAGTGCGGTGACCTTCCCAGCGCAAGGCACTTGGACCCAGGCATCAGGTCCTGTGGCCACCATCGTTTCTCCCAATGATCCGAGCACGGCGATCACCGGCATCGGTGTGGGTGTGAGCACGTTCGTGTGGACCGTGAACAATGGAGCCTGCCCGAACCCGATCACCAGCAGTTCCATGACCATTACGCTTGCCGACGGCAATGCACAAGCGGCGGAGGCAGGTCCTGACCAATCGCTTTGCGGAACGGCTACTGCGACCACGCTGGCAGGCAATGCTCCCGTTGGAGTGGCCACTGGCAGCTGGAGCGTGGTGAGCGGTACCGCCACCTTCGCCAATGCGGCCAGCCCCACCACAAGCGTAAGTGGACTGAGCATCGGTGTGAACGTGCTGCGTTGGAGCATCGATAATGGTGCGTGCGGTATCACCAGCGATGTGGTAACCATACTCGTGTACGACCCGAACAATCCGGTGGCGAATGCGGGGAATGACCTGCAGCTCTGCACGCCTTCCTCCAGCGCCACGCTGAACGGCAGCGCTCTCATCCTGCCCGCTGTGGGTCAATGGACCCTGGTCAGTGGTAGCGGTAGTATCGCCAACCCGACCGGACCTACTACGGTGGTGAACGGATTGGCGGTAGGGGAGAACGTGTTCCAATGGCAGGTGAACAATGGTGCCTGTCCGAACGCCATCACCACGGACCTGGTCAGCGTGTTCGTGTACGACAATACCGCAGCGGCCGCCAATGCCGGTCCCGACCAGGATGTGTGTACGCCCACTTCGTCCGTGTCGATGGCCGGTAATACACCCACCGTCCCGAGCATTGGCCTGTGGACCTTGATCGCTGGTGGTGGCAGCATTGCGCAGCCGAACAATCCGAACACCGCGCTCAATAACCTGCCGGTCGGCGTCAACATCTTCGCCTGGACCATCGTGAACGGTCCTTGTGGTAGCACTTCGGACCAGGTGGTGATCCGTGTGTTCGATGCGTTGAACCCGGTGGCCAATGCGGGTGTGGACCAGCAGCTCTGCACGCCCAATACCAGCACCACACTTCAAGGTAGTAGCCTCACCATACCTGCCACCGGAACCTGGAGCCTGGTCAGCGGTACGGGAACCATCACGGACCCCACAAACCCGGCCAGTACGGTTACTGGCCTGGCCATTGGTGAGAACGTGTTCCGCTGGATCGTGAGCAACGGCCCCTGTGCCAATTCACAGACCGATGATCTAGTAAGCATCTTCGTGTTCGACGAGGACCAGGAGCCCGCCGCTGCAGGGCCTGACCAGGACCTCTGCACACCGGACAGTGAGGCGACGTTGGCGGCCAACGCACCGACATTCCCCGCCGAGGGCATGTGGTTCCAGGTGAGCGGCTTCGGCACCATTACCGACCCAAGCGATCCCAATGCCACGGTTACCGGTCTGCCCGTGGGTACCCACGAGTTCCAGTGGATGATCAACAATGGCCCCTGCGCTGGAAGCGAGACCACCGACAACGTGGTGATCCGTGTATATGATGCGAACAACCTGGATGC